>CALIFY010000070.1 GCA_938021675.1 uncultured Acidimicrobiales bacterium
CTGCCCGCCGCACTACACGACCAGCCACAGGCCCTTACATAAAGACCACCAACAACGTAAAGGTCGGGTTAACTATCGAAGCACCCGAATGACCGATGCAACCAACAGTCGTCACCACCCCCGAATTTGATCTATTAATCAAGCATCACCCCCCGACCCCTTGTAGCCATAGGCAGAATTCCCACCTGTGGGCAAGCAGTTGACCAAGCCGGTAGATTGTCGATTGAGCAATATGCTCTCGCAACGAAGGCGAAGGAAGGGCGAGAAACATACTCATGACCAGCGTGCTTCCCGACTGCCCGATTTGGGTCGGCGAATTCGATCTTCTTGCCCCGCCGCCTCGGTTGCTGATCCAACGGACCGCCCTCGGGGAGCCGTTCGGAGCTGCCTACGTGCTCCTCCGAGCCGGAAGCGAGCCACTCGGTATGGCGCTGTTCGACTTGGTCGACGGCGAAATCAATATCGATGAGGTGAAACAGGCAGCGTACGAACGTATCGGAACTGAAGCGCTTGCTGCTCACGAAGCCTCGTCGCTGACCGGACGAGACGCAATCACGTTTCCGACACCAGCGATCAGCGTGGTAATCGGCACCCACCGGCGACCGGAGCGAGTGGCCGCGTGCGTCGCAGAAGTTCTCAAACAAGACTACCCAGCACCATTTGAAGTAATCGTTGTCGAGAACGGAGTGGGCGGGGACGAAACAGAACGAGCCGTACTCGACCAGTTCGGTTCCGACGATCGAGTCTCCTACGTAGGCGAAAGACGGCCTGGCCTATCACTAGCACGAAATATCGGCCTTAACCTCGCCCGCCACCCGGTGACCGCGTTCCTGTCCGACGACATCTTGGTAGACGCCACCTGGCTTCAGGCAGTAGCCCGAGGATTCGGACGGTCAAGCGATGTTCGATGCGTCCTCGGCTACTGCCCTGCAGTTTATCTGGAGACCAAAAACCAGCGCACGTTCGAACGGATGATGAGTTGGTCGACCGCGTACGGATTCGAACCGTTCCTAGCCAGCAGTCTTCAATCCACCGACCCCTTATATCCGTACCGGGTGGGGATGTGTAACGGCTCCAACATGGCGTTCAACACTGAAGTTTTTCGCCAACTGGGGGGATTCAACGAATCGCTCGGGCCAGGCACGCCAGCCCGAGGTGGCGAAGATATAGACGCGCCAATCCGGGTGCTGGTTGAAGGGTTCGACGTAGCGTACGAGCCGGCAGCGCTTGGCTGGCACGCCGATCGACTCGACACCGGTCAATTTGCACAACGTATGTACACCTACGGCATCGGTCTCACCGCCTTTCTGGCCAGCCACCTGTTCGATCAGCGCACCCGACCACCCCTACTGTCTCGGATTCCGCGCGGCTTGAAGTACGTGCTTCTACCGTCGATGGATCGTGCCCGTAGGCAGATAACGGCTGCGGTGCCGCTCCGGTATCGCCTTGCCAATGGCGTAGGCCGCCTCGTGGGCCCCGTACTTCTTCTCCGGAGCCGAGCCCAGCTACGAAGTCAAGGTCGCGCTACGACTTCTGCCAAGTCTTGACATAATCAGCCCCGACCGTCGCCGTTGCGTGGAGCCCATGCACAGATCGTCTCCGGCTTCCACCCAACACCGAGTTCATGGATTCCATGGCCCAGTCGGCGCCCGACGGGCGCCTAAGCACCGAAGGTTTCGGGAAAGCTGACGCGTGCAAGCTGTAGGCGACGACGCTTCGAAATAGGTCGGCCCCAAAGATAGATCGACGGTGACAGCCAGAGGTAAGAATGCCACCGAGGCGGTACACCGCATCAACGACAAGGGCATAGCTGAACCTAAGCGAGAATTTCGTATAGGTGCTTGGACCTAGTGGGCCACGGTGCACCGAGTATGCCCAAGTACGCTGGATAGGATAGCGGGTTGGGTGACCCGATACCGATTCCGATAGTGCCGTCCGGGCCAACACCACAATGATTAATACCACGGGCAACGTTCCCGCGGGAAGGGCGAACCGTGAAACTCATATTTACTAACCGCGAACCAATATCCCATCAGAAGAAAAAGAATGAGGCGGGTTTTCAGGCGGCCAGGACAGAAGTAATCGACCTCGAATACCCGCTACCAAACCCATCGGAAACCGATTCCAGAAATACCTACGCTCTGATCAGAATCGGAACCAAACCGATCGGGTCGATGACCCTCGACAAGTACTCCACTGTCGCCGAAAACGCGGCCGCTATTTGGGACGAACTGGGCGCCGAAATCTCCGCTCATTTGGTCGACGCTGGCCGGCCCGCAATCGATCGACTCGACCCGGAGGGCATCGGGCCCGACGAGAACCCACCATCGGTGACCGAGCAACGTCCGACCGTTGCCGTGGTGATCGCCACCCACAACCGGCCAACGGAACTGGAGACGTGCCTCGACTCGATGGCCAACCTCACCTTGGCTCCCGACGAGCTCATCGTGGTCGACAACGCACCATCGGACGACCTGGCCGAAAAAACCGTCCAGGCCTGGAACACAAGAAACGACCTCACCGCGGTGTACCTTCGGGAACCGACGGCTGGTCTCGCAATCGCTCACAACACCGGGATGGAGATTGTCAGCTCGGAGCTCGCCGCCTTCGCCGACGACGACGTCATCGTCGACCCGTACTGGCTAGAAGGTCTTGTCGCCGGTTTCGAACAATACCCGAACGCAGGAGCCGTCACCGGCATGATCCTGGCTTCGGAGCTGGAAACGTGGCCCCAGTATTGGGCTGAAACCGGTATTGGGTTCAACAAAGGGTTTGAGCAGCGGGTGTTCGACCTACACAAACATCGGCCGGACGACCCTCTCTTCCCGTACGCCGCAGGGGCGATGGGATCGGGAGCCAACATGGCCTTCCGGACGACAACCCTACGCTCGATCGGCGGTTTCAATCCAGCCCTTGGGGCCGGGACACCAGCGCAGGGCGGCGACGACCTCCAAGCCTTGTACCGAGTGGTGACGATAGGCCAGGCGGTCGTCTACCAACCGTCGTCCGTCATCTTCCACCGCCATCACCCGACCCTCGATGGACTGCGAAGCCAATCGAAAGGGTACGGGGTTGGCCTAACCGCCTACCTGACCAGTCTCATCGTGGACGACCCGACCAATGGGTTGAAGATGCTGTGGCGCGCCGCCCGCGGGATCCGTCACCTCGCTCAGGTGGCGAAACCACCCGGCGAAAACCAAGACGTCGGTGGTAAAGACGCGGCGAGCGTCACCCGGGCCCAGCGAATTGGGATGCTCCGAGGGCCGCTGGCCTATGCCCGTAGCCGACGTAGAAGTAGTTGCGAACCGTGACGACCACCCAGGGCATTGCCTCTCGACTTCGGACCCGCCCCACCGAGGCTCTACTACAGGCCGGGAGACGGATAGGACTACGGGTCGACCGCCAGTTCCTAGCCGGCATCGATCTTGTCAGCAGCTCAGCTATCGGGGCGTTGGTCGGCATCATGTTCTGGCTAGCCGCAGCCCGCGGGTTCGATGAAGCGACCGTGGGAGTCAACTCGGCGCTCGTTTCCACCATGATGCTCGTTGCCGGGACGGCCAGCCTCGGACTGCCAAACGCACTCGTCCGGTTCATCCCCGCATTCGGGGCACAGGCCAAGACCCTGATGATCCGTTCCTACCTGGTGTCGGGGGTACTGACGGCGGTGCTCGGCATCGCGGTCGGGATTGGCCTTGGGATCTTCTACGAAGAGCTCACGCTACTCCGATCGACGGTCGGAGTGCTCCTGTTCGCGGCCGCATGTGTGGCCTGGCAAATCTTCGTCCTCCAGGACAGCATGCTGGTGGCCATCGGCCGGACCCGCGTCGTCCCAATCGAGAACGCCGTATTTTCAATCGCCAAGCTCGTGGCACTCGTCGCCATGATCTCGCTGCTGCCAACGTGGGGCATCTTCGCCGCCTGGGTCGGTCCGGTAGTCCTCATAATTGCCGCGGTCAACATAGTAATATTTCGACACTTCCGGGCGGTCGGTGATGGCGATGCCGCTGAGGCCAGCGAGCTTCTCGGAACCAGCGATCTCATCCGGTTCTCAATCGGCGAGCACGCTGCCACTCTTTTGTGGATGGGAGCGATCGGCGTCCTCCCGCTCGTCGTGCTCGGACGTTTGGGTGACGAGGCGAACGCCTTCTATGCCATGGCATGGTCGATCGCCTACAACCTCTTTCTGGTTTCGACCAACATCGGTACCGCCCTTCTGGCAGAAGCGGCCCAAAAGCCCCAGCTACTCCAGCAACAAAGGACGACGGCACTGCGCCAGATGGCGTTGTTGGTCGTGCCCGGAGCGCTCGGATTGTTCATCGTCGCTCCCCTTCTGCTTCGAGTTTTCGGCGGAACGTATTCAAGCGAAAGTTTGATCGTGCTGCGGTTGCTGGCGTTGGCGGCCATCGCCCACCTTCCGGTTGCGGTATTTATGGCCGCGGCCCGAGCCGAGCGTCGGATGCGGGCGCTGTTCATCGTGGTAACGACCGAAGTTGGTCTCGTAGCACTTATCACCGCGGTAACCATCGACCGTTTTGGCGTCACCGGGGTGGGCCTCGCTTGGCTCAGCGCCGAGGTACTGCTCGGCATCGGGCTTCTGTTCACCGACCTACGCCCGGCGTTCATGACGGTGTGGCGGTCCGGCGTCGCAGCGCTCCGACGGACCAAACTCCTCCGGGGAGACCGCCTGGTCTGGGCCGGCGCACTGGTGTTCGCCATCGAAGCACTGCTGGTAGCACTGACCGGCTTGTCTCGGGTATCGACCGAACTACTCAGCGATTTGGGCCTCATCTCGGCCGTGCCGCCCCTGACGATCGGTGCCACGTTCGTGGTGATCGTTACCGCCGTCCTGGCCATCGAGCGACCGTTTCTGGAGGAACGCTGGCCGGCCGGCCACGTCGCGGTGCTCGTCACGCTACTTTCGGCTGCGCCGTCGGTGGCCTATGAAACGGTTCGGTACCCGTGGGCCTTTAAACACATCGGGGTAACCGACTTTATTTTGCGAACCGGTGGGGTCGATCGAGGCATCGATGTGCTCGACGTCTACCACAACTGGCCTGGCTTCTTCAGCAGTTACGCCTCGATCGTGAGCCTGGCTGGCCTCCAGGACGCCATCGGACTCGCCGTATGGGCGCCGCTTACGTTCAATCTGATGACGCTGCTGGCGCTGGCATTCGTCATACGTCAGCTGAGTTCATCTAGGCGAGTCGTGTGGTCGACCTGCCTCCTGTTTTTCTTGACGAACTGGATCGGCCAAGACTATTTCGCCCCCCAAGCTCTCGCTCTCGTACTCTATTTGTTCATCATCGGCACGGTGCTGCGGCTCTATCGGCGTCACCGTTCGGTTGAACCGTCGGCCATCGTTCATGGGGCCCTGGTGCTGGCAACGGTCGCTCTGGTTTCCAGTCATCAACTCACCCCGTTCTTCCTCCTGGCGTCCCTCACCGGTTTAGCCCTGATTCGCCAGATCTCATATCGTCTTCCGCTGATGGTCGGCGTCGTACTCGCGGCATGGATAACCATCGGAGCGTTCCCGTTCCTGGCCGAAAACTTGCCAAAGTACATCGACACGCTCGGTTCTCCATCAGAGAACGCCGCAGGATCGTTTGGACTTGCCGCCGAACGGAGCGACGGTCAGGCGGTTGTGGCGATGGCCGGGAGATTGCTCCTGGTCGGTCTCGGCATCGTGGCGTCGTTCGGGGCCTTTCAGCTGTTTCGTCGGCCACAGCGAGACCTCGCTCCGTTCGTGTTACTGGCGGCACCGGCCGGCGGTCTATTCCTGGCCTTCGGCGGCGAAATTTTGTTCCGGGTCGTGCTCTTCATGTTGCCGATGCTGTCGTTCTTCGCCGCGTCCGCGCTGGCCTCGATCGACAATCGGAAGCTCCGGGTTGGGGCGACGATGTCGTTGGCGTCACTAGCGCTCGTGCCCTTCAGCTTTGCGTACTACGGAAAAGACAGCTTTTACACCTTCAGCGATGACGAGGTGACCTTGGTCGGTGAACTCTCAAGAGAAGCACCAAATGGTTCGCTCCTGATCGAAGGCACCCGCAACTACCCGGCGCAGTACGTCGACTACGAAAAGTTTGTGTATGTCCCCATCGCTCAGGAACCGACCGCATCCGTAGCCCGAGTCGAATCCGATCCAGCCAACGAGCTCTACGGATGGATGACCGGGACCGACTACCCGGCCGCGTATGTGTTGCTGACCGATGGACAGCGGGCTGAAACCGAAGCCGTTGGATCGCTTCCAGCCACGATGCTGCCCGAGATCGAAGAAGTCCTTCGGGACGATTCTCGTTTCGTCGTCCACATGGAAAACGACAGCGGCGTCGTCTTTACATTGGCGGTTGAAGAATGACACCCTCAAGCCGTCAAGTCGCCATTGGTTTAGCGCTCCTGGCTACGTTCCTTGTCGTCATCGATGCGCCGACGATACTTCGTCTGCCAGCCATCGTGGCCGGACTGATCGTCGCTCCAGCCGCCGCCCTTGTAGAGCACCTTCCTCGCCTCCGCCGCCTCGACTCCACCTCGGTAGCGCTCATGTTCGGCTTGGCCAGCGTTGTGGTCGTCTCCGAGATTTTGGCCATCGCGGTGTTGTGGTCGGGAATTGCCGTGTTGGCAGCCATGGCCGCCGTCGCTCTCACACTGACCGCCATACCCTGGCAACGCACCGCTCCAAGAGCGGCGCCACGAGATGGTCGAGTCGATCTCCGGCTGCTCTGGCTCGATGGACGCATCTGTTGCTCTCTCACCATCGACCGGCACACCGGCGACATCGTCGACTACAACGAAGGACTGCTTCCCACCCTCGACCGGGGCGACGAACTCCCCACCCCCGCCAGCGCCGATCGGCCCTCGGTGGTGCACGGCGACTCGATCGTCGTGCCGATCTTTCCCTACGTCAAACAGTATTGGCGCGACGGTCGGCTGATCCTCGACGTCGAACGGCAGCCCCGCCGAACCGAAGATGGCGAAGCCGTCAAAATCTGGTTCGGAGAAGACATACACGGGGAGTCTCGGGGCGGAGACACGATAGAAAGCTGGGCCATCGGGAACGTGGACGGTCAGCTGGTAGCGCTCGGGCTCGACGAAGAGCTTCTCCCGGTTGTCGTTACCGTGATGCCGGCTTCGGTACCCCTTAGCGATCCACGAGGTCCCGACGGCGACGACATCGAACAATCGTGACCGACGGTTCCCACAAGCGGTACCTTGCGACTCAGGCCGTCGGACTCAATCGGTAGTTGACGAGACTCGGTACAGTTCTTGAATGGCCTTCAGATTCAAAACGAACGAGATCGCCGCCGCGGGAATCGAACGGATGACCCGGACCCACACCACATCTGCGCTTGCCGGTCTCCACGGTCCGCCGGGGGGCGCCGATGCGATCTTCGACGTTCGCAAACGATGCAAAAAGGTGCGGGCCGTACTGCGGTTGGTGCGGGAACCGTTGGGGGAAAAGCGGTATCGGCGGGCCAACGTCGCCTACCGTGACGCCGGGCGGGCGCTGTCCGGGCATCGGGATGGGCGGGTGCTGCTGGCCGCCTTTGACTCGCTGTCGGCGGCGAACTCCGAGTCGTTGGCCGACGTCGATGTGGCGGTGGTGCGGACCGGCCTGGAACGGCTAGCCAAGGTATCGCTGGTTGACGCCGAACAGTCGATCGAACAGGCAACGGCCCTCCTCCAGCACGCCTCCACTCGACTAGATGGCTGGCGGCTCGACGGAGACAGCTGGGATCTGATGGCAGAAGGAGCGGCGGCGGTACACGACCGTGGGTCGATGGCCCTGGCTCGGGCCGTCCGAAAACCAACGGTCGAACGACTCCACGAACTCCGCAAACAAGCGAAGTACACGCGCTATCACCTCCGCATGTTCCGCCCGTTGTCACCCAGCATGGTGTTACCACTGCTGGCCCAGTTCGAGGCGGTCGGTGATGACCTTGGACTGGCCCACGATCTAAGTTTGCTGGAAGCAGCGCTGTCGGCCGATCCTGATGGGTTCGGTGGACAGGAACACATCGAACCGGTGATGGCGCTCTCCACGGATCGACGGGCCGAATTCGAGGCCGCCGGCCTTGGCCTGGCCCGCAGACTCTACGCCGAAGACTCCACGGCCTTCGCCGACCGTCTCGGAAGCTATTGGGAGCTGTGGCGTAGCGTCGGTCCAGAACCGGTCCCCACCATCGGCCCCGCTCCTCCCCCGATGCCTCCAGAGTCACCACCAACCCCAGCCCCGGCGCCAGTCAACACCCAAACTCCAGCCGACAGCTCGACGGCACCGAAACCCACGGCTCCTCCGCCGGTTCTAGCCGACGACCTGGAAGCGATGACCGTCAGCGCCTTACGAGCCCTGGCCCGAGACCGAGGCATCGTCGGCCGATCGCGCATGAAGCGAGATGAGTTACTCACCGCGCTCCGGTAACGGGCAGACCCCGACCTTCAAAGCTGAGCCGCCAAACTCTGGAGGTCACCACAACACATCTCCATTCGGGTAGAAGGCCGGAGGGGCGGGAGGAAAGGAGTAGATCGTGCCCCGTTGAGGTATCGGCGGCGCATCCTCCACCAAGGTGCCATCCGGCTGACGATACGAACGATCGTGGGTCTCGGCCCTCTCGTCGTATATCCGGTCGGTGCGTGCGTTCGTACAGTCGAGCCAATACCGAGCCCATGCCTTCGCTTCGGCCTGCAACTGCCCAACGGCCGTCGCTACCGCGGTCCGTTCGTCGTCGTGTAGTCCTATGAAGGTGTCGGCGTGCGGACCGATCCACTCGTTCATGGCCGTTCCCATCGCCTCCACCCGACCGCTCTCAGCGTCCTCGATTGCCTTTGCCACCTGCCAAAGTGTCCTGGCAAGGGTGAGCGCCCGCTCAAGAACGGCAGGGTCGTGGAAGGCATTGATGGACATAGACTGCGGTGATTGTTGCTGCGGAACGGTCGAAGGCCCATGGGGACCGGTCCCCATGGTGTGATACTCCGGGTGCGAGTGCGGTTGAGTGATGGAAATCTTCGTACGGCTGGAAGCTGCCGAGCACGATGGCGATTCTGCTAGCCATCAAGCCGACCTCGCTATCGGGGTCGAACCGTCGCACACCGTCGGCGACGTGGCGGCCGCTATCGCCGAGTTCATCGGACGCCCGCCGGGCACCATCCCGACCTTGTCTCGTCGCGGCACCGGCGCACTAAACCCGGCGACCACAGTCGCCGACTCCGGCATCCTCTCCGGCGAGACACTCGTGCTCGGCTCGATTACGGCGACACCTCGGCGACGACCGGCCGAACTCCGACTCATCGTCGCCTCCGGCCCCGATGCCGGTGCATCGTTCCCACTCGAACCGGGAGACCACACGATCGGGCGCGACGCCAACTGTGACATCGTGCTCACCGATCCCCAAATTTCACGCCGGCACCTGACGCTCACGGTGCACAAGAACAGGCACCTGACGCTTGAAACGCTGGTCTCGGAACGCAACGAGGTCCGAACGACCGGGCATCGGTTGGTCGGAGCCAACCCGATCGCGGTAGATCAAGTTGTCCGGGTCGGGGCCTCAACCCTGGTGGTTCGGGAAGCGCCGACCATGCAACGCAACAACGTCGATGCGTTCGGGCAGGTGCCGTTCCACCGCACACCATATTTTCCAACCCCGGTCGAGTCGGTCGTCATCCAAGAGATCAAAGACGTGCCGACCCGGCCGGAGAAGCCCCGGTTCGTCTTGCTAGCCATCTTGGCGCCGATCGTGATGGGTGTTTCGCTGGCGCTGTTCATCGGCAGCCCTCGATATCTCCTGTTGGCGTTCCTTTCGCCGACAATCGCCATCGGCAACTTCATCGAGACCCGCCGCCGATCGGGACGGACGTTCACCGCGGCCGTCGAACGGTTTGAGCAGGCGCTCGCCATCAAGGCCGACGAAGTGCGCCAGGCACTATCGACCGAACGGCGTCGCCGGTTCGTCGGCGCCCCGGACGTTGCCGACATCGCCGACCGGGCCGAACACCGAGCTATCGATCTGTGGGTCCGTCACCGCGATGCCTCCGACTTCCTCACACTACGGGTCGGTCTCGGAGACGTACCGACCGAGATCGAGGCCAAAATCGGCGACCGCGGCGACACCGAGTTCCGCGATCAGATCCAGGCCGCGTACGGTGAAACACATACCGTTACCGACGTGCCGGTGGCCCTCAAGCTGGCAGAACTCGGCGTCGTAGGACTTGTCGGTCGAGCGATGGAGACGTCCTCACTGGCCTCATCGCTCGCTATTCAAGCCACCGGCCTTCACTCCCCGGAAGACCTCATCCTTCTCGGCGCCTTCGCCCCGGCTCGACACCTGCTGGAACAGCTCAAGTGGACGCCACACAGCCGGTCGACTAGCTCGCCGCTGGCCGGTCCCCACCTCGTCGGAACCAAAGGGGCGGCCGACGGACTGATACGAGACCTCATCACCGAGGCGGCGAACCGCTCGTCGGTCGCCAAAGACCGCCAGAGTCGCGACCCGCGCTTTCCCTGGCTGCTGTTACTTCTCGATCGAGCCCTCGAACCCGATCCGGCCCTCGTGTCACGGCTGCTCGATCTTTGCCCCACAACTGGGATATCGGTGGTATGGCTTACCGACACGAGGGAGCGAGTCCCCCGTCAAGCCCAGGCCATCGTCGAATGCCAATCCCCTCTCACCGGTGACCTGTCGCGGATCTTGTTCACCGACCCGACCAAACCAGACCTGTATATCGACATCGACCGGCTCGGCCCCCAGCGAGCGACCCTCACCGCACAAGCGCTCGCCCCGCTTCGTGACGCCTCGGCCACCAATGCCGCCACTGCGTTACCACGGGTCGTTCCGCTGTTCACCGCGTTCGGTATTGAGGCCATCGACGCCGATTGGGTTGCCACCCAATGGCAGACCCGACGTGGCTACTCGGTGGCCGGACCGATCGGTCTGACCGAGTCAGGACCACTACACCTCGACATGGTGACCCATGGCCCCCACGGCCTTATTGGCGGAACGAGCGGAGCCGGCAAAAGCGAACTCGTCATGTCCATCGTGGCCAGCTTGGTGGCCCACAACCCTCCGACGAAGGTCAACGTTCTGTTCGTCGACTACAAGGGCGGCGCATCGAGCGACCTGTTTAAGGACGTGCCCCACACCGTCGGCTACGTCACCAACCTCGACGGCCTGCTGTCGATGCGGGCCTTGACCTCTTTGCGGGCCGAGCTGAACCGCCGGATGGACCTGTTGAAAGGTCGGGCCAAAGATCTCGCTGAGATGATCGAACGGTACCCCGAGGAAGCCCCACCCTCGCTGGTCATCGTGGTCGACGAGTTCGCCACACTGGTCAAAGAAATTCCCGATTTTGTGGCCGGGATCGTCGACATCGCCCAGCGCGGTCGGAGCCTCGGTATTCATCTGATCTTGGCAACGCAGCGCCCGTCGGGTTCGGTCAACGACAACATCAAGGCGAACACAAACCTTCGGATCTCGCTTCGGATGTTGGACTCTTCGGAGTCGAACGCAGTCATCGGAACCGCCGACGCTGCCGCGCTACCGGCACCTCTCAAAGGTCGAGGGTTTGCCAGACTCGGTCCGGGGGAACTGGTGGCGTTCCAATCGGCTTGGGCCGGCGCACCGCTGCTGGCCGACACTGGTCCACCGCCGGTGACCGTGGAGCCGTTCGGCCATACCCCACTTCCGCCAGCCGCCCTCGCCCGTCAGGAACTACCGACACGCCATCGCAATGGCCTGACCAAAAACTCTCCGGGCGATGCTCAGACCCCGGCAAAAACTCAGGTTTCGGCGCTGCTCGACGCGGTCATCGAGGCAACGAAACAGCTGGCGATGCCCAACGGCCGGCCCCCATGGCTCGACGTGCTTCCGGCGGTAATCCCCATCGAAGAGGTACGCCGAGCGGCCACCAACGAACCAGCCGAGCAGGCTGCGGTGCCGGGCGAACGAGTCGCTATCGGCATGATCGACGACCCGGCCGCCCAGGCCCAGTATCCGTTGGTCACCAACCTGGCCCGGTCTGGAGGTTTGATCGCATTCGGGACCGGCGGCACCGGTAAATCGACGATGCTAAAGACGGCCGCTCTTTCGGCATCGCTCGACGATTCGGAACGAGGGGGCGGCGGGTTGACCATCTTCGCTATCGACTTCGCATCGAGGGAACTCGGCGCCCTCAACGCACTACCGCAATGTGCGGCGGTTGCCGCCAGTGACGATATGGAAGCGGTCACCAGAGTAATCACCGTGCTCCACGAGACCTTCGAGTTGCGCCGCCAAGCGCTGGCCGACGCGGTGGCACGATCAGCGCCGCCTCCCGAGCATTCTCGTGTGTTGCTACTGGTAGATGGGCTCGACGCGCTGATCCAGACCATGGAGGCCGGAGCGTCGACCTCGGGTTTGATCCCCTTCTACGAGAAGCTCACCCAACTGCTCGTCGACGGTCGACAAGTTGGCATCTACCCGATTTTGGCCGCTGCCCGTCGAGCGGGGGTGCGGTCGACCATCATGTCGGCCATCTCCGACCGGATCACCCTCCGCCAAGCCGATGCCCAGGGGTACCTGGAGGCCGGGCTCAGATCCAGCGAGGCAGCGGACGTAGAACTCGACCCAGGGCAAGGCCTGTACAACGGGCCAACCATGGTACAAATCGCCAAACTGACCGACCCGGCCCTCGCCGGCAACGAAAGCCTCGAGGTGCGGGAGACGGCGGAACGAGAGCGGCTGGTAGCGGTCGCCGGCGGGTTAACCGGCTGGGTCGATCCGGATCTGCGAACTGGTCCGCTACCAAGGTCGGCCGAGGTGCTCCCATCCGATGATCCGCTCCGCCCCGTTGTCGGCGTCGCCGATTTGACGCTCAAACCGATTCACCTCGATCTGACCTACAACAATGTGGCCGTGTACGGTGATCCCCGCACCGGCCGGTCCACCGCGCTGGCCACGATCGGCCACCAGGTGATGGTGGCCGGCGGTGAGGTGTGGGTAGTGGCGCCACCTCACTCGCGCCTCGTCGCGCTCGATGGTGTTCACCGAACGTGCTCCGAAACCGGGGATGCGCTGATGGCCTTCCTCGACGAGTTGACCGAACGGGCGGCCAGCGAACCGCGCCCCGATCGGCTGCTACTCCTCGACGACGTCGATCTACTCGACGAATCAAACCGGCAGCTGATGACCGCGGTGAGCGGAGCGCTGCTCGAGGTCAGCCATGTGGCGGCAACGACTCGCGTTCGAGGGTATAGCGCGAGCCCCGTCCAGCAAGAGCTAAAGAAGTGTCGCACGATCGTGCACCTCTGCCCGCTTGATGGGCGCGACACCCAGGAGGTGATCGGCGTTGTTCCTCAGTGGCATCCGGGACTGGCCATGACCGAAGGGCGGGGCTACATCGCCGCCGATCGGATCGCCACGATGGCGCAGTTCAGCGACGTGTTCGCCGACGAACCGTCGATCTGAGGGGTCAGCGGCCGCCGAGGGCAGGCCAACAGGGCAAGCTCCGACGGAAACGGATCACCAATACACAAAGATATGTAGGACCGGCCGCCCGCCGGCCCTACACGATCAGGCAAGATTCAGGTTGGGTCGGAACGGCGCTGGTTTACGAGGCGGTTCCGGTGTTTTCGAGCGAATCGATCTGCCCCTGGAGCGATGTCTGCAGCTCATCACGGGCACCTTCGACGTCGGGCACCACGACGGTGTTGACCTGTGAGGTCACGTCAGCGGCGGTCGCATCCTTTTCTGGACCTTCCCACGCCGAGGTATCGATGGCCGGGCCGATCTCCTGGTACTTGGTCACGATGGCGGCCATCTGGGTGCCGATGTGAGTATGGAGTTCGCCCATGTCGGCCGTGTCGGCGTGGTATCCCTCTTCCTTCTTCGAAGTCGCCGGCATGGCGTTGGTGAGCTGTTCGATCGAGGGTGCCGGCCACGGCTGCCCGCCGAGTTTTTGGACGACCACGTTCATGTTGGTGGTCACCGTGTCGAGAATGTTCTGCAAGTTGGCGTTTTGGGCCGCATTGAACGCTTCGACGGTGGTATTCATCCCCACAGCAAACGTGTCGGCATTCTCGCCGACGAAAACCGTCTCTTCGAGCCGGCCGTTCATGAGTTGCAGATCGGCCAGGATGCCCTGGACGCGAATATTGACATCGTCGCGACACTGGTTGAGGTCGGCCATGGTGACGTGGTGAACAGACATGATCTTGCCTTTCGTCGGGAAGCGGGGTCCCGTCGATCGGGGGCCGCAGTGTTCTTTGACAACAGCAATGTACGATCGAAGCACCCCTGGCGGAAGGGGGACCGGTCCCCATGCCGGCGTTCACCTTCAAAAGGACGCGGCCGGAGTGGTCAAGAATGGAAGCGTCATCAATCCAGCGTGACTGGCGTCGACTAGCAGAGGATGACCCTTCCACCCGACGATACCGACGTCAAGCATGACACCTCGATTGCCACCGCCATCGATGCGCTACTACGCCAACCGCCAGTCGGGTTGATCCTCGTTCGACCAAGCGTGCCCCTATTCGACGACGACGAACGTCGAATGTCGCTCGTCGAGGCGGCGATCGCAGCAACGCTCCAACGCCTGGCCGATATGGCCGACGCCCGAGACCTTGTCGTGGCCATCCAGTCCGACCTGGTATTGCTGGTAAGACCGGCCCTGACCGCTCCCGCCGAGACCGAGGGGTTGGCCCGCCGGCTTCACACCGAACTAAGCCAACCGATGATCATCGACGATCAACCGATTCGGTGCAGTATCAATATCGGCGTGGCCGTCAGCGCTCCGGCCGACACCGGAGCCAAACTACTGGGCTACGCCCGACGAGCGCTTGAAGACGCTCGAACCTTGGGCGGCAACCAGGTGCTCATATTCGACGATCCGGACCGCGAGCTGCTCGAACCGCCGGGCCGCTCGGGCTAAGACTGCTCCGGTCGAAGGGTTGGGAACAACACTACGTCTCGGATGGTTTGGGCATCGGTCAACAACATGACGAGGCGGTCGATGCCGATACCGAGCCCACCGGTTGGCGGGAGGCCGTACTCCATCGCCCGAAGGTAGTCATCGTCGACGACCATAGCCTCGTCGTCGCCCTCGGCTTTCAGTCTGGCCTGGTCTTCAAATCGAGCCCGTTGCTCGTCGGGATCGATTAACTCGCTGAAGGCATTTGCCAACTCTCGACCGGTCACCACCGCTTCGAAGCGTTCGGTGAGGCCGGGCACCTCACGGTGTCCCCGCGAGAGGGGCGAGACTTCCTTTGGATAGTCGGTGACGAAGACCGGATCGAACAGGTTGCCCTCAACCGTCTTCTCGTACAGTTCGAGGATGAGCTTGCCGGGACCGTAGCCGTCCTCGACGTGGACGCCGTGCTCGTCGGCGATCCGACGAAGCTCGGCAAGATCCGTCGTCAACCCCACCCCGACGCCGATATGTTCCTCGATCAGCTCGGTCATCGATGCTCGCCGCCAAGGAGGGCTGACGTCGAGCGACCGCCCGCCGTAGTTCAGCTTGGTGGTGCCATGTATCTCGTTGGCGAGATAGGCGATCAGTTCCTCGACGAGGACCATGATGTCGTCGTAGTCGGCATATGCCTGATACAGCTCAAGCATGGTGAACTCGGGATTGTGCCTGGTGCTGATCCCCTCGTTCCGGAACACCCTCCCGATTTCGAACACTCGCTCGAATCCGCCGGCCACCAGTCGTTTCAAATACAGCTCAGGAGCGATACGGAGGAAGAACTCTTGGTCGAGGGCGTTGTGGTGGGTCGTAAACGGCCGAGCTGCGGCGCCACCGGGAATCGGATGGAAGATCGGTGTCTCGACTTCCATAAACCCTCGGTCTTCTAGCCACCGCCTGGTCAACGACACGATCCGCGACCGAAGCTCGAAGATATGACGACTCTCCGGAGTCACCCAAAGATCGACGTAGCGTTGCCGATACCGAACGTCTTGGTCGGTGAGGCCGTGAAACTTGTCGGGGAAAGAACGACGGGCCGACGCCAGCGTCACCCACTGCTCAACCTTGACCGACAGTTCACCCTTGCGGGTCTTCATGACCTCGCCGGTCACCCCGATCCAATCGCCGAGAGAAAGATCGCAGAACGACTGAAACTCCGGCGTGACCTTGGCTGGAGCGAACAGCTGAATTCGCCCTCCCGAGTCCTGCAGGGTACCGAAGGCCAACTTGCCCTGGACCCGACGCAGCATGAGCCGGCCGGCGATGGTGACCTGTTGTCCGGTCTCGTCGCCGGCCTCTATGCCGTCGTGGGTGGTGCGAATATCGGCTGAGGTAGCCGTCGGCTCGAATCGGTATGGAATGCTCGACATGGGGATGGTCCGATGGTGGCTCGGTCAGGTCTTTGAGTGGTCGGTGTCGTCCGGTACGACATCGAGGCCGATGTCGAGGACGGGTGCCGAGTTCGTGATCGAACCCGACGAAACGAGGTCGACGCCGGTGTCGGCGTAGGCGTCGAGCGTGTCGAGCGTGATACCACCCGAGGCTTCCAGCAGGGGCCGTGTTCTGCCGGCCTGGGCTGTCGCCCACTCGTCGACCTTTGGCACGAGGGCGGTGAGCTCGTCGGGGGTGAAGTTGTCGAGAAGGATGATGTCTGCCTTGGCCTCCAACGCGTCGAACAGCACAGTCTCATCGTCGGCTTCGACGTGAACGGTTCGGCCAGGCCAACGGCGACGAGCCTCGGCCACCGCCTCGCCGACCGACAAACCGCCCTGCCGGCCACCCAGGAGATGGTTATCTTTCAGCATGAGCCAATCGGAAAGGTTGCCGCGGTGGTTGGCCGCGCCTCCGGCCCGCACCGCCGCTTTCTGCATCGACCGGTAGCCGGGAATGGTCTTTCGCGTGTCCCACACGGTGACTCGCCCGGCGGCGATCTCAACCCACCGGGCTGCATTGGTGGCGATCCCCGACAGGTGGCTGAGGAAGTTGAGGGCTGTCCGCTCTGCGGTGAGCAGCGTGGCGTAGCGACCCGTGGCGACCCCGAACGTCTCGCCCGCTTCGACCCGGTCGCCATCGGTTTTTTTCCAAGTCACGGTCAGCGATGGATCCACCGCGGCGAATGTCTCTTCGACGCATCGGCAACCGGCGATCACTCCTGGGTGGCGGGCGGCAAACTCCGCGGTGGCCAGGAGGTCTTGGTCTAGCAGTGACGACGTGAGATCGCCAAGAGGCGTGAGGTCTTCAGCCAGGGCCCGGTCGACGAGGAACCGAATGTCGGCGATGGGTGGTTGGAGATCGGTACGCACAGCCCGACCAGCTTATGAGGTGTACCGGGCAGGGCCACCGGCATCGTCTCGGCCGCTGGCGGTCACAACGGCCCGACCCTGGTGACAGCGCCGAGCGCGGTGGCCGGATCGTAGCCGGCGGATTCCATGATGTCCGCCAGGTCGGGGGCGACGTCCAACAACGGTTGCATCACGAAGTTCCGCTCGACCATCCGAGGGTGAGGCACCGTCAAGTCGACGTCGTTGACGACGATGCCTTCGACCCACAGCACATCGACGTCGAGCGTGCGAGGGCCCCAACGGACGATTCGTTCCCGGCCGGCCGAGCGCTCCAACTCACCGCAAAGCGCAAGCAACTCGTGAGGCGTTCGCTCCGTGTCGAGCTCGACGACAATGTTGTAGAACGCTCCTTGATCCGGACCGCCGACCGGTTCAGTCTCGTACACCGGGGATACCGCCACCAGTTCACCGATGGCACTCGCCGCCTCCCGAAGGATGGCCCGCCGGTCGCCAAGGTTCGATCCAAGACCTAGGAACGCACGCACGGGCTAAGGGCGAACGCGGTGGATTCGTACTCCGGTGGTGTCGACGTGAGCCGCCACCGGCGGTCGAATTTTGCGGACTGTCACGGTGGCCTCCGAAACGGCGCTCAGCTCGAACACCAATTCGACAACCCTGGCCGCTAACCGTTCCAACAATTGAAAGCGTTCGGCGACCAAGCCGGCCGAGATGCCGTCGACGAGGGCGCCGTAGTCGGCTGTCGCCGTGAGATCATCGGTCGCGGCGGCGACGGACAAATCGAGGTACAAATCGAGATCGAACAGGAAGGGCTGCGCCCTCGCCTGTTCCTCTGGGAGCACGCCGCAAAACAGCAACATCTCAAGCCCCCGCACCTCGATCCGATCGGCTGGCCCATCGACGGATGGCCGAGGGTCAGGCACCGCAGGTCCGAGAGGCAGCCACATGTTCGGCTGCCGTCACGATCGACCGACCGGTGGGCCCCATCTGCCGACCGAGAATTCGTTCCACCACGGTGATGGCATCGAAGGTAACCGGCACCATTCCGGTCCAACGGAGGTATCCGGCCATCAGCCCGGCGATACGGTCTCCGACCTCTTCCATGTGTAAGAGAAGTTTCTTGCCGTCGCCGAGCTGGGTTTGTAGCTCGCTGTACAACTGCGGCAGCACGACTTCCAGATCGAGCGAGGGGGCAAAAGACCAGTGTTTCCACGGCATGCCTTGCTCATCGTAGGCGTGGAGATTGTGGTCGGAGGGGATCAGCGATACGACAAAGGCAAAGTCGTTTTCCCGGATCCAGATGACCTCTTCTTGGCGACGGACCCGACGATGGTTCTTCCCATAGCCACCCGGTCGCTCACAGATGGCCAATTGTTCTTCGATTATCCAGTGAAACGCCCTGGGTCGAATCCCTTGTGCCCATTTTCCCTTGGCCATATTGCTTACTCCTGGTCATCTCTTCCTGCGACCACGGTCGCAGCCTGCTTGGCCGCCTTCACATCGTGGACCCGGACCAGGTCCACTCCTTGCAGCATGGCGTACGTCGCCGTTGCTATCGATCCTACTAGCCGTTCACCGACAGGAGCCGGCTGGTCTCCCCCATCTGAGCGAGCGATGAGATGGCCGAGCATCGCTTTTCGGCTCGTGCCGACCGCCACATGCAGACCGGTGGCGACCAGCTGATCGAGCCCGGCCAACAATCTCAGGTTGTGGTGCAGAGTTTTCCCGAATCCGAATCCGGGGTCGATCCACACGTCGGGAACGCCAGCGTCGATCGCCTGCGTCGCTCGTTCGACAAGATACTCCTTGACCTCGGTGAGTACATCGCCGTACACCGGGCGCCGCTGCATGGAAGACGGGTCGCCCTGCATGTGCATAGCGATCCACCCAACGCCAAGGTCGGCTGCTACCGGCCAGAGCGAGGCACTGATGTCGTTGATGATGGAAGCGCCGGCGGCCACTGCAGCCCTCGCCACCTGCTCGTGGCGGGTATCGACCGAGATCCGACAATGAGGGCCGAGCGCTTCGATGATGGGGATAACCCGCGACATTTCTTCCCGCGTCGAAACCGGAACTGCCCCTGGTCTCGTCGATTCACCCCCGACGTCTATGATGTCTGCTCCCTCGCCGGCCATGGCGATGGCATAGTCGATGGCTTGGTCGTGATCGATTTCTACTACACCACGATCGGTGACGCGCTCGTGCCGATCGGAGTCGTTCCGATCGTCGACGGCAACGAACCGCCCGCCGTCGCTGAACGAGTCGGGGGTTACGTTCAGGATTCCGAGCACCAGTGGCCTGCCCACGGAGAGTGGAGTGTAGGAGCAGACTGACGTACCGAGGTGCCGGGTCGGGCACGATCACCTGCCGGATATCGTGATCTCATCATGTCTGGGTCATCCTCCTCTCGCCGTCCATCACCAGAACAGATCTGGGCTGACCTTCGTCGAGCGACCACTGCTACCGCCAGCGGAGACGGCCAATATCCAACTCACGAACCGATTGCTGCCGTGTTGAGCTGCTCGGATGCCCGGGTCCCTCCGTCGATCGTGTTCGGTCAGCCAGCGGGTCAGCTTTTCGTGGTTCGGGTGGCCGGCAACAGCGCATCACCGGTCACCATCGCCAGTATCGACTATGCGGTCGGCCAGCTGGGTGTCGAGTTGGTTATCGTGCTCGGGCATACCGACTGCGGGGCCGCTCACGCCGCGGTCGCCGGAGACCCCCCATGGCCCCTTGAACCGGTGGTCGACCCACTACTCGAACTGGCCAAAGCCGACCCGACGGCCAGCGTCGATGACATCATCGAACGAAACGTCCGGCGCACCATGGACGTCTTGGCCGCTCACCGAGGGCCGACCGGCCGCTCCGTCAACCAAGGCGTCACCGAGTTGCGGGGCGGAATCTACGACGTCCGATCAGGTCAAGTCACCGACGTAACCTGACGCCTTCGACACCGCCACGATCGAGCGCAACAACGCACCGCGACGTGGTCTGAACTCCCCGGCGTTCGCCACCGGTCTGATCATCTGGTAGCGCCGGGTCGTGTCGTCCGGCTCAGCTGATTCCGAGATGAACTGCGGCGGACTCTGCGGCGTCTGCGCCGACGGTGTGGCGAATGAGCAGAAGTCCATCGAGTTTTGCCAGAACCGCGTACGCCGCACCTTCGGCGGCAACCGCCGCACCTTCGGCGGCCACCACGTTGACTGTGGCGAGTCGCGGCGCCAGCCAGCCGGCCCACGATTCGAGAAGCGCCGGCGTTAGTGTGTCGTAAGGCTCAACCGACGTGGCGGCGAGACCGACCATTTCAAGAAAAATCGCAAACACCGGGTCGGCATCGGGCGATGCCATAACGCTCCACAACCGTTTGGCAGCCACCGGCGGCGGAACAGGTTCGTCCCCCAGCGCCTCACCAAGGACAACCTGAAGGCGGAGTCCAACGGCCTGCACCGTGCGGGCGACCAAGTCGTGCTTGGTTGGGAAGTAGTACACGATCGAGCGATCGACAACACCGATCTCTTTGGCCAGGCGACCGTAACTCAGACACGACAGACCGTGCTGAACGGCGAGTTCGACCGCGGCATCAAGCATGTCATCGGCGTTGTACTTGTATCCCATAAGGATCGAACCCTAGCCGAACCTTGCGCAACAACCGAGTGGTCACTACAATTCGAGTATGCACTCCAATTCGAATATGCACTACAAAAATATCCAATACGAACGCCCGTTCCGACACCGAGTACGTACCCAAGAGTTTCAAAAGACCTGGCTGATCATCACCGCCGTCGTCGTCGGAAGCTTCGGCCCCGTGTTCAGTTTGGCCACGCAACAATCGACTGCCGGCCCATCCGAGTGGACCCTGAACCTACTGAATGGGCCCGGTGGCGACACCGAGACGTTCGCTGACGGCACAACCCAATTCCTGACAGCGCTAACCGGCGGATTCCTGTTCGGGTGGGGTATCACCATCTTGTGTCTTCGGGCGTGGGTCTTCGATGCAGCACCCGACGGTGTGCGTCGCTCCATCGTGACCGGACTGATGGCATGGTTCACTCTCGACAGCATCGGCTCAGTCACATCCGGCAACCCATGGAACGCACTGTTCAACATCCTCGTACTGACCAGCGCCATCGGACCACTTTGGTTCCACACCCAAGAACCGAGCCGAGAACCCGACAGGACGCCGACCGGTCACACCACGCCCTGACGGCCCTCAGATGGCCCGGGGAGTACGTCGACAACGGTGACGTCTGCCTTGCTCAGCCTCGGGACTAACGAGCCTCGCTTGTGCCATCTTCGACCAGTCGACTACCGGTTCCGGAAGCGGCAGGTCGTTCGGCCATAACCAGCATCGCCACCGGGCAACGTCCGTCTTCGGCTCCCGGTTGCCTACTCTTCTTGTACCGGCCCCTCGATACGGAGTTGACCGTCGGTCCGGGCCACACGGCGACGCCCGGGCAGCTCGCAGGCCACCACCTCATGGCGGACAACAGCCATGACTCTCGCCAGTTCCGCCGAGGACGGCGGATGGCCATGTTCGTCGACCAACCAACGACGTAGCACGTGGTTGGCGAGGCTGACCGGTAGTTGCTGAAGCGCACGAGTGTCGGTCGGGTCGACCGACACTGTCAACCGGTCGAGATCATCTCGTTCGCTACGAGCATGATCGGCCGTTCTGGCCAACAGCGGCACGACATCTCGGTTGCTGATGTCGGACAGCAACGGAAGAACTTCGGCCCTGATCCGATTTCGGACGAACCGCGGATCGGAGTTCGAGGAATCGACGACGACATCGAGCCCCAGTTCGTCGCACAGCGCCATGGTTTCGGCTCGACGAAGGTCGAGGATCGGATGGCGGGCACCGGGAGCCATGCCAGCCAATCCGGCCGGGCCTGTACCGCGAACCAGGTTGATCAATACCGTCTCTGCCTGATCGTCGGCGGTGTGTCCGGTCATCGCCGTCGGCCCAATCGCCGCCCAGCGAGCGATACGGGCCCGTTGCTCAAGGTCGCTACCCGGCGGCACCAAGACCCGCTCGGCTCGGAAGTCGGCGCCAAATCGTCGTGCCGCAGCAGCGACAACCTCAGCCTCATCGGCCGAGCCGGGTCGAAGTCCGTGATCGACGTGAATTGCGGTCACCGCTAAATCAGCAGCCCGAGCCAACACCAGCATGGCCAGCGAGTCCGCACCTCCAGAAACGGCGGCGACGACCTCGGTCCCCGACGAAGGGAAACGGCAGCGATCGAGCAACCGATCAACCGACGATGCCAGAGGTCGATCATCGGCCACGCTGCCTCCGAGCGACTAGCAGACCCCCGGCATCAAGCCGGGCTCGGCGCACCAACCCGGCTGATCCAAAGGTCGGGTGATCGGATCTCGTCGATGGTTGGCAGGCTCTCGGGGCCAGACCAGACCTGATCGAACAGTTCACGGCCCCCAGCGGCCTCGACCGCGTTGACGAACTGCTCTCCTTCTTCGTATTGGGCAAGTTTGGCTTCCATCCCGGTGAGGCGACGGATCACTTTGCTCACCCCCGAAGCGTTCTTACGACGCTGACTCATCACCCGAGAGAATCGGGCCTGACTCGGAATGAGATGATTGGCGGCACGATCCATGGTGATATCGCCGTGGCCTTCCAGCAGGCTCATCAAACCGGTGACCTTGTCCATCGTGACCCGCTGTTCTGGAGTGGCCAGCAGGGCTGACACTCCTCCGTCCTTCAGTGACGGGCCGGTGTTTGTTTTCCGGTCAGTCATCGAATCGCGCACGGCCTCGATGAGTCGTTTCGGGTCTGGCTCGACCGCATCGATCAGCTCGTTCACCAGGGAGAGGAAGTAGGGCCGAAGCCACGGTACGCCGGTGAACTGAGCGCGATGGGTGCATTCATGGACCGCTATCCACAGCCGAAATTCCCGGGGCGGGAACCCGTAACGTTTTTCGAGCGACAGCACGTTCGGGCCGACGTAGTACACCCAGTCCTGATCTTCCGGGCGCTCGTCTTCGATGATCAACAGGTCGTACTGGCCGAGGACCCGACCAGACATCCAACCGAGCAGCGCACCGACCTCCGCTCCTGCAACCCGGGGCACGACGGCACCGCTGACCTGACCAAGAAACTCTCCGGCGGCGTCGGTAACCGGCCCGACGATGTCACCGATCGGACCGAGCGATTGCCCGAAACGGGTGTCGACGAACTGCTGTTTTTCGGTCTCCGTCGCCTCGTCCATCCGCCCCAACAGGGGGCGCAATAGCCGATTGAAACTGGCCAGGTTGGCATCGACCCAACCCATACGGTCGGTGACCTTTGCCTTGGCTGGCCCGGCGGTCGAGACAAGGCCTGTCTCGGCTTCGACCAGCTCCTCGGCTTGAGTAGTCAGCTCAAGCAAGTCCGATTCGAGTGATTCGCCGTGGTAACTATCGGCGAAAGGCTCACGACCGGCAATCTTGCCGGCGACGACCCTCGCAAATTCCCAATCGACCTCAGCGCTCACAATTCCTGCTCTTCTCGTTCGGGCCGTCCGTGCGTTGTGACCAACCGGTGGGAGTGGTCACATCGACTCACGGCTTCTTCGGATACCGCGGACTCTCGACCTTGACCAGATAGGCCGCCACCAGACCGAGAACGGCGGCCACGCTTCCCCCAACAAGGAAAAACCCGATCCACCAGTGCCACACCACTCCGATTGCCATGATGGCCAGTGTAGGGGCGGTCGGCGTACTAGCGGAGATCGTGTATGGCCTTGAATACTCGGTTCGCCAAATCTTCTGGCGGGTCGGTCTTGCACCGACGGCCGACCAACTCACGCAGTACGGCTTCAAAGTGGTACACCTCGCCGCAGCCGCCACACGTGTCAAGGTGGGAACTAATTTTCGCTTGCCGCTCGCCGTCGACAAACCCGTCCATATACCTGTAGAGGTCATCGACAGATGGCTGACAAGCCATCGGTGGCATATGACTCGTAAGCCGTTGTGGTGATCGGTTGGTTGGTCGCTTGTGATCGTGTGTCATGGGTGCAAGTGAGATGACGCTCGGTATCGGTCGACAGGCCAGCTAGGGCGCCAGGTGGGCTCCGTTCCCAGATCCAGGCTTGGCCCTACAACGGGCCGATGTCATTCGGGATGAGAAGCGACGAGCCCTCGAGACGCCGCGAATTCGTATAACTCCTTCTGCAGCGCTTTTCTTCCCCGATGCAGCCGACTCATTACCGTCCCGACGGGAATGTCTAGGATTTCAGCGATCTCCTTGTAGCTGAAACCCTCGACATCGGCCAAGAGAACAGCCATTCGGTAGGCCTCCGGCAACGCCTCGACCGCGGCGACCACCTCGGCTTCGGAGAACAACTCCATGAGTTGATCCTCGGCGCTCCGGCCGTACCTCGTCTCGTCGCGGAGACGACGGTAGAGATAGAGATCCTCGACGTCGTCCAACTCCGTCTCTTCAGGACGGCGCTTCCGAGCCCGGTAGCGGTTGATATGGGCATTCGTCAGAATGCGGAACAACCAAGCCCGCAGGTTGGTTCCGGGTCTAAAGCTCCCATATGACCGGAAGGCCCGCAGGTATGTTTCCTGAACGAGATCCTCAGCGTCGGTCGGGTTGTTGGTTAGCCGAACCGCGGTTGAGTACAGAGACCGCATGAACGGCTCCGTGTCTTCGACAAAGGTGGCTTGGTCGGCCATTGCCTTACAGTATCTACCTCCTCTGACGCCTCGACGACGAATCAGGGGCAGGAGTGACGAGAAACACCTTGCCCAAGCGTCCACCGTCATCTCTGCTCGCCCCGCCTCATCTCCGTTGGGAAATCGGTGGCTGCACCACCACGCCGAGCGACCACTAAGCTCTTCGGTGTGATCGATCGACCGATCTTCCTCGTTGGCGCCGAGCGGTCAGGCACCACCCTCTTGCGGTTAATGCTCGACTCGCACCCCGAGATTTCGTTTGCTGAAGAGTTCGAATACGCAGTCGAACTCATGGACGACGACGGCCAGTACCCGTCGATGGAGGAGTACGGCACCTACCTGGAAACAAACAGACTGTTCTCGACCAGCGGGTTCGCGTTCGATCCCACGAAGACGTATCCGGAACTGATCGACAGTTTCCTCCAGGATCGCCAAGACACCAAGGGCGCGCCCTACGTCGGCGCAACCATCCATTTCGGCTTCTCGAAGGCCCTCAAGGTCTGGCCCAACGCCAAACTTATCCACATCATCCGAGACCCTCGTGACGTGAGCCCATCATGCATCGCCATGGGTTGGGCTGGGAACGTGTGGCACGGACTCGACAAGTGGGTCGAAGCCGAGGACGAATGGGCCGCGGTCGACGCTCGGTTGCCCGAGCAACAGAAGCTGACGGTGCGGTTCACCGATCTGATCGACAATCACGAATCGACTCTGACCACGATCTGTCGATATATCGGCGTCGAATACACCAGCCAAATGTTGAGCTACGCCGCCACGACCGACTACCGCGAGCCTCGCCCAGGGGTCGCCAGCAGTTGGCGGGGCAAGTTGTCAGACGGCGACATCCAATTGATCGAAGCCAGAGCCGGCGACCGGCTACAGGCGCTCGGATTCGAACCATCTGGCTTACCGCCGACCTCGGTTGGGCCGCGACGGGCCCGCTGGCTCCGATGGCACGACCGGGCCGGCAAGGTCACACAACGGGTCCAGCACTTTGGCCTACGACTCACCGTGGCCGACTTGGGCGCTCGAGCTCTCGGTGTCGAGAGGTGGCAGCGCGCCCTCCGGCTCAAGTTCAACGAGGTTGAGCTAGCCCACCGCAAGAAGAGTTGGGCCAGCGACGGCGACGCCAAGTACCGAACCTCCCGATAGATCCATGGGCCGATAGATCCATGGATCGATAGGCCTACGGGCGCTAGTCGATTGGGGGTGGCGAGCCGCCGACCCACGCCATGAGATTGTCGAACAGTTCGAGGGTCTCTTCACGAGACAGCACCTTGGAATGGGCGGGCAGCATCGCCACCGACCGGCGCAGGCTGGTGAGATGATGAATGTTGGTCAAGTCTGAGGTTCCTAGCATGACAACAACTTAGGGCGAACGATCGTTCGATTCAACGTTCGTTGTGAAATCTCGTTCCGGCTGAGAAGCCCTGAGGAACGCGACGACTAACGTGACGGTCGTCTCGGAGGGTCAGAGCTTGTATGCCTCCGTGAGGCGTTCGGTTGTGACGTCGGCGGCGTCGATGGCCTCGGACCCCCAGGCCAAGACTCAGGACCATTGCCCGGTCGGCGACCCCAAGGGCCAGGGTGGCGTTCTGTTCGGTCAACACGATGGTGACGCCGCGCCCGCTGTGGATCTCGGCGATCTTCTGGAAGAAGAGTTCGACATACAACGGCGAGAGTCCGGCCGTCGGTTCGTCGAGCAACATACCGATCCGATCGATCAGTGGAATCGACCGCAGATAATTGTTGGCGGCGACGAAAATGAACGCTCCAATCCACGCCCCTTCGAGACGGGCCATACCACCGATTACGGCGATGATGAGCAGGTCGATGGTTGGGCCGATCGAGATTGAACGGGCGTCGATCTGGCCGTTCCACCACACGTTGAGCACACCGGCGATCCCAGCGATGAAGCCGGCAATGGTGAAGGCCAGGGTGCGATGTAGCGGCACTTTCCACCTCAGCGCGGCCATCCGGATCGGCTCGTCCCGAATGCCCTGCATAGCGAGGCCGAACGGCGACCGAGTGATGGCCCGAAGGGAATATCATCGATACGATCTCCGATCAGTAAGTCAAGAACCTTCGGGAAGTCAAGGTCAGAAACGCTTAGACCGAGCAGATCGGACGCCTTCAAATAGATCGCAGGGGCTGGCTTCGGCTCGACACCCTCGGCGGTCACGACAATATCGACCAGCGATCGGATACCTAGGCGTTCCAAGTGGCCTTCCACCCAACCGGTTAACGAGTTCGATACGACGGCGATTCCCACACGTCGATCTTGAGCTATCTCCAACAGGTTGATGATGCCACTGCGGGCTGGTTCTCTGGCGGCGTGCTCTGCCTTGAGGATGTCTCGTTCCCGCTGAATGTCGTCAGCATCATCGCCAGTCGCCTCAGCCAAGTTAGCGGCCCACGGCACACCGCCACGACCGACGCAAGGGAGCCACTCGTCAATTTCGAGTGTCACTCCTCTTCTTGCATGCACTTCCTTCCAGGACCAGAAGGCGCTTGTCTCCGAGTCGATGATCGTGCCATCGAAATCTATTGCTAAACCACCGTGGAACGCTCTCAACTCGTGCGCTCCAAGAAACCTTTCGGTGCGAACGTGAAGCCGAACTTGCTCTCTGCTGCATGATCCAGGCGATAGTTGTCTCCGTGTTTGGCGAGGAAATCAGCCGTCGCTTCGAACGGACCCGCACCGAACTTTGGGAGTGCCGGCCTGCCGCCAAGATTCGTGTCCTCGACAACAATCCTGTCACCGGGAATCGTTACCTCGTGAAGTGCTAAGAGTTCGGCGAGAACGTTAGCGTACGAGTGATCGCTGTCGACCACCACAAACCAGTTTCCTTCACGGTCGCTTCGCAACCGTTCGAGTCGTTCCCGAGCCTCCAGACTCGATGACGAACCTCGCCAAAGCTCAATACCAGACTGCGCCTCTAGAACCGGTGAGGTTAGCGAATGATCAATGTCAATACTCAAAACCAAAGCATCGGGGTTACTCCCGGCTAGCACATCGGTGAAGAAGAGCGTTGCGCCGCCAAACCCGGTTCCGAGCTCGACTACCGCGGATGGCTCCAGCTCACAAATCAGCTCTTGGTAGAGCCACAGATCGGACACCGACTTGTTGGCCGTGACACCACGCCACGTCGTCGTCTCCCAGACCCGACTTTCGAAGTACCACTTGTGGTAGCGCTCGCCGGCTGACCGACCATCGTCCAATAACAAGTAGGACGGAGGATCGTCGTCACCTCCAGCGTCCAAACGCAGATCCGCTCGGCTCGCCGGCATCTCGTCGGCTCCGTAGTGTCGCTCGCCAGGCATCCACTCGTCGACCCACTCCCGTCGGGCTGCTTCGCCATCCCGCTCAAGCCCCCGTCTCAAGCGGGTCATCTCGTCTGAGTCAATCCAGATCATCAGGTCATAGAAATGCCGAAGTTTGTTGGACGTCGAATACACGCCTTCGACGATCGTCAGCTTCTGGGCAACGAGCTGCGTGCCGGGTACGACATTGTCGGTGTCCCAATCGTACCGACTTGGGTGAGCGTCATCCCCTCTGCTCAGAGGGCCCAATACTTCCTCTGCCAGTCGATCAAGATCAAACAGACCTCCATGCTCGCCCGGAGGACGAACGTTGTCCGAACTCGGCCGGAAGAAGTCGTCGACGTGAACCAATTGTGCTGACAGATACTTGGCGAGACCTTCAGCAAGAACGCTCTTGCCGGCCCCGCCGTAGCCGTCCAAACCTATCAGCAGACCCCCCGTTGGAATAAGGTCGGCCACACGTTTTGCTACTGCCTCTTGATCCAGAATCATTGTGGCTACTTTCGGTCAACGAGCCGTACGCCGGTAGGCACAGCTCCAAGGAGTTGGTACAGGTTGGCGATCCGATGAGCCGCATCATCCAACCGAAACATCTGATGACACCTTGCCTGAGCATTGAGCGCAACCGTCTCACGCAGTTCAGGGGAGTCCACTGCTCTTAGAAGCGCAGCACCAAGGGCTCGGGGATTGTTCGCTTTCGCCATAATCGATGTGACAGAATCCGTTGCTATCTCAAAAGCCAGACTTTGTTCGACGGTAAATCCGTATCCGCCAGAGGTGGTCAGCCCGACCGGACGTTCGCCGTCGAATACGCCCTCGCCCCCGATGCAGTCCGCGGTGTCGCCATCAGGCGTGTCGGCTGGAGTCCACCGCGGCACATCGATGCAGAGGTAGCCCTCGACTTTCCGTTGATGGCTACTTGATCGTCGACGGCATCGGAGTCTTCTGGAAGAAGTTTCGCCGGTAGACCGTAGTTTTGACTTTGGACCAGAGATCTTGTGGACTCCATTCATGCGGGCGGCGACAACCCGTCCGGAGAGAGGGTTCGTCATGGCCTCGGTCGAACGACCAGTGCACGCGTCGCTTCCGACGGCATGAAATCGAACCGAGTGGCGGCGGCCAGCCTCGCCTTGGTGCCGTTCACCGCATTAGGGCTTGCTCTGCGTAACCCATCCGCCGTCGAGGTAGCTGTGACGACCGGCAACAGACCATGACCGAACGACCCACAATCGATAGCGACCAAGCCATCGCACGCCGGACCCTGCCGCTGATCGACCTGACAAGCCTTGGGGATGCCGATACCGACGACGATGTCGAGCGGTTATGCGAGGCCGCCGTGACCCCGGCCGGACCGGTAGCCGCAGTGTGCGTCTGGCCCCGGTTCGTGGGGCGGGCCGCAACCCTGCTGTCGTCAACGCCCGTCGGCGTGGCGTCGGTTGCCAATTTTCCAGAGGGCGATCCAAACCCCACCCGAGCGGCAACGGACGCTCGATCGATCGTCAACGCCGGCGGGGCCGAGGTCGACGTGGTCTACCCATGGCGGTCCCTTGTCGGCGGTGACGCTGCGGCCGGCCGAAACCTTGTGGCGGCCACTCGTCAAGAGATAGGCCAAGACATCGTTCTCAAAGTCATCTTGGAGACGGGCGAACTACACGACCCCGATCTGATCCGAACGGCCGCCGGCGACGCGTTAGATGCTGGTGCCGATTTCCTGAAGACCTCAACCGGAAAGACGGCCAAATCAGCCACCCCGGAAGCGGTGGCAATCTTGCTCGACGTATTGGCCGAATACCCCCGGACAGCCGGACTCAAGATCTCGGGCGGGATCCGGTCCATCGGTCAGGCGGCCGAATACTTGGCGCTGGCCGATGAGCGGATGGGGCCGGGTTGGGCAGGTGCCGCCACGCTCCGTTTCGGCGCCAGCACACTTCTCGGCAACATCTTGAACGTGCTACCCGCCGCTGGTGAGCAAACAGGGTGAGCAAACAGCGGGACCCTCACATCAGCAACGATGACCCGTCCGCAGGCATTGATCTGACCAACGACACCCCCGACCCGGTGGAGCTCCAGCCGCTGTCCGACGACCGAAGGGGTACGGTCGACGGCCTCGGAGACCAATCGACCCTCATGCCCACTTCAGAGCTCCGACCAGGTCTCCGCTCGCTAGTCGAGCGTGGACCGGCGAAGAGTAGCCAGCGCTCGATGGAGTGTTCGCGAGACGTACATCTGACTCATACCGACCTCCCGGGCGATGTCACGCTGGTTTCGGTCGCCAAAGAACTTGAGTTCGACAATCTGCCGCTCGACAGCTGTGAGCCGACCGAGCATCTCAGCCACCACGTGCCGATCCTCTACCCGTAGCGGATCATCATCGATCGTTCCGAGGGTGTCACCAAACGTCACGCCCTCACCGGCTCCCGATGGCGCGTCGATCGACTCGGCCGTGTACGCCTGCACGGCCTCCATCGCGGCCAGCACCTCGTCGACCTCCGCCCCAACCGATTGGGCCAGCTCCGGGATCGTCGGGCTCCTACCGAGTTCCTTGGCCAGCGTGTCGAGCGAAACCCGAATGGCCTGGCCGAGATCCTGATGATGGCGGGAGATGCGGACCGACCACGCCTTGTCTCGGAAGTATCGCTTCAACTCGCCGTCGATGGTACGACCGGCGAAGGTCTCGAAACGCACGCCCAGTTCCGGGTCGAACCGTTCAACGGCTCCGATCAGCGCCATCCGGGCCACCTGTTCAAGGTCTTCAAGCGCCACGCCGCGACGGGCGTAACGGCGGGCGAACCCGCGGCCGAGCAGTAGATGGTCCTCTACGAGACGGTTGCGTAACTCGATGCAGCGTTCACGGCGATACCGATCGAACAACTCCCCCGTCGTTGCGGCCGCCTCACGCTCCACGGCCACACTTGGTTACTCGAAACCCCCGGCCCTGTGAGTCGCCATACACAACCAATTCATCGACGGTCGCCTCGAGGATGACCCTACCGAGTTCATCGATTTCGAGATCCCTCCCGGGAGGAAGCAGTACTTCTACCTCCATCCCAGTCGAACTGCTGATAAATCGGAGCTGCAACGGGTCGGTCGTCGCCTCCATAGCGACAGACGACAGCTCGTCGACAGCAACTTTGACGTCTTCAATTTCTGATGTGGTGAGCCCTGCCTCAGCGGCCGCTCCGGCCGCGGCCAAGCGTACGACGTACAGAAACCGCGGATCGGGTGGAACATCGAGCCGGACCTGCCATGGAGATCCGCTGATCTCCGGTCGATCGACGTTCTGGTGAAGTTCGTCGCTACTCCAGGCGCTCACACACGAAGCGTAACCTCGACGACGATGCCGAACACGATCGCTCGGGGTTCTTCCGGGGCCGTCCCGGCCGTGCCTCCGCCTAGCTTCGGAGAAGATCAGGAGCCCGCACGGCGGAGTTGGGGGGGGACCCAAGCGCGAGGGGCGCATTTACCGTGCGGGCATTGGCACATCACAGCGAGGTGGGGGAACGCTCCGTGCCGTACCTGATCTGTTATATGAAGAGATACCCACCGGTCGATGGCCCGAAACATCAAACTCAAAAAAACTTTCCCCGGCGTTCGATTCGGATTCAAACCAACAATTGAATCGAAAATGGTGTTTCAACAGCCGGCCGGATGGGTAAGGACTGGCAATGGCGACGACCTCCTTCACTACCTGCACCGATGATGGGAGCCCGAGCCGACCGTCGAACGCCGCCTACCTCATCCTCGATTTCGAGCCGACCCATGCCGCGGCCTCCGACGCTCGACGACAAGCCCGATCAACGCTCGACCAAGCCGGGGTACCGATTGCTACCGCGGCCGACCTTGAGTTGATCATCGCTGAACTGTGTTCCAATGCCGTCGACCAAGAACCAGATCAGCCGATTCACCTTGCTCTGACCATCGCAAGCACCATCGTTCTGTTAACGGTGTCAAACCGCATCGGTCTGCGAACCGAACCGATTGCCAACGAGGTTCCCGACCAACACACCACTCGGCTTTCCGAACGGGGACGCGGCCTGTCCATCGTGACCGCGCTCGCCGATTGCTTCGAGATTGAACGAGCAGCTGGCTGGACATCGGTCCACTGTTTCCGACGGATAGCCGCTCGACCACGAGCCGGGTGATGAGATCTCGGCCTGGAGCGGGTGACCCGGTCATTACGACCGGACTCCGCCGCCATCTGCTTCAGGCCGAACCTTTCAACCGTTCGGCGCTCGCTCTAGACCAGTCGGCGAAACGCTACGACTGCGATGTCATCCGATGGGTCTTCTTCGAGGCGACCGGCCACAACCCCCGAGGCGATCTGGTCGATGTCGTCACCGGCGACCAGCAAGCGAGCCGCTAGCCGGCGAAGGCTCTCGTCGATCAGCTCCTCCGGGCGCTCGACGAGGCCGTCGGTGAACATCAGCACGACGTCTTCAGGTTCGAGCGCAATCGCTCGCTCGGGGTACCGGGGATGTCCGCCGACGCCGAGCACCGGCCCAGGACATATAGCCAACACCTCGGCCGTGGTCGATCGACGCACCACCGGCGGAAGGTGTCCGGCGGTCGCGACGACCGCAGAGCCGGTCTCCTTATCGATAGTCACAGCCAACGCAGTGGCCATCAGATCCTCGTCAGTGCAGAATCGATTCAAGGCGGCGAACACGTCGGGGACCCGCAGGCCTTGCTGCAACAAGACGCGGGCCATGAGGCTGACCCTTCCCATGTCGGCCGCCGCTTGCACCCCCGATCCCGCCATGTCACCGACGACGATGACCACCCGCCGATCGTCCTCATAGACGTCGTACCAATCTCCGCCGACCCGAGTTGCGAATGCGCCAGGCTGATATCGGACGGCGACCGAGAGCCCGGCTGCCGTCGGCTCGGCGGCCGGAAGCAGGCCACGCTGCAACTCGATGGCGACGAACCGTTGACGCTCGAACGCGGCGACACAATCGATCGCACGGCGTCCACTTTCGGTTGCCCGTTCAAGCCCTCGACGGTCGACATAGTCCAACTCGGCGACGGTCAATTCGCTCACTACGAGCATGCCCTCGATCCCCCGCTGTCGGCACGACAACGAGCAGCCGACCCAATGGCGGCCACCGTCGGTCCGACCGACCGTCGAAGCACCTTCCAGTTCGTCAAGTTTCTCGAGTTCGACCGTACCCCCGACGTCCGGTCCGGCCTGGAAGCCGATGCTGTCGGTGCCAACCCGAAGCGAACCAACGATGGTGACCTCGCCGTACTCGACCAAGTCGGATACGGCGAGCCGGATGTCGGTCACCAACCGGTCGAGGTTTACCTGGCTGTCGCCAGCTTTCCGAAGAAGTGTCGACACACATCTATCTATCGATAGCTCGGCAGCCAGCAATCGCTCAGCCCGCCGCTGTTGCGTGATGTCCTCCTGGGTTGCGATGTAGTGGGTCGTGAGCCCCGACTCGTCGATGACCGGGTCGATCCGCCAGCTGATCAGAAACGGCGTCCCATCCTTGCGATAGTTGACCGCCTCACCTTCGAATGGTCGCCCAGCATCCAAGTCTTGCCGAAGGCGATCCAGCACGGCCCGACTGGTCAATGGGCCTTGCATGATTCGAGGACTATCGCCGAGCACCTCGGCCTCGGTTCGTCCTGTCATCGAACAGTACGCCGGGTTCACGTAGACGATTCGCGGTCCAGGAAAGGTGAGTTCTGCCGTAGTGATGCAGGCCGCTGACCTCGTTTGATCAAGAGCGGCGCTGACTACCGGCAGCAACCTATGGGCAGCCGATTTAGACATAGCTCTTTCGTACCTTACGCCAATGAACCAACATTGTCTGCTCGAACGAAGCGAGCAACTACCTACGGGCTGATCTGGAACTCCGACCTCAGACCGGTGATATCGAGCAAACGGCTGACCGGCTCACTTGGTGACACCACGACAAGGCCACCACCGGCGTGGTGCCGACGATGAGCCCGAACGAGCACGCGAAGCCCGGAGGAATCCACGAAGGTCACTTTGGAAAGGTCGACCGATACCGCCCCATCGATCGGCAGATCAGCCAACACCTCATCGAGCATCGGAGCGGTACACGAATCGATTTGTCCATCGGCTATCACCGCGGTCGGGTCTTCCGGGGAAACCGTCACGGTGAGATTATCAACAGCTGCCAAGACCGCTTAGCGTAGCGGGCCTCAACGCCCTGTTCCCGCCACCGCGACCAATCCCAGACACCAATTCTCTGAGGTATCGTGCCCGACTTCGCCCCATGTTGGCCGCAGCAAGAGGAACGAAGCGGCGTGGACCGAGTGGGAGGATATCGCACATGTGGCGGCCGGTATGCGACGACCCGACCCACATGGCCGGACGTGTTCGCTGCGACAATAGCTCGGTGGGTTACCCGTATCCCGTTACCGCCCCATACGACTCCGGGATGCTCGACGTCGGCGACGGGCACGCCATCTATTGGACGACATCAGGGCGACCGGATGGCAAGCCGGCCGTGTTGCTACATGGCGGGCCGGGAAGTGGTTCGTCACCCCGCACCCGCCGCATGTTCGACCCGAACCGATACCGGATCGTGCAATTCGACCAACGAAACTGTGGCCGCAGCACCCCGAGTGCCGGCGATCGGCAAGTTGACCTGTCGGCGAACACGACACCACATCTTCTGGCTGACATCGAACGACTTCGCCTGATGCTCGGAATCGACCGATGGCTGATCTTCGGCGGATCGTGGGGGTCGACGCTCGGCATGGCCTATGCCGAGGCACACCCAAAGGTCGTCACCGAGCTCGTGTTGTCCAGTGTGGTAACCACAAGCGAGACAGAGGTCGAGTGGGCCACTCGAACGATGGGCCGAATATTTCCTGAGCGCTGGCGAACGTTTCGAGATGCGCTCCCTCCGGAGGCCCGCCACGGCAACCTGGCAGCGGCCTACAACATGCTCCTCATGGATCCAGATCCGGCGGTTCACGAGCCAGCAGCGCTCGCCTGGTGCCACTGGGAGGACGTTCATGCCTCCCTCGCCGACGGATATCGGCCATCACTTAGCATCGCCGATGCTTCCTTCCGGCTGTGTTTCTCACGATTGGTCACCCACTACTGGAGCAATGCCGGCTTCGTGGAGGATGGTCAGCTCGTGCGCAACGCCGAGAGACTCGATGCGATACCCACCTTCCTCGTTCACGGTCGACGCGATGTCAGCAGCCCGGTAGACGTGCCTGTGGCGTTTGCGTCAAGAATTCCTACAGCCGAGTTATTCATCTCCGAAACAGACGGTCATGGTGGACAGTCGATGTCCGAGTGGGTAACCGGCATCACCGATCGTCTTGCTGAGCCGAGGTCTCGTGCTTGCGGTTAGATCGCCCGGTGGTCAACCGTTCGAGGGCACCGGACGCTGCGGAGCGAAGTAGGCGTTGAAACGAGGGGCAGTCACTATGGCTCGACGCGGGGCAGGCGGCGGCGTGTCGGAGGCCATCACGCATCGCCGTCAACCTACGAATGGTGGCGTCGAGGTCATCGGCCTTCGCCAGCAACACGTCGACGTCGAGTTGCGGCTCACCGTTTGGTCCGAACATGTCGGCGATCTCAGCCAACGAGAATCCGGCCGCCTGCCCCAGTGCGATAAGGGCGAGTTGATCCACCGTGTGCTCGTCGAACTGGCGCCGCAGTCCATGCCGCCCGACCGATTCGATCAGCCCCCGCTGTTCGTAGTACCGAAGCGTTGACGGAGGTACACCAGACCGTTTGGCAACGACGCCAATATCCAAGGCCGTCATGAGTTCATGATACCGACGTCAATTGACTTGAAGCTAACTTGAGGTGGCAGGCTTACCGTCGACAGCAGATGACGTCGACAGCAGATGACGTCGAAAAAGAAGGAAACGATCCATGTGGGACGAGCGCTACACCCAAGATGGCTACCTGTTCGGCACGAAACCGGCGTCGTTTTTGTCGAGACGAACAGACCTCCTCCGGACAGGCGCCCAGGCGCTCGCAGTAGGCGACGGCGAAGGTCGAAACTCGGTCTTTCTCGCCGAACGCGGCCTGGAGGTAACCGCTATGGACGTCTCGCCAGTGGGCGTTGCGAAGGCGCGTCGACTGGCGGAGGCACAGGGTGTCACGGTCGACTATCACGTGGCCGACGTGCTCGATTGGGAGTGGGTGCCGAACAGCTGCGACATCGTGGTCGGCGTGTTCATCCAATTCTTGCCTCCCGACGAACGGGCCGCGGTGTTCCAGGGGATGCAACGGACGTTGCGACCCGGAGGCCGACTGCTGCTCCACGGTTATCGACCCGAGCAGGTCGACTATGCGACCGGCGGCCCACCAGACCCCGACTACATGTACACCGAAGACCTCCTCCGCAACGCGTTCCAAGACTTCACGATTGAGGTTCTCGACAGCTACGACGCCCGCATAGAGGAAGGAACTGGCCACGTCGGCATGTCCGCCCTTATCGACCTGGTCGCCCGCAAGGAGTAAGACAAGCCGACCACAGCACCCGAACGCTGTCGGTACAACTTGGATTTGAAGACCTTCGTGAGGGAACCGGGTACCCGGCATCGACCCGCCTCGAAAGACAAGGATTTCTTTCCTCCCGACTCGTCGCATCTGATTCCGGCCCCGCTCGCAAGGACTGCCAACCAACCACTTCAGGCACGACCTTCGACTCCAACAGCAGCGAGAGCTGCGGCGCGAGCTCAACACCAATCCCCACGACGCGGCGGCCGACGTCGGCCCGCGCACTGCACTTCGAAACCTCGGAAGTCTTCGCACCATGGCAGCCGAGGCGGCACGGGATGATGTGCTACGGCCACGCTGGCTCGTCGGTTCGGTTTCAGCGCTTACCAGCTTCTTGATAACCGTCGTCGCATTCGCCGTGGTCAGCTTCTACTTCATGGAAGGAGTGCTCGACTCTGAAACCACCGAGCCGGTGAGGTCTAGCCTCTTCCCATTCCCGTGGTCCGAAGTTGAAGTCGACCCATCTTCTGGGGTGTTTTCTTTGACGCTTCAACCGGGCCCGATGCCGCTGTTCACCGCCGCCCTTACGTGGATCGCCACCACGAGACCTTGGCGAATCTCTCGTTCCAATTTGGCCGGAACGCAACGCCAAAACCGACTCGCGTAGCCGAAGCAACCGACCCCTCGACCCAGGTGCCGCCACAGCCCACGCCTGGCCCATGCTGAGCGTTCCTCCGCCTGCGCGCTACTGTTGTGGTCAGTTCAGTGGGGAACGGGTTCGAGAATGTCCAAGAAAAATAGGGTGGAAGAGGAGCCCCGGAACGCTCGCTTCGAGTACCGGGTGTGGGGGAAGCACCGCAAGGCTGAGAAGCTACTTCGCAAGCTGGCTTCCGAAGAAACCCGCCACGACTTCGAGGATTGTTACCTACTTATAGACGACCCGACCTTGAACGCCAAAGTCCGCGGCAACACCTTGAAGATCAAGCAACTCGTGGCCGAAGATAAAGGGTTTGAACGGTGGGTCGCCCAGAAACACCTTTCATCGGATACCGCTCCGACCCCATTCGACGTGATGTTCGACGAACTCGAACTCGAACAATTGCAGTGCGATGCCCCGTACGATCTCGCCGAAGCGGTTGACGAACTCGATCCGGATCTTGGAGTCCGGGCGGTGTTCGTATCGAAGCACAGACACCGCTACCGGATAGGTAATCTTCGGGCCGAAGTTACGGAAATCGAGATGGTCGACACCGACGAAGTGCTCTGGACGTTAGCGATCGAGGGCGACGATCTGAATGAGCTAGTAGCACTTCGCAAGTTGCTCGGCCTCCGGGATGAGCCGAACACTCCCATACATCAAGCCATCGATCCCGAGTAACCAACGTCGATCATCAGCACCAACACCAACCAGCAAACACACCAACTCCAGAGTTTGCGTGGGGGCCGCTTGGATCGTCGAACCCGACGGGCGCACCACCCAGGTGACCGCTGACTTTTGGAACCCCAATCGAGTTCCAAAAGTCAGTCGGCATCGTTGGGAACCCAACGTCACCCACCTGAAGACTAGCGGCCTACCCGTTCCCGATTCTTGGGATCGACATCGTTGCAACCTCCGTATGAATTGCGAGAGGCTGCAGCTTTCCGAAGACCGGTGCACACCGCTGCGATAGGTGCATGTGTACGCCTAATACCTGTCTGCCTAATACCTGTCTGTGCACGCCGTGGAGCTATCTGTGTATTTGTAGCAAGCGATAGCTTTAGAGCCGGCGTCGTCCACCATGTCAGTCCAGTTCCGATAGCTCCCGCCAGATGATGCGGTGAGTTTCGCTGAGTGGATCTCCAGTGGTTTGCCTTCTACCCGGTGGATGAATATGGTGGCACTTCGTCGGGGGCCTGTCCCCCGTGCCCAGGCCGATCGACAACTGGGCGAATACCGCAGTTCGATCTTGAATGGTTCACCATCTTCGACCCCGTCCAACGTCGCCGCGGTAATTGCGTCTGCAGAACAGCCGCTACTAATCGGATCGGCGCCGTCACAGGCCGAGTTTGAGCAGAAGCTTTGGGATGCTGCTGAAGCTGGGCTGCTACTGCTCAATAACGTGAACACAGCCAATACGCCGGCACAAACCAGAGATGCTCTTTTACTTTTCACTTGGTGGTTGCTCCTTGTCGCCAACCGCCTCGCCCGCCATCACCTTAGACCAACGCACCGAACTTGGACCGCAATAATTGTCACACCAGAAACGTCCGGTTGTTCGTCACAATCCACGAGCGGCTGTTACTACTAAAACCCGATGCCGTCACCCAAAAACCGATTCGCAATTGGCGGTAGATGTTCTACCGATGGTCTACTTCTTGGGAGAAAGCTCAACTCTCAGCGACGACACCGAGGCTGTCGAGAAATGCTTGCGATGGTTGACACTCCGATGAGATGTCGACGACCGTACCGGTGGGATCGGTCAGGATCATCCGCCGTTGCCCGTAGAAGAGATCCGTTGGAGGCTCGACAACCCGGTAGCCAAGTTCGATAGCCCGACGGTGCACGCTATCGACGTCATCGACGACAAACGTGAGAAGAATGCCGCCTCCCCCGGGGACGACCCCGGACGGAACGATCGGATGATCGGCGGCGATGATGCCGAGCTCGACACCGCCATCGTCAGGTGCGGTGAGATGAACGAACCAGTCGCTGTCGAACTCGGTGACCCAACCGAGCAGATCGACGTACCACGCCGTCGTTCCAGCCAGGTCGCTACTGATGACGTTGGGAAACCCACGGGTAATCATTGAGTCACTCTATGTGGCATATTCTCCCAGTGGTAGTGCACTGCGGCGGCATCGACCGACTCCACGTCCTGGAGCCGGGGCTGCGCCACGTTCACACTCGCAGCAACTTATACGGCACCTCTCAGCCGGTTCTCATGTTCTGAAGAAATAGTCAGACTATGAAAAGACCAACCCGATCCAAGTTAGTAACCCTGGCGGCGGCCCCCCTCCTAACCTTGGCCGTCGTTTCGTGCGGTGAGGAAGTCCTAGCTTCTACAGCCGACCCCGGTGCGGCTGAGACCGGCGGCGAAGGCGAGGCAGACGGTCAGGCACCTCCGAGTCGTGAAGAGGAGAGCACCCCCACCGGTGATGACCCCGAAGGCGAAAACGGCGCTGATTCCAGCCTCACCGGTCCGGTTGATTCGGAGTTCTTGGGCTCGTACTCCATAGCCAACGAAGAATACGGCACAACGTTGAACGTCACCGTCGATGGCGACACTCGAACGTTCGAGTCCAATTCTCTCCCGGACCACGAAACCGGCGATTTCACTGGCCGCAACGAGATCATGGAACAAGAACTCGTCTTCGAGTACACCACCGCCCCCGTGTTCACCGGCGAAGCCAACGACGCGAAGGACCCAGGCATCGCCATCAACGGCGTGCCCTTCCAGCCTGGCACAGCGGAAGAGGTCAACTGTGCCAGCGGTGAACGGAACAGGATCGAAGCGCTCCAAGAGACCTTCCCCCTCGGCCTCGACTTCAACAATGCCCACGTTCAGTCGCCCGGCCAATACCACTACCACGGCGTCTCGGAACTGTTGGTCGATGCCTACGCCAGCGATGATGACCTGGTCCTCGCAGGATTCGCCGCCGACGGCTACCTGATGTACTACTCAAAGTCGGGCGCCTACAACTCAAGCTATGTACTGTCTGATGAGGCTCGGACCGGAACCGATTGTGTAAGAGGTCGGGCCGACGGAGGCGGTGGCGAGACCGAGGATGCTGATGGCGATGACGACACAGCAGAGGTCGAGACCTTCGACCTCGAAGGCACCACGCCCGACGGAACCTACAACACCGACTTTGAATACACCGAGGGAGCGGGCGAACTCGACAGCTGCAACGGCACAACCGTTGACGGTCACTACGTCTATTTCCTTACCGACGAATACCCCTACGTTCCTCGCTGCCTCAATGGTGAAGGAGTCGCCGGAGGAGCCGGCCCGGGAGGCGGAGGCGGTGAAGGCCAAGGCCAAGGTGAAGGTGAAGGCGAAGGCGAAGGCGAAGACGAAGACGGCGAAGGCCAAGGCGAAGACGAAGACGGTGAAGGCGAAGGCGTAACCCCTGCCGGAGCCGACACGGGAGAAGGCGAAGAAACCCCGGTCGACGCCGACCAGGACGAAGGCGAAAACCGCGGCGGCCAGGACGGAGCCGAGGAAGACAAAACCCGCGGCGATCAGGGCCGAGACGATGAAGGCGCAACCCGAGGCGGCGGCGAGGGCCGAGACGATGCCCGAACCGCTGGACGCCCCGACCTCGCCGCGGCGGCGGCTACGCTCGGTATCACCGAGCAGGAGTTACGGGAAGCCCTCGTCGGCAGCCCTCCTGACCTCGACGCCAGTGCGGCCAACCTCGGCATCACGGTTGACGAGCTCGAGGCGGCCTTGCAATAAATTTCCTGGCCCGCCCTGGGCCCCTCATACACCTATCTAGATATCACCCCAGTCGA
>CALIFY010000071.1 GCA_938021675.1 uncultured Acidimicrobiales bacterium
CGAGGTCCGGCTCGAAGGCCTGTTCGCCGACGGTTCGATTCACACGGGTGCCGGTGACGATCGATTCGAGTTCACCGGGGCGTTCACGAACTCGACGTTCGAGGGCCGGTCGGGAGACGACACCATCGAATTCTTGGGAGATTTGACGGACTCATCGCTGGACGGCAACCGAGGCAACGACACCATCACCGCCTCCGGGGTGTTCGAGGGTTCGTTCATCGGCGGCGGCAACGGTGGCGACGTCATCCGGATCGAATCGGGCCGCGCTCGCGGGTTGGTGCTCGACACCGGCAAGAACAAGGCGAAGCACGGCGACGATCAGCTGATCCTGGGGGATGTCTACGGCGAGTTCAACATTCAGGACCCGAAACGCTCGTTTGTATACAAGGGGTCGAAGAAGGTTCACCAGCAGGACGTGGTGCTTCTTCTGGGGCCGGGTTGGGAGTCCTACACCAACGAAAAGGGCGGTCTGAGTCTTCGACGGGTCGATCCGGCCACCGGAAAGGTACTGGCCGACGTCGAGGCGATCGGCGACGCCGACAACCTGGAACGAATCGTGGGGCTGGTTACCCCCGATGCCGATCCGAACGTGTTCCAAAACCTCGACCCGATTGTGAAACGACGGCCGATATCGATTGTGCTGTCGACGGTCGGCACCGCTGTCTCGCTATTCGGAACAGCGTTGCCGCCCCTGAAAATCGTTGGTGGCGCCCTGCAGGCGGCCTCGCAGATCATCGACGGTGCACCCATCGAGCAGATCCTGATCGGCATCGTAAAAACCGCGGCGTCGGGGCTGGAAGCCCTGGGGACGGTCGATGTCATCGAGAACGGGATCAAGGTCGGGGAGACGCTGTCGGAGCTGGGAGAGATCGCGTCGATCGTTGGAGACGTCACTCGAATCGCCGAGGCCGTCGACAAGTTCGTCGACGGTGACGCACTGGGAGGACTCTTCAGTATCGCCAACGCCGGCCTTGGCTTTGCCGAGTTCGAGGGAGCCATCACGGCCGACATCGTGAAGAAGTTCGAAGCAGCGGCGGGTGGAGTGCAACGCATCGTCAACGGTGACGACCCGTTCGACTACCTCATCGGGTCACTTTCGATTCTGTCCTCGGCCGGGCCGTTGTTCGTCCCGGACGAGGTCGTCACCGACTACTCGCGGATCCTCGCCGATATCCAAACCGGGGTGAAAGGACTCGAATTCTTCTCGGCGGTGGTCAACGGCGAGGGCGAACTGGGAAAGAAGATCAGCGACGCCCTCACCCTGGCCTACGACATAACCGACAAGTTCGCCGAAGTTCCCGGCGAGGCGCCCGACCCGCCGAAGAAGGACGAGGAGGTTACCGTCGAGAATCTGCCTCCTCCTCCGCCGGGCACCGACCTGGCAGAGCCGACGGCCGAGGTGGAACCAACCCCCTACCTGCCGTACGGGCAGCGGCTGGCCGAACTCTCTTCGCTCACACCGCAACAGCGGCGGCACCGTGACCTGAACGCGCTACTTGGAATTGAGCGCACCTTCGAAGACGCAGGCGACAATCGACTCCTGGTCGATGGGAACGGGGAGATCCTCGTCGTCGACCGCGGAGGGCGAAGCGTTGCATTCAAAGAGGAGGCCGGTGCCGATGGCGTCGATCTGATATCGGTTGGCAATGAGGTGGTTGCAGTACGAGGTCCGGACGGGTCCGTGTCGCCGTATGAGGGAAACGGATGGTTCGCCCAGGCCGTCGAGCTGGTCGCCACAACCGATGACGCGACCGGTGACGTGTTGGGACTCGGTTACCGCACGACGGTCTTTCCCACTTCCGAAGGGTCCGAGAGCGGAGGTCCACGTGTCGGGCCGGGAACGAGCGCCGCTGTTGACTCGTCATTGGTGGTCGAGCGGCTTTCTGATGGGCGCCTGGTCGATGAAGCCGGGAATCCTGTCGGGGAACTGTCGGCGTCCCAGCTCGGACTTGGTGGTGCAGACCATGGAAACAGCGTGCCCGACTACGAGATTTGGACGATCATCGGTACTGACACGGCCGGAGTAACCGATCGGATTGGCTACACCTCCGGCGACATAAGTCTGGAGACCTGGCGAAGACTCGAAGCGTCGGGGCAGCTCTACATTCCATTCGGTTCCGGTGAGAACCCGGCCGAAGCCAGGGCGCATGTTGCACTCGGCTATGCGCAGCTGATTCAAGACCGTCAAGACCTCGTCGATGAAATCGATGCTTTGTCGAAGCGGGTCGAGCTGAACGACTCCGGTGAAGTGGTCGATGGCTCGAGCAAGCTGGGTCAGTTCAAAAAGTTGTTGGTGCAGGCCAAACACCAACTGGAGACAGCCCAGAATCGTATCGATGGCTCTCTGATCAGGGTCGAAGAGGTGTACTGCAACCCGGTGAACCCGACAGAGTGCTTTCACCCCTCGGAACCGGTCCAGGTGCAGCTTGGGCTCGACACCGGCAACCATTTGTCGAAACCGGTGCTGGCGGCGAAGACTGCAGAAGAGGTCTTCGGCCACCTTCCCATACGATACCGAGGGGTGCCCGAAGGGCAGGAAGCTCTCGAGAACGCCGTCTTCCTCGCTTCGGCCTTTCTGGCCCCGTTTGGTGGCAAAGCGGCGGCAGCCGGGAAGTCGTTGCTCGACACGCTGGACAACGTGGCCGACAGCGTCGACATCGCACCTCAAGTGCTCGACACGGCTACGAAGCTGGTGACGCTGCTCGAAGACCCCGAGGATCTCGACGCCAGGCGAGACTTCAAACGGTCCGCCGGCCAATTCGTCCAGATGTTGGCCGCCATCCAGTTGTCCTCGGCCGAGTACAGGGTGCTCCGTACCGGAATCGAAGTTCCGTGGACCGCGGTCGTCAACGGCATTCGACACCGGCGACGGGCCAACGGTTCGTATTTCGTCTACGACAATGATGGTCGACTCACCGGCATCGTGAGCCAGGCCCAGCTCGACGCCTTCGCCGCTGTCGGAGACAAGTCCGGTCGTGATCCGTTCGAAACGCTCCGTGGGCCCATCGGTGGGATCAATCCCAACCTCCTGAACACCGGTGCCGGTACCACATTCCAACCTGGCAGTCCGATCGACGGCTCAACGGCGAAGTCGCCAGCGACGGAGGTGAACCCGGAACATCTCAGCGGAGAGGTCACGTCGAGTTTGTACAAAAGCGCCATGGTGATCCTCGGGGAGGACGGTGCTGAGGCGGCGCAGACGTTCCTCGGGCAGTTCGGGCTTCAGTTGTCACCCGACGTTGTCGCCTCCTTCGAGCAGGTGAAGCAGATAGAAGCAACCTCGGCGAAAAACTTGGCGGAAGCCGAAAAGAACGCGCTGGAGCTGGAGATCGAGTTTGCCGTCACCGCGCAGATCGATCCGGAAACCGCGTATGAGGCGTCGGTCAAGGGCCGGTTGGCGGCCCAGATCGATTCGGTGCTGAAGAACAATCCGCAGATTCCCGACACCCTGGAGAACCGCAGGTTGATAGCCGACTCGATCCGTGAGACCGGGGACTTCTATAGCGACCAGACATTTAACGCTCCACTCGATAAGGATGAGACTTACCAGCAGTACCTCGACAACTTGACGCCCTCTGAAACCGTGTTGCCGCCGGTTCCGGTGGGAGAAGTGGACGTCACATCGGCCGGCGATCAGATAGCCACGTCGTTCGGTATCGACGGGGTCGAGATCGGTGACCAGAGTGTCGTCGTCCCTCAGTTGGTCCAGCGGTTGAACCAGATGGGTACCGGCACTACGACGCTCTACGCAGTGCCGGGAGGTATCGTCGAGATCGACATCGTGTCGTCGGCCGCATTGGATGAGGCCGGAGCGGCAGGCCTCAACCGTCTTCCCAATGGCAACGGCGCTCGGCTTCTCTACACGCCGTCGGTGGGTCCCGGCCTGTACCTGACCCTTGATCAGCTCGATGGTCGAGACGTCCGCGAGGTTCAGCTGAACGGTTCGACCTTGCCTGCGACGTCTTCCACCGGCCGGCGTGTGCGATCGAGCACCGGCGTCGACAACCGAACGATCACGGTGCCGCCGCCCTCGGCGCTGGACGGCGTGTACGACGGTGGGACACGGAAGTACCTGGACGAACTCGATCTCTCGGTCGGTGCTCCCACCGCTGTCGAAGATTGGTTGGCGACTGCGAGCAACGGACTACCCGGCGATCAGATCTACGCCGCGACCGTGGACGGCACGGTCATCGCGTTCCGCATCAAACGACCTGAAGACCTGCAACTCGGTGACGATCGCCGTCGGCAAATCGCACTCCCCAACGGGAACTTGCTCGTCGCCGACAACGCCGAGGCGTCGGTGATCGACCTGTCGACGCGGCACCACAGGATCCGGCCGATCCTCATCGCGACCGGGGAATCCGATCCGCTGGATTCGTCGGTGCCGCCATCGGATACAGGCCGGAACGAGGTACCCCGCTCTCAGCCCCGGGCGGGGTCTGAAGGCCCGGACGCACAGGGGTTCACGGGCGGCGGCTTGGACTACCAGGACGGTCGGGGGTCGGTGCCTGAGAGCTTTACCGGAAACCTACCGGACGGGACACAGAGAAACCCCAAAGCGCACGACAATTGCGTCAGCTCGACGTGCACCTTTGTTTTGTCGGGACTCTTCGGTTCTTCCGATCTTTCGGCCACGAATCCCTCGCCTGGTGGACCGAACGTCAGACCGCTGGGGGAGGACAATGAACACCAGCTGAGTACTGGTCTCAGGGATATATACGAGCTTGCGAATGTTGCGTTTGCTGACGGGCAAGAGCAGAACGATTGGGAGAATCTCTTCTACCCGACGAACGATCAGTTCGGGTCAGGAGACCCGAATCAAACGGCCGACCTGCTGATGCAACAGATTGCGCCCAAGGTTCATGGGGCTGACCCCGGTGTTGTCGGAGTCGTGTACTTCAGGAGGGACGGTGATGAATCTCCGGACAACGATCTGGCCTCTGCTCACGTCGCGACCGTGGTGTTAGGCACAAACGGCAAACTGGCGATCATCGAACCAGCCTCGCGGCGCGGCGGGTTCCGACTGGCCGACTCGGTTGGCAATTTGACGATCGTCGATGGCCGGCGACTTAATCGGTACAAGTCAGCATCCTTCATACAGACCTCATCGACGTTCAATCCCGAGTCTCGTTTCGCCAACAGAGGAAATCCAACACCGGCGGAGAAACTTCTCAACAGCGCGCCGATTGCCGATAACCTTTTTGGTCCGGTTCCGATGACCTTTGGTGAAGACGGGCTTCGGCGGGGGTTTGAATTTGGTAGTCCAACCGACGAGATCAGTTTCCCGGACACCGACCCCGAAAGTTTTGGGACTTTCGATCCCGGCAAATTCACGCTCGATCTCGAACCGTCCGACGTAACCACCAACGCGGTGGAAGCCGATGGTGAGTCCGATGTCGATGACGCCGCAACCACGACTCCGGTGGACCAGCAGCTCTCCGTTATCGACCAACTCAATGTCGACGACCTTCCGTCCGAGATCCGTTTCAATCCTCTCCATGCCGGAACTCTCGCCGACGCTCGTCGTTTGAACAACGACCCGGATGCGAAGTATTCGATGATTGTGTTCGAGACGACCGACGGCGACGCCCTCGTCGCCTGGTTGCCACGCGATTCGAATCTCGAAAACATCGCGCTCAACCGACTGCACCTCGAGAGGCGGGTTCGCGGTACAAGTGCGTCGTTGGCCGCGGCGAACGGTCTTCTGGTAACACCTTCGCTCCCGCCCGTCGATCCGAGCAACGCCGGAAGCGACGTCGTTCCAGTGACTCCACCACCGACGGAGATTCATCCGCTTCTGGTTCCCGAGGAGATCCCGAACCAGACAGCCACCCAGGCCCCTGAGCCGCTGAGGCCGACGGTGCTCTCGCTGAGCAACCCGGCCTTCAAGAACTACAGGTATGTGAAGGTCAGCTACCTGGGCAAGACCGGTCCGGGGAAGGTCGACTACATCGTTGAACTGATATCCGAAGCACAGAGTGACGGTACGCGCCGGGTACTTCAGTCGGCCAACGGTGTCGTGCAGACGGTCCCCGGTCTGACCGACCTTATTCCCGGTGAGACGGGGCCTCCGGCGATCGGAGGTGTCGAAATCTGGCCCGTCGGAACAGATGTCGACCTCAACGCCGTCGATTGCTCGTTTGCACGTTGCTCGGTCCAGGGTGGCGGATGGGTGGCCCGGATCGGCATCGGCCGGAGTCCCGACGAGACCAGCTTCCACTCATCGGTAGAAGTGTTCTCCCCCTACGACGCTCTGCACTTTCTTTGGTCCGACCCGACGGTTCCGGTCGCCGACAAGGCCGGGGCCTTGGGCGAGGTGCTCAACGGGCTGGCGCCGGGCGCAGGCATATCGTGGCGCCGCCACGGTGACGTGACGGACCACGTGGCTCCGTCCCCGGAGGTGGTGCCTCGGCTTACGAAGGATGAGCGGGTCGACGATCTTGTGGCCAGCGTCAACCGGGCGAAGAATCGAAGGGACCTGAAGAACGCGTTTCAGCAGTCATTCGGTCTCTCCAGCAGAGAGGCCGAGAAGCTGGCCCGAGAGTTTGAGCTGGTGGATCTGGATGATCGGGGAGCAAACGGTGGTGCGCCCTTGGGCGGCGGGGAAGACGGCCCGGGCGGTTCGACACCTGTTCTGCCACAAGGCGAAGACGCCCCGGTCGTTTTCCCGCCCCCGGATACCGAAACGGTCGAAATCCCAGGAGAGGCGGAATCGGCCCCGGACGCCGAGTTGACCCCGCCCGACAGCGAGGCGACCGGGAGTCCTGGCGACGATCCGTCGTCGGCGGACCCTTCACACGAATCGGAAACCGAAGAAGATGGCTCGACGGCATCGGCCGAGGTCGAGATGGTCATCGAACAGCGTTACGACGTCTCGGCTGAACAGACACCAACGGGTAAGACCATCATCATCCAAAAGGTGTTGCGGGACCCTGTCGACGGTTTCGAGGTGCCTGGTGGATCGGTTGAGGCGGTCATCAGTGACGGGGGCACGTTGTCGATTCCGTCCGTACGTTCGACCAGGACCGAACTCTTCGAACAGGCCCCGGACGCACTCGACGAGTTGGTGGCAGCCGATGTGAAGATGAACGACGGCCTCGACCTGTTCGACGAGGTACTGCTCAACATCGATGACCCGACCGCGATCAAGCAGGTGCGACTCGGTCCGGTGGTGAACGAGGAAATTACGGCGCTGATCCGGTCCGGTGATACCGACCAGGCTGTTCGGCTGGTCGAGCGCCTGGCGAAGCGGGCACTTGCGCCGTATGGTCTCGAAGTCGGTTCGGTCGCCGCAATACGAAACCCCGACGCCCAACACCCCGGCCCTGACCTCGAATTCGTCGTCGATGGCATCGGTGTCACACCCCTTCAAAAACCGGTGAGCCGAACAAATCCACAACCGACCGAACAGGGCCAGCCGGGGCAGCTGAGTCTTTCGGTACATGCAACAGAGAGCGCGGGTGGAAATTGGCTGATCAGAGCCGATATCGATGCACCTGGGGATGTCGACGGTGGCTCGGCCGAAGCCATATGGGATCCGCAAACCGGCGAGCTGGAGATTCCTTGGGTGTGGTCGACGGCCCACAAGAACAGGGGCAAACCTGCATTGGATCAGCTTCGGCAGGCAGGCGAGAAGGTCGACGACGGCACCAGCCTGACCAACGCGATCTTAGGTGCCGTCGACGAACCGACCCTCGTGAGATCTATCACCCTGAGTTCCGTCGTTCACGAGCCGACGAAGCAGCTCATCCAGAACGGTCAGGATGAGCGGGTCGCTGTCCGTATGCGACTCTGGTTCGACAAACTGCTGGCTCCATACGGTCTTCGTACCGTCGACGCCGGTGTGACGGTGTTGGACCGGGAAGGCGGTACCTCGCTCATCCGTCTCGACATTGAGGACGCCGGGAACTAACGGTCGACGAGGGCAGAGGCAGGGGCGGTCACGGCGATTGCGAAACGTTTCATTCCCTCCGGTGAAGAGCGGAGGGAAGGAGACGATATGAGATCAAAACTTATTCTGATGGTAGGTGTGTTGTTCACAACCGGGTTGGCGTTCGTCGCCCCTGCCGATGCTGCGGACCCGAACCCGTCATTGCAAGCGCTGGGCCGGGAGTGCATGGCCAAACAGGATGGGGTGGAATTGACGTCCGATCAGCGCCATGCGGTGAAGAGGCGATGTGACCACCTCGCTCCGCGGGTGCAACAACGTATCGACAGTCGAGGGGTGTTCAACTGTGTGGTTCGTTTCGGCGACGCCTACCGGGAGTGCCTCGACCGGGTCCGTGAGTTGCAGCACCGATCGACGGCCCGGTCCGCGTCCGAGCGGTCGCTCTACCGGACGTGCACGGCCGTGATCGACGGCATCGAACGTACCTCGACGCAGAAACGAGAGGTACAGGACCGGTGTGACCTTCGAGCCCGCCGGGTGCATGCCGGGCTCGAACCGAGCAACGCATTCGGCTGCGTGGCCCGGGCCGATGGAGCGAGCTACCGGGAGTGTCTCGACGATCGTCGCGACACGTTCGCAGCCCAGCAGGCCGCCGTGGCCAGGCTTGCCGCGGAACGAAAAAGGGAGGCGGATCGGATCAAACTCCTGCAGGACAACCGGAAGCGCAGTCAAGACATCCAAGACCGACTGGAAGAAGACCGTCGTCGTCAACAGGAATTGGCCGACCGGCAACAGGACGACTATCAGCGTTGGTACGACGATCTGCAACGGCAGAACGACATCCGCCGTTGCCAGTTTCGCGCTGGTGCCTTCGGTGTGCCCTGGTCGTACGGCTCGCCCAACTGCTGAGCTGGGCCTGCCCTGATCGGCCCGGACCGGTTTCACTACAGTCAGCGACTCGTTCGAAAGGAAAGGAGGCTTGACATGATGGAAAGCTAGCTTTACGTTATGCCTATGACCAACACATCAAAAACTGAGTTCGAGCGCGAGGTTGGCAGGGCGCACCTACGCGACTTCATCCCACCGATGATTGGCTACGCGGTGGCGACGCTCGCAGTGTCGTTGCTGATCGACTTCGATACAGCCGGCTGGTGGAAGTACGTCGTGGCCCTGATTCCGATCCCGCCTGCCCTCTTGGGGGTCCGCGTAGTCAGCCGTCACCTGGGGCGAATCGACGAAATGCAGCGAGCGGCCCACATGGCTGCGATGTCGGTCGGCTTCGGTGTCGCCATGGTGGTAGCGCAAGCCATAGGGTTTCTGTCCATTGCTGGGCTCGACACTGACCGTTGGGGGGCCTGGCTGATCTCTTCCTCGGGCATGGTCGGCTGGGCTTTCGTGGCGGTCCGACGCGGGGCCACCGCCTGATGGAGAACCGAATCCGGGAGCTCCGAGTCGCCAGGTCCTGGAGTCAGGCCACCCTCGGCGATGCGCTTAGCGTTTCCCGTCAAACCATCAACGCCATCGAAAACGGTAGGTACGATCCCAGCCTGCCCCTGGCATTCAAGCTTGCAGCACTTTTCGACGAGCCGATCGAGGCGCTCTTCACTCCAGCCGTCGTCGACATCGAACATCCCTCTTATTGATCCGGAGAAACGCCGCGCCGCATCATCGAAGACCTCGTCGCCGTGCTGGAGCAACTCAAGTCCGATAAGGAGCAACCGAAATGACCAAACCCCTCGACGAATTCTCCACCCCGACACCCACGTCAATACGTGTCGTCCGGACATTCGGGGCGCCCGTCGAACTCGTCTGGCGATCCCATACCGAGCCGGACCTCGTCAAACAATGGATGACCGGGCCGGAACATCATTCGCTTCCGGTTTGTGAAATCGACTTCCGAGTCGGAGGCACGGCGCGCTACGTCTGGAAGAACCCAGAATTTGAAATGGGGATGACCGCCGAGTTCAAGGAGATCATCGACCACCAACGCATCGTGTTTATCGAGCTCTACGACGGTTGGCCCGAAGGAGCAACAACGGTGACGGCAACGTTTGTCCAAGTTGGGTCGACGACGACGATCACCGTCCACATCCAGTACCTGGACAAAGCCGCACGAGATCTTGCCATGCAACCCGGATTCGAAGAAGGCTTCGCCGCTTCGTACGACAAGCTCGAACGTGTTCTTGCGGACCTCGAAACACGCGAACCGTAGCTAAGCGAGCCTCCCCCGAACCGAGTAGCAGGTCTCAGCGGACAGACCAGACGGACCCCGGGGCCCGTCTGGTCTGTCGACGCTTACCGTTCAACTCGGGGAGTTGTGAACGACTAGCCGAGGGTGAAGTAGCGCACGTTCGACTGCTCTCCGATCTCGCCATCGCGTTCAGCGGTGACGTACCAGGCGATGAAGTCACCCTCCACATCACTGAAATCCAAGCTGGCTTCGGAACCGGTGGGATCTGACTGATAGATCTCCTCCCAGCCGGTGGCCGTGTTCCACACGAGCACCGTATACCGGTAGAGGGCCCCCTCGGGAGTGTCGGCTTCGGCTTGGAGGGTAATGTTTGGACCGGCGACCGTTGGTCCGGTCGGGGTGTCGTCACCAGGTGCTACCGCGGTAGCGTTTGGCGCTGCACCCGGCTCGTCTGGAGGGTCGGGCGTCGATGGGCTTTGTGGGCTTTGCAACAGCAAGTTGGGTGAGCCAAGAGCGTCGCTCACTCGGTTGGCGGCGGTGTTGGCCAACACCGTGCTGATCACGCTCGACGCTGACTCGGATGGAGTTAGACCCCAATATGCAGCCACAGCACCGGCCACATGGGGAGCAGCCATCGACGTGCCGCTGATGGTGCGAGACCCCGTGTCGCTCGCGTTCGACGCTGACCGAACATCTACACCCGGAGCGATGAGGTCGACGCAGCTGCCGAAGTTCGAGAACGATGCCCGGCGGTCCGTTCGGTCGCTGGCGGCCACGGTCAACACCGCTGGTGAACTCGCCGGCGAGGTGTTGCACGCTGGCTGGTTTTCGTTGCCGGCGGCGGCAACCACAACCACTCCCTGGCTGGCCAAGGACTCTACTGCGGCATTCGTACTCCGATCGAACGGTCCTCCAAGACTCATGTTGACTACCGAGGGACCGGACCGGTTGTCGGCCACCCACTCGAGACCGGCGATGATTCCAGTGACCGATCCCGAACCCGAGCAATCGAGAACCCGTACCGCGTACAGGTCGACATCTTGAGCTACGCCGAACTGTCGTCCGCCTGCCGTCCCCGCAACATGGGTTCCGTGCCCCTGGCAATCGTCCCAATCGCTGCGATCACTGCTGACGAAGTTGGCACCGCCAACGACACGACCCTCGAAGTCTTGATGGGTGGGAGATATTCCGGTGTCGACAATGTATACATCGACTCCGGCACCGGTAGCCGTGGTGTCATACCGGCCGTTCAACGGCAGGTCTGCCTGGTCGATTCGATCAAGCCCCCACAGGTCGGTGGCCTCGCTAACGGAAGGCTGCGGATCGGGGACCTCGACCGTTTGGTCCTGTTCGACGAACGCAACCAACGGATGAGCTTGCACGGTGTCCAGTGCGTCGTCGTCCATGGCTACAGCGAACCCGACAAGTGTCTTTTCAAAGGCCATCGAGACATCACCGCCTGCGGCCTCAACCGTCGCCGCAACCTCGTCGGCCTTTTCGTCCGCCGACGGGTCGTCGGGCTCGACATCCAACACAATGATATAAGCGTCGTCGCTCGGCGCGTCCTGGGCCCAGGCGGGCGTCGCAGCACTCAACGTTGCGCACACCAATGCCACGATCGTCGCGGCGAGAAAGCCGAAGCTCTTACGCTTCTTACGACCTCGGGACGTTCCAATTAAGTGGCTAACCGAATCCAACATGGACTTCTCCTCGGTTCGGGGCTGCCCCACACAGACCTCGGCAGTAACAGCCTTTCAACTGGCTATATACCGGCCACGCCTGTCCGTATGTTACCGAACGGTAGCTAGTGTGTCCATGTCGTTTTCAAGTCAAGAGGCCCTTGTCAATAGGCGGAAGCTAATGTCACGGGGGGAGAAACGCCTGTGTTGTCTTGCCTGTGAAGTCGAGAGTTTCGAACACCGGCACGTCGGTGGTGAGTCGTTCACGTACACGGTAATGAATCCCGAGCAAACCGAATGCCTTGGGTGTGTATACGTATTCTCTCCGGATGTCCGTTGGTTTTCTGGAGCGGCTGCGCCAACGCCCTGGACGTGATCCGTCACGTTCCCCTTCGGCTTGGATCTTCGGTCTCGGAGGTGGAAATGAGCGGACTGTCAACGCGTCGGTTTTCCGCCCTTATGTGACGCCGGTTACATGTCGGTAGTCGTGCTGGCTTCCTCTCTATCTATCGACGCCGGTCGGGTCAATTGGGTTGCTTTCAAACGTTGCAGATCAGCGCCGGATCCCCCAATGGGAATAATGGCACTGGACTTGATTGAAGTAAATCCCTGAAATAGGATCTATCCAGAAGCACAAAGCGATGCAAATCAGGCGATGGTGTCTGATTTTTCGCAGTAATTTCTAGACCTCACTGTCAAAATTTTCCGCCGTTACGCCAAAAAAGCTGAAGAAGAAAGTTCTGTGGTGCTCCCTCTTGCTTCACCTGTGAATTGACATACCTCTTTCCGTGCGCCAATCGGCAGCTGCACGTAGAAACGCTCCCCCTGTCAACAATAGAGTCGAAGCTAAAAGCTCTAAGCAACTTACACGTAAGAGAGGAGGTGAAACACTATGGAGAACAGTCAGTTTGAGCAGTTTGAGCACGAACTCGACCAGGTCCTCGATCAGCTTCTGTTGGAGGACCTTGATCTTGAAGACGAGGTCGAGACTGCACACCGCGCTATCGCGTGGTAGTTCCAACATAGTCGGGC
>CALIFY010000072.1 GCA_938021675.1 uncultured Acidimicrobiales bacterium
ATGCCCTCGTCGTCGACGATCTCGATCGGATCACCCCGGCGCTGGGGAACAGAGACCGACGCGATCTCCTCGGCGAGCGTGCCGTTCTTTTGCGCAGTCGCTGCCCGGGTGTGAGATGCCATCGCAATTTCATCCTGCATCACGCGATCGAAGCTGGTGCTGGCCAGGTAGCGGTCGGTAGCAGTGCCCATGAGCTCGTGCTCAAGAGAACAGAAGAGCCCGTCGTGGTTGAGCGAGTCAACTGCAGTCTGGTCACCGAGCTTCCATCCACCCCGGGATCCGGTGAGCAGATGGGGAGCGTTGGTCATGGACTCCATGCCGCCGGCAACCACGACGTCGGCGTCACCCGCCATGATCATCCGCCACGCCAGATAGATGGCGTTCATGCCCGAGAGGCAGACCTTGTTGATCGTCGTCGACGGCACCGACATCGGGATACCGGCCGCGGCCGCCGCCTGGCGAGCGGTTATCTGGCCCGCACCAGCCTGCAGTACGTGCCCCATAAAGACATGATCGACCTGGCCGGGATCGACCCCAGCTCGATCCAGTGCGGCCCCGATGGCCGCAGCACCAAGCTCCGAAGCGGAACAGCTGGCGAGCCCCCCGGCCAGCTTGCCGATCGGGGTGCGAGCCCCAGCTACGATGTACGACGATCCGATTCCTGCCATGCCCCTGAATCTAGTCGTGAGGCCCGGCCAACGGCGAACGACTCCAGAGGTTGCGTCGCAGAGCAGAAATGCTCTGCCGACCAGCTACGAATCGCTGGTGCGGGCACTCTCGACCGCACGCTGCATGGCTTCTCGAACCAGGCGCGACAGCGCATCTTCGTTCTGCGGTTCGATGGCCGGCTCGGACAGCATTTGATCGACCTCGGCCACCGGGCCATCGCCGTCTCCTCCCGACTGAGGAGCCCACCCCTGCGGGGCGACAGACCCAACCGGCTCGCTTGGCGCATCGAGATCGATAATCTCCGCTTCTCCGACGTCGATATCTCCACGGTCCAATTGCGCTTCGCCATCGGGGCTTCCCGTATTCAACACCTGTTGGCGGGCTTCGGCGATGACTTGATCGGGTGTACCTTCGCCAAGCTCTGTCACCGGCTCGGAATCGAGTCTCGAGATCGCGCTGTTGAGTTCGCTCTGGGCGGCGATGATTCGCTCCCGAGACGCCTGCTCGGTAATCCGCAGCCGGGCGATCCTCCGCTCGGCTTGGTCGATGTGGGCCCGAACCTTCTCCCGGATCTTCTCCTCGGCCTCCAGCCGGATGAACTCGCTCTGAGCTTGCGCCTGCTGAAGCAGGTCGGCGACCTGAGCCCGAGCCTCACCGATTTGACCGAGCGCCTTGTCGCGCTCACGTTCGGCCTCTTCGGCGTTCTTGTACACCTCGCCTTGCCGGGCGGCGACGTAGTCATCGGCTTCTTTGTGTTTCAGGGTGAGGTAGGCGTCGGCCTCGGACTGCTTCGCTGCGAGGTAGCCGTCGCCTTCCTGTTCTTTGGCCAGCACATACCCTTCGGCATCGGCGTTGCGGGCCACGATCGCCGCCTCGGCCTCGGCGATCATTCGCTCTCCATCGGCTGTGCCGGCGGCCCGAATCCGTTCGGCTTCGGCCGTGGCATCGCTCTGGACACGATCGGCTTCCATGTTCGCGCTTGAGAGCAACTGGTCGGACTGGGCCTGGTGGTCTTCCAGGTAGCGTTCCGCCTCCGAGTACAGAGCCTGGGCCTCGGAGCGGGCGTCCGATAGCTGCAGTTCGCAATCCGATCGCGTGGTTTCGAGGAGACGGGACACCTCTACCTCGACGGCTTGGCGATGATCGTCAGCCTCACGCTCGACCGTCTCTTTGTATTCGTTCGCCTGGTTGATGGCGTTTTGACGGATTTGTTCTGCCTCTTGACGACCGTCCTCCCGGAGCTTGAAGGCTTCGGCCTCGGCCGAATTCCACAGCTCGTCGGCCCGGGTCTTCGAGTCGGACAGCACGTTGTTGGCCTTGAGGCGAAGTTCGTTCGCCTCAGCTTCGGCCGCTTCGAGCAACGATTCGGCCTCGGACTGTGCCGTGCCACGCAACGCCTCTGCCTCGGCGTTGGCGTTGTTGAGTACGAGGTCGGCCTCGGATTCTGCTCCGGTGCGGGTCGTTTCGGCTTCAAGCCGAGCCTCGACGACGAGCGACTCGGCCTCGGAGCGTGCGTTATTCAACACGGTGTCGGCCTCGGACCGAGACGACAGACGAAGCGATTCGGCCTCGGCACTCAACGATTCGGCCTCGGTCCGAGCGGCGTGAAGCGTCTCGTCGGCCTCGGTGGTAGCTGCGGCCCGGATTTCGGCCCCCGATTCCTGTGCGAGACGGAGCATCTCCGCAACTCGACCGCCGAGCGCACCAAATTGGTCGGCCTCGATCGCCGCCGGAGACTTATTTACCTCAGCTTCGGCCGTTTCGGCTCGTTGGGTTAACGCGTCGAGCTCGACATGGAGCTTCCGAACGTACGACCCAACCTTCTGCAGGTAGTTGCGCACGTCATCAGGGTCGAATCCTTTACGAGACCGAACGAAGTCCTGGATCTCGATCTCATCTGGCGTAAGTCCCACCCGGATCTCCTCATCGCCGCGCCAACAATCTCCGTCGTTGCGACACCTGATCCCGTCATCGCAGCGCAACACACTCGTGCCATCACGTTACAGTTTCCAAACGACCCTAAACACCTTATCTAATGCAGGACGGATGTTTCTAGCGCCCGGGTAACTCAGCTCGCGCCACGACCGCACCGCGCCGGCCAAACCGTTATCGCCCACCCGACCATGGCGCCGCCGGTCAGCGACCGAGGTCAGCCGAGGTCGTCGATTCCACCGTAGAGGCGGGCTCGTTGCCACATCCGGAGCGCATCGTCGATCGACATCGGCCTGGCCAACAAGAATCCTTGGGCATACCGACAACCGAGCTCATGAAGGGCCTCCAACTGCTCGGTGTTCTCCACCCCTTCAGCGATGACCTGGAGCGACAACGACGAGGCCAGAGCGATCGACGCATTCACGATGGCGGTGTCCTCCCGAGACGTTCCGAGACCGGCGACGAATGAACGGTCGAGTTTCAGGGCTGCGGCCATCGAGAACCGGCGAAGGTAGTCGAGGGTGGCGTGCCCGATTCCGAAGTCGTCGATGGCGATCCGACAACCAAGTTCCGATAGCCGGTTCAGATTGACGTCGGCCGCTCGAAGATCGGGGATCTGCATCGATTCGGTGATCTCGAACCCGAGGTGACGGGGATGCAGGCTATTGCGACGCAACGCGCTGATCACTGTGGGAACGAGCGTGTCAACGCCGAGTTGTCTCGCCGCCAGATTGATGGTCACCACCGGCGATCGCCCATTCGAACGCGGCCACCGACTGAGATCGGCACACACCTTGTCGATAACCCAACTTCCGATCGACACGATGAGGTCGGACTCTTCGGCGATACCGATGAAGGCGCCAGGCTGCTGCAGCTCATGGCCTGGTCTGGCCCACCGGACCAAGGCCTCAGCCCCCACCATAAATCCGGTTCGGATCTCGAATAGTGGCTGGTACTGAACGACCAGTTCGTCCTCGGCAACCGCTCGATGCAGAGCCTGTTCGATCTCGTGCCGTTGCAGGACATCTTGGCGAATGTCTTCCTCGAACACTACAAACTGACCCCGACCGGCAGCGGTTGCTTGCCGAAGGGCCGACTCGGCGTTTCCGATGATCTCAGCCGGTGACAAATCCGGCTCCTCGACGACGACAACTCCAATCGAGGCGGTGATCCGAAGCGGCTCAACCGGTCCGCCCTGACCGACCCCATCCAACACGATCGGCTCGGCCAGCGATCGAAGCACTCGTCGAGCCACCGCGGTCGGATCGAGGTCGCCTGTTCCCGAGGCGCACATGATCAGATACTGGTCGCTGCTGATCCGGCCAACGGTGTCACCGAGCCGCACCACGGTCAGCAGTCGAGACGCCACTTCGAGCAACACCCGATCGCCCACCTCGGCGCCTCGGATGTCGTTCACCGTTTTGAACCGGTCTATGTCGACCAGCAGAACCGATAGGAAGATGCCATCTCGTTCCAATCTGGCCATCGCTTGGCTAAGCCGGTCGACGATCAGGGCACGGTTCGGCAGCCTGGTCAACGGATCGTGAAGCGACCGGTGGACCAACCCCGCTTCAACCGTCGATTGCTCGATCGCCGTCGTTGCGATCATGGCAAGACGATCGAGACGGTCGGTAATGGCACGGTCCGGGGTCTTCCGGGCGGTGGCGACGACGATCGCCCCCCGCATCACATCCCGCATCACATCCCGGCCGGACTCGCCCTTCGGGGAGAGCAGCGGGACGTACCACAACGAACGGATATGCCCGCTCCGCAACCGCGACGCCAGCTCGGTCGGAAGCCCTTGGAGAGATACGACGCGCTTGGTCGGGGTGGCAGCCGAACCTGCGACAACCCGAATCACCGAACCGACAACATCGAAAGGGGTTGTGCCGGTCACCACCGGCTCAAGTTCGCCTGCCGGGTCGGCAATCGCCAGCCAACACTGCGAACCGTCGCCGAGTTCGCCCTCCACCTCAGAACACAGCTGATGACAGAGCCGACCAAGATCGTTGCCCCGATGAAGCGAGTCGACCACCGATGGTTGGTCGGCCAGGAGACCTTCTGCCGCCTCCTGGCGAAGGTCTCGAAATTGGGCCAAGACATAGGGCGCCGACAGCGTCATCGAAGGAACGGCAGCGTATGTTGCATGCACCAGTACCGATTCGCCGGTTCGATGCTGCAACGTCTGAGTTGCCACGAAGCGAGCGGTGAGGTCAGGTTCGACGAAACCGGCATCGAGCCCGCTGATACCCCCACGAGTATGGCTGGCAGATGCCGACGTCGCCGCCTCCAAGATCCGACCGTCGACCGATTCGTTCCCGCCCGGCGACCGGGCATCTCTGGTTGCGAACAACGCATGGCGAATGGCGTCGACCGGCACCCCACCGTCCCCGATAAACAACATCGCCGGGTCGTGGCCGAGAAGTTCGGCAGCCCGTAGGCCAACGAGAGCGGCGAGGCCTTCGCTGGCAAAAACCAGGTACGGGCTCGTCGTCGCCGGATCGAAGAAAATTATCCCGACCCCGTCGACCGGGGTGCTGGAGGACCTCTGCTCAGCGGTGGCTGCTACCACCTCCGTCGGCACGTCGGTTGTTTCAATCGGGGCGTCGTACAACGCGGCGGGACTGCGGTCTGACACATCGCTCCTTTGCTAGACCGCCGATTTCGACATCCGGTCCGCCGACCGCTCCCGCGAGAGCGCTCACCATGTTAGCTCGACTGTCGTCGCCGATCTGGTACTCCACGATGTTGGCCATGCCCCGATTGGCCGACACGGCCGTTACCGTACCGGTTATGGCGCACTCGGAACCCGAGGCTGCATCGGCGGCCGATACCGCCGACGGCGCTCAGAACCAGCGCACGACGTTCACGGTGCCAGAGTTATGCGCCCATGTTCAAGACACCATCCGCCAACGGTTCCCCGACGAAGTCTGGGTGGACGGGGCGATCTCCGGATTAACTCGATCCGGCAACGGGCACGTCTACTTCGATCTGGTCGACCCAAGCGATGAAATGGGCCGGTCGACCGACGCGGTGCTTCCGGTAGCGCTATTTGCATCGTCCCGCCAGCTCGTCAATCGCATTCTCCGCAAAGCCGGCGGTGTGCGGATGAGCGACGGCGTGGAGATCCGGGTGCGGGGTCGAATCGATTACTACCCGCCCCAAGGTCGAGTGCAGCTCGTTATGTCCCTGATCGACCCCCGGTTCACGCTTGGTCAGCTGGCGGCCGCCCGAGCCAAACTTCTCGCCCAGCTGGCCGATGAAGGCCTGCTTGGGGCGAACGGACAGCTCGACTTCCCGGCCTTGCCCCTCAGGGTTGGACTCGTTACCAGCGGGGGCAGCGCAGCGTTTCACGATGTTGTCCACCAGTTACATCTGAGTGGCTACCCCTTTGAGATCACGCTGTTCGATAGTCGGGTCCAAGGGTTGGACGCGGTCGACTCGTTGGTCGACGCCGTCGAGGCGACCACCACGATCGACCTCGACGTCGTGATGATGGTTCGCGGCGGAGGGGCCCGCACCGACCTGGTGGCGTTCGATCACGAACGGGTGGCCCGGGCCATCGCCACTTGTCGGCACCCTGTCATCATCGGCGTCGGCCACGAGACCGACCGGTCGGTCGCCGACGATGTGGCCATGATCTCGGCCAAAACTCCAACCGCTGCCGCGGCCACGCTGGTCGACACGGTCGCCCAGTTCGACGAAGCGGTTACCCAGGCCACGACCAGGCTCGTCGCTTTGGCCCGAGCTCGCGTCGACGCCGCCGGCGACCGTCTCGTCGCCGACGGAGGTCGTTTGGTGGCGACCGCGGTCCGGCGAGTTGAAGGACAACGGGCAGACATCGAGTTGGCCGCCGGGCGGGTGGTCAGAGCGCCAACCTTGGCCACCGAACGGGCCAACCATCGGCTGGCCGTCGCCTCGGCTCGCCTCTCCGCTCTCGACCCGGCGACCGCCCTACGCCGCGGGTGGTCGATCACCCACACCGCCGATGGTGAACTGGTGCGTTCCGCCGATCAGGTCTCGGCCGGAACCAGGCTCCGAACCACCACACTGGACGGTGGCATCGACAGCACCGTGACCGCAGCCGCAACCTCCAACCGAACTCCGGGCCCGTGAACACTAACAATCAGAGAAAACCTGCCGGCAGAGAACGAGTGAGGAGCGCCCAGGATGAGTGAGCAAGTACCGGAGATCGAGGGTCTTGGGTATGGGGCAGCCCTGGCTGAGCTTGAGCAACTGCTCGATGAGTTAGAGCATGTCGACGTCGACGTCGACCGGTTGGCCGAACAGGTAGCGAGAGGCGTCGCTCTGGTCCGCCACTGCCGAACCCGACTCGACGTTGTCTCCGATGAGGTCGACGGTGTCGTTGCCGAGCTGATGGCAACCGAATCCCGACGATCGGATACCGACCCCGGACGGGACGGCACCGACCCTGGGGATGACGACGGCGAGCCGGCAGACCGCAGCGGACAATCATCAAATTCGCTCGATGCCTGAGGTACCACCACCGGCGGCCCTCACCGATGTGGCTGCCAAGGTCGATCGCCGGCTTTCTGAAGTTCTCGAAGACGAGCGCCGTCGCTGGCGAGAGGTCGACCCACGACTTGTCGAGGTGGTAGACGAGCTTGCCAGAATGTTGGACAGCGGCGGCAAACGTTTGCGGGCCGCGTTTTGCTACTGGGCCTGGCGGGGAGCTGGTGGAAACGCTCTGCTGGGGACCGACGGCGAAACGGTAGACATCGAACGGTCGATCATCGACGTCTGCACCGCGTTTGAGTTCCTCCAGGTCTTCGCTCTAATCCACGACGATGTCATGGACAACTCGGCGACGCGCCGGGGTGCAACGACGATTCACCGGGCCGGCGCCGACCGCGTTGTCGAGCTCGGCTGGCGAGGGGAACCGCGCCGCTACGGCGAAGGGGTGGCCATCCTGGTCGGCGACCTCGCTCACGTCTATGCCGACCGGTTGATGGTTGGGGTCAGCCCGCAGGCCCGTCAGCTATGGGACGAACTCCGGATCGAGCTGAACCTCGGGCAATACCTCGACATGAGGTCAGCGGCGGCCGGGACGGTCGACTACGACACCGCCCGCCGGGTGGCGACGTTCAAGTCGGCCCTGTATACGATCGTTCGCCCACTCCAGCTCGGCGCGTGCCTGCAGGAGTCACCAGATCCCGAGTTGTTGCATCAACTCGACCGTTTCGGCCGCCCCCTCGGCCGGGCATTCCAGCTCCGTGACGACGCCCTCGGCGTCGTCGGAAATGAAGGTGAACTCGGAAAACCGGTAGGTGACGACCTCCGCGAAGGCAAACCGACCGAGCTCCTGGCCCATGCCTTCGCTACGGCCGACGACGACCAACGGGACGCGCTCGCGAACGTCGGCCGGATGGACCTCACAACAAACGAGGTGGACGAGCTGGTGCAGGTACTGGTAGCCACCGGCGCGCTCGCACACAACGAGGCCCAGATCAACCGGCTCATCGGCGAAGCCCGCACGGCGCTCTCCAAACTCACCCTCGACCAAATCGCACTCGACGCACTGTCCAACCTGGCCGAGTACGTCGCGGCACGAAACCGGTAATTCGACAAAACGCTCCCCCGGCGATCCACCCTCGCAGCCAACCTCCGACAACAATCATCAACAAGATTCGACACGGAAATACCATTGGAAGGTTGCCATTGCCGGCGCCGCCAGCTACCAGCGCGACGTTCGAGGCGGTAGCGTGGAGATCCTGAACCTCATGGCCGGGCGTGCCGATGAGAATAGTGGTGTCCGTATCAAGCGACCTTCCCAGCCGCGGATTCTTCCGGCGGTCCGCTGAATCAGGCCGAGGCCTGATCGGATTTGGCGCGGCCGCCGACACCGATGGAACGTTGACCCCTCGCGACCTCCATCTAAGCCCAGGCGTGTCGGCCTCCCTGGCAGCCATCTTCGGCGCCCTCCGGTGGGGAGCGGTCATGATCGGCCTGGTCTTCGCCGCCCAACTGGCCGCCAACGGCAACCAACGGATCGTCGGCACGGTCGCCATCGCCATCTTCCTCACCTCATGGCGAACCATGAGCCCGCTACAACTCGGGGAGCGATCAAAGTTGGCGGTTGGTGTCGCGTTAGCCGACGTCGCCATCTTGAGTTTCGCCATTGGATTGTTCGATGGTTTCGGTAACCCGCTAGTCGGCACGTTGCTCGTCGCCGTCGCCGTCGCCGCGTTCGGGTGGGGCCTCGGCGTCGGCGCCATCGCAGCCACGGTGGCCATGGCTGTCACCAACCTCACGTTCTATTTCAACGGTGAATGGTTCGTCGGGCCGTCGGCGTTGGCCATTACCACCTTGGCCGGCGCGGCGATCCTGCCCGGGGTCACGCTGGATCGTCTGCTCGATTGGGAGGCCCGGCGGAAGTTTCTCGTCGTCGAGCACGACAAACTAGCCCAAACCAACCAACTACTCGGCGCACTCAACGACCTCGCTCGAACCTTGCCGTCGTCGCTCGACCAGGCCGACGTACTGCAAGCGACACGCCATGAACTCGCCGAGACGTTCGATGCCACCCGCGTCGCCATCCTCACCTTCGAAGACGGGGTGTACGCGCCGCTACTCCAAGACGGCTTCGAACTTCCACCCGAGCTTGCGGGAGATGACCTCCCACCGATTCTCCGACGGGCCGCCGAGTCGGCGGAACCGCTCGTCCTCGACGACCTCTCGGTCGAGACCGATCGCACCGGTTCCGGGCTCTACGTCCGTCTGATCGTCCGCAATGCCGACAATGGTCTTCTGGCCATCGAGCACAACGAACCGAACCGATACGGCGAACAAGACCAAACCCTGCTTCGGGGCATGGCCGAGGTATTGGCGCTGACGCTGGCCAACGCTCGCGCATTCAACAAACTGCGGGCATTGGCCGCCGCCGAAGAGCGGTCGAAGATCGCCCGCGACCTTCACGATCGACTTGGGCAGTATCTGACCTACATCGCCCTCGAGTTGGAACGGATCAACAACGATGTTCCTTCGTCGGATTTGAAACAACTTCACGAAGACGTCCAAGGAGCGGTATCGGAGTTCCGTGACACGCTTCTGGAACTTCGAGCCGCTGTTTCGGCTGAGCGGCCACTGAGCGTCGTATTAAAAGAAGTCATCGACCGTTTCACCAAACGAAGCGAAAGCGACGTCACGTTGGTGTTGCCGAGCGCTAACGCTCGGCTTCCATCACGGGTCGAAAACGAGTTCCTCCGCATCGCTCAAGAAGCGCTGACCAACATCGAAAAACACGCCATGGCGTCACAAGTTCAGGTTCGTTGGTCTGTGACCGATGGGGTAGGTGTGCTGATCGTGCAGGACGACGGTCGGGGGTTCGACCCAGCGACGGGCATCCGCGGCAACGCCTATGGACTCGTCGGAATGCGGGAGCGGGCGGCCTCGGTTGGTGCACTTCTCACCGTTTCCAGTGCGCCAGGTCAAGGAACAGCCATTACCGTACAGTCCAGCCAAGTCTCGTCGTACAACAATCAACAGGACACAATAGAGATCTTGCGCCGCACGCAACCACCACGCTGAATGGGACAACCATGATCAAGATATTGCTTGCAGACGATCACGCCCTCCTTCGAGAAGGGCTGCGAAAGTCATTCGAGTCAGCCGGCGACAATGTCGTTGGAGAAGCCTCTTCTGGGGAGGAGGCGGTGGCATTGGCTCGAGCCCTGCAACCCCAGGTAGTGCTAATGGACCTCTCGATGCCGGTAATGGACGGGATCGAGGCGACCCGTCGCATTAGGGAAGAAGCACCCAGCGTCCGCATCGCGGTGTTGACGATGCACGACGACATCGATAAGACCAGAGATGCCATCGCCGCCGGTGCTAGTGCATACCTCAGCAAAGGCACATCGTTCACCGAGGTACGGGAGACCGTGGCCCGTGTCGCGGAGGGTGACACCGTCCTGTCGCCGGCGTTGGCCGGCGCCATGTTGACATCGGCCCAAGCCGAAGAAGCCGGTCAAGACCTTCTCTCCGATCGCCAAATCGAGATTCTTCAAGCCATCGCCGACGGCATGAGCACAAAGCAGGCCGGTCGACACCTCGGCATCACCACCAAGACGGTCCACAATCATCTCAATGCCATCTACCGCAAGCTCGATGCCCAGTCGCTTACCCATGCGGTGTTGAGCGCGGTTCGTCTTGGCATCATCGACCTCAACCATTCCAATTCGGTCGACGTGTAGCGGTTCGAGGTTTCACCAACGTTCTCACCCGGTCTTGACGATGGCGACGAGATCGTAACATTGGCGTAGATCGGCAGCCGACCACGCCAAATTTGCTGGTTTCGCCCTCTGGCGAACCTAAAAAGTTTGGCAAATGCTTGGTATGTGCCAGAATCGTGCCATGAACGCCGCCGCGTTGAAGACTCGGCCCGTTCGCTTTGGACAGAGTTCCAATGGCGGGAGGCAAATCGAATGACCGATAACAATCTGTGGGACGAACGGGTCGCGGTGCGTTACGACGGATCGGTCGCCGATCAGTTCGAACAGGTGGTGCTTGGACCGATGGTCGATGCACTCACCGATCTCGCTGGGGACGGTCCGGCGTTGGAGTTGGGCGTCGGAACGGGTCGGGTAGCGCTTCCCCTGCACTCCAAAGGCATCGAGGTTGTGGGTATCGATGCATCGTCGGTCATGGTCGATCGCTTGAAAGCCAAGCCGGGGGGCGACGACATTCCGGTCACCATCGGGGATATCGCGACAACGAACGTCGATGGGTCGTTCAGTCTCGTCTACGTGGTGTTCAACTCCATCACGAACCTCCTCACCCAAGATGCTCAGGTCGAATGTTTCCGAAACGCGGCCAATCACCTACAACCCGGCGGGCACTTTCTCATCGAGGTCTTCGTTCCAGCGTTGCAACGGCTACCGGTCGGCGAACGGTTCGTTCCGTTCGACGTCGGCGACGGGCATGTCGGCGTCGACGAATACGACGTGGTCACCCAACGCTCCATCTCTCATCACATATGGGTGGACGAAGGCGAGGGCGACCGGTTCTCCTCCCATCACCGGTACGCCTGGCCGGCCGAATATGACCTGATGGCCAAACTGGCCGGTCTGAAACTCCGTCACCGGTGGGGCAATTGGCGGCGCGATACATTCAACGCCGCCAGCACAGCTCATGTGTCGGTATGGGAGAAGCCTGAGGTTTGAACCCTGCCGGCTGTGGCGGCACGGACGGCGACCGGTACCGTGCGTAGCGAGATATGACCGACCCGTCTTGCGATCCCACAGCAGAAGCGGCGCGGCGGCGTACCTTCGCCATCATTTCTCACCCCGATGCTGGCAAGACGACGCTGACCGAAAAATTTCTGCTGTACGGGGGCGCGCTCGGCAAGGAAGCCGGCACGGTCAAGGCCAGGGGTGGTCGACGTTCGGCCACGTCGGATTGGATGGACCTCGAACAGCAGCGTGGCATTTCGATCACGTCGACGGTGCTTCAGTTCAACTACAGCGACCGGGTGGTCAACCTGCTCGATACACCCGGCCACCGGGACTTCTCCGAGGACACCTACCGGGTGTTGGCCGCGGCCGACGCGGCGGTCATGGTGCTCGACGCGGCCAAAGGAATTGAACCTCAAACTCTGAAGCTCTTCGAAGTGTGCCGGGAGCGCGAAATCCCGTTTCTCACGTTCATAAACAAATGGGACCGGCCGGGAAAGGGCCCCCTCGAACTTCTCGATGAGATCGAGGAGACACTGGTGGTCGAGCCGACACCGGTGACGTGGCCGGTAGGAATCCCCGGCGACTTTCGAGGAGTCATTCATCGCGGCACGGGTGCATACACCCGATTCGAGCGAACGGCTCGCGGTGCAACCATGGCGCCCGAAGAGGAGGTCGATGCCGAACAGGCGGCGACCGACGAAGGCGAGAGCTGGACCACCGCTGCCGAGGAGGTCGAACTGTTGAACGAGCTCGGCCGAACCGTCGATACCAAAACGTTCCTCGCCGGCGAGTCGACTCCACTGTTCTTTGGTTCAGCGCTAACCAATTTCGGTGTCCGGTTTCTGCTCGACGGGGTGATCGATCTGGTGCCATCACCGGCGCCTCGCCAATTGGCCGACGGGTCGCGGCGGGCGCTCGACGCTCCGTTCTCCGGTCTGGTGTTTAAGGTCCAGGCCGGGATGGACAAGGCCCACCGGGACCGGATCGCGTTCGTTCGTGTATGTTCGGGCCGGTTTGAGCGTGGCATCACCGCGGTGGCCGATCGAACGAAGCGACAGTTCTCAACCAAGTACGCCCAGACGATGTTCGGCCAAGATCGAGACACGGTCGACGACGCCTATCCGGGCGATGTGCTCGGGTTGGTGAACGCCAATGACTTGAGGGTCGGCGATGCCGTGTACCTCGATGGGCCGAACGCGCCTTCATCGGGATTTCCCGAGCTGCCGGCCTTCGCTCCCGAACACTTCATGCGGGCCAGGGTAAAGGACACCTCCAAGTTCAAACAGTTCCGAAAGGGAGTGGCCCAACTCGATGAGGAAGGCGCCATCCAGGTACTTCGAGACGAAGACCTCGGCGACCAGGCACCGGTGTTGGCTGCGGTCGGACCGATGCAGTTCGAGGTGGCGACCTACCGGTTGGAAAACGAATTCGGCGCCCCGATCGAACTCACGGCCACGCCGTACACGATCGCCCGCAAAACCGACGATGCCAGCGCTCCGGCCCTCAACGCCATGCAAGGCGTTTCGGTGCTCAGCCGCCACGATGGCACCAGGCTCGCCTTGTTCGAAAGTAAATACTGGATGGACCGGGTGTTGGCAGATCACCCCGACCTGACTCTGAGCCGTATGGTTGCCGAAGGTGGGTTGAACTGACCGACCGGCTGCGCCACGCAGTAACAACCGGGCGTTTGTAGTGCACAATGACGGGGTGGGGAAACAGGGGGGTTGGCGACGCTGGGTAGGGGCGGAACTTCCCTCGTGGCTCGTGCCGGTGCTGTTGTGCGGTTGGGCGATCATCGGGGCGCTACAGCTGGCGGTCCGCTTCAACGATCAACTCGGCGGTCTAGGCGCCGGCGAGGAGACCGTGGCCGGCCCGAACTTGGCCGACGGGTTAGATCTGAGCGGCGGCGAAACCCCATCGGGTTTGGAGCGAAGCCCCGATGCGGGCAACGCCACCGGCATCGGGGCTCTGCCCGATCACGACCAGGTCTGGGTTCATCCACGATCCACAGGTTTGCCCTGGTCGGCGATTGGGGCCGTCGACGGCTTGTTGACGTTTCGGGGTAACCCGACACGCACATTCCATGGCCGGGGCCCGATTCCCGTCGAACCGACGATTGGTTGGCGCAGAGAGATCGGTTGTTCTGAATCGGCCGTCGGAAGCGAGCCCAAAACGTGGTGCGGCACCGGGTGGACCGGCCAGCCGTCGGTCTTTCCCGCTCCTGTTGCGCCGGGCTCCGAAGATGACGGTTCGCAGGAGGGCGGGCTCGAGTTCTGGGTCGGGGTCGGCGGCTACAACCAAAGTGTCAACTTCTTCGACCCAGCCAGTGGGGCCAACGCCTACCCGCCGTTCGAGACCGGAGACATTATCAAGGGATCGATCACGGTCGATCCCGATGGGTTCCCTCTCGTCTACACCGGCAGCCGAGATGACTATTACCACATCGCGGCCATCGATCGACCACGGCCGACCGAGCTGTGGCGACTGTCTGCCGATGATGCCGAACAGACACTGTGGAATAACGATTGGGATTCCTCAGGGATGATCGTCGGAGACCATCTCTTTATTGGCGGCGAGAACTCTCGTTTCTACGTCGTCAAACTCAATCGTGGATACGACGATGAGGGGCTTGTTACGGTTGATCCCGAGGTCGTGTTTTCGGCCGAGGGGTGGGATGACGAGCTGCTGGCCGCGGTGGGAGATGACCAAGTCTCGATCGAGAACTCAATCGCCGTGAGCGGAACGGTCGCCTACTTTGCCAACTCTGGCGGACTCGTCCAAGGATGGGACTTCGCCGGCATCGAGGATGGGATCGAACCACGCCGAGTGTTTCGATTCTGGACCGGCGATGACACCGACGCTTCGGTCATCATTGACGAGGAGGGCATGTTGTACCTCGGTTCGCAGTTCGAACGTGGAACGGCGCGGTCTCGTCAGCTCGGCCAAATCTTCAAGCTCGACCCTTCGAAGCCGGATGACCCGCTGGTGTGGAGCCAACCGGCGGCGTCCGGCCTCAACGCCGGGATATGGGCCACTCCGGGACTGTTCCAAGATCTCGTCATCGTGCCAACGCATGAGGGGCAGGTACTCGCACTCGATCGTGCCACCGGTGAGCAGCGTTGGGTGATCGAACTGCCCGGTCCGTTGTGGTCATCACCAACAATCGTCGATGGCGTACTGATTCAGGGCGACTGCGACGGCACCCTCCACGCGTTCGACCTCACCGACACGTCCAGCCCGCCACCGAAACTGTGGTCCATCGAGCTTGACGGGTGCATCGAATCGACCCCGGCGGTATGGCAAGGCAGAATCTTCGTCGGCACCCGCTCCGGTTCGTTTTTTGCTATTGAGGATGCCGCTGGGTAAACCGGCCCAGTTCTCGCTACAACGGTGCCCCGGCACCGACCGAGGTTGCAGACGGGGTAGGCACCGGGCCGGCAGCCAAAACAGCGACCGCCGCGGTGAGGCTGGCCAGCGCGGCGACCAAGAACGCGGTTCGATAGTCGCTGATGTCGTGCAACACTCCCAGCACAAACGGGCCACCGGCAACCCCGACCGTGCTGACCAGCTGACTGAACGAATAGATCCGGCTGTATTCCGACACGCCAAACGCCTCGGCCAACAGCAACGGCTGGAGCATCAGCAAGTTGCCCACGCTGATACCGATCAGAACCGATGCCACAATGATCGACTCAGCAGTTGTGGCGAAGGCGAGCGCAGCTAGTCCAACGCTCTGGAGCACGGTGAGCATCATGGTGAGATGTTTCGCCGCCACCCGAAGCACGATCACCCCGCCAGCCAATCGACCGAGCACACTGGTGAAGGCGAGGAGAGACAGGGCGGTTCCGGCGGTTGCTGTGGTCGTCCGTTCCGAGGCGAGGTTGAACAGGTGGGCCAACGCACCGACCTGGGAAAAGAAGATGATCGCGTAGGTGACACAGAGCAAAATGAAGAAGCGGGTGCGGCTGGCTTCGGCGAACGAGGTACCGGATGGCTCTGGTAGGCCACCGGCCCGGGCCGCCGAGTCCTGGGGTGTACCGGTTGGCCGACGTTGGTCGACACCAATCCCGTCGGGGGTGAGGCCAAGGTCCGATGGTCGGGACCTGACCAGAAGAAGCGCCACCGGTATCACCCCGACGATCCACATGGCGGCCAACGTCGAGCCGGCCCCTCCCAGCCCTCTCCGGTCGATCAACCAGACCGAGATCGGGGTGAGGGCGATGCCACCGACCGACAAGCCGGTGGAAGCGATGGACAGCGCGACCGAACGACGCTGATCGAACCATCGGGTGACGAGCGTTGTTCCGGGAACGAGGCCAGCGAGGGCGAAACCAACACCGAAGACAGCAAAGAATCCGTAGAACTCGATCACGGTGTCGACCCAGCGAAGCGCCAACAGAGCAGCCGCTCCCAGTACTCCCCCGGCGGCGAAGAAGTATCGAAGATCCAGCGCGTCCATTTGGCGCGACAACAGGAACCCGGTGAGTCCACTGCTGCCGAAGAAGAGGGCGGTCGCGCCCGAAATCGTTCCGACGGACACGCCAAGCTCCTCGGTGCCTGCGGCGAGGATGACCGAGGCGTTGTAGAAACCGAGCCCGGAGACCACCATGAGGATCACGAATACCGCGCCGACAACGACCCACCCGTAAAACGGGCCCGATCCACTCGTTCGGGGTCGGGTGTAGTCGGAACCATGGGGTGAAACCGTCAAGGGCCTGCAACCTAGCGGCCAGCGCCAGGCCGAAGCCATCTGAGATGTGCGAGATCGCCCGGCCACCGTTGGAACGCAGCTTTTGACGCAACCGCCAGACCACCGGGCTGCTCCTTACCCGAATCCATGGCCGAGTCGTGGCCATCAGCCGCTAGCCTGGTCTCCCTCGGGGCTGTAGCTCAGTTGGCTAGAGCACCTGCTTTGCAAGCAGGATGTCAGGGGTTCGATTCCCCTCAGCTCCACTAGGGTTTTGACAATCAGCTCCGGTGCGATCGCACATCCATCACACCTTCGGTCCTCAGGACGCCGGGTCTCGATGACTGGAAGGATGTGGTGAACGCTAGACATCGAGTCGCCGTAGCTGGTCCAGTAGCCGGGACAACCGGGCGCTCTCCTCAACATCTCCGGCAACACCTTGGTATCCAGCAAAAAGGGTTGAGCGGGAGAAGCCGTAGGATCTGAGTAGAGCCAGAAGCTCAGGAGCCGACCTATAGGGAGTTGAGTACTTCTTGAACGGCTTTAGTCGCTCTGGGAGTCGCTCAGCTACCAACTCGTCCAATCCTCGACGATCAGTACGAGATTCGGCGACCCAACTATCGAGAGGGCGCCAGACGCTTAGCGCACCGGCTTGGAGCTGAAGATTTGGGTTTCCCGAGTATCGCGGCCACACGATCTCTAGGTGGGGTTTGTCGACAGGCCACGTTACAAACCCAGACAGCGTCCAGATTGAAAAGAAGTTGCGATCAAGCCGACCAACCAAATCGTCGTCACCCGACTCAAGCCATTTGGCAATCTGGGTGCAGGCGCCCTCAGCTGCGAAATACGCCCCGACGAAATGACTTCGGGACCAGTCCAGCATGCGAGTCGGCAGCCCGTAGTGTTGGGCGAGAGCCATTGTCGACGGGATCGGCCTTGGCGGCCAAAGTGCATAGTTCTCGATCTGGTCGATCTCAGATCCTGTATGACCGCCTAGCAAATTGCTGTCATCGTCAATGTCCAACCCCTGCAGGTTCGCTGCTGCATAGAACTTTGTGAGGCAGATTCAGGGGATCAACGCACCAGACCGGTTGAGGCTGTCAGGGTTGGCGGCGATGCGGATGAACGTGAGGTGCGACGTGGTGAATGAGCAGGACCAGGCGATCTGGGATCGGTACCGGGAGGGGCGCAGCGCTCGACAGATCGGTCGAGAACTCGAGGTCAGTTATCGGAC
>CALIFY010000073.1 GCA_938021675.1 uncultured Acidimicrobiales bacterium
AGGGTAGAGCACGCCTTGCTCTTCAGAGTCTCTTTCTGAGATCAGCGTAGTTTCGCTCTGTGGAACCTCCGCTCCAAGTCGGATGGTCTCGCCATCCACGTAGCCTGATTCCATGGCGAGACAGCGACTCGACGGGAGAACGGGAACGGCGTTGGGGTTCCCAGCCCGGTGTTCATTAGCTTGTCCCGCACCTGTCCCGCAGACCACGGCCAAACCAGGGATTCGAGGGTCAACCACGGTCAAACAGCCTCAAGGCGCTGACCAGGTCAAACCCGCTTGATCAGCTGGATTGCTGGGCGCCCCCGGCATGAATCGAACATGCGACGCACGGTTTAGGAAACCGACGCTCTATCCACTGAGCTACGGGGGCTTGGCTCGCCCTAGGATAGCCGCGGTTGCAGCGGGCGATCTGGGGTATCGTCTTCTCGATCAAGGGTCTCCAACAATGCTGGTCTCGTCGCTAAGCCGAGCGAAATAACCAACAAACAGGCACCGGCGGCGGCGACCGTGATCTGCGGGCCCCACACGTCGGCCAACGCTCCCTGCAGCAGCGACCCGACCGGGAACGCCAGCGTGAACCCCATGATCCTTATCGACATGACCCGGCCCCGCATATGATCGGCAACGATCAGCTGCACGGCGGTGTTGGTCGTAGCCACGATGGCGAGAAATCCCGCCCCGACCACCAACAAGGCCACCAGACCAATCGGCCACGTCGGCGCCAACCCGAACCCTATGACGGCCAACGCGTAGATCGGTAAGCCAAGCCGCACAACGAACGACCTCGGTAAGCGAGAGTCGAAGGTCGAAAGCGCTGGCGCCATCAACACCGCGCCGGTTCCCACCGCTGCCGCCAACACGCCGACCACCCGTGGCCCAGCCCGATAGACCTCCTCGGCGAACACCACCGTCAGCTGAGCGACCGGGTTTCCAAAGAAACCGACCAACACCGCGCACGTCACCCCGAGCACGATCCCGGTCCGCTGTCGCATATAGGCCAGCGCCGAGCGAAACCCCTCCGCCACCCCCTCGACCGGACCGGATCGCCGTTCGGTCGGGCGTGCCCGCACCAACAACAACGCGGCGATTACCGCCACGAACGAGACCCCGTTGAGGAAGAACGCCAACCCCGGACCGGCGGTCGCAAGGATGATGCCGGCCAATGCCGGGCCGACCGCTCGCGACGCGTTGAACTGAGTCGAGTTCAACGTGATGGCCGACGGGAGATCGGCCCTCGGCACCAGCGACGGCACGAACGCCTGCCAGCTTGGAATCATCAATCCGGCGAGCACGCCGATCAGCGCGGTAAGCCCGAGGATCACAGCCGGGCTGCGCCAACCCGCCTGCCACGTACCCCACAGCACAAAGGCGGTGACAGCCAGCAGCGACTGGACGATCAGCAATACCCGGCGCCGATCCAATCGGTCGGCCAACGAGCCGCCGATCGGTCCGAGTAGGAACGCCGGGAGGAATTGGGTGAACCCGGCCAAGCCGACGAACAGCGATCGTCCCGTCAACTCGAACAGCACGAACGGCACGGTCAGGTTCTGTAACCACGTCCCCGAGTTCGACGCCAGAGCACCGAAGAAAAACAGTCGGAAGTCCCGGTGGCGGAACGCCCGCGCCCCATGTTTAACTCCGTGAGGATTATCGTCAACGCCGGTCAAGAAACAGTCACCTACGCTCAACCTAACGCCTGGCCGCCATCCCGAGAAACTAATTCCCCCGAACGGATGCCCGAGCACCGCAACGAAATTCAGAACCCCGGTAGCACCGGTCTGCGAAGGTAGGTCGATGGACGACATCAAGCTCATCGACGGATCCGTCGTGTTGCGCACACCGGTTCCCGCCGACGCAGCACCGCTGACCGCAGCCGTCGGCGCCGCCTACGAACACCTTCGCCACTGGATGGTATGGGCCTCCCCCCACTACAGCCAGGAGGATGCCATCCAATGGATCGAGGGCAAGATCGGCGGGCGGACCGAAACCGGGGACGTGCCCCTGCTGATAGTCGACACCGATGATCAACTACTCGGCGCCATCGGACTCCACGCCATCGATCGACTCAACGACCGGGCCACCCTCGGGTACTGGCTTCGCCCGGAAGCCACCGGCGCGGGGGTCGCCACGAAGGCCACCCGCCTCCTCGCCGACTACGCACTGTCAAACCGTGCCATCCACAGAGTCGAGATCACCATGTCGGTCGAGAACGAGCCGAGTCGACGGGTCGCCGAGCGAGCCGGCGCGACCTACGAGGGCGTAGCTGTCGAATACCTCAAACACGGCGACCGCTTCCACGACGCCCACCGGTTCTACTTCCTGGCCAATCAATCTCGCCACTGATCGGCCATCCCGGCAACGACGCCGAACCCGTCGAGCCCCGCTACCACTGATTCAGCGTGGCCATGCCTTGGGGAACAACGGATGATCGAACGGTGCCCCGTCCGCCAGCTCGTCGGCCAGGCCGGGGAAGTCGGGCGAGGTCGGCCAGGGACGAACCGCATGACGGGCCTCTCCGCTCAAATACCGAAACGAGACCACCCTTCGGCGATGTTCATACAGGAACCCCGGTGCGCTGTGCACCGACAAAAAACTGAAGAACACCACATCACCGGGGCTGAGCCGCCACTGGCGAATGTCGTACGCCGAGCGATCGGCCTCGATATCGGGCATCTCGGACAGGGTGCCCTCGGGAAACCACTTCGCTTGCCTGTCCAAGAAGGTGCGCGGTAGACGCCACGGCCCAAGGTGAGAACCGGCCCAAAACTCTGGGGAACCGCCGCGCGGCACCGGATCGATCGCAACCCACGCGCTGATACCTCGACCGTCTACGTTGTAGTACGGCTGATCCTGGTGCCATGGGGTTCGCTGAGTCGTCCCCGATTCCTTGACCAAGATGTGATCGTGGTAGAAGCGGGCGCTCATCGAATCCATCAGGGTGGCCGCAACCTCAGGAATCCCGGAACGAAGCGCCACGTCTTCAATCTCGGAGATATCCGACCAACGACAGAAATCCTCTACGAAACACCCAGGATCATCGATCGAGCTGGCGTGGACGGCTCGATCGCCGGGAGACGCCAACGCACGGTCGACACCGGATGAGAGCCGCTCGATATCGTCGGTTGAGAGCACTCCACGGACAACGACCACACCGTCGCGGGCGTACGCCTCCACTGCGTCGTCGTCGATCATGGCCATGGTTGTACTTGGGCTCCCCGAGACCCGCTCGTTGATTCCCGCATTGTCAACATGTTCGCAACATAAGTCTCGTCGTGCGTCATAAGGTACCCACCGGTACACCCACCATTTGAACAAAACCCCAGCGACGCCAGCGCGCGTTGGTGGCGAAGGCACCCCCCACGATGGTTAGCATGGGGACATGCTAGCCCGGTCCGTCTGACCCAGAGAGACCGAACCGGCAGAGAATGACCGGAGATCCTCACCCGTGCGGCGCCTCACACTGGAACAACTGGACGGCTTGTGGGAAACCGTCGAAGCGTCGGTCGATGCCACCCCCGACATCGATCGGTGGTGTAGTGGACTCGATTGGGTTTTACCGGTCAACACGGCCTTCGCCCCATCCCAGGAGCACCTACTTCTCGTTGCCGACAATGCCGATGGCCCGCCAGACGGGTTCGCCCTGTTGGGAAAATACCACGGCGCCCACAATACGCCGATGTATGGCGGACTAGAACCCCTTTGGGGCTTTGGGGCGCCACTGTTTGGCCATGATCTGTTCTCGCTGACCGGTCGGCTCGTCGCCCACCTTAAGACCCGCGACGACTGGGCCACCCTGTTCCTCCCCGGCGTCCCGGCCGGCGACGGCGTCGAGGGGCAATTCCCCCAATTCACAATCGATCTCGCTACCGGCTTGCGAACGCTCGGCACCGTGCGGGTCGGTGACGGCATCAGCCGACGGGTGGCCGACATCGGCAACCCGTGGGGAGGATACGACGGGTGGCTGTCACGGCGGAGCCCCAAGTTCCGCCGCAACCTCCGGCGAGCCGTCTCCCAGGCCTCGGAGGCTGGACTCGACATAGAAAACGCATCCCACCAATCGAGGCTCCTCGAACGGCTACTGGCCATCGAACGGCGGTCATGGAAAGGCCAAGAGGAATCGGGAATTACCCCAGCGGCCATGACCGCTATGTACGAATCGATGATTGACCGGCTCCGCCGCCGCGACCGCCTCCTTGCCTACGTGGCCACCCTCGATGGGCAAGACGTGGGATATATCCTCGGCGGTCTTCGAGCCCGGCGATACCGCGGTCTCCAAATCAGCTACACCACCACCGCGTCGGAACTCTCGGTTGGCAACGTCCTCCAAGACCATCAACTCCGAGCGTTGACCACCGATAACTTGGCCGACGTGTACGACCTTGGTATGGATTTCGACTATAAGCGGCGTTGGGCCGACCGGGTCGAACCGTCGACGACACTGATCATCAACCGTGGGCGGTAACTCGCTGGTGGCGCCCCCAGTGATAGGTTCAGAACGATGAACGACGCCGGATGCGTGCCGGCCGCCGGAACGGAGAACTCATGAACCTGAACGGCGGCACCATTCTCCTCTTGTGCGCGGCTGCCATGGTGCTGGCGGTTATCGCCGTGCTCATCGACCGGCTCAACTTCCCACAAAGTAACTTCAGAGCGAAACAGATAAAGCCATCCAAAGTCGGCCCATCTCGCGACCGAACCGGCGCCCACATTCGCGAAGTCGAAGACGACAGCAGCATCCCAGACACCGATAGAGACAGAGTTAGCGACAGACAAAGAGATACAGAAAGAGAAAGAGAAAGCGGCACTGACCGATGATCGGCACGATCAAATCACTCCTCCGCCGGATCAAGGCCCACAACGTCACCGTGACGGCCGCTGGTATCGCGTTTTACGGCCTCCTCGCGCTCGTCCCGACACTTATCGCCCTCGTCTCGGTCTACAGCCTCGTCGCCGACCCTGCCGACATCGAACAACAGGTCACAGACGTCGCCGGTTCCCTCGATAACACGACGAGGGATTTTGTGGTCGCTCAACTCACGGACATCGTCGGTGAGGTAGAACAGGACGCCGCCGACGGCGAACAGTCGGCCAACGGCGGCGCGGTCGGACGATGGTCGGCACTGGCCCTAGGTATCGCTCTTGCGTTGTTCTCGGCGTCAGGCGCGGTTCAGAAACTGATGGCGACGATCGCCGTGGCCTACGAAGCAGAAGAACACAGGGCAGGATGGAAAGTCCGCGGCTTGGCCTACCTGTTCACCGCCGCCGCCATCGTAGGAATTGCGGCCATGATCATGGCCATCGGCGTGGCGCCGGCAGTGCTAGACACCTTCGAACTCGGAGAGGTTACGGAGGCCGTCATCAACATCGCCCGGCTCCCCGTGCTCGGCCTTCTCTTCGTCGTCGCCCTAACCGTCCTCTATCGATACAGCCCCGACCGACCCCACCGCACGCCATGGCGAAACCCCGGCGCCGTCGTCGGCACGTTACTGTTCGTGCTGTTCGCCGTCGGGTTCAGCTTCTACACCAGCAGCATCGGAGCCCTACCGGCATCGTACGGGCTGCTCGGCAGCATCGCCGCGCTCATGATCTTCCTCCAACTGACTGCGTTGTCTGTCATCATCGGCGCCGAGGTCAACGCCATAGTCGAAACCCGTCGGGCAGGGATATCCAGCAAAGTGGCGCTCCAACCGGTGTCCAAACCTGGCGCCTCCATCGGCCACGGCGACTCACCGGTTGGTAACCGCCAAACAGACGATGACAGCTCATCAGACGATGGCCCGGGAGACAGCGACGGCCAGCGGCCCGTCAGTTTCGGCAAAGCGTTAGCGGGACTCGTTGCGTTGTTCGCGCTTGGACGAGCTGGTTCTCGCTAGCCCATCTCCTTTCTGACGGTTCGTAAACGTCGGCCTCCGCTACTCCTCTGATTCGCCATCTTCGGATTCCCCGCCTCCAGCATCACCGTCTTCGGGTTCTTGGGGGTCGTTCGGGTCGATCGTCACCTCTTCGCCGGGAGACTCGGGCTCGTCCACCTCATCCAGCGAAGGCTCAACGGTCCTCACCGGCTCGTCACCCCGAGGCGGCGCCTCGGTTTCCTCTGCAACCACGCTGGCATCGACCTCATCGTCGATCTCTGCGCAGGCCAACATGGCAGCACAGATCCCCCGCACATCGACGGCTTGCCGGACGTCGCCAGGGTCGAGACCGAATGGCCGGTAGTCGTTCGAGGCGACACCAACAACTTTGCCGTCGCCGGTCAACAGAGGTCCGCCCCGAAACAACGTGCCAACCGGTGCGGTGTGTTGCAGACCTACCTGTGAATGATCGAGCAGGACACCAGGCGATGCGGTAGCCCCCTGACCACCGACGCCGCTGAGGGCAAATACCCGAGCGCCAACCGAGTCGACTTGAGCTTGTTCACTCGCCATCGGCAGGGTCGGAATCTCCTCTTCGACCAGCAACAGGGCCAAATCACGCTCCTCATCCCACGACCACAACTGGGCCGGGATCCGGTTGTTCCCTTTGAGCAGATCGATGCCCGGGCTCGGGGTAGTCGTCGACGCTCGCACCAGCTCGTAGCTGGTAATCATGGCCGTCCCTTCACCGTGTTCGAGCACAGCGAAGGCCGACCCGCTGGCGATCTCACCGTCATCATCGCGGGTTTCTACGAGCCATACCGATGGTCCGGTCAAGACCGGCAAGTTGACGACACCGTTGGCGTCGGCCACGTAATCGCCAAGTGGGTCTAGCTCATCTCGGATTTCGGTTATGGCGTCAACCCGCATGTCGTCCAAGGCCCCCGAGGCGCCGGTGAACTGCTGGTCGAACCCATCGACGAACCGGGCGACAGCTCGCTCGTTCTCGGCCAACCGGTTGTCGTAGTAGGCGTAAAATGCCGCGCCGCTGAACGCCGCGCCAACGCTCATAGCGAGCAACATGATGACGATACCGATGACGGTCCGGGGCAAGATTCTATGCCGAAGCTTCTGTCGTCCAGGGCTGAGGGGAACGAACCCCCGCCGTTGCCATTCGCGCAGGCGAAGCCGACGGTCGAGCCTCGATGATGGTTCGACGAAGGGAGCGACGCCGCCCCGCTTGTTGTTCAGCCGATGCCACGCCTGGCCGATCCCACCGGCAACGGAAGAGGTTCGCTCCGCCGCCGCTCTCGTTAGATTCGACGTCGCCACCGTCGAACGAATCGACTGGCCAGCGGACAGAATCGCCTCATTCAAATCACGGGGCCGGTCACCTGCGCCGGGCTCGGCGGGGTCGGCAACACCGACGCCGGTCTTGTCGTCGGGACCAGAGCCCGACGAGGCCTTGGCGGTGGTCTTCGATCGGAGAGGGGTGCGAGTAGACATCGGCGTGCTCCCTGTGCGGGTCGATTAACTGGTCGACTCGCCGGCCGACGGGGCCGGCTGCGAAGTCGATGGTTTGGTGGGTGGCGAGGTAGACGGTGAAGGCGGCGGTTGAGGCGCGGTAGGGATCTGCGGCGCCGGCAGCTTCGAAAGTGTCGTCGGCACCTCGGGGCTCGGTCCAGGTGAGCCGGGTGGGGCCGAGTTCTGCGGACGAGGAGCAGCCGTTGGCGGCGGCGGTGGAAGCGTCGGTGTTGGGATGGCGGGGCGAGCGACCGAGCGCCAACCACAGGCGCTACCGCCACAGTTCGCCGGAAGCGAGCGCGGCTGGCGGGATTCGCCAATCACCGTCTCGGCCCTAACCCGAAAGGCGATGACCTCCGCCGCGGTATCGGCGATCGGTACGATCTCGGCCGGTACCGGGAACTGGCGGACCTCACGTCCTTCGTGGGCTGCGGCCATGAAGCTCGACCAAGCGGCGGCAGGGTGAGAACCGCCGGTGACCGCCCCGACCCCGTTGACCCCCCGTAGCGACTCCAACCGGTCGGCGTGACCCATCCACACCGCGGTGGCCAGATCCGGTGTGTAACCGACGAACCAGGCGGCGCGATAGTCCTGAGCGGTACCGGTCTTGCCGGCTGCCGGCCGTCCGATCGCTGCCCGTTTGCCGGTGCCGTTGTCGATTACTCCGGTCAGCACGTCGGTCACGTTGTCGGCCACCACCCGATCGAGGACCTGATCGCCGGGCCGGGCCCGGTTGTCGATCAAGACATTGCCGTCGGCATCGATGACCCGTCGAATCCCCGTCGGCGGAACCCGCTGACCACGATTGGCGAACGTGCCATAGGCCGAGGCCATCTCGAGGGGCGAACTCTCGGCCGAGCCAAGGGCCAGCGACGCCCCATACTCGCGGTCCTCCTCGATGCGCTCAAGCCCGAGGCGACGAGCGAGATCGATGGTGTCATCGATCGTCACGTCAACCACCAACTGAGCGAACACGGTGTTGACCGAAGCATGGGTGGCGGCCCGAAGCGAAATGTCGCCATAGCCGCGGTGGTCGTAGTTGGAGATGGCGCAGTCGCCGCCGCCGCATCCCGGCACTTGCCACCGCCCCGGAGCGGGGTAAGACGATTCGGGACTCAGCCCCATGGAGAACGCTCCGGCCAACACGATCGGCTTGAACGAACTGCCGGGCTGGAATCCCGTAGAGCCACCGGTTGCAAGGTTTACTTGGCTGAAGTCATAGTCTCGACCTCCGACCATGGCCACGACGTGCCCGGTCGACGGATCGATCGAGGCCATCGCCATTTCAACCGGGTATTCGGTGTTCTCCAATCGTTCCGCTACCGACTCTTCTGCCGCGGTTTGCAGCTCGGGAACGATCGTGGTCTCGATTTTTAGGCCACCGCGATAGACGAGATCGGGCCCGAGTTGTTCCAGCAGGTCGGACTCGACGTAGTCAACGAAAAACGGGTGGTCGAGGGCACCCTTCTTTTGCCTCGGCACCAACGTGGTCACCGGCCCACCGGGCAAGGTGACGTCGTCGACAGACCACAACCGACGACGGGCGGCCCGTTCATATTCCTCTTCGGTGATCATCTGCTCGTCGAGCATGGCCTGTAGTACGAGTCGGCGTCGCTCGTCGGCGGCCGAACGGTCCTCGTATGGCGAGAGCCGAGTGGGCGCCTTGACCAACCCGGCCAAGGTCGCGGCCTCAGACAGATCCAGGCCGGACACCGGCTTGTCGAAGTAGACCTCCGCAGCCGCGCCAATTCCATAGGCTCCAGACCCGAAGTACGACGAGGTCAAGTATCCGAAGAGGATCTCTTCCTTGGTCATCCGCTTCTCGATCTCGGTGGCCAGGAGCGCTTCGGTAACCTTCCGCTCCAGAGAGCGCTCATCGGACAGATAGACGTTCTTGACGTACTGCTGGGTGATCGTCGAACCACCCTGGGCCACGCCACCAACCTCGACGTTGGTCCTCGCAGCTCGGGCGATGCCTTCGTAATCGACGCCGTTGTGATGCCAAAACCGGCGGTCTTCGATAGCCACGAACGCGTCTTTCAACACGTCGGGAATCTGGTCCGGCGTGACATCGACCGTCTGGTCAAATCCTCGGAACAATGCGATCTGGCGACCGGTCGCATCGACGACCACCGACGGCTCGGCGACTATGGCCGGTTTCTCATCAGGAAGATCGCCAACCGGTAACGGCGCCGACAGCAGCGTCGTCACCGCGACGAGTCCGGCAACCGGGGGAACGACTACCAGCGCTATTGCCAAAGCGGCCAGCACCCGCAGGCCGCCGGACAGTATGGTGGACAGGCGGTCTTGAATATCGTCATCCATTGCCGACTCCGCTCTGTCCGGTCTTCTTTACGGTCGTCGCCGTCGCCGGCCGACCGGTGGTAGCCGGCGCGGTGGTCGACCGAGCGGTCGTCGCAGGCGCGGTTGTCGCCGGCGTACTCGGTGGCGCCGTCGTCGTGGTTGTCGTCGACGGTGGCACCGGTTTGCATGCCGGCAGGCTGAGCCTGGCTGAATAGGCACCGAACCGTGCCGTCGCCGTAGGGCTTCCGGTCCGCCGACATCCGACATCGAACCAGGCCAAACCATCAGCGCCAGTGATCTTTGTCGAGCCGGACTCCAACGCCACCTCTCCACTGGGAACCAATGAAACCGCCGACCCGATTACCGGCGTCGTGGCCACCAACCCATCGGCATCCACCACCTGTTGGGTGATCTCGACCGCAACCCGGGCTGAGGTCCGCTCATAGATAGGGCCACCGTCAAGCAGCTCGATAATTGGTGCCGGGTCGACCTCTTGGAGAGCGAAATCGGCGACCACCTCGGATTCAGCATCGGCGAAGAACACCGACGAGCCGTTCGTGGTAGCCAGCCCAGGAAGCCAGGCCCGGACACGGTACCGGCCACCGGGGAGCCCCTCGGCGATCCATTCACCGGTCGCTCCGGCTCGGACGTCGACCGATCCCAGGCCTTCGCTGGTATGGCGCTCGATACGTACAACAGCCCCAACCGCGGGGCCATCAGGCCCGACGACCGTGCCTTTCAGCGTAGTATCGCCCTCCTCCATCTCGATGACCGGGGGCGCCGTAGTAGTCGTGGTGGTGAACAACACCGCCAACGGTCGCCGCCGCGTATCCGGGGCGGCGGGAACCTCGAACGGCGATGGGCCGACATCGGTCTCCTCGATGGAGAGATCTACCCCACTGAGGCGAATATCGAGTGTGCTCGGCGGAGTGGTGTACGCCTCGACGACAGGGTCTCGCCAAGACCACAGAGCAACGAGGCACAGCAGCATGACGCCGAACAGGGTGGCTTTGGCCATTCGCACCCTGATCCATCGACCAGAAAAGCCGAGAACTGAGCCATTCGGCCCAGTTCTCTAGTACAGAATTCTCACCAACTGATAAAGGGTGAGGCTCGCTTCGTTGCCCGCTACTCGGGAACGTCGATGAAAATACATTCCCCAGGGCACTCTTCGGCGGATTCGATCACCCGTTCAAGGCCCCCTTCGGGGACCCGGGCCATACCCTCGGCACCAGCCGGATTCGCTTCGCCGTCAAAGAGCTTCTCGGCACCGAAATTCTCGGTCGCTTCCTTCACGTAGTAGAGCCCATCGTCCATCCCGAAGAAGACATCGGGGGCGATTTCAGCACAAAGTCCGTCACCGGTGCAGAGGTCCTGGTCGATCCAGACCTTGATGTCTGACATTACTTGAGCTCCTTCGGTGTTTGCCGCGGGTGGGCCGCAGCCAAGTTCCATACGCGCGTGGCCTGTTCTAGACCACAACAATAGATTCTATCGGCACCAACTGGGGGCGGGACGAGCCGGACGACACCCAACACCAATCTTGACAGCCTGTGGCCAGTTACCAAGCCGCCAAACATAGGTGTTGCCAAACGAATCTGACGGCAGAAAAATGGGGTGAGCCGCCGATCCCTAGGAGATCCCTCAGCCATGGGTCAACCAATGACCGATACCGAGGCCCTGCTGTGGTCTCTTGGACGTAACCCCAACCTGACCTCGACGATGGGCATCGTCGCGGTCCTTGAATCTGCGCCAGACCCCGAGCGCTTCCGAGCGACGATGGCCAACACCGTCGCCGGGGTCTCCCGCCTACAACAAAGAGTCGAAGACCCCGCCACGTTCCGACCACCGATTCTGGACGCAGCCTCGGTGGCCAGACCGGAATGGGTTACCGACCATAACCTCGATTTCGATCATCATGTGCGGATCAATCAGCTCCTGCCCATTGGCTCGACTCCGCCCGGTGCTGACGAGTTACGGCGGGCAGCAGCGCAGTTCATCAACGACCCGTTCGATCGGGCCCGTCCATTGTGGCAATTCCAACTCGTGACCGGCCTCCAGGACAATCGAGCGGCGGTGATCGGCAAAGTCCACCATTCGATCTCCGACGGCATCGGGTTACTTAAGCTCGCAGCTTCCTTATTGGAATTTGAACCGAATGCCGCCCCACCGCACCACATCGACCTCGAACAATTCCTGGCAGAACAGAATGACCACCACTCAAACGAACACAGCAACGGTGACGGAGGAGGGGAAGAAGCAGAAGTAGAAGTAGAGCGAGCAGAACGAGCGGAAGCAGGGCACGACCACACATCGCCGGGTGGACCAGAGCGACTGAAGTCGTGGATACAGGAGGCGACCCGGCACGTGCCATCCCCAGGAGAGGTTTTGGGAGCCGGGGTCGGCGTTGTCAATACGGCACGTACGCTCTCGGATCAACTTCCAAAACGAAAAGCGTCAGACCTGTGGGCCACTCGCTCCAGAAACCGTCGCCTCGAGTTCCTTTCCATTTCCCTCCCTTCGCTAAAATCGAGATCGGAGGCACTGGACGCCACCATCAACGACATTTTCGTAGCCGCCTGCGCCGAAGCCGCCGTGCGGTACCACAGGCATCATGGCCACCCGCTGCCCTCCATTTCAGCCACCATTGTCATCAGCACCTCCCCACCCACAGATGCAGCGACGACCACTACCACCGGGGGCCAGCTAGGCCAGGGCGACAACTCCTTTATTCCCGTAGCCATAACGGTTCCCGGCGACGGGGCAACGGCCATGGACCGGCTCCGACTGATCCAAGAGGAGGTTCGCCGCCGACGAGCCGCCATCGGTGAACGGCGCAACCTTGCGGGAACAATCAGCGCCCTCGGTGGCATGATCCCCTCCAGTATCGCCGCATCGCTGGCCCTCGATCAGGCGGCCAAAGTGGACTTTGCCACCAGCAACATTCCCGGCCCTCCGCTACCGACCTGGATGGCCGGCACGTCGGTTTCCGAGATCTACCCCGTCGGTCCTGTCGCCGGGACGGCGTTCAATGTGACCTTGATGACCTACGATCAACGGGTCTGCCTCGGCGTCCACCTCGACCCAGCAGCCGTCACCGACGGCGACGTGTTGTTGACAAGTTTGCGTGACGGTTTCGGTGATTTCGATGTCTCCCGGCACTGAGATAGGCCCATCGGTGACTACGGTCTCATCGGTGACTTCGGAGACTGCGAGCGCAACGGAGACTCGATCGGCGGCGGCATCGAACGAGTCTGGCGTTGACGCCTTCCCGCAGGAATACGCACGGACACGCCGCTTCACCATCGGAGTGCCTCGAAACCACTCCATCGTCGAGCCAAAATCCAACGAGTCGACGGTTCTCTTCCTCCGGAGCCGAGACGGCACCAACCCGACCATGTGCCTCTATAGCCTCGACGTCGCCTCCGGCACCGAAAAGGTCGTGGTCGACCCGAAACACCTCGACGGTGCTGACGACGAGCTACCACCGGCCGAACAAGCCCGACGGGAACGACTGCGGGAATCGGGGGCCGGGATTACCGCATACTCGACCGATCGTCGGGGGTCTCGAGCCTGCCTGGCCTTGGCCGGATCATTGTTCATTATCGACCTGACAACCGGAGAGGTAACCACACCGCCGGTGACAAAACCGGTGTTTGACCCCCGCCTCAGCCCCGACGGTCGGCATATCGCCTACGTATCGGGCAATGGGCTCCGGTTGGTCGGGGTCGACCAAAACCAACCGGACCCGCAGCCAACCACCACAACCACTCCACCGACCGTCTTGAGTACCGACCGTGGATTGATCTCCGGCGCCTCGGCCTTGGTGAGCTACGGCCGAGCCGACTTCATCGCAGCAGAAGAAATGCAGCGAAGCAGAGGGTTCTGGTGGAGCCCGGACAGCGACCGCCTGTTGGTGACCCGAGTCGACGAGACACCGGTCCAACAATGGTGGATCTCCGATCCGGCGCACCCCGACCGGCGTCCAAACGAAATCCGGTATCCGGTGGCTGGATCGGCGAATGCCCTGGTCGATCTTCTCATGATCGACCTCAGCGGTGTCGAACGACGTATCGACTGGGACGAAGACGGTCGGTATGAATACCTCGCAGACGTCATCTGGCCTTCCAAACGTTCGCCGTTGGTCGTCCGCCAGAATCGCGATCAAACAGAGATCTCGATCGCCGAGCTGGACCTTCAAACCTGCACCCTGACAGAACGCCGCTCCATCACCGACGACACGTGGGTCGAACTCATCCCAGGGTCACCGACCCCGTGCCGGGAAGGGCTGCTGACCATCGAGGACCTCACCGAAAACTCGGGAACACCCGACCGCTTCCACCCGGGCCGCCGAGCGCTCCTCGTCGATGGCCGGCCGCTTACCGGCGACGACATCAACGTCAAGTCGATCGTCGGCCTCTGCGACCGATGGGCAATGGTTTCAGCGTGGACCGAACCATCGGAAATCCATCTCTTCCTCGTCGATACAAAGAACGAGCGAGACACGGTCCGGTTGACTCATGACCCAGGGGTTCATGGTGCGGTTCTCGGGCCGCCAACCTCGGGAAACGACGGAGCCGACCACCGCCTGGTCATCGTCACGACGGAGCAGCCATCGACCAACGGACGAGAGGTGGGAATTCGACCCCTACTCCTGGATACCGAGTCACCCCAGTTCGGGGCACCGCATGCAGTCATCGCCGACCTCTCCAAGCAACCACCGATAGAAGCGATGCCATCGTTCCGTCAACTGGCGGCCGACCGGCTCGAATCGGCGGTATTCATGCCGAGCGACTACGACGGCACCGAACCGCTACCGGTGCTTCTCGACCCATACGGCGGCCCACACGCCCAACGGGTACTCAAAACGCATACACGCCACCTCGTATCACAATGGTTCGCCGACCAGGGTTTCGTCGTGCTGGTCACCGACGGTCGTGGCACACCGGGCCGCGGCCCTGCGTGGGAACGCCAAATATGGGGCGACCTGGCAACCCCAATTTTGGAAGACCAACTGGCGGCCCTCGACGACGCTGCCGACGAATACGACTTTCTCGACCTCGACCGGGTAGCGATTCGCGGCTGGTCGTTTGGCGGCTACTTGGCCGCGCTCGCCGTCCTCCGCCACCCCGACCGGTTTCATGCGGCCATCGCCGGTGCTCCGGTCACCGATTGGCGGCTCTACGACACCCACTACACCGAGCGATACCTCGGACACCCCAACGATTACCCGCAGCACTACGGCAAGACGTCGTTGATCTCCGAGGCAGCGAACCTGTCGCAACCACTGCTACTGATCCACGGACTGGCCGACGACAACGTCGTCGCAGCCCATACGCTGCAGTTCAGTACCGCCCTGATGGCCGCCGCCGCACCTCACCAGGTGCTACCGCTGTCGGGGGTCACCCACATGACACCTCAGGAAGTCGTCGCCGAAAACTTGCTTTGGCTCCAACTTCGGTTCCTCCGCGAAGCGCTACACGTCGACGGGGCATCCCGACAGTTGCCACACAACCGACACCGACCCCCGGCCCGACCCCCGGCCGTCCACCCAAAAACCGCGCCGCTCGATCTCAACCATGATTGATACCTGGTAACCAGATGACCGACGACCTGGCCAAGCTGACCCCCGATTTGGATCGGCTTGGCTGGGATGACGAACTCGAGGCCTGGTCAGAAACGTGGTCAGAGACGTGGTCAGAGGGGCTACAAGATCAGCCTGACGGCGCACGAGGGGAGGTGCTGGCCCGAGGTCGAATCGCCAGGGTCAGCCGCGGCTTCAGCCTGGTGTTCACCGGAGGAGACGCCGTGCTGGCCGCCTCCGACGCCACCCGGGCCCGAACCGGCCTCGCTCCGGCGACCGGCGACTACGTTGTCGTCGAAGACCATCCCGAGGACGGACCGAACATCGCCGCCATCGCCCCCCGCCGTTCGGCCCTGACCAGGCGGGCGCCAGGCCGAGTACCAGAACCCCAGGTACTGGCGGCCAACGCCGACGACATATTCGTCATGCACGGGCTCGATCGCGACATCAACATCCGGCGGATCGAACGCCAGCTCGTCGTCAGCTGGGAAAGTGGAGCCGATCCACTCATCGTTCTGACAAAGGCCGACCTAGCGGACGACCCCGAATCGTCGGCAGACGAGATTCGAGCGTTGGCGCCAGGGGTCCCGGTGGTTACCACATCAACCGAGACGAGCGCCGGCCTTTCCGACATCGCCGACCGTCTTTCCGGCGGTCGCACGGTGGCGATGATGGGGCTGAGCGGAACCGGAAAATCGAGCCTGGTCAACGCCCTGTCAGAGGGCGTCGTTCAAAGGACCGGAGAGGTGCGAGCCACCGACCGGCGAGGACGCCACACCACGGTGGCCCGAGAACTGATTCCGCTTCCAAACGGCGGGTTCATTATCGACACACCCGGCATTCGAGAGATCGGACTCTGGCAGGCCTACGACGGCTTGGCCAAAACGTTCGCCGAGATCGCCGATGAAGTCGAGCGCTGTCGCTTCACCGACTGCCTCCACGAACAAGAGCCCGGGTGCGCGGTGCGGGCCGCTCTCGACAATGGGACCATCACCGAGCAGCGGTTGGCCCATTGGCGAGACCTTGCGGCCGAGTTGGCCATGCAGGAAACGCAGCTTGCCGAGTTCGTGAAACGCTCGGAATCACGTGATCGAGCCGATGCTGAGCGACGTCGAGACCAGGAACGTCCAAACACTCGCCGCCGATCAAAGCAGCGCCGCCCGAAGCGAAAAAAGCGCTGATCCCAGGTGGCATCGGCGACGGCTCCGCCGCACCGATGGAATCCTGCGACATACTTAGCCGAATGGGAGTTCATGCCCGGTCGGCCGACATCCGTTTGCGACGCGGTTGGGTCATCGTCGCACTCGCAGCGGCCTTGGCCGCAGCCGGCTGTGGCCGGTCGGCACCGGATCAGACCGCGCCGCCAGCGGCGGACGGCCAGGAGGGCGACGAAGCTGCCGCCGGCGAACCGGTCGGCGACGGTGGCGAACCAGCGGCCAGCGGCGAACCGAACAGGGCAGGCGTTCAGGTCATCAGCGAAAACCCGGTCGTGGCCACAACGCCAACCTCGGCCCCACCGCCGGCATCGTCGTCGTCCACGGCGACGGCGACCGCCGGCACCACCCACGTCGTCCAAGCTGGCGACACACTGTCGGTAGTGGCCGAACTCTACGGAGTGTCCGTCGAAGCTATCTCCGAGGCAAACGGCATCACCGACGTCAACACGCTCCAACCCGGCCAGGAACTCGTCGTACCGGCACCGGCTGCAGGCTAGACAACCGTTCGCTCGAAGCCCTGGCCGGCCAAATCGCCGATGACCGGCTAGTGCTGAACGATCGAGGTGCGGGCCGCCGTTTCCCAAATGGTACGCCAGCCGGTTGGATCGAGACCGCTGCCCCGCATCCGCTGCTCGGCGTGTGCCAGGTCACCGAAGCCGAACACCGCGGCGCACAAATCGAGCAACAATTGGGTCGTCTGATCGTCGGTAGCGTCGACTTCGGCCCGGGCCGCCCGTAGTGCGGCATCGCAACCGGCGCGATCTCCTCGTTGGAGCCGTACCGCCGCTCGGGCCGAGAGGGCCAGCACTCGATCGAGATAGGTGGACGTTCCGACCAACACGCTTCGGACCTTCCGCTCCACCGCCTCGGTGTCGCCTTGTGCGGCGGCGGCTAACGTCTCCACCGCGCCGGTGTAGTGACCGACTCCGCTACCGCGGCCGGCGATCGCCGAACCAGCGTATGGCCCGACACGAACCTCGTCATCGGGTGACGACTCGGCCAAGGCCAACTGGCTCACCGCCTCTTCGACCGCGCCGCGCTGCAACAGTGCCAGCGCCAACGACGCGGTGAGATCTGTCTCTCCGAGGGTGTGCCCGGCGTAGTCGATCGAACCGGGCCCAGATCGAACCGGTATCGTTTCGAAGCGGGCCGCCCACCGTATGGCACGCTCCGGTTCACCGAGCCGGGCCGCCGACGCACAGTTCGCCACCACGGCGATGCGTCGGGTATCGCGATCGCCGGCCCGATCGGCCATGACGAACGACCGCTCCAACAATGCGGTCCCCTCGGCCACACGACCGAGCGAGACGAGCGCCCGACCCTCCAAGGCGAGCGAAGAGGCGGCGAGGTTAACATCCTCGGCCCGATCGCTCGCAGCTTGAGCGAGGCTTTGGGCTTCTCGGGCTTGGCCAGACCAAAGCCGCAACGATCCGGACAGATACAACATGATCGATTCCGCCCACGGATCGCCATGTCGGCGGGCCTCGGGTAACACCGAGTCGACAAGCTCTTGGGCCGTATCCCACTGCCCGAGGTGAAACGCCACCCACGCTCGTACTCCCTGAGCCCAAGCCAACCCGCTCCGATCACCGAGCTCAGCGAAAATCTCGATGGCTTGAGTCGCCAACTCATGGGCCTCGTCGACCCGTCCACGAACGAACGCTTGCCACGCCATCGTCTGAATAGCCCACGCCTCGTTTCTGTGGTCGCTGGCCTTGGCCGCCACCATCCGGGATGATTCAAGCGCTTGTCGAGCCAGGGAGTCGTCATAGCGGGCGGTCTCGGTCATACCGAGGAGGCGAAGCGCGAGCGCTTGTTCGTCGGCGACACCAAGAGCGGCGAGCCGGTCGGCCGCTTCTCGAAGCTCGCCGGCGGCTCGTTCGAGGTCACCGGTCACCCGGTGGGTATCACCCCGGACCAATAACGCCTTCGCCGACATGGTCGGATCGCTCACAATCAGCGGCTCCAGCCGATCGAGATCAGCTCGGGCTCCGGTGACATCTCGCAACTCACTTCGGACTTTGGCCCTGCCATAGAGGAAGCCGACCGACGATTCATCGTCTGGGGCCAACGCCAACCCATGATCGAACCAGCGCTCGGCTTGGCTCAGCTCACCAACGGCGATCGCTCGGTAGCCGGCCTGGTCGAGCCAGGACAACGCCTGCCGCGTCACCTCCTCACCGTCGACATCGGCCACCACCGACAGCTCGGTCACCAACTGTGCAGCAGAGCGGTAGTGATCGGCGATGGCTACGACGACCGAGTTTCTCAACGGTCCGGACTGAATGCTCTCCAGGTATTGCGCGATGCCGAGGTGCCGCTGGGCTCGGACGGTCTTTGTGAGCGTCCCGTAGGCGACATCTCGCACCAGATCCGACAGAAACTCGTATCGAGGGCCATCGACTTCCAGCAGGTCATCGGCCACAAGACCAGCGAGCGCGTCGTCGACCGTGTCGGCGCTGCGGCTCTGGACGGCCAAAGTCTTGAGTCCGTCGACCGACCCGCTCCGACCGAGTACCGATGCGTCTTCGATCAATGCTCGTTGCGCTGCCGGCAGCGAATCGAGGCGGGCCGCCACCAGCCCTCGCAAGGTGTCGGGGAGCCCTTCGAGATCCTCGGCAACCAACCCGGCCAGTTCCTCAAGGAAATAGGGGTTGCCGCCGCTCCTGGTCACGAGCTGATCGGCGGACTCCTCAGGCAGCGAAGGCCAAACCTCGCCCAACAGCCGAATCGATGCTTCGGGATGAAGCGGCCCCAGCTGAAGAACAGACGTCCCGTGCCGGCCAAGAACCTCATTCCGGTCGAGGGTACGGGCCGACATCATCACGATCAACGGACTCTTCGATAGCTCGACCAGCAGATGATCGATCAACTCCCATACCGCATCGGCGGCCCAGTGCATATCCGACAGGACAACGACAACGGCTCTGGAACGCAGCTCGTGGGCAAACACCTGGGTGGTGGCCAGCATCACCTCTGACCGGTTGCGGCCACGATCGCCGCCCCGGAGCATCGTCTCGAACCCGAGGGCGTGCATCAGAGCGGCCAACCAGCGGGTCAAGTCGGTGGCGGCGGAGCCGAACCGATCTACGAGCGCGGCCCGCAGTCGGCGTTCGGTCTCGACCCTATCGAGTTCGAGGCCGAGGTTGTAGAGGTGTCGCAGCAACTCGGCGATCGGCCACCACACGTTGGCCTCGCCGTAGGGCACGCACCGTCCCTCAACCACCAGCACCTCATATTCGGCCGACAGCCGATCGGACGCCTCCTGGATCAGACGGGTTTTGCCCATCCCGGCTTCGCCAAGCACGATGCTCAGTTGGGCGGTGTGTAAGTCCACCGCCATGACCGCCTGAGACCGCAAAAAGTCGAGTTCTCGCTCCCGACCAACGAACACTTCGGCTCGGCGGCGGTGAGCGCCCGGCGGCCGAACCGCCTCCTCGGCGGCCCACGCTTCGATCGGGTCCTCCCGACCTCGTGCCGGGAGCCGACCGACGTGCTCGTAGCGGACGGCATCACCGGTCGCTTGCCGGGTTGGAGCCCCGACCAAAACCTGCCCCGGCGACGCCAGCTCTTGTAGCCTGGCCGCGGAATTCATCACATCGCCCATCGCGGTGTAGTCCCCACCGGCCGTCGTGCTGCCGACCAGGACCTCACCGGTGTTCACACCGATCCGTATCGCCACGCTCGGATCGAGGTTCGACCCGAGACCTCGCAACGTCGACTGCATTCGAAGCGACGCCCTGACCGCCCGCTCTGCGTCATCTTCATGAGCGACCGGGGCACCAAAGAGCGCCACGATTTGATCGCCGACCACTTTGTCGACCACACCACCGAACGCGGTGATGTCGTCGGCTAGTTGGGTGAACGACGCGTCGACGAGCCGTTTGACCTCCTCGGGGTCACGATGTTCGGCCAACGCGGTAAAACCTACGATGTCGGCAAATACCGCGGTGACGACCCGTCTCTCCTCATCGGCCGACGATTGCGACGACCCACAGTTAGGGCAGAACCGCGCCTCCGGTGCAACCTCGACACCGCAAGACCGGCAGACCATGGACTTAGGCTAGGCGATTTCACCAGCTTGAACGCCCGAAGAGCGAGAGAGAGGCTATAAAACCGCCGCCAGCAG
>CALIFY010000074.1 GCA_938021675.1 uncultured Acidimicrobiales bacterium
AGAGGCTGAGACGGCGCGTGTGTCGGAGCTGGCTGGCAAGCAGGTGATCCTGAAAGAAGCGCAGGCGACGCTCCAACTGAAGTTGGATGCCCTCGCAGTGTTCGAATCTAGTGAGGCGATCGAGGCGGTGAAGTCTGCCCGAAATGAGCTTGTAGCTGCTGAGGCTGCTGTCGTTGCGTTGGAATCCAACAAGGCGATCCAACGATTCGCTGCGCCTCTCTCCCGTCGGTCCAATATCGATGGAGCGACTGGGCGACGTTGTCGTGCCGCTGGAGGTCGACGCGTTGAGCGATGGCTCGTGCATCTCCCTAGTTACTCCGAGCAACACATCCATCGAAGCGAAAATCGTGGACGACGGTGGCCGGTGCGGGCTGGAATTGCGGTCTGCCGGTGTCATCGGTGACGACTTCTCGGTCGAACTGATCATCGAGAGTGCCGACGGTTCTTGGAACGAAGAGGTGATCGAGGTGCAGGTGCTGGGCGCCACCGTCACCAGTGCCGACGATTCGAACCATTCCGGGACAACGGATCCTTCTTCGGCGAACACCGGCAACGGACAAACAGCACCCTCTACGGGCTCGCCGCCAGAGACACTGGCGTTCACCGGGGCCGAGTCATCGGCGCTCGCCGTTGGCGGGGTATCGGTGTTTCTGTTCGGCGGTGTGTTGTTGCTCGTGTCGCGAAGGCCGCAGGGCTATGAGTTACGTTCTCAAGGCCAGCAATCTACCGCTCGGTAGGAGGGGTACGGGTAGCGTAACGCCAGTAATGAAGGGGATCGAGCTCATCTCCGTTAGGGATTGTCTTCCCTACCTACTGGTAGGTAGGCTGATCCCATGGTTATGGATGCCGATCTTGCGTTGCTGGCCGAGCTAGAGCCTGAGGCTGAACGCCTACTTGAAAACCACCTCAATGTCACTAAAGAGTGGCATCCTCACACGTTGGTGCCGTGGAGCCGCGGCGAGGATTTTGAGCCTGAGTACGAATGGTCTCCCGAGGAATCCGAGGTGTCGCCGGCGGTGCGCAGCGCACTGTTCGTCAACCTGTTAACCGAGGACAACCTTCCGTACTACTTTCGCGACATCGAACGTATGTTCGGACGTGATGGTGCGTGGGGCGAGTGGGTACGCCGGTGGACGGCCGAAGAGTGTCGCCACGCCACCGTCATTCGCGACTATCTGACCGTGACGCGCACTATCGACCCGGTGGAGCTGGAGCGGGGCCGAATGGCTCAAATGTGCGGCGGTCAAGTACCGGAGCCGCCGTCGGCGATCGACGGGCTGATCTACGTGACGCTGCAAGAACTCGCGACCCGCATCTCCCACCGCAACACCGGTGCACTGATCGAAGACCGGGCCGGCTACGACATCATGCGGCGGGTCGCCCAGGATGAGAACCACCATTTCCTCTTCTACCGCGACGCGGCAAAAGCGGCCCTCGACATCGATACGAGCCAGGCGGTCGAGGCTATGGAACGCCAAATCATCGGGTTTGCCATGCCGGGCGAGGGGATCCCTCACTTCAGCACGCATGCCAGAACTATCGCCGCAGCCGGGATCTACGACTTGGCCGCCCACTACGAGCAGATCCTCGAACCGATCGTGCTTCGTTTTTGGGATCTGCCGAACTTGACGGGGCTGACCGCCGAGGCCGAACAAGCGCGAGATCGCACGATGGCCTACATCGAGAAGTCGAAGCGAGTCGCCAAGCGTCTGAAAGCAAGGCACGAGGCCGCAGCCGACGCAGCCAAGGACGTTGATCGTCCGGAGCCGGCCACCGTCGCATAACGCCGACGCCACCGAAACCCGTCAACTCTGGCGGCATCGCGGTCAGGAAAACGCAGCTTCAACCCGGTCGAGCCATCGTTCCCTGTCGGCCGGCGTGGCATTGTCGATGTCATACACCGCGACCCAGCGGGTCCGACACCACGGGTGGCAGAGAACCCGCAGCGTGCGGTTGACCGTTAGGCGGCCACCGTTTCCCTGGAGCCAGTTGACCCGTCTCGTCGATCCGTGGCTCGTCACGACGTGGATACGGCGGATATTGCGGAGTCGCCCCCGGATCCGGTTCGCTCCCGGGGGCAGCTCCCACGCCACCCCGTTCATCCACACGCGGTCGAACCATCCCTTCAACCTCGCCGGCTGGCCGGAGAACCACGTTGGGTACACGAGGACGAGTTCGGTGGCCCACCGGAGCGATTCGATGTGATCGGCTAGATCTGAACGATGTTCCGGTGGTCCGAGATGGGCTCGTTTTTCCGATGTTGTGAGTCTCGGGTCGAACGCCATCGAGTCGAGGTCGATGACACGGACCGGACGGCCGGCGTCGCCCAAACCGGCTAAGACGCGGCCGGCGGCGGCCCGGGTCAAGCTGTCCGGATTTGGGTGACAGATCACCACGAGCGTGTTGGCGGTCACCGTAGGTTGCCCACCTTGGATTCAACCCGATGAAGGAAGTCGGCTCTGCGGGCGGCATCGGCGGAGTCGACCCGGTGAAGACCGAGCCAAGACGTTCGACACCGTCGATGGCACATCAATCGGACGGTGCGGGTCAGTGTTCGCCTACCGGCATCGCCGAGAACCAAAAGATCAGGCCGTGGTGAGCCGTACGTGGTGATGCCGATGAGTCGCCGGACATTGTCGAGCAGCGGCGTGACCTGGTGCGCCCCGTCCTGGCCGGCCAACGAAAACGCCACCTCTGGCAACATGGTGCGTTCCAGCCACCCCTTGAGGATGGCCGGCAAGCCAGACCACCAGGTGGGGTATACGAAGATCAAGGCTTCGGCGTTGCGGAGTTGTTCGATGTGCCCGGCCACGACGGGATCGGTGTGGTCGAGCCCAATGGTGTAGTAGTCGCCGTACTCGTCGGCCGACAAGCATGGTTGGTAGTCGATTCCGTACAGGTCGATCAACTCGACGTCGTGGCCGGCGGTGGTGAGGCCCGACACCGCCCGATCGCGAACGGCGGCACCGTAGGAACGGGGGTCAGGATGGGCGTAGACCACCAAGCTCCGCATCGGTAGTAGGCTAGGCGGGCCTTCGGCTGCTCCGGGCAGCATGTCGAATCGGTTGACTACCCGGCCCGAACCCGAGATTCCCCGGGTTAAGTCCGAATTCCATGAGGTGCGCGGAACATGGCCACAGGCGACGAAACACAGTTCGGTCCGAAACCCGAATTGCCGCCACAGCGGTCGAGCGGAACGGCACGGCCCGACCCGTCACCGTCGCTCTTCGACCCCAACCGGCCGGTCGCCGGCCGGCCCCAGATCTTGGCCCCGCAGGCCAACGAGTGGGATTCAGCCCACCAAGAGCCAGAGCATGTGCGGCGACGGGGGCCTGGGGGGCCGATCCTGCTGTTCCTATTGGCCGGTTTGGTGGTAGCCGTCGTCGCGCTCGGGGCGGCGGCGTGGTCGGTGTTCGGCGGAGGTGGCGGTAGCGACGGCGAGGTCGCCGATGGTCAGACCGTCGGCGATGGCACTGGAGAAGAAGTCGCCGACCCGACGGACTCAACACTCGATCCGACGCCGACTACCGAACCGGCGGCGCCGGTGGATCCGAATGCTCTGCAGGTGTCGCTAGCCGACGATTCCTTTTTGTGCGACGGCGAGACCCGTGAGTTCGGTCAGATCACCGGCGCCGACCCAAACGAGGAGGTGTCGTTCACCTCCCCACAGGTCGAATCCCTCCGACCTGGCTCGGCCGACGCGACGGGCTCGCTCCCCATTCGGTGGAGCTGCACCCCCGATCAGGCCGGAACGACGTGGGAACTGACGGCCACCGGTGTCACCTCCAGCCGGACGGTCACCTTTCTCTTTGCCGGGGTGAGCGAGCCCGCCGATGACGCCACCGCTGCTCCCGGCGAGGACACGACGGCCCCGGCGACGGGCCAACCGGCCGAAGAAATGGTGGTGGAGATCGTCGAGGATCCGTTCGTTTGCGACGGAACGGTGCGGGTCTTTGGTGAGCTCACGGGGGCCGATCCGACCGAGGAAGTGGCATTTACCTCACCCCAGGCGTCCGATATATCGAGCGGTACCGCCGACGACACCGGGGCCCTCTCGATTCGGTGGAGTTGTTCGCCAGATCAGGCCGGGACGACCTGGGAACTGGTCGCCACCGGGGTTACCTCTGGCCGGACCGCCTCGTTTAGTTTCACCGGTTCGTAGAGCCGGCCCTTGGCCCGGCGGCAACGCCGGGTCGTGTCTCGGGAGATCAGGTTCGGTTTGTGAGGATCTCCATCGGGTTTAGGTCGTCGGTGTTCGGCTCGGTGGTGACCCGTACCGGGGTTGCTCTGGCCGCCACGCCAGGGCCGGCCAGAAGGACGATGTTGCCCGAGTCTCCGATTCTGGCCGCCTCGGGAAACACGTGGGCTATCGTCGACGAAAGTGCCTCGAACGACCCTCGTCGAGGCCCCTGGGTCTGTCCGATCATGTTGATGTAGAGCTTGCCGTCAGCGGTCAAGACCCGTTCGACCTGCTCGTAAAACTCGACCGTGGTGATGTGGGGTGGCGTCACCCGTGGCCCGTCGAAGGCGTCGATCACGATGATGTCGAACGAATCGTTTGGGGCGTCGGAGATGTACCGGCGGCCATCGGCAATAACCACGTCGCCATCGATGACCCCAAAAAACTCATCGGAGGTCTCTGCGACCAACGGATCGACCTCTACCTCGACCACGTCGGCCCCGCCGGTCTCGAACGCACGGGCCAGGGCATGCCCAGCGCCGCCGACGACCAATGCCCGCCGGCCCGTCGCATCGCCGACCTGGTCGAGGATGGTTCGGGCGTACCCGAAGCGGGGGAGTCGGTCGTCGATCCCAACCTCCGATTCGAACGTCGGTCCCAGATGGAAACGGAGATAGGTCTGCTCGTCGCTGTAGACGCGAATTGTCTGATGGCGTCCCTCTCGCTGCGTCAGCAACACGCCCGGTTCGTTTCGCCATCGCCAATCGGGGAGGGGGCCGACAAGGGCGAGACCGGCGAGTGCGGCCAGCGATACCCGGCGCTGGTCGAGAACCAGCGCGGCGATGGCGAGGTATCCGACGGCCGCGATGCGGACGAACGTCGAGACGCCGAGCACCGGCAACAAAAAGAACACTCCGCTGAGTGCGCCGAGTAAGCCGCCGACGGTGCTTGCGGCGAAGACTCGCCCGGTGGCCGACGCGACCTCGCCAGGCCCGGATTCGGTTCGGTGGGCGGCGACAATCCCCACCACCAACTGGGATTCGACTCCGAACAGTACGAAGGTCGGGAAGAACGTGATGATGGTGATGGTGAGGATGGTCGAAAGCGAGTTGGTCGGCGCTGACTGGCTGAAGCTGGACATAAGCCAGGCCGATATCAGAAGCCAGATCGAGTTGGAGGCTACGACGGCGACCAGCGCCCCGTTGAGTTGATCGCGCCTACATCGTCCGCCGGCGAAATACCCAACCGCCAGTCCGCCGAGGCTGACCGAAAGAACGGAGGCCCACAGCGTTGTCGTCGGCCCGAAGTTCGATGCCAGCATCCGCGTGCCCCCAACCTCGATAGCCACCGACGCTACGCCACTGTAAAAAGCGAGCAGGATCAGGCCGATGGGGGCCACCGGCGATGCTGTGATTGGTTCGCTGGTAGCGGACGGACCCACGTCGGCACGACCGGTGTCGGCCTCCGTGTGATCGCTTTCTTGGCGTTCTGTCCGGTAATCGCGCTCGGTTGTTTCGCCTTCGGTTGTCTCGTCTGCGGTTGCCTCGCCGGCTGGTGCCGTCACCCGCCAAAGGACGAACACGCCGACGGCGGTCGCCAACAGAAGTACGCCGAGCGCCTGCAACGATCGGGTCAGGCCAACGAAAGGAACCAGCCAGTACCCGGACGCCAGCCCGCCGATGACGTTGGCCGTCGTGCCGAGCCCGAATACCAACGCTGGACGCTCGCTCGGACGGTCGGCACGACGCTGCTCCAGGGCTTGCACCGCTAGTGGCGAGATCGAGCCGAGCCCGATGGCGGGGACGATGGTCAGGCAGCCGGCGGTTAGGAGCAAACGAGCTGATCCGGCGTCACCGGCCAAGCCGTCGAGTCTGGTCCACACCGATGCGATCGCCAGTGTCGATGCTCCGCCGACCACGAGACCAGCCACCAACCGGAGTCGGGGATTGCCCCCTGGTAGTCCGCCGACATAGTAGCCGATCGCCAGTCCAGCCAGCGCCGTCGCCACGACGGCAGAGCCGACGTTTCCGGTCGATCCGAAGTAGGGGTGGAGGGCCCGGGGGAGGATTACTTGGACGGCCAACGTGGTGAAACCGGTCAACACCACCGCGGCCAGGATGGTGAGCCGATCCAGCACCGAGTCATCGTAGCAGTGGCCGTCGTTCACCTCTCCCCGGCGGGTCCGAGCACGTCGTGGCCACGTTAGAGGTCGGTTCGAATCTCCTGGCGAAGGGTGACTAGGGCCGGGTCGTCATGGAAGAAGATGATGGTTCCCTCGCGGGCGCAACCCTCGCCGGTAAAGAACGTCGAGCACGAGTAGAAATCATCGTCGGAGTTGGCGGGCGGTACCTCGGAGGTCTAGAGGGTGAACAGGTGCCCGAATTCGTGGATCAACACGGTGTCGAGGTCGTCCCATTCGATGGAGTCTTTTGCCAATCCAAGGATCCATTTTGTCGGATCTTTCTCGTCCTGATATACGAACGCGCCACCATCGCCGTCGGGACCGACCGGTGACGTTATGTCGAGTTCGGTGACCATCGGGCGTTGATCGGTTGGAATCAGCTCGGCGAAGCGAGTCCACAGAGCTGCGGCCGCGTTCCGTACTTGTTTCGGTGCTCCGGTGCCATGGTCAATTTCGTCGCCGTCGACCGGAAACGAACCCAATACGTCCTCATCATATTGACTAACGTCATCGGCATATTGGCTAACGTCATCGGTGTCATCGGCAGACTCGATGTCGTCGCTACGGTCAGCAAACGCGGCCGAGTCTTGAAGAGTTCTGTCTTTGACGTTCGGCTCCGCATCCTGGTTTTGCTTTGGAGCGGCGATGATGGGCCACCGCATGGTTGCGGTGCGCCACGGTCGAAACCAAGGGTGAGGATCCCGTACCTTGCCGAACGGATGGTGAGCCATTGGTTCGCCTCTCGCAGCATGCCGATTGTGGGTGAAATGCGGCGATCGTAGAAGAAGTTGACTGAGAGGTAGCTGAGCGATCCTGAGAGAACGCGAAGAGGCGGCGGTTTCTGCATTGAGGAGACCGTGTAATCATGGTCTTGACATGAGAGTTTTGATCGTAGAAGACGAACCGCTTATAGCTCGCGCTCTTCGAGAAGGGCTTGAGGGTGACGGTTATGCTGTCGATCATTCTTCGAGAGGTGATGACGCTCTCTGGAGCGCAACCGAAATCGAGTACGACGCAATAATTCTCGACGTTATGTTGCCTGGGGTAAGCGGGTATGTCGTGTGTCGCGAGTTGCGGGAGCGGGGCATTGAAACCCCGATCATGATGCTTACCGCCAAAGGAGGAGAGTTCGATCAGGCCGAAGGACTCGACACCGGCGCCGACGACTACGTGACCAAGCCGTTTTCGTTCATCGTCTTGCTCGCTCGGCTCCGTGCCCTTATCCGCCGCGGTCCGACCGCCCGGCAGGCCAGGTTGGTCGCCGGTGATCTCATCATCGATCCAGCGGAACGGTCGTGTTATCGCGGCGATGATCAGATCTCACTCACGCCCCGGGAGTTCGGATTACTGCTGTATCTCATGCACCGGATGGGCGAACCGGTGTCGAAGCGTGACCTGATCAGCCACGTCTGGTCCGAAGATGAACTCGACGACAGCGTCGTGCAAGTGTATGTCGGGTATCTTCGCCGCAAAATCGATGCCCCCTATGATCGGCAGGCCATCGAGACCGTTCGTGGCTACGGCTATCGATTGGCGGCAGACGGCGGGTGAGGACGAGCCAGTTGCGGACTCGTCTCGGTGTGTTTGCAACGCTGGGTGCCATGGTGCTTTCGCTGATCACGATGACGGTGATCGGCGTGGCCGGTTGGCGCCAGCAGTCCGTTCGTCTCGACGAGGAAGTGCAATCGGTGGTGTCCCGCCTTTCTGGGGTGGAGGACCCGTCTGAATTGACCGCGGTCGACGTGCCGAATTCGGCTGCGTCCTTTGCTGTCTTCTTCGACTCCGAAGGGAACGATCAGCATCGGGTCGGCGACGTCTCGGACAGGATGGTCGGTTGGCTTCTCGACGATGTGTGGGTCCCGACCACTACCGATGGGTTGTTCACGGTCGTCGAATACGACATGCCGGCCGAGATAGTGGTTGTCGGCGTTGCTTGTCCCGACTCGAACGTGTGCGACACCGCGGTCGTTGGCTCCCAGCGATTGGGAGTCGTCGACTACATCCGTGGTCGGGTCGTTTGGCTGGTGGTCGTGCTGGTCGTGGTCTCCGCCGCGGTGTGGTTTACCACCCGATGGATCGTGGGACGATCGTTGAGGCCGGTCGAAGAGATGCGGGGTCAGCTCGACATCATCACCGCCTCGGACCTCGATCGTCGGGTGACGGTGCGTCAGACCAACGACGAGCTTGAGCGACTTGGCCGGTCGATGAACGCGACGGTCGATCGGCTTGGAGACGTCATCGCGGCAAACAAACGGTTCGTTGCCGACGCAGCCCACGAACTTCGCACCCCGTTAGCCGGGGTTCGAGCGGCACTGGAAGTCGAGCATTCGCGATCGGCCAGCGGTCTGATCGAAGACAGCATCAGTGAGCTGGATCGAGCAGGTCGGCTCGTCGACGATCTCTTGACTCTGGCCCGACAGGAGGGAAGATCGAGGGTCCGCAACGAGGTCGACCTCGATGACGTGCTACGGGCCCAGATCGATGCGGCCCAACTTCGTTTTCCAGACGTGGAGGTCGAACGGAAGCTGGCACCTACTCGGGTGCTGACCGACCCTGACGCGCTTCGTCGAGTGGCAACCAATCTCTTGGAGAACGCCTGTCGTCACGGACTGGGGAAGATCGCTGTTCTCGTCGGGCAGGAGAATGGAGTCGCTTCTCTTCGAATAGACGACAACGGCCCTGGGGTGGCGGTGGCCGATCGGGCGATGATTTTCGAACGGTTCGCCAGGCTTGATCAGTCGCGGGTACGAGCGACGGGTGGATCTGGGCTTGGGTTGGCCATCGTTCGAACGCTGGTCGACGGCCTCGATGGCGAGGTGCTCGTTTTCGACAGCCCTCTCGGAGGCGCCTCGTTTGTAGTGAGGATTCCGATCGTCGACGACTTGTCCCGTCCGGTGGGTGCCGGGTAAGCGTTCGCGCTGGTTCCCGGACGGCTAGTCGATGCCTAGCGCGGTGGCGTTGTCAGGACCGGCGGCATTGGGCCGACGGAATTTCGGCGCGGTAGGTTTCACGACATGGCTCTTTCGACGCCCTCGTCCGAACACGGCCCGCTCGACGATCCGCTCGTTCGCCGTGTCGCCGTCGACTCGGCTCAGCTGCTGGCCGACTCTCGCGACCTTCTTCCCGATGCGGTAGAGCTGCGCCGTCGGATCCATAGCGAACCCGAGTTGGGATTAGACCTACCTCGTACCCAAACCAAGGTCATCGATGCTCTCGCCGATCTCGACCTCGACATACGGACCGGAACGTCGGTGAGCTCGGTGGTGGCCACCTTGACCGGAGAGCTTGAGGGGCCGACGTTGCTACTGCGGGGCGATATGGACGCCCTTCCCATGCCGGAAGACTCGGGTGAATCCTTCGCCTCGACGGTGCCCGAGACGATGCACGCCTGCGGCCATGATTCGCATGTCGCCATGTTGGCCGGTGCGGCTCGACTGCTTCACGATCGCCGTGCCGACCTCCGGGGAAACGTCAAGTTTTTGTTCCAACCCGGTGAGGAGGGATACCACGGTGCTCGCTATTGCCTAGACGAAGGTCTGCTCGAAGATCCTGCTGTTGATGCGGCGTTTGCTATCCACATTTCGCCAAACCTTCGGGCCGGAGCGCTGGCCACCCGATCGGGGGCCATGCTGGCCGCCGCCGACGAGATTTTCATCAACGTCATCGGCCAGGGCGGACACGCATCGGCTCCGCACCTTGCCACCGATCCGATCCCGACCGCATGCGAACTGGTGATGGCTCTTCAATCCTTCGTGACGAGATCGATCGATGCTGCCTCACCGGCGGTGCTGACCATGGCCTCGATTCGAGGCGGGACCACCACCAACGTGATTCCAGAACACGTCGAGTTGTCCGGCACGTTGAGAACCGTGTCGGAGTCGACGAGAGCCCAGGTTCATGAGGGGGTGCGGCGGGTTGCCGCCGGCGTGGCGGCGGCCCACGGGTGCCAGGTCGAGGTCGAGGTGAAACAGGGGTACCCGGTCACCAGCAACGATGATGGCGTGGTCAGGTTCGCTTTTGATGTGCTGGGCGATCTCGTCGGTGCCGACGCCATGGTGGAGATCCCGTCGCCGGTTATGGCCGCCGAGGACTGGAGCTACGTGTTGCAGCGCGTGCCCGGAGTCATGGTCATGCTCGGTGTCTGTCCCGAGGGCGAAGACCCGGCGGCAGCCCATGCCTGCCATTCGAACCGGATGAGGCTCGATGAGGACGCGATGGCCATCGGGATTGCCGCTCACGCCGCCATGGCGCTGTCCTATTTGGGTTGACCAGTATTTCGGTTGACCCGTGGGGAGGGTCAGGCCCCGAGCAGCCGAGCTTTGGCCGCTTTGCTCCGTTCGAGAAGAGCGGCCGGGATTTGGGCCGCCAATCCGCTTCCTCCAGCGTCGTCGCCGGCGTTTGCGTCAGCGGCGGCTGGGGCCGATTGGTCTTCGGCGCTCCTCAACGCGGCGGCTGCCTCGGCCTCTCGGCGATCGATCCACTCTTGTAGCTGGTGAGGGCGGACAAGGTCGTTGTGGTCGACTTGGCCGAGTTGGCGCCCGTCGTCGAACATCACCCAGTACCGAATCCAGGCACCGAGCCCGTTGCGGATCTGGATTTTGCCCTTTGTGCCTCCGGGGATGCCGAGAAGGTCGCGCGTGGCAACAACCTTCTCGCCTTTCCGGAACGGGGTTTCGAGGTCCTTCGTTTTCCTGGCCATGGCGAATCGGCCATATCTTACCGCCGACGGGCCGCGACACCCGCTTCGGCGGTTAGACAACCTCGTTGAGACCAACGATGTCTACTCTTCGACTGGACGCCGTAGTCTCAGCCATGCCAACGATCTTGAGCTCACGACCGTAGGGAGACAGCGATGACGAGCGGAGCGAAAACATGGGCAGCGGCGTGCCTTTCCATGGCCCTTTTGGCCAGCGCCTGCGGCGGCGGGAGCGATGCCGACCCAGTGGACAGTGCCGATGTAGATATCGAGGCCGACCTGGGTGGGACAGATGACACGTCTGGCCGCGACACCGACGGCGAACAGGCAGCACCGGAATCGGATGGGGAGGGTGGTGACGAGACGATCAAAATCGGGGCATTGACATCGCTTACCGGTCCATTCACGTCGTGGGGGATCCACGCCAGCGCGGGGATGCAATTGGCGGTCGATGAGATCAACGCCGATGGCGGCGTTGACGGGCGGTTACTCGAACTCGTCGTCGTCGACGACCAGTCCGATGCTGAGGAGGGCGTTGTCCAGATCGAGCGCCTTCATGAAGAAGGGGTCATCGCCGTCGGTGGGGCTATCTCAAGTGGTGTGGCCCAAGCGACCGCGGCTGTGGCCGAGGAAGCCGGTGTTCCGCTGTTTCTGAGCAAGGCTGGTTCCGAAGCCGTACTGACGACCGAGAGTCGATATACGTTCCGTACCTGCCTTCCGGCAGCACCGATGATCGCCAAACCTTGGGCCGACTATGCCGATGCACAGGGCTACTCGAAGGTCGGCGCCATCGTCGCCGATTACGCCTGGGGGCAATCGTTCAAATCCGCTGCCGAGGAGGCGTTCGGTGAGCTTGAAGGGGTCGAGCTGCAGGTCGAAGTAGCGCCGGTTCCCGAGCAGGATTTTACGACCTACCTGCGAAGCCTTGAATCATTTGAACCCGAACTGCTCCTTGCGACGGGCCACCCGCCGGGCAACGGCCCGATTCTTACCCAGGCGGCCGATCTCGGTCTCGATATCGATGTCACCGGCCCGTCGTCGTCGCTTTCAGCGGTGCTCGAAGGAGCCGGTGAGGCGGCGATCGACCGCTATGCGGACATCAGCTGTGCCGACTACTTTGACGAGTCGTATCTCGACCTGGCCGCCCGGTATGTGGAGTCATCGGGCAACTCGTTCATGGAGGACGACGCGGTCGCCGGGTACGGCGTCGTCACGATACTGGCTGATGCCGTCCGCAACGTCGGCGATGATCCGGCCGCTATCGCCGAGTACCTGCACGGCGAAAGATACGAATTGCCGGGCATGGCATTCCCTCTTTCTTGGACCGAGTGGGGCGAGTTGGCAGAGTCTCGACTACTGCTGGTCAAGGTGGTCGAAGGTTCGGCTCCGGCCGGTCTTGAACAGGATGGCGGTTGGTGGGTTGAGCAACTTCAGTTGTCGGACCCGCTCGAACCCTACGAACCGTGACCGTCGTGGCTCACCCCGCCGGTCGGGCCGTCGCTGTGAAGCTACGGTCTCGGCCGCTGGTTTTGAGTTGCATTCAGGAGTCGGTGTGCCCGTTCTAGAGCTAACCGGTGTCGAGAAGCACTTCGGTGGCCTGCCAGCGGTCGATGGCGTCGACCTGAGGATCGAAGACGAGGAGATCGTCGCCCTGGTCGGTCCAAATGGCGCCGGCAAGAGCACGCTCCTCAAAGCCATCAATGGGTTGCAGCCGCCGACGAGGGGGAGCGTACGCCTCGCCGGCGTTGAGCTGGTCGGTCTCAAGACTCACGTCGTACGGCAGCGGGGGGTGGCGATGGTGCTTCAGCACCCGCAGGTCTTCGAGTCGATGACGGTCCGAGAAAACGCCATCGTCGGTGGGTTGTTCGGCGTCGGCGGTGAACGACCATCGGCGGCGACGGCAGCACAGCGAGCAGACGATGCGTTGACCTTCACCGGCTTGATCGACCGGGCTGAGGTCGATGTCGGAGCCCTGACCCTCCACGAGAAGCGGACCGTCGAGTTCGCTCGGGCGTTGGCCGGACAACCGAAGCTGCTATTGCTCGATGAGGTGATGGCTGGGTTGAACGACACGGAACTGGCGGCATCGATCGAGATGATCCGGGCCGCTCGAAACGAGTTGGGGATCACCATCATCTGGGTCGAGCACGTGATGAACGCGGTGATGAGTCTCGCCGAACGGGTGGTAGTCCTTCATTTTGGACGGACGATTGCCGACGGCGTACCGGCCGACGTGATGGCCGAAGATGACGTCATCGCCGCCTACCTCGGTACCGGGGGTGACCGTTGACCGACGAATTGCTCATCGTCGATTCCCTGAGCGCTGGATATCTCGGCGAGGACGTGGTCCACGATGTGTCGTTAACCGTCGCGGCTGGGGAGGTGGTAGCCGTCATCGGATCGAACGGTTCGGGTAAGAGCACGATGTTGCAATCGGTCTGTGGGCTCCTTGCCCCCTCGGGTGGGTCGGTACGTTTCGATGGGGTCGAACTGGCCGGGGTCAAGGCCCACCGGATCGCTCGGTCCGGACTCGTCTACGTCCCGGCGGAGCGGCATCTCTTCCCCCACATGTCGGTACGGGAGAATCTGTTTCTCGGCGCCTATCCGACTCGACCATCAGCAGACCAGCTTGGGATGGTGTACCGGGTCTTTCCCCGCCTCGAGGAGCGAACCGGACAGCTCGCCGGCACCTTGAGCGGAGGCGAGCAGCAAATGCTCGCCGTCGGTCGGGCGTTGATGGCGGGGCCGAGGCTGCTCATCCTCGACGAACCGAGCACCGGCCTCTCGCCGATTCTCGCATCCGAGGCGTACGCCGCGTTGGTCGAACTGCGGCGGGACGGTTTGACGGTCTTAGTTGCTGAACAGCAAGTGCCATTGGCCCTCGACCTTGCCGACCGCGGCTACGTGCTCGACCGTGGGCGGATCGAGCTGACCGGGACCTCGAGCCAACTGGCGGCTGACGAAGGCGTACAGCGCGCCTATCTCGGCGTGTAGTCGTATGGATGGTTTCGACCGGAAGTCGGGTCGCTGATGACGAATCGGTGGGAGAGGAGGTGGGGGCCATGACCGCGGTAGCACTGGACGGCATCGTGCTGGGGCTGCAATTCGGCATCCTCGGCGTTGGGTTGACCCTCGTGTACGGACTCGGGGGTATTGTCAACTTGGCCCACGGGCAGATGGCGGTGCTAGCGGCCATCGTTACGGCTCGTTTGATCGATAGCGGGTCTCCCGCCGTCGTGGCTGCCTTCGTCGGTGTCGTCGCAGTGAGCGTCCTTGGTGTCGTGCTCGATCTAACCTTGATGCGACCCGTGTACCGTCAGCAGGGGGAGCATCGGGTGTTGCTCGGACTGCTGTTGATGCTCGGCGTCGGGTTCGTCATAGATGGATTGCTGGAGTGGCGGTATCCAATCGAGGCGCTGAGCCTCCGATTCCAAGGAGATCCGATTCCGGTGTTGGGGGTTGCGATGCGACGCGGTTCGCTTGTGGCATCGGCCATAAGCGTCGCCGCCGGCGGCGTGCTGGTGATGCTGTTGCGATGGACCACCTTTGGTCGGGCCACCCGGTCGGTGATTCAGGATGAGACCGGGGCCCGTTTGTGCGGCATCAACCCGGCCGCAGTCCGTACCGTGGTTTTTGGGGTGAGCGGCGCTCTCGCCGGTCTCGTCGCCATCACGGTTGCTATGACTCGGCCGGTGGTGTCGACCGATGGCGTCAATCTCACGACCTTCGGCTTGATCGTCGCGGTCGTCGGTGGGCTCGGAAGTGTCCCCGGCGCTTTTCTGGCCGGGATCATTCTCGGTGTCGTGAACACCATCAGCGCGTTCTATATCGGGTCGTACGTGAGCACGATCCTTCTGCTGCTCGCTGCCGCCACCACTCTGCTGCTCCGGCCACGGGGCCTCCTCGGAATCGGGTAGTCGATGATCCGGGCCTACGCACCAATCGCCATTGCTACCGCCGTGCTTGCGTGTGTGCCGGCATTGTTCGCCGGCTCACCGTCGATGATGACCGTGGTTACCGCCGGGCTGGTGTTCGCGGCGTACGCCATCGCCTTCAATCTGATTTTCGGTAGCACCGGTCAGCTATTTCTCTGTACCGGAGCGTTGGCCGGCATAGGAGGGTTCGGCTCGGCGATCCTCAGCGACCGTCTTGGCGTGCCCATGGTGCTCAGCATCGGTATCGCTGGAGCGGCGGCAAGCGTGGTTGGCGGAGCGCTTAGTTGGGTGGCGGTCAGTCGTTCGCTCGGCACGATATTTACCGGCATCGTGACCCTGACGTTCTCGCTCGCATTCCAAAACTTCGTCCTTGGTCGTGGTGATTTGACCGGTGGCGAGAATGGGCTGCGAATCTCAGCTGGCTCCGACGGCGTTCTCGACCACCAGGTTGCTCCCTACTACGTGTTCTTGGCCTTGGTCGCCGTGTATCTGGTGTTGTTCCGTCGTATCCAGCGTTCTCGGATGGGCTGGGCGTTTCGAGCGCTCCGCGACGATGAGGTGGCGGCTAAGTTGGCCGGCGTCGCGGTCGCTCGATATCGGATCTACGCCGGGGCTATCGGTTCCGCCATGCTCGGCGTCGCCGGTGCGGTGTTTGCTCACCACCGGAGCTTCATCGGGACGACGACCTATGGTTTTGCAAACGTCGACATTCGGGTTCTGGTCATGGTCGCCTTTGGCGGGATCGGGTCGCTGCTGGGGCCGATCCTCGGTGCCACCGCGTTTACCGCCCTCGATGAGGTACTCGTGGACTATGCCCAACTTCGGGAGGTGCTGTACGGGGTTGTTAGCGTGGTGTTGTTCCTCGGATTTCGTCGGGGAGCGGCGCCGACGATAGTCGATTCGTGGAATCGGCGTTCCAGTCGTTGGTCCGTGGCTAAAAGGGCCGACTCGGCTCCAGAAGCTGACAGTCGTTGACCTCTTTCCGTGGCCGTTTTACTCCTTTCCGCGTTCGCCTACTCCTGCCCGTGGTCTTCAAGTCGACGCCTGTGGGCGTTGGCGACGTCGAGATGAATGGCGTCGCCGGTCGATGATGGTCGCTGGCAAAGCTCGGCGAGTACTTCGATGCGGCCATAGGCCAACACCTCGTCACCGTCGTCGATGATCGTCTCACCGGTCGGCGTACCAAAAAATTCACCGTCGCTGCGGTTGATACCGAGGATGACCACTCCTTCCCGGGTCAGGTGAAGGTCGGCCAGTGGACGTCCTACCATCCACTCGCCACTTCTGGCATGGAGTTCGGTTATTGCGTATTCGTCATCGAAGCGAAGCAGAGCGGCGTAGTCACGAACGTCGAGGGTCGTGTAGCGGCCCAGTGCGGCCCTGGTGGCCCAACCGATGAGTCGGTCCACAATCGAGAGGTGGGCGGCGACGAGCACCAAGACGGTGCCGGCCATCAGGAACGCCAGACGTCCCGCGGTCTGTGTCGCTTCGGTGTCGATGAAGGTGAGCAGAAAACTACCTATCCCAGTGATCACCCCCGCGTTTCCAAAGGTCATGAGGAACAACACGATGCGCCGGCGGACCGGATGGTTGGTGATGTCCTCGGCCTCTGCAGTGGTGTAACCAACGCCCATCAGCGCCGATCGGGACTGGAACTGGGCGCTCTCCCGTGCCATTCCCGTCGTCTCCAGGGCGACCGCCGCGACCTTGGAGAAGAGCACGAAGAGCGTGATCAAAAAGAGTAAGCCGGTGAGGGCGATCATGTTTCCATCATGATCGATCGGGCAGCATGATCGGAGTACCCGCCCCCGATATTCGACGATCTAGGTCATGCGTCTCACAGCTAATCCACAGACTGGTTGTTCATGTTGATGTACATGTCAGTTCTAACTGGACGAGTTAAGTCTTCGATGTTGCCCGGTCTGGCCTTTTCGCCGCTTGCCGCCAGATGTGAAGCGATCGACGACGAGGTCAGCACGATTGGCGTCACGATCGAGATCGAGTACGGGAGCGAAGGTTCTGCAGGTGTCGGGCCATCCGGTGGGGATGGCGGCGTAGGTGGTGGGCCATCCGGTGGGGATGGCGGCGTAGGTGGTGGGCCATCCGGTGGGGATGGCCTTGAAGGTGGTGGGCCTCGGGGTGATTGATTCGACGCCAGTCGGGATCGAACTGTTGCGTCGGAAGGAGTGTGAGAGGGGTTTGGGCGTCGGCGTTGTTCCGATTGAGATGTGGTGCGAGGTGGAGGATACGTTCGCTACTGACCACTCAACGAATTCGGGATCAACGTGATGAAGAGGCAGAGGATGTGAGGGATGTGAGGATGGAAGCGATGAAGAGGCAGCGACACACTTCGGAGCAGGTGGTTCGCAAGGTCCGTGAAGGCGAGCACATGCTCGACACTGGCCACGATCTACAAGAGGTGCTTCGCCACTTGGAGATCACCGAGTCGACCTGGAAAAGATGGCAGAACACGTACGGCGGAATGAAGGCTCAGGACGCCAAGCGGCTGAAAGAACTCGAATCAGAGAACGCCAAGCTGCGAAAGTTGTTGGCCGAGGCTGAGTTCGACAAGGAAATGCTGAAGTACATCACGGAAGGAAAGTAGACGTCGTGTCGAGCCAGGGCTTCTGTGGTCAGCTTGTGACGAAACGGATTGCCCTGGATGCGATAAGGTCGAGGCGTTCGCCGTCGGCGACGGCCAGGCCTTCGAGTGTGGCATACACGACCGTTCCGTCGGTCGTTGTCGTCGCATCGTAGATGATTATCGGGTCGATGTTTGTAGCCGAGGCGGCATCGATTGAAGAGGAAAGCGTCCACCAGGTCGACCGAACGTTGTGGTTGCCGTGGGCATCGGCTGGGGCTCCGAAGGAAATCGATGGCTCCGAGTCTGATTCGAGGACCGCGACGTGAATCGGATGACGTTCACTCGTTGCGACGAGATGGTCGAGATCGCGGTTGCCGTCGTCGACGTCGATGCTGCTGGTGTTGCCGTCCCGGTCTCGGACGCCGATTGAGCGACGAGCGCTCTCGGTGTCTACCTCCAAGTAGTAGAGCTTTTCGTTGGCGACCGCGGGGGTGATTCCCTCGTTTGTCACGATGGTGGTCGTGCCGTCGTCGAGCTCCACTTCGGCGATGGCCAGTTGCTCGTCGTCCTCTGTGCGGTCTACATGGGTAACGAACACGGACCGTCCGTCGGCGGCGAACTCGGGCTCGGTGAGAAACACGCCAGGTTTGGCGGCGGAGGTCTCGGTTAATTCGAGTGTCTTCATGTCGAGTAACCACAGGCCGCCCCCGTCGGCTTCGAAGTCCGGAGTGTATGAGACGGCCATTGTTTCCTTGTCAGGACTCAACGATATTCCATAAATGATTGCACCATCCGGTACGGTGAAAATCGTAGTGTCGGAACCGGTTTTCGGATCGAATGAAAAAATCCGATAGCCTGGCCTTGCCCGTTGCTCTACCACATATACCGGATCGATTGGTGCCGAGCCGATCACCGTATGATCAAGAGAGAACTGGGTAGATTCATCCGGGAGGACCTGGCGGTCGCCCGTACCCGGAATTCGAGTCAGAGCGAACACCGCGGCAAGAATGCAAACAGCAAGCGCTAGTTGGAGGACTCTACGGATTCGAGTCGATACTGACGGGCTCGGTCTCCACCGTAGGTGTTGCGAGCCGGACACACTGTCAAATGATACCAGCGGCACCCACTGCGAGGGTTGGGTCAGGGCCGTGTCACACGATGCGAGTCGCTGTCTGCATCATCTCTTCATCATGTTGCATTCACTACCAAGTCGACTATGACCAAGATGCGAGCGTCCTCACCCACTGGGAGCGCTTGCAAACGGGTAGGGGGCCGTGTCAACGTCTGTTGCGTGACGGTAGCGGTCGGCGTGGACTCTTTGACTCCTTTATCTCGTCAGAAGCCTGGCAACGAGAATGCGCTCCCTCCGGTGAATTGGTGGTTCGAGGCATCCGGTGCCGAGTTCGATGGCCAGCTGTCGATCGTCGAGCGAGACTGCGACGTCGTCACGCGTTGTCCTGGTGGGATGATGTTGATGGGCCGAGCGCTGACAAGGGGTTTATCATGAAGGTATTCGTACTGGAGGACGACCCTGACGTACGCGAGGCCGTGGTGAGGTATCTCGAAGCCGCCGGCTACGCTGTCGATGCGGCGGGGGATTGGGAGAGTGCCGATGAGCATCTTCAGGTCAACAAATATGATGCGTTGGTACTCGATCGCACCGTGCCCGGAGGCGACGCCATGGACTTGCTGGTGGAGCGGCGTTCGGCCGATGACCCAACGCCGGCGATTTTCTTGACCGCCCGTGACTCGATCCGAGATCGGGTCGACGGCCTTCGAGCTGGGGCCGACGACTACCTCGTCAAGCCGTTCGCTATGGAAGAACTCGTTGCTCGGGTTCACGTGTTGACCCGCCGCTCCGTGGTTGCGGCCGACCCGGTGCTGGTGCTCGGCGATGTCGAGGTTGATCCGGCTGGCGTTAGTGCCACCAGGGCGGGGGTAGGTCTCGGATTGACGGTGAAAGAACTCTCGATTCTGCGATATCTGCTGGCTAACGCCAATCGGGTGGTGTCACGAAGCGAACTCATCGAGCACTGTTGGAACGAATTCATGGAACCCATGTCAAACGTCGTCGACGTCAAGGTGGCGCAACTCCGTAAGAAACTTGGGAGTCCGGCGATCGTGCACACGGTGAGGGGAGCAGGGTACGTGGCTTCCGAAACGCCACCGTGAGGCGAGAATCGGCCGAGGTTCGACTCGACCGATTGCGGAGAAACCTCACGATTGGCCTGATGCTCTCGGCCACACTCGGGATTTCCGGTCTGGCCGCGGTTACGACCGCCATCGAAGCTCGTCTTGTCACCGAGCGGTTCGAGGCGGAGTTGCAGGGGCAAGCGTTCCGCGCCGCGGCCCTCGTGTTCTTCGATGGCGACGTAGGTGCGTGGGACGTCAGCGGTGTCACCGATGACATGGTGATGCAAGAAACGGACAGCATTCTGGTGTATGAGTCCACTGCCGGCGAGGTTCTTTTGATGACCGAGCCGATTAGTCAGGTCGACGGGCTTCTGTCACGGGGCCTGAACGATGTTGGAGAGGAAGGGTCGATCGGTTCGGTGACCCTGGACGGCACCACGGTGGCGGCCGCCGCTGCTCCCTTCTTCATCTCTCCGGAGGACACCCCCGACGAGGTGGAGAGCAGACTCGCGGGGGCGGTGGTAGTCGTCGCCGACGGCCCACCCCGTGACGAAGACCGACTGACGTTGCTCGTTTGGATAACCGCTGCGGTCCTCTCGATGTTGTCGGGCATCATCGCCTGGATTGTGTCTAGCCGATTCGCTCGCCCGTTGGGGCTGCAACTCGACCGTGAAGAGGCGTTTCTGGCCACGGCGGCCCACGAGCTTCGAACTCCGTTGGGGAGATTCCGAGCGGTCGCCGAGTCGGCCATGTTGAGCGTTCGGGCCTTGCCGGAGTCGTCGTTTCGGGCCAAGGTTCTCATGGACTTGTACCGCCTCGTGCAGCTCAGCACCGAGACGACGAAGTCCGTCGAAGATCTGCTGTTGGCCGGTCGTATCGATGCCGGCGTGATGATGACGCGCCGCGAACCGGTGCGGCTCGACGAAATCGTTTCCGATTTCGAGCGCAGCACCCGGGAGCTAGCGGTCTTCACCGATGGCCCGGTTGAGGTGATCGGCGACCCGACGTTGATCCATCACGCGATTGCCAACCTCATCGTCAACGCCCAGCGTCATGGTCGGCCCGATAAGGGCTCACCATTGATCGAGGCAACGGTGACTCGAGATGGTGCCGACGCGGTGGTGTTCATATGCGACAACGGACCTGGACTCGGCGAATCGCCTGAGTCCTTCTTCGGTCGACACCACAGCAGCCGGGGAAGCGCAGGACTTGGATTGTGGATCGTGCGTTCGATCATCGAAGAGCACCACGGAACGGTGGTTGGCTACAGTCGTGATGAGGGTGCGGTTTTCGAGATTCGACTTGCGCTAAACAGCTAGCTGCTCGGCCGTTCGTTGCGAAACGCGTTGGTCAGGATCGCTTCGTCGGCACCGATGATCCCGTCGTCACTGCCGGTTCCTCGACCAGGTGAATCTTTCGTCAGGGTGTAGTCGCCAGCTTCGGCATCGACGAACAATGGGTCGGCCACTATCGATGCCGAGTCATTGCCGGTCGCTGCTTGGTACGACGCCCAGCTGTCGAACCGTTCCGTTCGCCACTCCCAGATCGGTGTGTCGGTCGAGAAATACAGGTTGTGATCAACCAGGTTGTCTTCGTTTTCGGTGTAGGGATTTCCCAGGAGTAGGCCTTGTTCCCCAGCGGCAAAGATGTTGTCGGTGATGACGTTGTTCGACACATCGAACTGTAGGAGCAGTTCGCCGTTTCCTTCTTGGTCGGTGTCGTTGTTGACGAACGTGTTGCCGACGATCTCGCTGAACTCGGTTCGGCCTCGGTTCTCGTCGTATCCGCCCATCGCCAGGCCGACGATGTGGTTGTTGTAGACGACGTTGTTGCGGACGATGATGTAGCTCGTGTCGCCCCCGCCGTCCTCGCTGGCGATCTCTATTCCCATGTTGGAATCGTGAACGATGTTGTTCTCGATCAGGATGTCCCGTCCGCCATCGACGTAGATTCCTCCGGCGTTTCGCTCGTTGTATGACGGGTTGTCTGCGGTGTCGATGTTGTAGACGAGGTTGTTTTTGACGACCCCGTTTCGGGCCCGGTCGAGTTCCGGGTCGGGAGACTTGCCTTCGAATCCGATGATGTCGATCCCGATGTTGTCGCTGTTCCAGACTTCGTTCCCGTCGACGACGAACCCGTCGACGTTGCCGTTGACAACGACGGCTTCACTCGTTCCGAGGATGAGGTCGTGAACCTTGTTGTTTTGGATGACTAGATCGGTGATTGCCGTCGCGCTCGTTCCATAGGCGGCGATTCCGTGGCCATCTCTACCGCCGGTCTCGGCCCGAGCTTCGATGTCGTGGATGTCGTTTCCGACGATCTCGATGTGTGAGCCAGAGCCGGACACGAATATCCCGACCGGGTTGCGGCGTCCGAAGTTTGACACCCAGTTCCGAATCTCGAACCCTTCCAATCGCACGTAGTCAACATTGCGCATCGCAACCAGTGGTGCGAACCCGCGGGGGACGGAGACCCCATCGCCATCTATGACCGGCGATTCGCCCGGCTTGTTCTTGATGGTGACGAACCCGTCCTCTTCTGAGCCTGATTGAGTGAGTGCGACCGGTCCTGTGTATACGCCGTCGCCCACCAGGAGCGTGTCGCCCGGCGCGAGTTGAGTGACGGCGAACTGGAGGGTTTGCCAGGGCTCAGCTTCCTCACCGGGTCCCTCATCGGAGCCGTCGGGCGACACGTAGTACGTGGTGCCACCCTGACCCAGCGAGCAGCCAGCCGCCGCCACGGCGATCGAAATCGTCCATATCCATCGACCGATCCAGCCTCGACCCATACACGAAACATAGCATAATCCGTCATTGGTGTTGACAGAATCTGCACGAATTGCCAGAATCTGTTGCCAGGGAGCGGTGAAATTTGACGGAGTCTGATTGACTTTCGGTCCGCTGCTGACTGAATCTGTAGTGTTTACTATCGATGGGAACCCCTACGTGCTCAAGGAAGTTCGCCATTCTCGGATCCGGGATCTCCTCGACGAACGAGGGGAACTACGAATCAGCGAGATCAACGAGGCGCTCGATGTGAGCGAGGCCACCGTTCGCCGGGATCTCGACGAGATGGCCTCTCGCGGGTGGATCCGACGAACTCACGGTGGCGCTCTTCGGGCTGAGCGTGCCGATCCCGAGCCGCCGCTTCGTTTGCGTCAAGCGGCAAACTCGGGTGAAAAGGAACTGATCGCCAAAGCCGCAGCCACCTTTGCCAGGAGCGGCGAAACCATCTTCCTCGGCAGCGGTACGACCGTGGCCGCCATGGTGCCGCATCTTGCGAGTCTTGAGGATCTTCGTGTCGTGACAAATTCGCTCCCGGTGATCACACAACTGGCCGGCCGTGAAGACGTCGAACTCATCGTGGTCGGTGGGTTGTTCCGTCACTCGGAGGGATCGATGGTTAGCTCCTTGGCTGACGAGGCATTGCGGCAGTACCGAGCAGACCACGTGTTTATGGGAATTCGCGGAATCAACGCCATCGATGGTCTAACCAACAGTTCGATCAGCGAAGCGGCGACCGATCGGATGATCCTGCAGGTCGCAAGCCATCGAGTCATTCTCGCTGACCATACGAAGTTTGGTCAGGTGAGCACCTTTGTGGTTGGCCCCGTCGATCAAGCCTCAGTGATCGTTACCTCATCGATGACCGACGAGGTTCAGCTCAACGAACTCGCTGCGTGTGCGGTCGACATCGTGAAGGCGGAAGAGGTCATCGCGTGACAACCCTCGGAACCGCAACGGCCGACGACATTAACCATCAGGTCGATGCGTGGGTCTCGGTAAATCGAATGTTGCGGGACCGAGCCGATGAGATCAGGCACGCCTGGAATGCGCTGGACATCGACAGCGTTCACTTCATCGGATCCGGATCCGTAAACTACCTTTCTCAGACGGCGGCACCGCTCCTGCAAACAGCTACTGGAATTTCCGCATCGAGTGACCCTGCCTCAGCGTTCCTCGTCCGTTCGGGTTTCCCAGTGGCAAATCCGGAGCGGACGTTGCTGGTTGCGATATCGCGGTCCGGTGAAACTACCGAGCTCGTCGAAGCGGTCTCATCGTTTCAACAACGTGGCGGTAATACGGTGTGGGGAATCACCACTCGATCGAACAGTTCATTAGCGGGGCGTTCCGATCTTGTCATCGCCGAGGACCTTGGCTTCGAGGGCAGCGTGGTGCAGACCCGCTCGTTTTCGTCGTTGCTTGCCATGATGCAAGGCGTCGTCGCCACGATCTCTGGCGATGCGCTTCCTCCTGACGGCCAGCTAGCGGCGTCTGGCGAATCGTGCCTGGCCAGTGCTGACCTCCTGTCGTCGGACCTCGAAGTACTTGGCACCTGTGAGCGAGTCATTTTTCTCGCCTCGCGACTCGGGTTTGGTCTCGCCCTCGAAGGGCAACTGCTGATGAACGAGATGGCATTGACCGACAGCGTCGCTCACCAGTTTCTCGATTTTCGGCACGGTCCGATCTCTATGGTCGATGAACACACTCTTGTGGTCGGTCTTCTCGATGCCGCTGTTACCGATCAAGAGGTTGCGTTGCTGAACGATGTCGCCGGGCTCGGCGCTTCGGTAGTCACCCTCAGCATGGGCCCCGATGGCCCATCGGGGCAGCCATCGCTTCAGGTCGACCCCCATGGGCTCCGCCACTTGCCGCTGTTCATGCCGGCGATGCAGAAGATGGCTCACCGTCGGGCCCTTGCCCGGAACCTCGATCCCGACAACCCCCGCCACCTTTCGGCGGTTGTCATTCTCGACGGCCTTACTTGACGACAGGCTCGATACCTTTACGTTTCCGAATGAAACAAATGTTCCAATGAACACAGTTCGGTTGAGATAGACGGATCTCGACCCCGAAGGGGAGAAATACAGTGCGGAAAACAAAACGATCGATTCTGGGGGCGATGCTCCTTGCCTTTGCCCTCATCATGGCTGCGTGTACGAACGACGATGAATCGGGAGGAGAAGAACCCGAGACCGGGTCGGGTGAATTGAGCGGAAACGTTCGAATCTGGACCCACCAGAATGATGCCTTCAATGACGGCCTGCAGGCGCTCGCCGACTCATTCGCGGCCGAGAATCCCGGTGTGACGTTCGAATTTGAGACGTTCGACTATGACACCTATATCCAGACCCTCCAGACCTCGCTGCCAGCCGGAACCGAGGCAGACGTACTCCAGGTGTTCGGCAGCTGGACCTGTAGTTACGCCGACAACCTGGCCCCCGTACCCGAATCGGTTCTAACCACCGCCGATGCCGACAGCGCCTTTTTTGAGGCCGCCCTCGACGGCTACAAGTGTGATGATCAGCTCTACGGCATGCCCCAGGAGTTCAACATCGAGTACGGGGCAACCCTGGTAAACACCGAGTTGGCCGAGGCCGCCGGTTTGGGCGATCTATCTGAAGGCTGGGACGACTGGGACGCCTTTACCGCAGATGCCCAGAAGCTGAGCGAAGGCGGTGAGGGTGATATGACCCGAGCCGGATTCATGTTCACGACCGCTGACGCGCTGCCGTACACCTTCTACTCGATGATCGTGCAACAGGGAGGGTCCTACCTCTCCGAAGACGGATCGGCCTTTACCATCAACACCCCAGAGGGCAAGGCGGCGTTGGAGCAGATGACCTCGTTCGTCGAAGCCGGGCTGGTCGATCCGGTGCTCTACAACGATGAGGCCAACTGGGTCGGTGACTGCTTCTTTGCCACCACGTGTGCCATGGGGGTCGTCGGGCCTTGGGTGGTCGCCGACTACAAAGACGACTTCCCCGAGGTCGCCGCCGCCGCCACCTATGCGCCGTTGCCCAGCATGGGCGATGAGCCGAATTTCGTCGCAGACTCCGGTTGGGGGCTTACCGTCTCCAACCGCAGCGAGGTATCAGACGCCGCATGGGCCTTCGTGCAATACGCAGCCCTTGACGCCGAAAACGCGCTGGAGTGGAACGCCGCCGCCGGAACGCTTCCCGCGCTGCGGGCCAATGCTGAAGGTGACGCCGCCACGACCTTGGTCGAGGGCTTCCCGCAGTTCGGACCGTTCCTCGACATTCTCGGAAGCGGACAGTTCGTCGGTGAGCTACCCGACCGCGACCTGCTCTGGTACGACATTACCTACCCCCATATTCTCAGCGCTCTGCAGGGAAACGAGAGCATCGACGACGCCTTGGCTGCCATGGAGCGTGAAGCAAACGAGACCATCGGCGGCTAGCGCCTTGATTCGGGACACCGTTCCCGCGGGCCCGCTCCCACTTCCCTGCCGTCGGAGCGGGCCCGCCTTGGTTTCGGCTGGCCGAAAGGCAACGAGATGACAACACCGATCGTGGAGAACCAAGGCGACAAGGAAGCCGTTTCGTCCTCTGCTGGACTTCGGGGTTCGGATCGTGCATCTGGAGGCCAGCCGGACGGTGGGCGACGTCGCTGGTTCGGCGGACGGCAAGGGCGGGAACGGAAGTTCGTCTTTGGTGTGATGAGTCCAATGGTCTTCTACATGGCCATCTTCTCGGTCCTACCAATCATTTGGGCGATCGTGCTTGCATTCTTCGACTACAGCGCACGCCGAAATGGTGGCCCTGTTGTTGGGCTTGGTGGTGACAATCCGTTTGTCGGAGCCGACAATTTTGGTCAGATGCTGGACTTTTCGGAGGAGAGACCACTTGAAGTCCGACAATTCCATCTCAGCCTGAAGACGACCCTCATGTTCGCCTTTGTGGTCGTACCGGTGAACTTGGCCATCACGTTGCCTCTCGCTTCGTTCATCGAATCGATCCACCAGCGGATGCGTCCGGTATTTAGAAACCTGTTCTTCTTGCCCGTGCTCACGTCGGCCGTTGGCGTGGCCATTATGTGGGGCTTCATCTTCAATCCTCAGCAAGGCCTGCTGAACGGCTTGATCAGCCAGGTGCGTGGCCAAGACACGATTATCGCCTGGACGACCGATCCGAACCTTACCGTCCTGGGTATTCCGGTGGCGTTGCTGGCGGTGATCGTTGCCTACATTTGGCAAGACCTCGGCTACAACCTGATCATCTTTATCGCGGCGTTGCAGGCCGTGCCCCAGTCGATGAAGGAAGCGGCTGTCATCGATGGTGCCCGACCGTGGCAACTGTTTCGCTACGTCACCGTTCCGTTGTTGAAACCGACCATCTTGTTGGCGTCGATCCTCACGATGATCTCGGCATTCCAAGTGTTCGATCTGTTCCAGGTGATGACCGCAGGAGGTCCACAGGACCAGACTCGGGCCCTCTCACTCGATATCTATGAGAGTGCGTTCCGCTTTCAGCGGATGGGCTGGTCGGCCGCCATCTCCGTGGTGTTGTTCCTAATCGTATTCGGTCTCTCGTTAGTCCAATCGCGGTTGCTCTCATCGGACTGGGAGTACTGAGATGGCGACAACGTCTATCAAATCAGCGGGACCGGCTCGGTCTTCTGTGAAACACGTCGGTGGCGCCCGAAGTCGACTGCAATCAATGCTGAGCCTTCGGCCGGGTGCATACATTATCCTGACCCTGTTTGCCGTAGTGTCTGCTGCGCCGTTCGTGTGGACGATTCTGGCGTCGTTCAAAACGGGGGCGGAAATCCGGCAGTTCCCGCCGACGTTCGTCCCCCAGGATCCGACACTCGACAATTACCGTACGATACTCAACGACCCGGACCTCGACTTGGTTCGTTTTTACCGAAACTCGGCCTTTGTTGCCATCGCAAACGTGATCGCCACACTGTTCACCAGCTCACTGTTGGGCTATATATTCGCCAAGCACAGCTTCAAAGGTCGTAAAGTATTCTTTTGGTACATCCTGGCCACCATGATGGTCCCGGCCCAGGTGACCATGATTCCCGGCTTCCTGATTCTGGTGAAGCTTGGGCTTCTGAACAACTTGTGGGGGCTCGTTCTCCCGGCATTCATAGATGCCTTTGGAATCTTCCTGATGACGCAGTTCTGTAAGAGCATCCCCAACGACCTGATTGCAGCAGCGCGGCTCGACGGGGCAAGCGACTTCAGGATTTACCGATCGATAGTTCTTCCTCAGTTGAAGCCAGCGTTGGCAACATTAGGACTGCTCACGTTCATGACCCATTGGAACGCCTACTTGTGGCCACTGATCGTCTTGACCGAGCAGAAAAACCGTACCCTTCCGATCATTCTCACCTGGTACTCAAACCAGAACTCCAATCAGCTTCATCTCACGATGGCGGCTTCGGTGTTGATCGTGATGCCGGTACTCGTGTTGTTCGCTCTGGCCCAGCGATGGATCGTGCGCGGTATCACCCTCACCGGTCTCAAATGAGTAGCCGGTCTGACCAATCGGAGAAGGTATCCCTATGGTGAAGATGACCATCATTGGCGCTGGTAGTGCTGAATTTTCGGCCGAGCTGATGACCGACGTCCTTTCATCCCCAGGGCTTCCGACCGGCACGTTCGCGCTGGTTGACATCGATCCTGTTCGTCTCAAACTGGCCCACGACGTTGGGGAACAACTTATTGAGCGGACCGGTCGTGAATGGACTGTCGAGTCGAGCACGGACCGGACCGAGCTCCTCGCCGGTACGGATTACCTCATCAATACCATTGAGGTTGATGGCCTCGCCAACGTCCGGCACGACTACGACATTCCCCTAACATACGGAGTCGATCAGTGCATCGGTGACACCATTGGGCCTGGTGGACTTTTTAAGGCATTGCGAACGTTGCCGGCGTGGATTGACATACTGCGTGACGCCGATCGTCTCTGTCCAGAGGCGATGATATTCAACTACACGAATCCGATGTCGCTGACCGTGCTCACCGGAAGCCGCGTCACGACGCAACCGATTTTTGGACTCTGTCACTCCATCACTCACACCGTTGAAGAACTTGCTGGAATGCTGGAGGTGCCAAGTTCTGAACTGACGTACCGTGCAGCCGGGGTGAATCATCTCTCATGGATCCTCGATCTTCGACACAAGGGCGTCGACGTCTACCCCAGACTTCGCGAGCTGAGCGAAGATCGAGATATCGCCGAAAAAGATCTGATCCGCTTCGAGACGATGAAACACCTTGGAGCGTTCCCCACCGAGACCAGTGGTCACTCATCGGAATACACGCAGTTCTTTCGTAAGCGGCCTGATCTGATCGATGAGTTTGCCCGGTCCGGCTATCGGGGTGAGTCTGGGTTCTACGCTAACAATTGGCCGACGTGGCGTTCGGAAGCCGACGATCGGCTTCGTCGGGCGTTGTCCGACGAAGAGCCGCTAGAAATCGAGCGGGGCCCCGAGTACGCCTCGTACATGATGGAAGCGATCGAGACCGACCAGCCGGTCGAGGTGTACGTCAACGTGCCCAATAGCGGTCTCGTCGACAATCTTCCCGTCGATGGAGTTGTCGAGGTTCAGGCCCGGGTTGATGGACACGGGATTCATCCCCAGGTTTTCGGTTCACTGCCTACCCACCTGGCCTCGCTCGATCGGGCTCACATGGCCTTTCACGATCTCGTAGCCACTTCGGTGATCGGCAAGGACAGGGAGGCCGCCGTGCACGCCCTCATGATCGATCCGCTCACATCGGCCGTGTGTTCGTTGGCGGAGATACGAGCGCTGTTCGATGAAATGGCGGAGGCGGAACGTGACTACCTTCCTAGCTACCTCAACCCCTGAGGGAGCCGAACAACCTGGCGCCAATCCACGACGCCGAAAGAACTGGGATCCCGATGGTGCCGACCGGGCCGTGGCCACCATCTTGGGGCTGGCGTCGTTCGTCGCCTACTGGCGGACGTTGGCCCACGGGTTGCTGGTCGACGACAGCGCCGAGTTCCAAACGATGGCTCGGTTGTTTGGGCACACCCATCCAACCGGGTACGAGGTCTACACGTTCGCTGCCGGGTTGAGTGCGAGGATACCGATCGGTGAAGTAGCGACGAGGGTGACCGCCTGGTCGGCGGTGGCCGCCGCGCTTACCGTCGTCGGCGTTTTCGGCATCGTCCGTCAGCTCGGCGGAGGGCGGGTTGGGGCTACCGCGGGGGCGGTGTCGCTCGCACTTGGAACGACGTTCTGGTCGCAGGCCGTCATCGCCGAGGTCTACAGCACCGGTTTGTTGCTGGCGGTCATCATCATCGGCGCCACGCTCCGCTGGGATGGGTCCGGGGATCGGCGGTGGTTGGTCGTCGCTGGGCTGGCCGGCGGGCTGAGCCTCGGAGTGCACTTCACCAACGGCCTGTTTATCCCGGGGATCGGCGTGCTCCTCGTTCTCGGAGCCACGGACCGGTACGGGTCGATAGTGAGCATCGATGGGCTGAATCGTGTGATCAAGCCGGCGGTTTTTGGCGCCCTTTGTGGCGTCTTGCTGTCGCTGGCGGCGTTCGTGGTCGTCGACCTCGTCGACCCGCCAAGCCAATACTTCGACGCGGTGATCGGACCGTCGTCATCGGCCTGGGATCTTCAACCGAACGAGATCGATGGCATCACGGAGCGAATCCGATTTGATTGGACGGCGCGCCAATTTCGGAATCAAATGTTCTCCGACCCCGGACGGTTGATGCCGCAACGCTGGCATGACGTACGGACTGAAATATCCGCGGAGTTCAGCATCGTGGCCCTCGTGGTTGCCGTCGTCGGGGCCGCAGCTGTTGTGGTCCGGTCCCGGCGGTGGGCGTTGTTCATTGGTCTTTCGCTCGTGGCTCAACTGTTCTACGCGTTCAACTATGAGATAGGCGAACTCGTCTACGTCTTCTACCTCCCGGCCTACCTTCTGCTGGCGACGTTGTTCGGAACCGGTATCGACACGGTGGGCAGGGCGGCGAGCCGAGCGGTTCCCGGCCCAGCCGCCTGGGCCATCTCAGCGGCGGTTGGCCTCGTAGCCGTCGCCCCGGTCGCGGCCTTGCACTCGGGCCACGTCGTGTCTGGTACGACACCCGATTTTGATTTCGACGGCTATCCATCGGAATCGGGGACCGAAGCAATCGTGGCGGCGACGATTGCTGACTTGCCGCAAGACGCGGTCGTGTTGACCGATTGGGGGTTGCTGTACACCTATGTCTATGTCGCACATATCGAGCTTGAGCGATCAGATCTCGTCTTCCACGAGACCAAACCGGCCGACGACTCAGATGAGCTAGCCCAATCGTTGTTCGACTATGTCAAGACGACGTCGACCCAGCGACCGGTGTACATATCGGAATACGAAGACCAATTTCGGGCCGCTGGATTCGAGTTGTTCCCGGCTCGAATAGGTCCAACTCGTATGTTCCGCATCGAAGAGGAGTGATTGTTTTGCTAGGTACCAGCACCGCCCGTTCGTTGTCGGTTGGGAAGCAACGCCGTCTGGCTCAGATCGCTGACGCCGCCGGCCGGTTCGCCCTCGTCGCCTGTGACCAACGAGGCAATCTTCGGCGTGCCCTCAACCCCGAATCCCCCGAATCGGTCAGCTACGACCAAATGGTGACCTTCAAGGGGCAGGTGATCAAAACGATCGGGCCGTTCGTCACCGGCGCACTCGTCGATCCTGAATTCGGCGCCGCTCAGGTGATTCGGTCTGGCGAACTCCCAGGTTCGTGTGGGCTAATTGTGGCGGTAGAAGAAACCGGTTACGAAGCCGATGCTCACGATCGCCAGACCGCGCTCATCGAAGGATTCGACCCCCGAAAGGCCGCCCGCCTCGGTGCCAGCGCGGTGAAACTCCTGCTGTACTTTCATCCCGAGGCCGGTCGGGCCCGCCGACAACTCGACGTGGTCGCCGCCGTGGCCGCCGGTTGTCGGGAAGTAGAGATGCCGCTGATCGTAGAGCCGCTCTCGTTCTCTATCGACGCCGGGGCGGCGTTGAGCCCGAACGAACGGCGCCGGGTTGTCGTCGAAACGGCGCGAGTACTGTCCAGACTTGATATCGATATGTTGAAACTTGAGTTTCCCGTGGATGTCGTTGCCGAAACCGACCGGGCGATCTGGCGCCATGCCTGCGAAGAAGTGACGGCCGCTAGTACCGTGCCGTGGCTGCTGTTGAGCGCCGGCGTCGGTTTCGAGCTATTCGCAGCACAGGCCAAGATCGCCTGTGAGGCCGGTGCCAGTGGTGTGCTTGCGGGGCGAGCGGTCTGGCGAGAGGCCACCGAAGTGGACGGGGTTGATCGGCTCGATTGGCTCGAAACGATTGCCCGTGAACGGATGGTCACGTTACGGGCCATCGTGTCAGAATCCGGTCGTTCGATTCACGAGGTCTTCGCTAAACCTGAGCCGGTTGCCGAACGTTGGTACGAGGCGTACTGATGACGCAAGACCACGGCAACTATGACGTCTTGGTCGTCGGTGACGCCAACCCGGATCTGATCCTTTCCGGTGATGGCGCGAGCCCCCGGTTCGGCCAGGTCGAGACGTTGGTCGACAGCGCAGATCTTGTTCTCGGAGGTTCGGGCGCTATCGCCGCGGCGGGGTTGGCACGCCTCGGTCTTCGGACCGCGTTGTTGGCCGCGGTTGGCGACGACTCGCTTGGACATTTGACGATCGATCAGCTTGAACGGACCGGCGTCGACACGTCGCACGTAGTCGTAGATCCAGGTTGCACGACCGGTGTCAGTGTGCATTTGGTAGCGGGGGACGATCGCGCCATCGTTACTCACCTCGGTGCTATCGCTGGCCTACGGCCGGAGCACATCGATGATCGGGTAGTGACCTCGGCTCGCCACGTTCACGTGGCCAGCGTGTTTTTGATCGATGGGATCCGTCACCGGTTGCCGACGATGCTCGAACAAGCTCGTCGGATTGGAGCCAGCACGTCGATCGACACCAATTGGGATCCGGCTGAGCGATGGGACATCGCCGAGATTCTGGCGCACTGCGACATGGTGTTTCCCAACGAACAGGAGGCGGTAGCGTTGGGCGACTGCAGCGAGTTGGAGCAAGCGATGATGGCGTTGTCTCGCCGTCATTCGACGGTGGTTGTCAAGCGGGGCGATGCTGGCGCGGTGGTGGTCACACCGCAGGGGCGCCACTCGGTTGCCGCCCCGTCAGCGATCGCCGTCGACGCAATTGGAGCTGGTGACTCGTTCGATGCTGGCTATATCGCCGGAACGCTCTTTGGCCTTGAACCGCCGGCTGCCCTCGCGCTCGGGGTTGCCTGTGGATCGCTCTCGGTTCGAGCTGCCGGCGGCACCGAGGCCCAACCATCACGGGCCGAAGCGGAGTCGCTTGCGGCGACGTTGCGATAGCGCCTGGCCATGATTTGGTGCCTTGGACCTAGCCCTGCGCTCGACCGAACGCAGTACGTGTCCCATCTCACGATTGGTGAGGTGAATCGCTCGACCCGGGTGGTAGTCCAGGCCGGAGGAAAGGCGGCAAACGTCGCTCGGGTGATTCACACCATTGGTGGATCGGCGACCTTGGTCGGACCGGTCGGTAGGGGTACCGGCGAGGAGGTTCGGACGAGGGCCGAGTCGGAGGGCATCATGTGTCGATGGTCGCCCAGTAGTTTGTCGACGAGGGTCTGTACCACGATCGTCGATTCCGAAGGGGTGGCGACCGATGTCAACGAGCCGTCGATGATCGATGCCGCTGGGTGGGACCAGCTCGTCGAACTGGTCTCCCAGGGCTCGGTCGATGCGTCACACGTGCTGCTCTCGGGGGCGATGCCGGAATTGCCGGACGGGCGTCTCGTTTCGCAACTGGCCGATGCGGTTGATCCACGATGCGGACTGTGGGTAGATACCAGCGGGCCCGCGCTGCGTCAGCTCACCGCCGGAACGAGGCCGGTCGACGTGGTAAAGGTCAATCTCGATGAGGCGTTGACCGCCGTGAGAATTGACTGCCGTGGACGTTCCCGCCTGGAACTTTCGGCTGTTGTTTCGTCGGAGTTGCAACGGCAGACGGGTGGAGTCGCCGTCGTCACGGTGGGGAGCCAGGGGGCGGTTCTGGCCGATCGCGACCGATGTTGGTATGGCAAGCTCCCCGTCGAAAACGTGATCAATCCGACGGGGAGCGGTGACAGTTTCTTGGCCGGACTGGCTGTGGCTGTCGTTGAGCGATCGGCATCATGGCCGGAAGCGCTCGCTTTGGCATTGGCCTGCGCGGCGTCGAACGTGGGGCATCTCGGGGCCGGTCAGATCGACGTGTCCACCTTGCCCAATCTCGTAGAGGCCGCGGTGGTCGAGGAGCTGACCGACCCCTGATAGATGGTGGTCTGTCGTCGTTACTGCGATGGGTTCTGGTCGCGTCTGTTTTGACCGTTCTGACCGTTTTGGCCGCGCCGCTCCCGACCGACTTGATTCTCCTCCGAGGGATCGGGCTCATCGGTTGGAGAGGTCGATGACGATTCGCGACCAGACTGTTCGCCTGTGGGGCCAAACTCGTCGCTCGGGGTGCCGGAGAAGCAAGCCATCACGTACGGGTATTCACCGGTGATGTAGTAGCCATACTGGCCATCGACGACCATGCCGTTGCACTCGTCGAGGTCGCCGGCGCCATCGGTGAACTCGTAGTCTCCCATGAACTGGCCGTTGTAGTCATCGGACTGCACGTTGCCGACGACGTGCGGGGTGGTGAAGCCGGCCACGTCTTGGCGAGGGCCTTCCTGCAGGACGTAGCTGCTTTCGGCGGCGCGGATGGTGCCGCCTTCGTCGGTAAAGCAGGGGCCGTAGACGGGGAATCCGTCTCGGGCGAATCCGATGACCGGTGACTCTGAGACGTCGTTGCATTCGATCTCATAGAGTGCTTCGGGAGTTGCGTGGTAGTGGTAGACCCCGGTGGCTTGTGAGTGGGCTGAGAACGCATCGAGTCGGAATCCGTTGAGCGGCGAGCCGATGTTGTAACGCCACGGATGATCGAGCGTGCTATTGCAGCCGATCGACTCCTGGCCGAGCTCGCTTGGGCCTTCGTCGAAGCACGCGGCGGGGAACAATTCCCAGATGACGCCGTTGAGCATCACGGCGTGTCCGTTCGAGCCGAGCCCGGTCGGTTCAGCGTTGACCACCGGTTCGGTGGGAACTCGAAACGTGGCGTCGACTTCATCGGCATCGTTTGCCCCGCTGGCGTCTATCCCGATGTCATGGTTGGGTATTTGGTTTGAGATGAGTGTGCAATGGTCGTCGTCGGCGGTGATAGTGAGCTGGCCTTCGAACTCGGTTCCGTTGCTCACATCGCTAATCATGGATGAATAGTTGCCGACGTACGCCGCGCAATCTGCATCGGTTGAGGTCAGGACGGCACCGGTGATGTCCACGCTGTCGCCTGGAGGACCGGACGTTTCAGGATCGGGATCTTCGGGGTCCCCGTCGTCGGGATCGCCGCCGTCAGAGTCCCCGCTGGCGTCTCCAGAATTGTTGACTACAACGTCGCTCCAGGCCAGGCGTTCCGATCGGTATATCGCCCCGTCAACCGTCGCTTCCCATATCGTGGCCCCGCTGCGGTCGACCTCGACGAGGTGGGCGGTGTCGGAACTTCCTCGTCCGCCTGCGGTCAAGAAGAGGTTGCCGTTTTCGAGTTCGTCGACGTCGCCCAGCGAGCTGGTGTACTTCGGGGCGATGTACTCGAATGTTTGCGCTGCCGTCTCCGACTCGCCATCGATGGCGTAGGTAACGATTCGACTGTTGTCCTCATCGCCGCCGGACTCGTTTCGGTTGTCGTAGGCGAGGAGCTCACCGTCGTCGGTCCAGGTAGCGGCGTGCTGACCGGTCGTCCAGGTTCCTTCGGTGAGTTCGAGGAAAGATGCGTCGAAGCCGGCATCGGTTCCGGTGTCTTCACCGGCGATCCATACGATCTCGCCGGTGGCGTGGTCGATGTTGACGATCCACCCTTGGGAGCGGAGCGACAACAGGATCTGGTCTGTTGATTGGTCGTAGTAAACGGCGTTGCCGTGGGTCCAATCGATACCGCCGGCCCGTGCTTCGTTCGTCGAGAGTGCTCCTGGAAAGCGCGTGGTGTCGAGGTGATCGAAGCTTGACCATTCCCACACCACGGAACCGGAGGCGTCGAGTTCGACAATCGTGTCGCCCAGAATCTCGCTGCCATCGATGGTTTGCAGGTCGCCGACAAGGGTGAGGACGCCTCCATTGTCCAGCGGGACGGCATCGTGCTTCCAGCGGCCGGCTCCGGAGAGATCATAGGATTGGAGCAACCGTCCGTCGAGGCTCATCCGGTCGACGCTGTCAGCGAAGAATGCCAAGATCTCACCGTTGCCGAGGTTGCGGATCACTGGAGAGCCATTGACCCGTTTTGTGGTCTCCAGGTACCACACGATGTGTCCGTCAGGATCGACTCCGACGTAGGCCGGCGCGGTGCTCTGCTCGTTTTGTTGGTTTGTACTGTTGGTGAGGCCGAAAAACGTAATGCCGCTCGCGGTCGACGGCTCATTGACCTCGACGGCCACCTCGGGAAGACCCTCAGGGAGTGGACCGGTCGTTAGCGACGTGACGGCTGAGAACTCGCCGCTCGAAGCTGTGAATTCGTACGGTGTATCGGCACGAAGCCCGACGACGGTGAAGTCGTGGTTTGTGCCGGGTGGGGAGGTCAGCTGGCGGGTTTCGACACCCGATGCGTCGATGTCTAGCGTGACCGGCGCACTCGTTTCAGCGGTCACCGAAACGTTGGCGATAAGCGAGTTGTCGGGGCTGACGACGCCAGAAATCTCCAGTTCGGCGCCAGCGCCGGCGTCAGCGGTCTGCGACGTCGATGCGGATTGCAATCCATCGTCACCCGAAGCTGATGAACAACTGGCGGCGGCGATGGTGGCGACAGCGAGGAGGAGCCGGGGAAGCAGAATGCGAGCCGACCGGGCCTTTGGATATCCGTCTTTCAGTCTAGAACCGCGACGCCGGCGCCGTTGCATCTTGTTCATACGTCGACCCTGAGTGGCCGAGCTGTGAATTTGCTGTGTAGGAAACCTACACCGACGTTGGCTCCATGGCCGACCTATTCATGATGTACATCTTGGGTTTCATTGACCAACTGCTGCGGCGATGGTTTCAAGAACGTCGCTGTCGAGTTTCGTCAGAACGTCGAGTGCGCCGATGTTCTGTTCGACTTGTTCTCGTTTGCTGGCACCGGTGATCACCGACGAAACGTTCGGGTTTACCGCACACCAGGCGATTGCCAGTTGGGCCAGAGTGCAGCCCAATTCGCTGGCGATCGGTTGGAGTCGTGAAACTCGTTCGTTGTCGGTCGGTTCGAGCAGCGAGTCTCGAATCCATTCCATTCCTGGAGTCGTCGCTCGGGATCCGTCGGGTGCGCCGTCGATGTATTTTCCGCTCAATAGCCCAGATGCCAGTGGACTGAAGGTGGTGAGTCCGATACCGAGGTCATCGTAGAGTCGGGCGTATTCGTGTTCGACACGTTCTCGAACTAACAGGTTGTACTGTGGTTGTTCAACGACCGGTTTATGGAGATGATGGCGTTCGGCGATCTCCCAGGCAGCCCGGATCTCATCGGCACGCCATTCCGACGTTCCCCAGTACAGCGCCTTCCCTGCGGTGATCATCTCGCTCATGGCGAAGACCGTCTCCTCGATAGGAGTATCAGGGTCCGCCCGATGGCAGTACACCAGGTCGACGTAATCGAGACCTAGCCGAGACAGCGACGCGTCGATGGCTTGCATAAGGTACTTGCGGTTGAGCGTGTTCCTCATGTTGGGATCGTCATGGATGCCCCAGAAGAACTTGGTCGAGACGACGTATGACCAACGGGGCCAACCGAGTTCGGCGAATGCTCGACCCATGATTTCCTCCGACTCGCCGCCGGCGTATGCTTCGGCGTTGTCGAAGAAATTTATGCCCGCATCTCGAGCGGCGGTCATGCAATCTTTGGCCAGAGTCAGATCGACCTGCTTGCCGAAGGTGACCCATGAGCCCAACGACAAGAGCGAAACCTGCAACCCCGATCGGCCGAGACGTCGATACTCCATATCTGCCATGTGACTCCTCACCAAGTAGATCCGTCAGCCCGCCAACCTAGTCAGATTCGGCCAACGGGCAAGAATCGTGACAACTGTCGCTACGGCGGCGGCAAAAAGATGGTGGTGGCATCAAAAAGGTGACCACATCGGCTGGTCAGGCCCAACAAGAAACTAGTTGTTTGTACTGGGGAGGATTCCGGCTTTGGTTGGTAGTATCAAGGCTGCGCGTGTTGTGTAGTAACAATACGAATACCCACTTGCTAGGTGACGGGAGTACCGAATGGCGAAGAAATCCGAGATGACGGATGAACACAAGAATGCTTTGGCAGAAGGCAGAGCCGAGGGTCGAATTGTTCGTTCTTACTTGGAAGCATTAGAAGCTGGTAAAGCGAAGCGCGGTCGTAAGCGCACATCGGAGTCAATTACCAAGAGACTTGACCAGATCGAGATCGACATTGACGAGGCCGACCCGGTCAAACGATTGGAACTGGCCCAGGAGAAAATCAATCTGGCAACAGAGCTTGTCCAGATGGACATGGTGGTCGACATAACTTCCCTCGAGGGAGAGTTCGTCGGGGTCGCAAAGTCCTATGCCGAACGAAAAGGCATAAGTTACACCGCCTTTCGCCAATCCGGCGTATCGGCTTCGGTGCTAAAGCAAGCCGGGATTTCCCGCGCTAGCCAATAGTCCACCGGTCTGGTTCGGAGCGGAGAGGATCCTTCCGGACGTCAGTTCTGCCCGGTCGACGGGGTGATGTTGGCTTTGCTGCCTCCATCACCCCGTCCCGAGCTGTTCACTACTTCAGGGCTTTGCTGAGACCGGCTGGTCCGACACTGCGGCTGCCCAGTTCGCTACTAACCAGTTTCAGGCCGATGTCCGCCCCCTCGGTGAGGATGGCCATCATCTTGGTCGTATCTGGTTCGCCGTTTTCTATGTTGAGGTATTCCCGAACGACCTTGACGCTTTCTTCCTCCGAATCGGGTAACACTTGAGCGAGGTTCCACATCGCGCCGCCTATGACCGCGGCGACAACGGAGTCTCGATCGATCAGCGTCGAGGTAGGGATGCGATCGCCGATCTTGCGGTTGCGCGCCCATTTGGGGTTTAGGTACGACCGCGCCCGGTCCTTGAGGTCGAGCCCCGATGTCAGAAGCGTCACGAGGTCTTCGGCGGTTCCGCCCCGGAGCCCCTTCATGCTGCCGATGACTGACTTTCCGATCGCCACCAGCGTCGCCAGTTCCGGGTCACCGCGGAACTCGATCTCTTGCACGAGCGGCCACGCCCAGCGGAGGCAGGGAAACCAGATCACGATGGTGCAGATCCGGATGCGGTCGGGCTCTAGCCATCCTGCGATGTTTTGGAAGTACTGCTGGATTTGTTCGTATTCGGGGGTTGGGTTGCCGAGCGTGTCGTAGAGGCCGTCGACGGGCACTCCGCCACCCAACGGGCCGGCCCCGATGCCGTTGAGGTTGATGTTGACGTAGTGGTGCCACGTCGACTCCACAACGATTCTCCCTAGATCCGCCTGGTGTCCGTCGTACCCGCCGATGACGCCGAAGAGTTCGGGGGCGACCGGCGCTTTAGTCGACGTTCCCGGGCCACCGGACACGCCCCATGCCACTATCTCGGGGGCAATGCCGCCGGGAAACTCGTCGGGGTCAAGAACGGCCGGCTCGATCACTCGACCCTCGTGAGGATGATCGGGGAGGAACGTTACCGTGCCGTCAACGTCGTGACGGTCGAGTAACTCATGGGCGAACGTGGCGCCGCCGTCGGTGTACCACTTGGGGTAGATGTGTTGTGGCACGCTGTCGGACTGGAGATCAAAATCGGCTCCGGCTGCTGCGTTCGGCACGTTGGTATCGATCCTGGACGCGCTGTTGCTGCCGTCGGGTGCCCCGTCGGCGTCAAACCACAGACGCATGCTTTTGACCCGCTTCACGCCACCGCAAAGGAACGCGCCGAGTGAGTTGTGGTCGCCGGTGGCGAACACGCCGCCGCCGTCATCCATGAATGCCTCAAGCTCGGCGAGATCGGCTCCACCCATTGCCGTCGCCGCCGTTGCACTGCCGATGCCGAAGATCCAGATTTCTTCGTAGTAGTGAATCGTCCGGTTGGCGCCATTGACGGTATGGGGGCCGGAGAAACTGAAGGATGTGACGTCGGCCGTCGGGTCGAACCCGGTGTGTGCCGTCGTCAACTCGACTTGATGGTTCGTTGTGGTGGCGGCAGCGATGATGTCGGCGGCTTCGCTAAGTCCGAAACCGGACGCTGGGTTGAACGACAGTCCGTCGGTCACCAGAAGGATCCGAGTCTTGCAATTCAGGTTAATTATCGTTTGTTGCCATAGGGGTGGAAAGAATGGGCGAAGTACTTCTCCTGTGGGGGTGGGGTCCACAATAGTCATGCTGGTCCTTTCGGGGCTGAGTTCTTCTCGGCGAGATACAAAGAGCCGTCGTTCGATACATTGATACAAATTTGTCCTGTCCGTCCGTGTCGTGAACGGTCTTCGTCCGACGAGGGTCATAGCAGGACTGCTAATCGAGCGGTGCGAAATGGCACTGGAGCGTGCCCCCGAACTCGGCGATGGTTGACCTATGTCGACCAACGCTCCAGGTTCTCAACAACGCTGGTCGGTGCCGAGGGCCCGTCACCGGTATCGGTGTCTCGGGTGTAGCGGTCACGTCTCTGGTCGGATTGCCGACCGGATAGCCTGCAGGCCGCTGTTTTTGGGCCGGCCTTGGGTAGTCAGCACCAGAGACGGAAAAATCCAATGACTCGTTACCCCGATGTGAACCTCTATATAGGTGGTACTTGGCGCTCTGCGACCGAGGGACTTCCGATCGTCAATCCAGCGAACGAAGATGTTGTCGGGCGCCTGCCGGTTGCCGGCAGCGGGGATCTCGATGATGCTCTCGACGCGGCAGCCGCCGGATTCAAGGTGTGGAGTCAGACCGCGCCGAAAGATCGGGCGCACATCATACGGAACGCGGCGGCTCTTATGCGTCAGCGTCGGGATGAGATCGCTTATGCGATTACCGTGGAGCACGGCAAGCCGTTCGCTCAGGCACAGGCTGAAGTCATACGGGGTTGTGAGTTTCTTGAATGGGACGCCGGTGAGGCCGTGCGCACATACGGTCGGGTCATTCCAAGCGGGCCGGGCATCAGCTACACCGTCCACCACCAGCCCCGCGGCCCGGTTGCGGCGTTTTCTCCTTGGAACTTTCCGCTCAGTCAACCGGCTCGTAAGGTAGCGGGAGCGTTGGCGGCCGGCTGCTCGCTGATTCTGAAAGCGGCCGAGGAAACTCCGGCTGGAGCTGTGCATCTGGTACGAGCGTTTCACGATGCCGGGCTTCCCGCCGGCGTGCTTAACCTGGTTTTCGGGGTGCCGGCCGAGATCTCCGATCACCTCATCCCGGACGAGCGAATCAGGCTTGTGGCCTTCACCGGTTCTACGGCTGTCGGTCGAAAACTCACGGGTTTGGCGGCCCAGTACATGACGCCGGTGTTGATGGAACTCGGCGGTCACGCTCCCGTGGTTGTCTGCGAAGACACCGATATCGAGGTTGCCGCCAATAGCTCGGCGGTGCGGAAAATGCGAAACGCTGGTCAGGTCTGCACGTCGCCGACCCGTTTCTTTGTGCATGACAGCGTCTTTGAGGAGTTCCTTGGTGCGTTCGTTGACCGGGTGAACGCCACCATCGTCGGCGATGGGATGGCCCCGAACGTTGAGATGGGGCCGCTGGCCAATGGCCGTCGGCTTGTCGCCCTCACCGGATTGGTTTGCGACGCTGCGGACAAGGGGGCTGATGTAGTGACTGGTGGTGAAGTGTGTGGCGGGACGGGCTATTTCTTCCAACCCACCGTGCTTGCCAATTGTCCCGACGATGCTCGGGTGATGCAGGAAGAACCCTTCGGGCCGTTGGCCATCGTCAACCCGGTCCGATGTTTGGACGACGCAATCGAACGGGCGAATTCGGTGCCGTTCGGCCTCGCCGCCTATGCGTTCACCAACAGAGCCGACTACATCGGTCGCTTGATCGACCGAATCGAAGCCGGCAACCTGTCGATCAACACCCTTGAGGCCTCCGTGCCGGAAACGCCGTTTGGTGGCGTCAAATCCAGTGGCTTTGGTCGGGAAGGCGGGGCGGAGGGGTTGGACAACTACATGGTGGTCAAGAATGTCTCTCAGAGCCTCTCGGTCGTCTGAACACGAAAGGTCTGGCCCCAAGATGGAGTACAGCAGAAGTGACGCGAAGGCCTACGCCCGATCCAACATGAAGGGGATTTGGGCTGCGGCCCTGATGCCGTTCACCGAAGATCTCAAACTCGACGAGGAAGGCTTTGGCGAGAACATTCGTCATTGGACACAAGACTTAGGAGTGGAAGGAGTCTTCGTATCCGGGAAACAGGGCGAGTTTTTTTCGATGACCGTGGAGGAACGCAAGCGCAGCTTGGAACTTGCCGTGGCATCCGTTCAGGGGCGAGCGCAAACGATCATGTCGTGCTCCGATCAGAATATGGATGTTGTGCTCGATCTTGCGCAACATGCGCAGGACGCAGGCGCAGACTACATCGTCACCCATGCACCCATGCTTCCGTTTTCTACAGAACAAGACGACACGGTATTCAACTACTACAAGACTCTCTCGGACCATGTCGATATTGGAATGGCGCTCTGGAGTCATCCCGACAGTGGGTACCTGCTGTCGCCCGAACTCTGCAATCGATTGGCTGACCTCGATAACGTCGTTGCCATCAAATACAGCGTCCCTCGTCCGATGTATATCGAACTTACCGAACTGGCCTCTGACCGGATACAGGTAAGCACCGCGTCGGAGGATGAGTGGTTAGATAACATTCTCGAACTCGGGTGGAACCTCTACTTGTGTTCATCGCCGCCGTTTCTCTTGCAGACAGCGAACGATCGACGCATGCACGACTACACCGAGGCGGCCTTTGGTGGACGACCAGAAGAGGCGCGTCGGATATGTCGCAGCCTCGATCCGGTGCGTCACGCGTTGAAGCGGACGAGGCCAGCCGAGAAACCTCATGCCCACCAGAAGTACTGGCAGGAACTCTTGGGTCAGGTCGGTGGTCGCGTCCGTCGGCCCCTGTTGGAACTCACCGATGCGGAGAAGGCGGAGACAGCCGAAGCGTTTGAGCAGTGTGGTCTTCGGGTGTGATCTCTGAACCGACGCCGATGCGTGTGGTCTTCGTCGGATGGGGTGCGATCGCCACCACAGCATCTCGGCTGCTGGCCGACGCTCCGGTCGACATCGTGGCCGTCGCCGTTCGAGATGGATCAAAGGCTCGGTCCGGACTTCCGCCCGGTACTCGGTTGCTCACAAGGCCACAGGAGCTGGGTGACATCGGTGCAGAGCTGGTGATCGAGGCTGCCGGTCGAGAAAGCGTGGTGCCGTGGGGGAGTGCGGCACTGGAACTGGGGTGTGATCTCATCGTGTCGTCGGTCTCGGCGCTGGCAGATCCTGACGTGCTCGATACTCTCCAGGCCGTTGCCCGTCGCACTAACGCGAAGATCCACATTCCCCCTGGCGCGCTCGGCGGCATAGACGCGTTGGCCGCGGCAGAGGTCATGGGGATCGATGATGTTGAGCATCGGATCGTCAAACCGCCCCGAGCGTGGTTGGGCACACCGGCGGAAACGATGTGCGACCTGTCGGCGCTCCTGGGCCCGGTCGAGTTCTTCCGCGGCACTGCTACCGAGGCTGCATCTCGATTCCCGAAGAACGCCAACGTGGCGATGACGACGGCCCTGGCGGGGCGCGGTCCGGCCGACACACAGATCGCTCTCGTGGCCGACCCCGATGCCGCCGTGAACCGGCACGAGGTTCGGGCCAGGGGAGCGTTTGGCGAGCTCACCACGATCGTGCACAACAAGCCCTTGCCGGAGAACCCAAGAACCTCGGCGCTGACCGCTCTCAGTCTCGTACGGGCGATCCGCAACCGGATCGGTCCACTGGTGATCTGAGTCGGCGGCCCGCCTCGCTGAGCCCGCATGTTGTAAAGTTGTCGAAATTGTTCTGGAGGGACCCTGAGAAATAGCGAAAAGGGCATACGTTGAATCTTGCGCACCTCATGGCTGGTCGGCTCCGTCTCCGTCATGTCTACGTCGCCACAGCCATCGCAAAGTTTGGTTCGGTGCGTGCCGCCAGCGAGGCATTGCATCTGACGCAACCGGCAACGAGCCGAACGTTACGCGATTTGGAGGCCGCGCTCGAAGTGAAGATGTTCGAGCGGACCGCTCGAGGCATGGCGCTTACCGCCGACGGGACCGACCTGTTACCTCATCTCCAGTTTCTCGTTTCGGAGGTGAGCGCCCTTGAACGACACGCCGCCGAGTTGGCCTCCGGCAATGGTGGTGACGTTCGTATCGGCACCCTCCTCGCCGGTTCGGCCGACGTTCTGCCCGACGCCATACTTGAACTTCGCCGGGAGTTTCCCGGCATCCGACTACGAATCGTTGAAGCTACGCCGACGGCATTGCACCTTCAACTCATGTTGGGAGAGATCGATGTCATTCTCGGTCGTGTTGAACCGCTTGGGTCGCTCCCCGGCGTTACCGTGGAGCCGCTTTTCGAGGATTGGGTGAACATTATCTGCTCATCGGATCACCCTCGTAGCACTGGCGATTGTGAACTCAGCGAATTGGTTGAAGAGTCGTGGGTGTTGCCTCCAGCGGAGACGTCGCTTCGCCAGCAGGTCGACCGGGCGTTCATCGCCGCGTCGGGAACGACACCGACGGACACGGTCGAGTGCGTTGCCCCGGTGCCGCTGCGCAGCATTCTGTTGCGGTCACAACATTTGGGCGTGGTCCCTTCAGGGATCTTCGCCGACGATATTTCCTCTGGTGTGCTGGTGCTGGTGCCGGTGGCGTTGGAGGGAACGTTCGTACCCGTTGGTCTGATGACGCGCACCGGAGGAGACTTGCCGGCCAGCGCTCGGTCGGTCATCGAAACGATCCGGTCGTGTGCGGCCGGGCATCGGAAACCGTTACAGATCAGCGACGTGGGGAACCGTGCCGGTTCGTCGCCCGGAGTCGGTCGGCGATCGTGATGCGTCGCTGGTTGCGAGGGCCCCTGGTGGGATGTTGCTAGTGGCTGGTTTGAAGCGTCCACACCGCGTTGATGTCGGCATCGAACTCCGAGCCTTTTTCGATGACGACGGTAATGCTGGCCACTCGGCAGAGGATGTGGAACAGGGCGGCGTCGAGTAGCGGATGGGGCGAGCGGTAGTACCAATCGTTGATCGCCGCGTCGGGGCCGAACGCCTTGAGTAGGTAGACGCCTGGGGTGTGCCGGTAGCTTGGCGTCATCCCGGCGGCGGCCGCCGCGTGGGCCACCTCGGGCCAGGTGTGATTGGCCGTTTCGTGGGTGATGTAATCGGACCGGGTTCTGGCGAAATCGCTGGCCGACTCATCCGGTAGGCGGCGGAGCGGTCCGATGCGGCTGAGGCCCAGCCGTGCCGCCAGGTTGTAGTAAGCGCGGCGCAGGTCGCCGGACAGGATTCGGTGCCCGAAGGGCATGCCTGTGTGCCCTTCGATGGTGTAGGTCTGAAGGGGGAACACATGAACGCCAAAGCCGCCAGGCTTGAGTACCCGACCGCATTCGGACATGAAAAACCTCATGTCTTTGACGTGCTCTCCGACCTGGTTTGAAACCACGACGTCAAACGACTCGTCTTCGAACGGCCACGGTTGCCCGGTGGACGCCAGGTGTAGTCGGGACGGCCAGTCGACCTCGGGCCGGAGTTCGCTGAGGTAGCGGGCTGTCGACTCGTAGAAGGTCGGAACTTGGACCGCCGAGTCGTCGACCTCCAGGCCGTGGGGTTCGGTGTGAGATTCGCAGAGCAAGTCCATCAGGCGGCCATCACCGCATCCCACGTCGAGGACTTTGGTGGTATCCGATGGCCGGCGGGTCACTTCGGTGTCGACGACTCGGACGATGTGTTGGTGCATCTTCGATGTCGGCAAGCGGTGCGTGGTCGGCTCGGACTCGATCACAGTGGTCACCCACTCCAATCGGCCGAACCCGATCGACCGTGAACGATTCGACGCGGTTCGAGTCGCGTCGAACGCTCCGTCTCTCGGCCGGGAACCGAAGCAGGCTAGAAGGGTGGGTGGCAGAGGTGGATGCCTATGCCCTGTCGCTGGCAATCCCGACTGCGCCGCAAGTCTTCGATCCGTTCCCGATATGCAGCGGCCTCTGCTTCGCGCTGTCTCGCAGCTTCTTCTGCGGCGGCCTGTTTCGCCTTCTCGAATCGAGTTCGATGTGACTTGGTGCAGTTCAAAAACTTTCCCGGTGCAGTGTTCACACATCGGAAGATCGCCCGTGTCGCCCGCGATTCGATACCTGGCGGCCTCAATCCGTGATCGGTAACGAGAGACGGAGGTATCAGGAACGTGGAGGGAATCGAAACCGCGTCATGTCGGTCGGAAACTCGAACCACGCCATCGCCTTCACCGGAGTGAGAACACGGAGGCCACCGCTGTCTGGCCCGTCCCAACTGTCTGGGCCCGGCGTGTAGCCGAGATCGCCGTACTTGGCCGACATCGCCTCGGACAACTTGGTGCCGAGTGCCGAACCGGGCGGCTCGGCCACCTCGGAGTGGCCCTCGACGATTACCGCCTCACGCCCGTCTTCGAGGTGGAGCGCACAGGAATTGTCATCGGCGAGGTTTCGAGCGTGGAGCGTATCGGGCGAGCCGTCGTACCAGAATCGCCCGTCGAGCCACACTCCCCAGCGTGGTACCACGTGGGGTGCGCCGCTCGGCCGGGTTGTCGACATCCAGTAGTGCAACGATTCCCGCAGTCGATCCTCGACCGCGGTCCATTCGAGGGTGCCTTCGTCTGACTCGGGGAGCCCGTAGCCTTCGGGAACGATTGGACGATCACGAATCGGTTCGCTCATGGCGTCACCCTAGA
>CALIFY010000075.1 GCA_938021675.1 uncultured Acidimicrobiales bacterium
TCGATGAACCCGTTGTTCCATGGTTCACCGGGCGGGATGTAGTAGATCCCGATCCTGTCCTCGCAAAACTCGGCCACCGCTGACGAAACAAGTTCTGGGCCGTTGTCGCAGCGCAGCACCACTGGAGCGGTCTGTCGTTGGGCGATGGTTCGCCGGATCTCGGTAACGAGTCGTTCCCCGGTGATCGAGTAGTCAACGATGTTGAGCAGCGATTCACGGGTGTGCTCATCGATCATGGAAGCGATCTTGAACCGCCTGCCATCGACGGTCGCGTCGAACTGGAAATCGAACACCCATACCTGGTTCGGGCCGGTCGCCCGAGTAACGGGCGGAGCTGTTGATACGCCGATGCGTTTCCGGCGGCGCCGTGTCGAGACCTGGAATTTCTCGCACCGCCAGACCCGCTGCACCCGTTTCCGGTTGATTAAGTGGCCTTCGTGGCGAAGGTCAGCCCATACCCGGCGGTAGCCCTTGCGACGGTTCTTGGGCCTGGCAGCCCACGTGGTCAACCATTCCCGGAGCCAACGGTCAGGGTCATCAGGCTGCTGGTAGCGCGGCGTACGACGCTGTGTTGATCGGGACTGGCCGAGCACCCGACACGCGAAACGCTGCGAACAGCCAGGACGTTCGACCGCCATGACAACTGCCCGGCGTTTCGATGCCGGGTCTAGAATTTTCCCTCGGCCACATCCCGCAACACCAAGTTCTCGAGCTCCTTGTCAACCACGAGGCGCTTGAGTTTGGTGTTCTCATCACGCAAACGACGAAGTTCTTTCGCATCGTCCACGCTCATCTCGCCATACTGTTTTCGCCAGGAGTAGTACGTGGGCGTCGAGACGTTCAACGCTCGGGCGATCTCATCAGCGGTCTTGCCCTCGCCAGCCAATTCCTCGGCCTTGCGGAGCTTCCGGACAACCTGCTCCGGGGTATGACGTGCTCGTTTACTCATTGGTTCCAGCCTTCCACCCCAATCAAGGGACATCAAGCCTCCAACTCACCCGGCACCACAAACAGGAGTCACTCCAAGCACATAATGACATCACCAATCGGCGGGATCGACCCGCACCAAGACAACTTCACTGTCGGCATCGTGAACCAACACCGCATCGCGGTCACCGACAAGGCGTTCGACAACACCGCTGCCGGATTTGTCGAAGCGATCGAGTTGTTGACCACGCACAGCGTCAACCAGGTTGGAGTGGAGGGCACAGGAAAATGGGGTGCGCACATCGCTATCGCGCTTACCGCAGCCGGGTTCGACACGCGAGAAGTTCCACCGCAACGAACCGCCACCCAACGCCGTTCGCGCCGGCTAGACAAGACCGACGCCGTTGACGCGATCGCTGCCGCACGCGCACTGCAAGCCGAACCAACACTTGGCCCAGCCCAGACCCTGGAGATCTACGACCCGCTCGTAGCCGAGATCGAAGCGGTGCTCGAACACCGGCGTGCTCTGGTCGAAACCCGGACCTTGATGCTGCACTACGCCGCTGACCAGCTCTCGAAACTCCCCACCGAGATCCGTGACCAGCTGAGCTCGCACGGCAAGATCGAGTCCCGACTCCGTCGACTTGAGACCATCAACATTGATCTTGAGGTCACGGACGCCAGCGACTATCGGTTGTCGTGGCTGTTACCGCTCATCGATCAAGACCGACACGCCAGACGCGAGATCCGTCGGCTGGAACGAGTCATCGACGGGCTGCTCGATGAGCACGGCACCACCCTGCGTGACGAAGCCGGCATCGGACCTATCGCCGCAGCCACCCTGCTATCCGAGGTCGGAGACCCTAACCGATTCGCGACCGAGTCGAAGTTTGCTCGTTGGTGCGGGGTCGGCGCCGTCGCGTTGTCATCAGGGGAAGGACCTGAGCAACCCAACAACCATCGCCTCGACTTCGGCGGGAACCGGCGCATCAACAGCGTTCTCTACATGGCATCGATCACCCAGGCCCGTGACCACGACCAAGCCCGCCGCTATCTCGACCGCAAGGCCGCCGAAGGAAAGACCAAACGATCAGCCCGCCGAGCCCACAAACGCCAGCTCGCCAACCGTGTCATCAGACGCATGTGGCGAGACGAACAGACCCGAACAAGCACACACACATCACAGCACCTTGACAAGGGAGCGTCTGACAGACCCTGGACAGAGGATGATGAAAACGGCGAGGGCCGGTCGAAGTGACCGGCCCTGACCAGGAACAATATTGGAGCGGACGACGAGATTTGAACCCGCGACCCTCACCTTGGCAAGGTGATGCTCTACCAGCTGAGCTACGTCCGCATGAGAGCTAACACTATAGCGGTCGCTTTGGACCAGCCGACGCCTTACCTCAGGAACCCTCGCCGTCGGGGCGAAGATCGACTCGCAACGTAAGAACACCATCGTCAAACGTGGCGGACGCATCACCGATCATGGCGAAATCCATGTAATCCTCCTCGGCTTGCCGGATGAACATCTGCCGCTCGTCACCGCCAACCGGAGGAAGGTTGCGCTTCTTCACCGCTTCTGCTCGCTCCCGGAATCGGGCGATCATCGGCTCAGGATCGAACTCGTCGGCCATGGCAAATACCATACCGAGCGAGGGGCAGGTCACGACCGGTAGTGATCGAACACAGACTGCCGAACCGACGACCAATCATCATCGGTCAATCCGCCACTCATCGCATGCCGTCGTTGCCGAGCCGCCGCCAGCTCATCACCGTCGAGTTCGGACGGTGCAAGAGTGTCGCCATTCAACGAACCGGCGACCCCTGGTTTACCTGCACCGACCGACGCGTCGGAGCCGACAAGCGACCGAGCCTGCGACCGACCGACCTTAGCGTCTTGTTGCCCGGCGACAATCCCGTCGATGATCGACCGAGTTCGGGCGGAAACCTCTTCGGCCGACGTCTTCGCCGGAGCGGACTTCTGACCGTCGGCTCCGGTAGTAACCAAAGAGCGATCGATCTCGCCAGTCGTCGCCGGCGAGATAGTCGAAAGCCCATCGAGCACCGGCGGCGACGATGGCGCAACCTCACCCGGTGTGGCTGCGGCGTCATCGGACCCTTCGGCCAACCGTTGTTTGGGGTCGGTGATAAACCAGTACCACACGGTCAGCACGGCCAGAAGCGCGGCTATCAGAACCAGGATCGTGACGAGCACGAAAATTTCCTGGCCCGTCTCGTCGGCGGTGGCGGCGAGAACCTGCACGGACACTACAGAGGACTTTAGCGGATCGAGGCCGGCGCGACGCCAGCCGGCGTTTGAGTCGGCATCGTCACCGCTGATGCTCCGGGCACGAATAGGTCGTTCGACCACCGATTTCTCTTCGAAGCAGCTCGGCGCCGTCCTTAGGGCAATGTCCGCCCCGGACACGAACCGGCTGCAAACGGCCGGTGTGGGAGCCCCCGTCTCGTAGGAAGTCGGCCAAAACCTTATGAAGGTGCCGGTGCAGCCGCTGCACGTCCTTCTCGTCCAGCGATCCAGCCGATCTTGCCGGGTCGAGACTGGCCCGCCACAACGTCTCGTCGGCAATAAGGTTGCCGACCCCGGCGATTCGGCCCTGGTCGAGCAGCCGGGCTTTTAGCGCCATATTGCCAACCACCACTCGATCCCGCAGCTGACCGACCGTAACCTGAAACGCATCAGGGCCGAGCCTGCCCTCATCCGGGTTCAGCTCGACCCCTCCGAGACGGCGCGGGTCACGAATCCGTAGCTCCTCGCCCGACCGGAACACCATCCAGAAACGATCCCATGACGGATCGTTTCGCTGCGACGAGTACTCCAAGTACTCGATGGCCGACTCGTCCCCAACGATCAACCGGCCGGTCATCCCGAACCGCAACCCAAGACGATCGCCGCTCGACAAATCGAGCAAGAGCAGTTTGCCGATGCGGCGCGCCCCTTCGACAACCGCCCCGTCGGCGGCCGCCGACACTTCAGCCGCAGTCGTGCCACGCTTCAAGAACCAGTCGTCCGGGGCGTGGGTCGATGCGATCTCCAAGCCGACTACCCGATCCGCATACCGCCGATACATCTCAATCTCGACGCCCTCGGGCATACCGTCCCCCGACCTAAATCGTCTTGTACTGATCGGCCAAGAACCGCCCGATCAGCGGATCGAGTTGATCAAACTCGATAAGGAACCCATCGTGACCGTGGTCGGAACGAATCACCTCATAGTCAACAGAGGCGCCGCCCTCGCGCAACTGGTCACAAAGCTCCAACTGCTGCCGGGGGGTATAGAGCGCATCACTGTCGATCGAGATGACCAACGACGGCGCCTTCACCCGAGCCAGCGCCTCGGCTGTGCCCCCACGGCCGCGGCCAACGTCGTGAAGATCCATCACCTTGTTGAGCAGCAGGTAACTGTTGGCGTCGAACCGACGAGCCAGCTTCTGGCCGTGATAGTCGAGATAGCTCTCTACCTGAAACCGGCCCCAGAGATGGAAGTCATCCAGCCGATCGACGGTCGTCCGACCGAATCGATCTTCGAAAGACCGGTCGCTTCGATAGTGGATCTGAGCCACCCGGCGAGCCAACATCAGACCCTGATGCGGACCCATACCGGGCTCGGCGTCGTAATACCGACCGCCGTTCCACTTTGGATCCTGCACAATCGCCAGACGACCGACCTCGCTCCAACCGATCTGCAACGCGCTGGCGGCGGCGGTCGACGCAATCGGCACCAGAGAGCCAACCCGGTCCGGGTACATCACCGCCCATTCAAGCACCGACATGCCGCCCATCGAACCACCGACAACAGCCAGCCACCGTCCGATGCCGAGCCGGTCGGCCAGCGCGGCCTGCGTCCTCACGATGTCTCGGGTCGACACGATCGGAAAGGTATCGGCGTACGGCTCACCGGTGGCAGGGTCGACGGATAGCGGACCGGTCGTCCCCTGGCAACCACCGAGAACGTTGACACAGATCACAAAATAGTGGTTCGTATCGATGGCCCGGCCGGGTCCGATGAGATCGTTCCACCAGCCGGCGGTTGGTTGTCCGCGGCCAGCCGGACCGGCGGCATGGGCATCACCGGTCAACGCATGACATACCAGCACGGCGTTCGACCCCGAAGCGTCCAGCGTGCCCCAGGTTTCGTAGGCGACGGTGATCTTGTCCAGGCGTCCACCGCCCTCAAGCGCGAAACAACGGCCATCGCAGATCTCCATGAACTGACGCCACCCAGGGGGGTCGCCATGCTTCCATCCCCCACTGGCAGGGATGTCGTGATCCGTCTCCGACGGTGGACGGCTCAATGAAGACACCGTACGAGCTTAGCGAGCAGGTTGGTTCGAACGCGGATTGGTTTTTCCTCCACGACCCAACGCCCGGTTTGTCCACCAGGCGAGAAGCTCGGCGCTGCCCCCATATGAATCGTTCATGATGGCCGCAACCTCGATCGCGCACGCCATGCCATCTCGATTCGCGCCGACAGCGGCGTCGTCTTCGGTCCACCGAGCAATCAGATCGGCGGCGCGGTCCCATGCGGCACGATCGCTCGGGAGTGGTAGTTCACCGACTTGGGTTGCCGAAAGCTTGAGTGCATCGACGGCCATTGCAGTGCCGAACCACCGCGTCCACGCCCAGGCGACAACCGGTGGCGACAACAACACCGCGGCGATGTGGGCGAGGTCTTCGGGCCGGCCGTGGACGGCGATCAGCGGCGTCGCCGGCACAATGTTCCCTATCCGGTCGATGACCGGCTCTAACACCTTCGACTGGGTAGCCAGGACCACCTTCGGACGCAGTTGCCGGTCGGTCCACCTCGCAACCTTTCCCTGCAGCGCCGCCGTGTCGATGACCGGCATCGTCCACCGCTTCCCGCCGAATCGAAATTGACCGTGGCCCCAAGCGGAGAACAACGGGTCAACCATCCCCACCGTGGTCAACCGGTTGGGGGCGTCGGCGGGATCGCCAGACCATTCGCGACAGGCGGCGGCAAGCCCGTAATGCTCATCTCGGAAGCCGGCGGTGGCGTTCGCCAGAGAAGCCAACCGTTCGGTGGGGTGCCCCACGACGAAATTGCCGCCAACGGGGCGATCATCAACTGTGGTCAGCTCAGCTGGAAGGGCTGGCCGCCCAAGTGCAATGGCGGCAAGCTCGGACCAGGTGGCCGGCGAAGTGCAACCCGCAGGAGACACATCGACCCCAGCCCTCAACGTCACAGAACCGCTCGGTGTTCCACCGGGCCGAACGACGACGGCACAAGCTCGGACCCCGGCGTCGAACACCGACTCCCGGGCCGCCCACATCGACTGGATCGGAGCGGCGCCAAACTCATCGAAGTGCCGTCGGAGACCGGCGGTGTCGCGGCCGGCGAGGACGGATTGCGGCTGCACCATCGCCACCGTCGACCCATGGTCACAGCAGGCGACAGCCTGCAAAAGATGTATGGCGGCCAGGTCGGCATATGGCCCGAGCAGCTCGCTGTTTTGGTGACGAATCGCCGCCGCCGGCTTGGGAATAGCGCCAGCACGAAGTGGACTGGCGAATGGAGGGTTACCGACCACAAGACGTCGCGACGACCATCGGTCTGGGGTGGCTAGGAGCGCGTCGCCGACGGTCACGTCGATGGCAGCGTCGGCCAGAGCCGGCGGGATGTGGTGCGAACCGGCCCACAACAACAACGACCATCGGGCCACCTCGACAGCGCCGGAATCAACATCGAGCCCCGCCACTCGGCCCAACGCATCGGTCGGCGAAACACCAAGCTCTACCAGCCGATCGAGAACGGCGAGTAAGAAGGCACCACCCCCACACGTTGGATCCACCGCGGTTTGCGGGGGGACACCGTCGGCGGTGGCCAGGGCAACCAGGCCCCGGACGACCGGTTCTGGGGTATACCAGGCGCCGCGAGCCTGTCGCTCGCCGGTGGAAACTACCTGTTCATGGACGGCCCCAACCAGCCACGGATTGATCCAACCTCCAGGGGGCGGTTCGCCGAGATCCACCGTGGAACGGCCGGTGGCCACGCCGTAGTCAACGGGATCGACCCCCATCGCCCATGCGACACGGTGTGCGACCGCCCCGACAACGGTCAACGGGTCGTCGACCTGATCCGACCGGACAAGACGGCGCACCCAGTTTCGCACTGCGGCAACCGGCGGAGACGAATTCATCGGCCGGCGCCGACCAAGCTAAGAGAACGGATCAGGATTCGATGGTCGGATCCCAAGCGGCGAGGTCGACCAGCCGCTCGTCATTGGAGAACATCTCGACGATCGGAATATCGAGGGCCAGACGCTTCTGCATGCGCTTTACGTCAAGCTCCTGATTCCACAACACGAGGGTGACCGCCACGCCAGAACCGCCGGCTCGAGCGGTTCGCCCGGAACGGTGGAGATACGTTTTGTGATCCTCTGGCGGATCGAAGTGGAGCACGATGTCCACATCGTCGACGTGGATTCCCCTCGCCGCCACGTCGGTTGCCACTAGGGCTTGGACCTCTCCCTTAGCGAACTGCCGCAGCGCCTTTTCTCGCTGACGCTGTCGAAGGTCGCCGTGAATCGGTTGGGCGGAGACGCTCAACTTTCCGAGATCGCTCGCCAGGCGATCGCAGGCCCGCTTCGTATTGCAGAACACCATCGTCCGCTTTCCCGAGTTCACGATGGCGGCCACGACACGATTCCTGTCCATCTGGTGGACGGTCACGAACCGATGGAACATCTGCTCAACCGTGACCTCTTTGGCCTCCACCTCGTGGCGAACCGGGTCGTTCTGGTAGCGGGTGACGAGCGAGTCGACGGCTCCGTCAAGCGTGGCGGAGAACAACAACGTTTGATGGTCGCCTTCGATCCGACGCAGGATCCATTCAACCTGGGGAAGAAACCCCATATCGGCCATCCGGTCGGCTTCGTCGATCACGACGTGGGCGACATCGGACACCGATACGTCTCCCCGCTCGAGAAGATCGATCATTCGGCCCGGCGTGGCGACGACCAGTTCGATACCGTTCCGTATGGCCTTTATCTGCTTGTCGATGTCTGCGCCGCCATAGATAGCGAGGGCCCGAAGGTTCTTAACCTTGGCCAACGGCTTCAGCTCTTCGAACACCTGGGTGGCCAACTCGCGGGTTGGTACAAGGATCAGGCCGCTAACGGTTCCGCGAGGCGCTTCCGCCATACGCTGAACGGTCGGAATGCCAAAGGCGAGCGTCTTTCCTGAACCGGTTTTCGCCTTGCCGCACACATCGCGTCCAGCCAGGGCGTCGGCGATGGTCAACTCCTGGATGGGAAACGCTTCAACGATTCCTTGGGCGGCCAAAACTTCGACCAATTCTGAGGCCAACCCGAGGTCGGCGAACGAGGTTGTCACGCTAGTATCTTCGGTATCTTCGACCGAATCTTGGAATTCGATCGGTTCTTCGATTTGTGGAGCTTGGTTGGACATGAGTGTCCGCCTTACTTTCTACGGTGTAGAGGGTAGAGACGCAGTCTGCGATCGTCGCTCGGGTGCCGAGCGAACTTCGATGAGTAGGGTGGACCGGCATGAACGGTCTTGAAGCCATCACCGACTGGCCGGTACCTACCGTAGCCGCCGGATGGGCCCGTGCCGACGATCACGCCCGAACCCTTGGACCGAGCGACCGGCCGTTCCCCCTGGCCTCGGTAACAAAACCGCTGGTTTCCTTAGCCGTCCTAGTCGCCGTTGAGGAGGGTTCACTAGCTCTCGATCAGCCCCTCGGGCCACCTGAATCAACCCTGGCCCACATCCTCTCCCACAGTTCAGGGCTCGCTCCGGAGAGCGACGGTCGAAACTTTTTGCCGGACGGGTCAACCCCGATGACAAAAGTCGGGCATCGCCGAATGTATTCGAACCATGGCTTTGAGCTGCTCGGACCGGCAATCCACCAAGCGACAGGCATCGACTTACCCACGTACGTTCATGAAGCGGTGGCTGCGCCTCTGAAACTCGCCGCCACGACACTTACCGGCTCCCCGGCCCATGGTGCGACCAGCACGCTCGATGATCTCCTAGCTATCGGCCAGGAGCTACTTCGACCAACCCTCATCTCCGCCGAAACTCTCTCGTCGGCCACGACACCCCACCTTCCGGACCTACCGGGTGTACTCCCCGGGTTCGGTCGTCAAGACCCAAATCCATGGGGCCTCGGGTTCGAGGTGAAAGGGACCAAAGATCCCCATTGGACTGGGTGGAATAACTCACCAGAAACCTTCGGCCATTTCGGCCGATCAGGCACCTTTCTTTGGGTCGACCCTGTCGCCGAAGTGGTCTGCGCTGCTCTCACCGACCGAGAATTCGGGCCCTGGGCGGCTGAGGCCTGGCCGCGGCTTAGTGTTGAGGTGCTCAAGGCGGCGAGCGATTCTTAGCGTTTCGGCCCCAGAGGCTCGAAGTGTCAGCTCGCTGACCGACGGAAGGGCCAGGAGGTTAGTAGATTGTCGACCGTGACCGATGTGGAATCAGCAAAAACAGCGCCTACAGCCGAGGCGTGGATCGTAAACCCAGTCGGGCCGCTGGTGGGAGATGTCGCCGTTAGGGGCTCAAAGAACGCCGTGACGAAACACTTGGTGGCGGCATTGCTCGCCAGCTCGCCGTCAACGATCTCCAACTGTCCAGACGTTGGCGATGTCGATATCACCACCCAAATGCTCGAAGCGCTGGGATGTGTGATCGATCGATCGAACGGCGACGCGGTTGTCGATCCTCGCACCCTGTCGAGTAGCCGAGTGCCCATCAAATTCAGCGGCATGAACAGGATCCCGATCCTGATGGTCGGCCCGCTCCTCCACCGGGTTGGCGAAGCATTCGTCCCACTTGTTGGCGGCGACGACATCGGTGCTCGACCGCTGGACTTCCACATCGACGCCCTAGAGAAAATGGGAGCGGAGATCGTCATCACCGCCGATGGGCTGGAAGCGAAGGCACGCCGTCTTCGCGGCGCCCATATCGAACTCCCATACCCTTCCGTCGGCGCCACCGAGACCGTACTGATGACCGCCTCCATGGCCGAAGGGCGAACCGTCCTTGATGGCGGAGCGCTCGAGCCCGAGGTAATCGAGCTTGCGCTGTTTCTTCAACGCATGGGCGCTCACATCGAAATGCATCCGAATCGCCGATACATCATCGACGGTGTTCCCGAGCTGACCGGCGCCGCTCACCGGTTGAAGGGGGACCGGATCGAAGCGTTCTCGTATCTCGTTGCCGGCCTCATTACCGGCGGCCAGGTCACCGTTCACGGGTGCAGCCAGGATCGGTTGGTCACCGCCATCTCGACCCTGTCTCGGATGGGCGCAGAGTTCGAGATCACCGACACGACCGTGTCGGCAAAAGCGACCGAACTCAACGCCGCCGCGGTCGAAACCGACACCCACCCCGGGTTCATGACCGACTGGCAGTCGCCGATGGTCGCCCTGTTCACCCAGTGCAACGGTCTTTCCGTCATGCACGAGACCGTCTACGAGAACCGATTCACCTACGTGCCGGCGCTGAACCAGATGGGCGCTCAGATCGAGAGCTACAACACCCCGCTCGGCAGCATGGGGGGCCGCTTTGTCGGCTCATCTACGCCATGTTCGGTCGTCGTGAGAGGCAAGACCCCACTCCAAGGGAGCACGGTCGTAGTTCCCGATATCCGTGGTGGGTTCGCCTACGTGCTCGCTGCGGCCGCAGCCGAGGGGACGACGACTATCGCCGACACGTTCCACCTCGATCGCGGGTACAACCAACCCATCGAGAACTTCACCGACCTCGGCCTCGATATCAAGAGGAAGACGATCGAAGCTCCATCGGTATAACAACGGTACTACGACGGTTGTCGGTGGGCGGCTGGCCCCCGACAACTCTCGTTAGCGTTCCGCCGGTTTGACGCCCGACGATTCCGCATCGTCTACCGACACGTCATCTTCGGGCGTAGCCAGATCGACATCGTCGCCGGGATCGCCCTCGGTATCGAGTTCGATCGCGTCATCATCGGGGCCATCGGCACCAAGGTCATCGACGTCATTGGAACCCCCGTCGGCCCAATGCGATGGCCCGGCGTTTCGGTAGAGGAACCAAATGGCCAGAACGGAGAAGAGCACGGCGCTCCCGCTTACCCAGTGGTTCACCCGGATCCCCAGGATAAGCGTGGCAGCGTCTATCCGAACGCTCTCAACCAGGAACCGACCGATGCCGTAACCGGCGATCCAAACCGGCAAAATCATGCCCCGCTTTAGCACTCCGCGGCGATCGAGCCGAACGAGAAACACGGCGAGAGCAACGTTCCACAGCGCCTCATAGAGAAAGGCCGGATGGTAATTCTGGTTGGCGGCAAACTCGGCTGGACGGTGCTCGGCGTCAATCTCGACGGCCCACGGCAGACCGGTTGGCCCACCGAATATCTCTTGGTTGAACCAGTTCCCGAGGCGGCCGATCGCTTGAGCTATCGGAATACCAGGAATGGCCGCATCAAAGGCATTCCCGAGATCGATCCCTCGACGACGAGCGATCCAGACACCGGTCAACACGCCGGTCAAAAGGCCGCCAGGAATACCAAGCCCACCTTCCCAAACCTTCAGCCACTCGGAGAACGGGCGCCAATCGGTGATGATGTGGTACGCCCTGGCGCCAATCAAACCGGCCGGCACTACCCACGTGGCGATGGCGGCAATCTCTTCGGGGTCGCCGCCCCGCTCAGCCCACCGACGTTGGGCTATGTAAATAGCGACGAGTACGCCGATGCCGATGCATAGTCCGTAGAAATTGAGGTTCAGCTTCCAAATCCCGATCGCGTTCGACGACGGGCTTGGGATTGAAACCAACGCCGAAGCGCTAACGATGGGCAACACCTAAAACTCCTCTTCGTCCAAGAGACGCCGAACCGACGATCCCTCCGTCTATCCGAGCTGGTCGGGGGTGAGTGCAAACAAGTCGCCCGCACCGGCCGTCACAGCTCCCTCCAACGCGGTTGCGGCGGGCAAAAGCTGCTCACCAAAGAACTTCGCCGACACCAATTTGGCCTCAAGAACGTCAGTCGCTCCTCGGTTTTCTTCCCCGAGCGCCACGGACGCCGCAATAGCGGCCTTGGCCATGAGACCACCGCACACGAGGATACCGAGCATTCGGAGATAGGGCGACGATCCGGCGAGGACGTCGTTTTGTTCATCGCCGCCGCGGCCGAGAAGCCACCGAGTGGCCCGCCGCGTTGCGGCGACCGCTTCGGTAAGACGCTCACTGAAACGGTCGAGCTGATCTACGGAGTTCAACGAACGAGCCACTTCGTCGATCCAGTCAAGCTGCTCATAGACCACAGCCCCGCCGCGCATCGGAAGCTTCCGACCGACCAGATCGGCCGCCTGGATGCCGTTAGTTCCCTCATATATCGGGGCGATCCTGGCGTCGCGGTAGTGCTGAGCGACTCCGGTTTCTTCCACGTACCCCATCCCGCCGTGAACCTGGATGGCCAGTGATGTCAACTCCGAACCGAGGTCGGTACACAGACCCTTCGATAGTGGAATCAGCAGATCGGTCCACTCCCGTTGGCGCTCACCATCATCTCCCCCGAGCCCCGAGCGGTCGATCGCTGCCGCGTTCTCATAGATCAGGCACCGCATCGCATCGATCCAAGCTCGCTGGGTCATCAGCAAACGGCGAACGTCCGCATGGTCGATGATCGGGCTCTGGGTGCCCGGAGCGCCGCCCACCGCGGTACCTTGCTGGCGCTCGATGGCGTAGGCCACCGCCTGCTGATATGCCCGCTCGGCGACAGCCAAGCCTTGCAGGCCGACCGACAAGCGAGCGTTGTTCATCATCGTGAACATATTTCGCATACCGGCACCATCTTCACCGATCAGCCACCCGATCGCGCCGCCCGCATCGCCGTAGCTGAGCACGCACGTCGGGCTGCCATGAATCCCGAGTTTGTGCTCGATCGACACGCACTGCACGTCGTTTCGCTCCCCGAGCGAGCCTTCTTCGGTGACCAGGAATTTGGGAACGAGGAACATCGAGATGCCACGGGTTCCCGGTGCGGCCCCTGGCGTGCGGGCCAGCACCAGGTGGATAATGTTTTCCGCCAAGTCGTGCTCGCCGAAGGTGATGTAGATCTTCTGTCCGGTTATCCGATATGAACCGTCGCCAACAGGCTCAGCGCGAGCGGTTAGTGCCCCCACATCCGACCCGGCCTGTGGTTCGGTCAGGTTCATCGTCCCGGTCCATTCGCCGGTCAGCATTTTTGGAAGATAGACGGCCTTCTGCTCATCGGAGCCGTGATGTTGCAACGCGTCGATCGCTCCCTGGGTGAGGAGCGGACACAGCGAAAACGCCATGTTTGCGCTGGTTAGCATCTCTTGGATGGCCACGGCGACAGTCCAGGGAAATCCGCCACCGCCGTATTCCGGATCGAAGGGCACCGCGCCGAACCCCGACGCGATGTATGCCTTGTATGCAGCCCGGAAACTCTCTGGAGTTTCGACTCCGCCGTCGTCGGTCAGGACGGCTCCGATCTGATCGCCATCGCGGTTTGTCGGAGCGATCACATCGGCGATGAACCTGCCAACCTCACCGATTACCATCGTTACCGTCTCGGCATCGACTCCCTCGAAGCGTTCGCCGTCGAGCAGTGAGCCAAGATCGACGACATGGTCGATCACGAACTGGATATCGTCGAGCGGCGGTGCGTAGTCGGTCACTGGGGTATCTCTCCTTAGGGGCTGTGCGCAGCCCCGCCACGGACGGCCCAGTTTAGGTGTTCGGGCCGTTGGTCGCCGCAATGGGCCGACCGATCAGCGGATCGGTACGCTGCGATGGTCATGAATCTCGTCGAGCTAGACCGGGGCGTCATCGCCTTTACCGACCCGAACCCACGATTCGGGCGATCAAACGTCGGTCTGGTGATCGATGCCGACGGATTGACCGTGTTCGACACGACCGCTACCCCGACGAACGGTGCGGCGGTCCATCGATCCATCGTCGAGTTGACGGCCGAACTGGAACTGCAGCTGAAGCGGGTAGTCCTGAGCTCCAGCCGGATCCCATTCTCTGGAGGTGGGCAACCGTTTTGGGCCGCCGGGTTTTACGGAACCGAGGTCACCAGCGACCAGCTCGACGCCCCTCCGAACCACGATGCGTTCCGCCGGCTCCTACCCGAACACGCCGTGTCGTACGGCAACGATTTCGTCACCCGACCGATTACTCACACCGTGTCAGAGCCGGCGTGGTTGACCCCGGCTGCGCTTGCGTTGCCCTTGCCCGGTGAGTCGGCGGCCAATCTTGTCTTGCAGCTTCCGGCAGCCAACGTGGTGTTCGCCGGCGCACTCGGCAGCTTCGGTGTCACCCCGCTGCTGCACGACGGCTATCCCACCGCCTGGATCGAATCCCTTCAGCACCTGAGCGAACTCGGATCGATCGTCCTCCCGGGCCATGGCCCACCGGGAGGTCCGGCAGACATCGCCGACCTGATCGGTTACCTAGAGGCAATCATCGCAGCCGACGGCGCCGTTGAACGAATGGCCCCCGGACCGTGGGATACGTGGACCGATAGGAGATTCGATCCCATCAACATTGAGCGAGCCAGCGCTCTCGAACGCGGGATCGACGAAGTGCCCGTAGCTCTGCTGCAGATGCTGGGGTTTTCGTAGCGATCCCGCAAGCCGAGCTAGCGGGGCGAGCAGGCTATACGAGTTGCTCTTCCACCTGATCCATGGCGCTTTCCTCGCTGACATCCAAAGCGAACGACAGCTCGGAGACGAGTACCTTGCGAGCTTTGTTGTACATCGTCTTCTCACCGGCTGAGAGGCCCTTGTCTTTTTCGCGCAGACGAAGGTTTCTCACCACCTCGGCGACCTGGTACACGTCACCAGACCGAAGCTTCTCCTGATGGTTCTTGAACCGACGACTCCAGTTTTGCGGCTCGCGCACATCACGCTTCGACAACAGCACAAATAGGTCCTCTACGTCCTCATGGCTGATGGGTAGGCGCATACCAACCTCATCGGCCATAGCGACGGGGACACGCACCGTCAGGTTGTCGTGCACGGCTCGGAGGACGAAGTACTTCGTCTTCTTGCCATCCAGCTCTCTCGTCTCTGTGCGTTCTATGACGGCTGCACCATGATGGGGGTAGACCACACGATCGCCCGACTTAAAACTCGACATCAATCTCCTTGCCAACCTCGAACGCAACGTGCGAGGAATCTCTCCGACTCCTCATGATGGCGCAAAAGTCAGCCAATCGCACTAATGAAACTCGCAACGACTCCAAGTAGCATTGCGGCGACCCCGATGACGACACCCCAGAAGAGCACTGGTTTCCGCTCTCGAAGGCTGGGAAAGCGGGCCGGTTCAGCGGGGGTATGCCCAGCCCGGGAAGAACTTCCGCCGCCCGTTCTGCTCGTTCCTGTAGGTCTTGTCATTTTGGGCTCCTCGGCGATCCGTCCGCTGACGTCACCGCTCGACAACAAGGGTACGGCCAACTTTGTCCCATGGCGTCTGCTGCTTGGCGTCGACGAACAACATCACGAAGCCGACGATAGCCAGGACAGACATCAGGACCGGGCCGAGCAGCGGGACGACCATGAACATCGCCGCCACGATGTAAGTCAACATGCGTTTCAGGCCCGTGGCGTTGTCGGCCAGGGAACCGTCGTCGTTCACCACCATGAGACGGAACGCCAGCTTTCCGATGGTGGCGCCCTTTCCGGTGATCATCAGGACCTCGTAAGACACCACGAGGGCCACGAAAACGGCCCGCATGACGACTTCCAACACGAAGCTGTCGACGGCCCTGCCGGTGAACCCGAGACCGATAAGTGAGGGCAAGACGTTGCCGATGAAGATCCAGACGACAAGATCGACGAGCCGCGCCCCCACCCGCCGCAACGGATCGGCAAGCGCGCCGTGTAGCGCATCTGGGACACCAGCAGGATCGATACCGGGAACTGGCTGCGGGCCACCTTGCCAGCCCGAGCCGTCCCAGTATCGTTGTGTACCTGGTGGGTCACCTTGTGCGTGATACCAACCGGCCGGATGCGCCTGTGGCGTATCAGACATCGGACCCGCCGCCCAAAATTCCTAGTTGTTGACGACGCTGAACTTGAGGATCTTGTCCGACAAGCGCTTTTTCTCGTCGTCCCACAGCGGCCACAGGTAGTCGAGGATCAACGGGATGTAGCACAGTATCGAGAATACCCACTGGAGTAGAAGTCGAACGAACGCCATGCCACCGCCGACCGGGCCACCGCTGTCGTCGGCCACGAGCTTGATGTTCTGCTGAGTCTTACCCAGCGTCTGCCCGGTCTGACCCTGGCGGATCACCGAGTTCCAAATCTGGAATCCGAACAGTCCGATGTACAACACCACGGTGAGTAGGCCACCCAGCGTGTCGCTGATCGCGCTACCGATCGCAACGACGATAAACCCGACGATCGCGATACCGATGGAGATCCCGGCGTCGATCAACCAGGCGACGAAACGAGTGCCGTACTCAGCTGGCACGCCAACGCTGGATCCTGTTCCGTACCCGTAGCTATCCTGCTGCTGAGCGACCGGCTGCGGATCGCCGACCCACTGGGTACCGTCCCAGTATCGCTGGGTTCCTGGCTCATCGCCCTGCGCGTAATACCAACCCGGCTGCATCTGTGAACTCTCACTCACCCTAGATTCCTCCCTCTCGAAACGGTCATCAAGCCGTCGAGACGACGGAATCCTATCGAACCTGGGGTCGTTTTCCCTGGTTTTGACATCGCGCTGGGTAGTCTCCCTCACCGATTCACAAGGACCGGAGATCGTCTGCGGCAATTCTTCTCGCCACGACAGAGCGCGCAATAGCTCGCACCGGTGGCGCGCAGCCGACGATAGTCCATCTCCGACCCGAAACGCGGCCATGGTCCCGCTAGGGTCGCCCGGACTGCCGCAACCACTGGAGGCCAAATGTCTGAAACGATTCTCGTGACCGGCGGTGCCGGGTACATAGGAAGCCACACCGCCGTGGCACTGGCCGAGCGAGATGTTCAGGTGGTGATCGTCGACAACCTGGCCAACTCGTCGGCGAAAGCGATCGAGGCAATCGACCGGCTCGGCGGCCGAAGGGTGATATTTCACGAGATCGACCTGCTCGACGCCGACGCTCTCGGCGACGTCTTTCAGGCACACCCGATCGATGCCGTCATCCACTTCGCTGGCCTGAAAGCGGTCGGTGAATCGGTCGAGAAACCGCTGGACTACTACCGAACCAACTTGTTGTCGACGATGAACCTGCTCGACCAGATGGCGGCGAACGACGTCTGGGATCTCGTGTTCTCCTCGTCGGCGACCGTCTACGGCGACCCGAAGATCCTCCCCATCCCGGAGACGGCCCCGCTCGGTCCGACCAATCCCTACGGTCGAACCAAACACATGATCGAGGACATCTGTCGTGATGCCGCCGCCGCAGATCGGCGCTGGAGAATTAGCCTCCTCCGGTACTTCAACCCTGTTGGCGCCCATCCTTCCGGCGAACTCGGTGAAGACCCGCGGGGCATCCCCAACAATCTTGTCCCCTTCGTCATGCAGGTGGCGGTCGGCCGCAGAGAGCGTCTCTCGGTGTTCGGCGACGACTGGGAGACCGATGATGGCACCGGCGTCCGGGACTACATTCATGTCCTCGATCTGGCGAGCGGCCACGTGTCAGCGCTCGACCGGTTGGAGCCCGGATGCGATGAGTTCAACCTCGGCACCGGCACCGGAGTATCGGTGTTCGACATCGTCAAGACGGTGGAAAACGTCACCGGGGTCTCCATCCCATACGAAGTCGTCGATCGCCGACCCGGTGACATCGCGACATCCCTGGCGGATCCATCGAAGGCCAACGAGAAACTCGAATGGCGGGCCGACCGCAGCGTCGACACCATGCTCACCGATTCCTGGCGGTGGCAATCGAACCACCCGAACGGATTCAACGACGAGCAGCACCTAACCGCCGAAGCCGAGGGTTAGGCAGTAAAGGCAACCGCTAACCGGTCACGTGAGAGCGACCACGTCGGCCCTGCTCGGAAGCGCATCCTGAGCGCCACGACGGGTGACGGTCACCGCCGCCACTCGGGTCGCCCACCGAGCCGCCTCGACGTAGTCGGCACCAGCACACAGTGAGTCGGCAAAGCCGCCGCAGAATGCGTCACCGGCCGCGGTCGTGTCGATGGCATCAACCTCGGCGGCCGCTACCGGCGATACGTCGACCAACCCTGTCTGCAGGCCGCTCACCACGACAACACCCTCGCTTCCAAGGGTTACCACCACAGCATCGACCCCACCACCAAGTTGGCCGACCTGATCGACCACCTCGTCGAGGGTGATCGCCTTCGCCTCTCCGACCATCGTGGCGAGCTCGCCCTTGTTCGGAATGATCACGTCGGTTCCAGTCAAGAGTGAAGCGAAGACCGGGTCGTCGACAGGTGGCGCCGGAGCGGGGTTGAGGACGAGTCGCCCTACCCGGTCAACGGCTGCAAGTTCGACAACGGCGGCCAGCGGGATTTCCAGTTGGGTGAGTACCACCGACGCGCCGGCAATCGTCGCCCCGGCCTCGTCGATTGATCCAACATTCAGTGCACTATTGGCCCCGGCCACGACGACGATCCGATTCTCTCCTGCGGCATCGACCTCGATGACCGCAAGCCCCGTCGGCGTCCCATCGACGGTTTCTACCGAGTCGACATCGATCCCTTCGGAGGCGAGAGCCGCCCGAGCGGCCGCTCCGATTTCGTCATCGCCGACCGCTCCGACCATGGCCACACTGCGACCCAACCGGGCCGCAGCCACCGCCTGGTTCGCTCCCTTACCGCCACCTCCTCGAATCACATCGAGCCCGTGGACGGTCTCACCGGCCAGCGGAAACCGATCGACCAACACCGACAGGTCGAGATTGATGCTTCCGACCACCACGACATCGCGCAACGGGCGGCCGATCACCGCTACGTCCGAGCCGTCTGTGCGGTCAGGGCCTCGATCACCAGTCGGCGAGCGGTGACGTGATCGATGCGATGCCCGTGTGCCACGTTGGGGCCGGCGTCGGGCCGTTTGCGTCTATCGACGACGGTCATGCCCCTGGTCAACGTGCCGTTGAGCTCGACCGCTACCGAACGGGGCTGATGGTCTACTAGATCGGGATGGGTTACGGCCAACACCGCACAAGGGTCGTGGAGCCCGCCGCGGCGTTCCCCCCGTATCGACTCGATGTTGTCGAGATAACTCAACATCAGATCGGCGATCACCGTCGCTCCCGGGGTCCCGATGGATCGGACATTTGCGGCGAGCGCATCATCGACCACGAACTGCTCGGTGAGATCGAGGCCGGCCATGCGGAGCGGGACCCCAGACCCGAGCACGACAGCGGCCGCCTCGGGGTCGACCAGCACATTAAACTCGGCTACCGGCGTGTGATTACCGATCGTTGCCGAGCCACCCATAAAGCTGACACCGGCGAGCCGCCCGACCAGGTCGGGGGCGCGGCGAAAAGCCAACGCCACGTTGGTCATCGGTCCTACCGGGACCAGCCAGAGCCCCTCCTCACCGCGGATCGTCTCGATTAACCAGTCCACGGCGTGGCCTTCGGCCGCCGACCGTTCCAGCGGTGGCAAGGCCGGACCGGAGAATCCGCTGACGCCGTGGACTTGGGGGGCGTATCGCGGTGCCGCGACCAATGGACGATCGGCGCCGGCCCTGACATCGACATCGATCCCAAACATCTGACAGGTCAGCACCGCGTTTGTGGTGACGTCTCGCAGCGGTGCGTTGCCGCCTACGGTGGTGACGCCAACCAACTCCCCGAAGTGCGCGGCGACGACCAACGCAACCGCATCGTCGTGGCCGGGATCGCAGTCGACGATTAGGCGGACCACTACAAGCTCAGCAACAGCCTACGCCTTACCGCGGAGCTGCTGATAGATCTCTTTACACGTTGGGCAGACAGGAAACTTTCCGGGATCTCGACTCGGCACCCACTTCTTGCCACAAAGCGCTTTCAGCGGCGTGCCTTCGACCGCGCTCGGCAGCAGCTTGTCCTTCTTTACGTAGTGGGCGAACCGCTCGTGATCACCGTCTTCGAGCAGCGGATCCTCAAGCGACGGATCAATGATTGGATCGACGACGGGGAGGGTCTCAAGCTCGGACATAGTGACCCAATCCTAGCCTTGTCCAGCCGGACTCCGCCCAGGCGACGGTTCACCCGTCCCAACCTCGACCCCCGGTAGGGTTGCCGTCACCGAATCGCCTGAAGAAACGATGAGATACCAATGCTTGAAACGGGAATCAAGGCACCGGACTTCACCGTGCCAGACCACGACGATGAGACGTTCACCCTCTCGTCCCACCGTGGCCGTTGGGTTCTGTTGTGGTGGTACCCGAAAGCGAGCACACCCGGTTGACGACTCCAAGGAACGAGCCTGCGTGATCAGGCTCAACGGTTCTCCGACGCCGAGTGCGACGTGATCGGGATCTCCTTCGACTCCCCGACCGACAATCTGGCGTTCCGGTCCGAAAACCAGTTCCCGTTCCCTCTGTTGAGCGACGTCGACCGCTCGGTCGGGCAGGCATACCAGGTAGTACGCACCACCGGTGACCGGTTTGCTGACTATCCGCAGCGCGTCGCCTATCTCATCGATCCCGACGGCACAATCGTGACCGCCACCGAGGTTACCGACCCCGCCGGGTACGGCGAGCAGGCGTTGGCCGACCTGGCAGCCGCCCAACGCTGAGGTCACGATCAGCCCCGACGCTAAGCTGCATGTACCGGGCTCCGCTCCTCGCCCATGCTGCCTTCGCCAGGGCCGCCTCCTCCGACGGGGACCGAAATGGATCCAGGCTTTGGCTTGAGCTGCGACTGAAGTGGCTCCTACGCTTCGGTCATGACCATGTTCGGAGACGTCTCGGTCGAGGTCGGCAACGACCACGTCGCACTGGTCCATATCAACCGACCACCCCACAACTTCTTCAACCAGTCAATGCTCGGCTCGTTGGCCGATGCGTTCGAAGCGGTCGACACCGATGACAGGGCTCGGTGTCTCGTGCTGGCCAGCGAGGGTCGGAACTTTTGTGCCGGTGCCGAGCTGGTTGAGACCGATCCCGGGTTGACCGCCGAACGGGACCCATCGCCTGGCGGGCGTCACATCTACGACGAAGCGGTCAGGCTGTTCAGTACCCGCAAGCCAATTGTCGCCGCCGTCCAGGGCGCCGCTGTCGGCGGTGGGCTCGGGTTGGCTTGCGTCGCGGACTTTCGTATCGGCGGGTCCGGCACTCGCATGGCGGCTAATTTTGCCCGTCTCGGGTTCCATCATGGCTTCGGACTCACCATCACGCTGCCAGCGATCGTCGGACAGCAGCGAGCGCTAGAGATGCTCTACTCCGGCCGACGGGTCACCGGTGAGCGAGCAGCTGCGATCGGACTGGTCGATCAACTGGTGGGCGACGACGAGATCGAATCGACGGCTCAGGCGATGGCGGTTGAGATTGCAGAATCAGCGCCATTGGCCGTTGAGTCGATCCGCCATACGATGCGTGGGCATCTCCCCGAGGCGATCCATGCCGCGGCGAAGTGGGAACGGGCCGAGCAGGAACGGCTCAGCGCGACCGACGACTGGCGAGAGGGCGTTGCGGCGATGGCCCAGCGTCGAGACCCGTACTTCCGTCGACGTTAGACCTGTTGACGAACGATCACGGCCCAAGATCGACATCACCAACGGTTATGGGAAGCGACGAACTGGGAACGGAGTGGACCGCGGTCGATGTGACCAGGTGAGTCATCGGTATGTCGTGGGGCTCGGCCGGCAACCGCTCGACGATGACGTCGCCGGTGACTCCGAGACGCAAGACATCTGACGGGAGTCTGGCCAACAGCCGATCGTAATATCCCTGGCCGTGGCCAAGCCGCGACCCTTGCCGGTCAAAGGCAAGCCCCGGGACCAGCACAGCTCCAACCGACTCGTCCCGAACCTCCGGTGATCCGCCAACCGGCTGAAGGTATCCGAATCGGTGTCGTTCCATGGGTGCGGTGATGGGATGGAGCGAGAGCACCCGACCTTTGGGCGGCGTTCGGGTAACGGCGAAGCGCTCCCCCGCCATCGGATGTTGTTCGACGAGTTCTGACAGATCGATCTCACCCGGCAGCGCCATATAGACCACAACACGTCTACCGGCTGGCACCCGCTCACGCAAGAACGGGGCGATGGCACCACAATGGTCACCAGAATCAACGTTCGAACGGCGCGGTCGCCTGGCGATCCTGGCCCGCCAGGCCTTTTTCTGTTCGCCATTGCTACCGGTCGCGCCAGCGTCTTCCATAGGTCCATCATGGCGGCGTGAGCGACTCACTGGCGAGACATTGCGTCCCGTGCGGGCCATCGCCGCCTCACGAATAGTGACGTCGCCGCTTTCGCCACCACCAACGTCCACCTAGGGTTGAGGGATGTTGGACACCTCTGCCGAGAACGGATCGAACCGGCGCGTCGCAGCGCTGAGTGAACTGGTGTCGATCAATAGCGTGAACCCGGCACAGGCCGGTGACCGGTCGGGTCCAGGGGGCGAGCGGGTGCTCGCCGAATGGCTGGCCGAACGCACCAGCGAACTCGGCGCCTCCGTCATTCTCGATGACGTTCAGCCAAACCGGCCGAACGTGTACGCCGAGTTTCCCGGACCGGGCGACCGCACGTTGGCGGTCGATGTGCACCTCGACACCGTAGGCGTCGAGCACATGGAGGGCGACCCGTTCCACGGTCGGGTTGCCGACGGTCGCGTCTATGGCCGGGGAAGCGTTGATACCAAAGCGACGTTCGCCGTCCTTTTGCCGATTTTGGAGGACGTAGCGTCTGGCATATTCGAACTAGATGCCACGCTACTGCTGGTCGGAACCGTAGGCGAAGAAGCGGGTGGACTAACCGGCGCATTCCGGTTCAAGGAGTGGTTGCAGGAGCAGCGCCGCCGTCTCGATGGGGTCATCGTGGCCGAACCAACCAACTGCCGACCGGTCAACGGCCATAAGGGAGGCTTGGGGCTTGAGATCACGGTCCGAGGTCAAGCCGTTCATTCTTCGAAGCCCGAACTCGGGGCCAACGCCATCAGCGCCGGGGCACGGGTTGCCACCGCGTTGCAGGCCGAGAGTGACCGATTGGAGGAAGGTTCGCCATCGGCGATGGGAACCGGAACGATATGCGTAACAGAGATTGCAGGCGGGAGAGCCCGCAATATCGTGCCCGATGAGTGTCGCATCTACGCCGATCGGCGGCTGGTTCTCGGCGAGGATCCGGAGTCCACGTACGCCGAACTCCGGGCCCTGGTGGCCAGCGCAGCGGCCCCACTCAGCGTCGAGATCGAGCTGGCGTATGGTAGGTGGACTTCGGCCTTTTACACCCCGCCCGAGAGCGCCATCGTCACCCAGATCGCCGAAGCGTCCGGGGCTGAACCAGAACTCGCAACCTACGGTACAAATGCGCTAGCCTACGGCGATGACATAGACCAATTGGTCGTATTCGGACCGGGTTCGATCGACCAGGCGCATCAAGCGGTCGAGTGGGTAGAAGTTAGCGAACTCGATCGGGCGGACGATGTGTACCGGTCTTGGCTTGGGCGATGGACAAATAAATAGCCGGGGGACTTTAGGGTCTGATCTCACCCTCAGTGGTAGGCCGGCCTCAAGTATGTATCACCCTCGAATAAACAGCACGGATAAGTCTGGGCTAATCCTCCCGTAGGTGCTCGGACCGTCACTCAAATCGGCTAGACACGAAGAAACCGAGTTCAGCATCGAAAGCCCCCTGTTCGGACCTGTATGTATCTGCAACGCCCCGGAGAATCAACCGGCCGCGGCCGGTTCTTGCTCGCACTGTCACTTTCTACGTTGACAGCGGCGGCGGTTGCTGCGCCCCTAGCCATCAAGGCGGTCACGGCCAACGCCGATGAACAGCCAGCCGGGCAAACCGAACAGCCAACTGATGGTCCAGACTCTGAACCATCGATCGACCGAGAGATCGATGCCCCAGACCGAGGCGGGAGAGGCAACATCGGCCCGGCACCAGCAACTTCTGGGAGCGACATCGTCGAACCAGAGGTGCGCTCCCCCGAACGGGCCACAACGGACGCAACCGAGTCCGATTCGGCCACCAGCAGCACGGCACCATCGAGCCCAACAACCGAAGATTCTGACGCACCGACCACGTTGCCGTTCGGTCCATCGACCACCACTCCCGTCGACCCGCCGACCGAGTCGAGCGATCCCGCGGCTACGCCCCCCGGTTCGACGGTGTCCACCTCGCCTCCGGCCAGCACGTCCACGCCTCCAGACCCTACGGAGTCGAGCGTCTCCACCGAGTCAACCACCTCGACGACCAGCACGACCACCACCACAATCGACCCCGGTACGACTGCAACCAACCAAGGACTTGAGACCTCAAGCTTGCTCCCGCCTCCGATAGCGACGCCAACCACCGTCGCCGCCCCAAGCGTCGTCGACGAGTCCACGACGACCACGACGGCCCTTGAGCAAGCCGAACCCGAAGATCCCGAAGAACCCGAAGAACCGGAAGATCCCGAAGATCCGGAAGATCCCGAAGATCCACTGCCGGACCCGGAAGCGCCGCCGGCACCGGATGACCCGGGTGACGGCGGGCCGTTTTAACCACACGGACTCCCGACAAACAACGGCCTTCCCGGGAAACGACAACGCTGTGGTCATTGCGGTTCGTCGTCGATGGCTGCTCGGGCCCCAGAGACTGGAATCGATAACGTAGCGATCGGGTTTGTGGTCTACGAGGTATTCTTGGCCGCAGTGAGCTGAGGATCGTTGATTTTGAACGACTCGCATACCCAGGAGCACATGCAAATGGCCGACAACCCGGACCGACTGCTGTCCCATTCTGGTACTGACCAGATGTTGTCCGGCACAGACCGGCTCGCAGCGGCATTTTCGACCGACAGCTTCAACGAGCGGCAGCGAAACACGATGACTCTCGGCGCCGCCGGATTCTCCGTCCTGGTGCTGCTCTCGTTCTTTTCGTCTGACGATGGGCCGGTGCTCTGTCCCTTCCGCCGGTGCACTGGGGGCTACTGCCCAGGTTGCGGTTTGACGAGGAGCGGCGGACGGCTCCTACGAGGCGATCTAGCTGGAAGCTGGGCCCAACACCCATGGATGGTGCTGGGGGCCGCTCAGGCCGCTGTGTTCGCCGCTCTGTACATGGCAGGAACCGCCGCCATCCGCACCCGTCTCCGGGGTTGGTGGCGACCGCTGGCATTCGCCAATTCGGCCGCGCTGGTCGGTATCTGGATCTTCAGACTCTTCGACGGATCGATACCGGTGCCGTTTTCCGGCTAGCCCGTACGGGCGAATCTACGAACTCGGCTGCAGCAGCCCAAGATCGTATTTTAGTCTCAACACCCGGCCAACGGCTTCGTCGAGTACTTCCTGGGAAATTTCACCGTCTTCGACCGCGCCAACCAATCCCTGATACGCCTGCTGCGGTTCGAGAGACTGCAACATGATGTCCGCACCGGCTTGCAACGACTGCACCGCCAACTCGGCCTGAGGAATGTCGTCGAGGGCACCCATGTCGAGAGCGTCGGTAATGACCACCCCGTCGTAGCCGAACTCGTCTCGCAACAAACCGTCGATGAGTTCCGAGGACACCGTCGCTGGTCTGGCCGACGTATCGAGCCCGGGAAACGCCAAGTGTCCAACCATCACCAGCGCAACATCGGCATCGATAGCGGCCTCGAACGGCACGGCCTCGTTTTCTCGCCACTCGGCACGAGCGGTGTCGATCGACGGCAGCGTACGGTGGCTGTCGACGCTGGTCCGGCCGTGCCCGGGCCAATGTTTTACCGTCGCCGCTACACCGGCCTGCTGGAGTCCGTCTATTGCGGCAACCACCATTGACGCCACCTGGTCAGGATCTTCGCCGAAGGAACGGTCGCCGATAAACGCGTCGCCATCCTGGCGAACGTCAGCGACCGGGGCAAGCACTACGTTGATGCCCTGCTGCTGGACTTGTTGGCCTGTGACATAGCTCGACTCGTGGACCCGTTCCGGATCGGGACCGACGACATCGGCGGCCGGGAACGCGGTGACCTCGTCTTCCAGTCGTGCGACACGACCGCCTTCCTGGTCGACCGCGATAAGCATGCCGATTCCGCTCGACTCCGCAGCGACCCGTTGCATGTCGCTAGAGAAGGTCCGGACCTGCTCGGAGGAGTCGATGTTGGCTGCCAGGTATATGACCCCTCCGAGGTGATACGCCTCGATGATTTCCGCTGGAGTTTCGAATCCGAAGTCGGCAAGGTTGTTCTCGCGGTCGTCATCGGACAGGTCGGTCGCCGACTGACCAAAGACCAACGGCATGAGCAACTGGCCAACCTTTTCCTCTACGGACAGAGAGCCGAGCAGCTCATCGACAACGTCGGCGGCCGCAACGGTCGACGCCTCCGAAGCTTCAATTTCGGCCACCGTCGTCGACGTAGACGTCTCGTCGGACACTTCGGTGTCGGCATCATTGGCCGGCGATGTGCAAGCGGCGGCAATGAGCGCGGCAACGACCACCGCCGACACCGACCGCATAACAACATCGGACAGCAAACGAATGTGCCAGCCGCCGCTCGGAGTTGTCCGAAAGCTCACCACCAGAGCGTAGATAGGAATCGCCATCCCCCCGCACTCCATGGCGAGAATCTTCGCTCGACTAGGGCCGACTTGACGGTGATCGCCATCTGGACGGTCACGGGAGCGCAGCACCGGTGGTGGTCGGGCTAGCCTCGGTTCGATTGTGACCACTACCGACTGGAATCCGATTCTCCGTTCCGAGCTGGCCAAACCGTATTGGTCCGAGCTGCAGCAGTTTGTTCACGCCGAACGTTCAGCCCATGAGGTCTTCCCACCCCACGACGACGTCTTCGCCGCTCTCCATCTCACGCCGTTCGCCTCGGTCAAGGTTCTCCTTCTCGGACAAGACCCGTACCACGGCCCAGGTCAAGCCCACGGGTTGTGCTTTTCGGTGCGACCTGGTGTCCCGCCGCCGCCATCGCTACGCAACGTGTATGCCGAGTTGGAGTCCGATCTCGGGATCGAAGCGCCGAATCACGGGCACCTGACCCATTGGGCCGAGCAGGGAGTGTTGCTGCTAAACACCACGCTGACGGTGCGGTCCGGTTCCGCCGGTTCGCACCAAGGGAAGGGATGGGAAACGTTCACCGACGAGGTGATCAAGGCTGTCTCGGCCAAAGATGAGCCGGTAGCGTTCGTGTTATGGGGCGCAGCGGCGGGGAAGAAAGAGGACCTGATCGATACCGACCGCCACGCCATCGTTCAGGCCCCTCACCCATCGCCGCTGTCGGCTCATCGAGGCTTCTTCGGCTCCCGACCGTTTTCGACCATCAACGCCTTCTTGGACGATGCTGGGCGAGCACCGATCGACTGGGCGTTGCCCGCCATCGGCTAGGCCCGGCGATCGGAACCACAAGCACAAACCCACGACACGAAAACGGTCGGGGCTAGTACATCGACGATCGTCGGTCAGCAGAGAGCTCGTCCCTCGCAACGTCGAGGGCTCGACGCGCTCCGTCGGTAGCGGCCGCAGTGTCGGAGGTGACCGTAACCATTCTGAATCCCTGGGCTAGTCGCTTCCCGACCAACGTTGGAACCGAGTGGATGCCTGGAGCGATGCCATTGTCATGACACACAGCCACGATATGAGCGATGGCATCGGCGAAGACCTGAGCGTCGTTATCTGCTCCGGGGCCAAGCCCAAGACTGATTCCAAGATCGGACGGGCCGACATAGATAGCGTCGATTCCCTGAACTTTGATGATGTCTTCGAGATTCTCCACCGCCGCTTCGGTCTCGATCATCGGAATGCAAGCGATCTCCTCGTTTGCCTCTTCGAAGTACGACGGACCCAACACCGGTGCGGCCCGGCCGGGCCCGTAACTTCTCGAACCGGCAGGCGCATACCGGCAGGCCGAGACCGCCTGCTCCGCCTCGGTCACCGTGTTGACCATGGGGATAATGATGCCCATCGCCCCGGCATCGAGCAGCTTTCCGATACTGCCAGGTTCATTCCATGGTGCCCGAGCCAGCGGAATACCCTTCGAACTGCGCATCGCCTGCAGTGCTGGTACTGCGTGGACATAATCGATCAATCCGTGTTGCATATCGAGACAGAAATAGTCGTAGTCGACCGAAGCCATCAGTTCGGTCGTCACCGGATCAGCGGCTGATAGCCAAAGGCCAAGGGTCGCCTCTTCAGAGCGCCAAGCGGTCTTAAGCGAGTTCGTTCTCATCCCGGCCAAACCTAGAGGTACGGGTGAGGCACCTCAAGTCCTTCGTTCTGACATCGGCTGCTGACGGGAACGATCCCGTCTTGGCACCGACGGCCTGCGAACAATTCGAGCCAGTGTTGGCCTGACCCGCGGTATCGGCAGCTTCACCAAGGCGAGCAAAATGGGGTAGATCTCCAGTCGGCCCAGCAGCATGTTGACGATGGCGACCAACCGACCAAACATCGGCACCGCTAGGAAGTCCGAACCGATCGCCCCGAGCCCGGGGCCGACATTGCCGAGGCTGGTGGCCGACGCTGAGAAGGCGGTGACAAGATCGGTACCGGTGAGTGCGATGAGAAGGCTGCCACCACCAAACGCGGCCAGAGACAACACGAGATGGCCGACGACCTGGTTCGCCACCTGGTTGTCGAGCACGGTCCCACCGACTCTTACCGGGCGAACAATTCCCTGGTGTAGCTGCGACAGCGCGGAGCGATGGGCAAAGCTGGCGACGGCCAGGATGCGGATCAGCTTGACCCCTCCGGCTGTCGAGCCGGCCATGGCACCAAGCGGCATGAGGATCAGGAGCACGGCCTGGGCTGCGTCGCTCCAGCCGCCGACGAAGTCGACCGTGGCGTAACCGGTAGTCGACACGATGGCTAGCACGGTAAACAACGAGTCTCGGAGCCCTTCAGCGTCGCGGGCCCCAGCATCGGCGGTAAAGAACACCGCACCGGTAGCTAGCGCAACCACCGCGCAGTATGTCCGGAACTCAACCGAGCAGAGCAACGGGGTCATTCGGCCCCGAAGCAACTTGTACAACAACGTGAAGCTGGTCCCGGCGACAAACATTGCCACGATGACAATCCACTCGACGAAGGCCGAGTCGAAATGGGCGATCGATCCGGTATACGGCGAAAACCCACCGGTCGAGACGGTGGTAAAGGCATGGGTGACGGCGTCGTACAGACTCATGCCGGCCAGGAGGTACAGGGCGGCGACGGCGACGGTGAAACCGAGGTATACGCCCCACAGGCGGCGGGCCGTCGAGCGAACCCGGGGGGTGAGACGCTCCCCGGTCGGCCCCGGCGCCTCTGCCGCCATGAGGCCCATTCCCCAGCCACCAACGGTCGGTAACACGGCGACGACGAGTGCGATCACGCCCATCCCCCCGAACCATTGGGAGATCGATCGCCAGAACAATATCCCGGCCGAGGCGTCGTACCGAAGCTGATCGTTCGGGTCGGCCTCAAGCACCGTGGCGCCGGTGGTCGAGAACCCAGACACCGATTCGAACAAAGCCAAATCGAGGTCGGTAAGTGTGCCGCTCAGCAGGTAGGGCACCGCACCCAACAGTGAGATCGCCACCCACGACACCGTCACCGCGGCGAACACATCAAGCCGGGCAATCCTGACCGGAATCGCGGTGAACCGCCACAACAGATAGCCGGTTCCGGCCACGACAACACCGGGAAAGGCAAGTGGGATCCAATGGCGTTCGACCCCGCCGCTAATCACCTCGACAACGCCGGAGAGAACCATTCCGGCGCCGCAGAACGCCAGGGCCAGCCCAACCACATGAAGCGACAGACTGGCCGTCTCGCGGCGTGCAGTCACGCCCGAAACACAGACTTGGCGGCCGAGATCGTGTCCGCTCGACCAAAGATCACGATGTGATCGCCAGCCTGCAGCAAGGTATGACCGCGGGCGATGACCGCTTGCTCACCTTTGCGGTTCACCGCGCCGATCAGCATGTCCTGCGGGAGTTCGAGATCGGCGACCCGTGCCCCGTCGGCCGGGCTGCCGGCGGAGATCTCCAGCTCATCAACTTCGGAGTCGCCTTCGAGAAAGGTGGTGACGGTTGCCGCGTCGCCTCGCACCACCCGCAACACGGCGTTCGCTGAGGCGGTCCGAGGGCTGAGGGCCGCGTTGATCCCAAATCGCCTGACGAGCGGCAACAGCGCAAGACGATGGAGTACCGCCACCGTGAACCGGGTGCCTTCGGCGACCGCCACCGCGCAGGCCAACACGTTTGAGGCGTCTTCTCCGGTGGTGGCAACCACCGCGTCCATCCGCCCGATCGATCCGTTTAGCAGGACTTCGGTATCGTTGATATCTCCCTGCACCACCATCGTTCGGCTAAATCGCTGCGAGAGATCTTCGGCCCTGGCCGGATCGCGTTCGATAAGAACCACCTCGACCCCTTCTCGTTCGAGTCGAGCTGCGACCTGGCCCCCAACAGCGCCACCGCCGAGAACCATCACGCGTTGGGCACATGAACCATCGACACCGAGAAGGTTCAACAAGGTGGTCTGAGCCGACGTCCGAGCGACGACCCGCACGTGATCGCCGGGCAATACCACCTGATCGCCTCGGGGGATGACGGTCTCGGTGCCCCGAGTGATAGCGCCAAATAAGAAGTCCCAGTCGTCGCCGAGTGATCGGCCGATCTCGTCGAGATCACGGTTGGCCAATGGCGCCCCTTCGGCTACCACGGCGCCGACCACCACCAGTTGGCCGTCGGCCATGGGGTATACCTCATCGGCTCCCGTGGTGTGGACGAGCTCCAAGATCTCATCGGCCGTCTCGGCGTCTGGATCGATGACAACGTCGGCTCCAGCGTTCGCCAACAGTTCAGACGCCGCCGCACTCCGGAGATCATCGTTCTCGACTCGGACCACGGTTGTGGCAACCCCATACTGTTTCGCCAACATCGAGGCGACCAGATTTACCTCATCGACCTGAGTAACAGCGGCGACCAGATCAGCCCTATCGATTCGGGCTTCCAACAATCCGGTTGGGGTGGATCCGCTGGCGTTCACCACCTGAACGTCTAAATCACGCCCAATGGCCGCCGCCCGAACGGGATCGATCTCGACTACGACAACATCGAGACCTTCATCCCTGAGCCGTTGGGCCAGATAGGCACCCACTTCGCCAGCACCAATAATTACCGCATGCACCGGTGACAGCATGGCGGGTGCGGAGCCGAAACGCTTGGCAATGGCCTAGTTTTTTGACGGTTTGTGCCAGTTTGGTGCCTTCGCGCTACCCAATCTTGGTGTCGGCGGAGGGGCTAGTCGGTCACGGTTCGCCGAAGCTTGCGGAGCAACGCATCGAAGATTCCGATCAGCTCTCGAGCCTGGCTGCCGAAGGCATGGATCGGTGCCCGCTCTTGATGAGCCTGATTGATGATGACCCGATGGGGAATGGACGGCTTCCAAATCGATTGGGTGCCGACCATCTTGTTGAGCTCGGCGATCCGGGCCTCGGCGTCGCCCGAGATGGCGGGGACCCGATTGAGTACAACCCCCGCCAGGTCCAGGTCGTTGTTCTCGTTGCCCCAGACATCCTCGATTAGGTCGAGGACGGGCTCGATACCGCGGAGGCCGAATACGGTTGGCTCGACAACGACCAACGCTCCCTTGGCTGCCGCCAGGCCGTTTGCTGTGTTGAGTCCGAGTGACGGGCCGCAGTCGATGAGCACGACGTCGTACTCATCGGTTAACCCTTCGAGCGCCCTGGCCAACCGCCTTCCGGTCGTCTCACGGCGAGCATCGGCGTCGCGGTCGGTCAGGTCGCCGGCGGCCGGTAGGAGCCAGATGTCCTCGCCCCACCCCGATTTGACGATCATTTCCGACGCAGACCCGGGCCGATTGGCCCGCATGGCATCGCCTGTCCCAAGGTTTCCCAGCGACGGATCGACGCCCAGGGAGTACGTGGCATTTGCTTGAGCGTCGAGATCGACCACGAGTGCTTTGAGACCGGCACTCCAGGCCGCAGACGCCAATCCGAGGGTCACCGTCGTCTTACCGACGCCACCCTTTTGGTTCAGCACGGCAATACTACTTGTCACTTGATCACCTCTCCGTTTCCAAAGATCGACCCGTGCAGGTAGTCACACTACGGAGGTCACCGCTCCCCGGCGGCATACTCACGGTCTGTTGTGGTGTTGCGACCAACACGGGTCTTCTTTCCCGCGTTCGCGACCGGACGGCCACGCGGCCACCCGCTGAAACGAACACGCAATGGCCGCCGAAGCGACCGGCCCTACCCTATCGAGTCGAGAATCGACGTACGTATCGGCACTCAAGCGAATGGGTTCACGCAATCCGGCGTAAAAAACGCAAAGACCATTTCGGCCGATTCTCCGACAGCCAGGATCGGGTACTACAACGCAGCGCTTCGGCCTCGACCCTGAGAATGAAGATTGATAACATTCTCGCCTTGCTGTTCTTCAACAGCGGCTTGGAGCCGGGCGATTTCAGCCTCATGCTGATCCCGCTTACGGCGAGCTGCGGTAAGTGCACCATCAGCGCGAGCTATCAGGCTTCGAAGATTCGCCATCTCCGCTGCGGTACGAGGATCGGGGCCGGATTGCTCTGACTGCGGCAGTACGAGCGGTGCCGGGGCATACGTGCCATCCTCGACTTCGGCTCGAAGAGCAAACAGGTCATTGACCGCCTGGGTTCGTTGACGTTCAATCTTCCGCCGGCTCTCGACGAGCTTCTTAACCACTCGTTGATGCCGACGGTCGAGTAGCCACAACAGAATTACACCGATCAGAATTCCGATCATCATGCCGATGGCGAGCTGTCCTAAATCCATATCGAGCTATCGCCTTCCGAGTCCAACGAGGAGCAGAGTACGGGTTGGCACATACCCTAGGGTACGTTGCGGTTAGGTTACGGGCACCTCCATGCTACACACCGTGCGAAGCTATGAAGGCGGAGGTTGTTGATTGATGTGTGAGTTTAGTCAACCACGGACCGTAAGGCCACCGAGAGTTGCAATTCCCCGTTCTGAGACCCCACGACTAGGAAAATCGCCTATAAATCCTTGGGTTTTGCGCTACATCGGGCAATTTTCTGGCGGGCTAGAAGGAGAGGCTGACCTTCAACGCTCCGGCCGACACCGGGTCGTTGGCCATCTCGAACGCTGAGCTGATCTGTTCGACAGGAAAGACATGGGACAGCAAAGGACCGACATCGATGTGGCCGCTGGCGATGAGGTCCAACGCAGCACGGAATGACACCGCATCACCCTCGTCCTGGGCACCGTAGGTGCTGCTAGCCGACAATCGCTTCCGAAAGAATTTGTCAAAACTAATGGGCACGCTGTCGCCTGTGTCGGGTAATCCGAACCACATCAGCTCCCCGTCTGGCCTCGCCAACTCGATCGATTGATGGAGCGCGTCACGCCGACCGACAGCTTCAACAACGTAATCCGCCCCGTCATCGGTCAGCTCGCCAACCACTTCCCCCAGGTCAACCTCGTCAACGTTGACGGTAACGTCGGCGCCGAAACGGGCCGACTGTTCGAGCCGAACCTTGGAACGATCGGCCGTAATCAACCGGGCCGCACCGCTTCGCTTCAGCCAAAAGGTCCAGAACAGTCCAGCCGAACCCTGCCCGATAATCACCACCGTCTTGCCGACAACATCGATCGACCGTTGGCGGGCGGCATACAGGACGGTGCCGAGTTGCTGGGCCATCAAAAGTTCGGGCTCGGTCACATCCCCGACCGGAAGGGGAAGTACATATCGGCCGTCCATTCGCTGATACTCGCTGAAACCTTCGGCGTGAAGCGCGTTAGGGAAACAAAGAACCCTCGTACCTTCCTCGACCCCAGGGTGGTTCGACCGGACGACCTCACCGATGCCTTCGTGCCCCGGATACCCGTGGGGGCAGGGAGGATCGAAGCGAAGACCGGCACCAAAACACACGACGTGAAGGTCAGAACCGCAGATCGAGGCCATGGTGGTCCTAACCAAAACCTCGCCTTCAGACTCGATGGACGGCATCGGGACCTCAACACAACGGATGTCATTGTGGGCCATCACCTGCCCCGTTCGCATCAACTCAGCCATGGGCACGAGGGTAGATGTGTCTCCCTTGACCAAGCCAATAGCCTGAGCCGACCCGTAGCGATCCGCTGGCCGCTCGCCCAGTAGACTGTTCTCATGGCCGACCCTGTCGAGCCGAGGCACGGGTTACTCGGACTCCTCGGCCGTCCCGTGCTGTTTGAGCTCCGCAGCCCAATTGAACGCCGGATTCTCGAACGGTCGGCCTTCTGGCAGGGTTGCGGGCTCCCGGACGGGAAAGGACGCCCGGTGCTTGTGATCCCTGGTTTCTTAGCCGGACCGCGAAGCGCTCGCTGCCTCATTCATGTGCTCCGGGCATCCGGTTGGGATGCCGAGATCGCCAATGTCGGCCGAAACTCCGGTCCCGCGTACGTCGGCGTCGCAGCAGCCGAGTTCGATCTCGTCCGCTTGGCCGAAGCATCGGACGAACCGGTAACCGTGATCGGTCATAGCCGAGGCGGCCAGTTCGCCCGAATCTTGGCCGTCCGAATGCCGAAACTCATCAGTCAAGTAATCACCATAGGGGCGCCGTTATCGGTGAAATACCCCGACTTCGCCGTCGTCAAGGTTCCGGCCGAGCTTCTCGATCGAACGTGGCGAGCCGGGGCATTTGGCGAAGTATTCCCCGAACTCGAAGATGAAGTGGACGATGACCGCCACAGTGAGTTTCCTCCCGGAATCGACTTCGTCTCCATATTTTCGCGCTCCGATGGCATCGTCGATTGGCGGACGGCGACCGACCCGGCTGCGACCTGCATTGAAGTGTCGGCCTCCCACCTCGGCCTTATCAACTCGGTCGCCGGGATCCGGGCCATAGCTGATGCATTAGCCCGACAGTCGGCGGTCGCCGAATAGACGAGACGAGCTACCCGATCGCCGAGTGCGCAGCGACGAGTTCCTCGACCTTCACCGCTAGACCATCCCGATCGCTCGGTTCGATGACTTCATCGGCTGCAGCCTTGGCCTCGGCGGTTCCATTGGCCATGGCGTACCCGGTTCCCGCCCATTCGAGCATGGGCACGTCATTGTTGTTGTCCCCAAAGCACACGACGCTGGATCGAGCTACCCCAAGATCGGTGGCCAGAAGTGCAAGGGCGCTCGCTTTTGTAACTCGCCCTGCGGCAAGTTCAACAAAGGCACGACCTGAGTAGCTCGCCACCACGTCGTCGGCCGCAACATCCACCACGGATCGATACAGATCTTCGAAGCGACTCGACAAGTCGAAAACGAGAATCTTCTGTACTCTCCCCCACCCATCCGCCCCGGTGGAAGCCCGACGCAGCGCCGACAGAACGTCGCTGGCCACGTACCCATCGGGAACGACTGGGACCAAGGTGTCAAAACCCGGCTCGTGGACGACAGCACGCTCGAACTCGATAGCGAAACCTACACCGGGCATCGAACGTCGGAGCTTGTCGACCAGGGCGACGACGAGCTCCGATTCAATCCAAAACCCTCGAACCAGCGTGTCTCGGCCGATGTGGCGGGTAACGGCGCCATTGGCGAATATCCAATGACCTTGCAGCCCGCTCTCACGGATGATGTCGCCCGCTATCGCTATCGGACGGCCGGTCACCGGGACGACATGGATACCAGCTTCGACCGCTGCGGACAGCGCAGCCTTGACCCGAGGCGACAATGTACCGTCGGTGCGGAGCATCGTTCCATCCACGTCGGTCGCGATGAGGCCGATCATCGGCCAGCGACTACTTGGTAGTCAGAGGTCACTGCGACGTTCCTTCGGCTTCTCGTCGCATCAGGTCCCACAATCGAGCGACATGCGCATGGTCCGTCGCTTCGACGCCGACCGAGACCCGTACCATCCAGCTGCCGGCGTTTGACTGGCCGGTGCTTTGCTGGCTGTCGAGGCGGGCACGGGTCAGGTACGCTTCGCCGGAGGCGTTGATCCGATCACACCAGGCGATCGTGTGCGCGTCGAGCACCGAGTCGCCGACCTCGGCACTTGGGCGATGACGGACACACACCGTCTGAAGCGGGACCGGGGCCATCAGTTCCCATCCCGGCGTTTCCTCGACCTGGGCGGCAAGCCATTTGGCGTTCCGGAGGTCTCGGCGGAGCCGATGTTGGATTGCTTCAACGCCGTCGAGCTGGAGATGAAACCACAGCTTAAGTGCTCGGAATCGACGGCCGAGCGGCAGGCCCCAGTCGCGGTACTGCGTAACCTGCCCATCCGCGCTCGACTGGAGATAGCTCGGATTGGTCGACATGACCCGAACCAGGTGCTCCACATCGCGAACGTAGTAGAGCGAGGTGTCGAGGATGGTACCCATCCATTTATGGGGATTCCAGCACAAGGAGTCAGCGCCCTCGACGCCGTTCCATAACGGGCGACACTCCGGAAGCAGCATCGCCGTGCCAGCCATGGCGGCGTCGACGTGGACCCATGCCCGATGGGCCGCCGCTGCGACCACAATCTCGGGTAGCGGATCGATGGCCGTGGTACCCGTGGTGCCGACCGTGGCGACGACCGCCGCCGGTCGCAAACCATTCGCCGCATCGATCGCCATGAGTTCGACCAGGTTGGTCGGGTCCATGGCGTAGGTGGCCGGGTCGCTGGCAACGATGCGAACATGATCGGCACCATAACCACCGAGTAGCGCCGCTTTACGAACAGACGAGTGGGCTTGTGCCGTGGCGTACACGACTGGTGGTTCGGCCACCGAGCTAAGCCCCCCACCGGATTGAGCAAAACCGGTGGCCCGCTCGCGGGCCGATAACAGGGCGACGAGGCAAGCGGAGGAGGCTGTGTCATGGATCGTGCCTCGCCAAGCCGATGACAGCCCGGTCAAGGTGCGCATCCAGTCGCAAACCACTTCCTCTACCTCGGTAAGCGGCGGGCAGCTTTCCCACGAAATGCCGAGACCGCCGAGACCGGATGAGGCGATATCGCCGAGCACCGATGCCAGCGAAGCATTCGACGGAAACCAGCCGAAATGCATCGGGTGCTGGACCTGGGTCATTCCGGGAACGACAACCTTGTCGAGTTGGTCGAGTAGGTGTTCTATGGTCGTCGGCTCCGTCGGAGGGTCGACGGAAAAACTCGCTGCGATGTCACCCGGCTGAACACTTGACCTGACCGGACCGCCGGCGAGACCGGCTCGGTAGTCGGCGATCCAGTCGATCAGCTGATGGCCCGCCTGCCGGAATTCTTCAGGTGACATGGCGACCCAATCTACCGCCCGGGGATCGGCGGTAGATTGGGTATCGAACGCGTCGCCTTCGACTGTCAGCCCTTCGGCCGCTGGTTCAGGAACTTCGCCCGATTCGGACGTTCGTTCGGTGAATCAAGCGGGAACCGCTTGATCAGATCGGATGCCTGATCGACCCACCTGTCACGTTCAATGCGGCCGGGGAACGAGTTGATGGCTTCGGTTACTTTGGCCACATCCTCGGTTGTGAAGGCGGCCAGCTGCTCCCAGGTCTGAATCCCGAAGCTCTTTAACGTGCGCTCCATAACCGGACCAATGCCGTTTACCACCTTGAGGTCATCTTGATGATCTGCACCAGCGGTACCGAGCTTTGTCGTCCCCTTCTTCCACGAACCAGATCCAGTCGATGCCTTCTTCGACTTCTGATTCTCTTTCTTCTTGGCCGCCGGCTTCGCCGACCCCTTCTCTAGCAGTGCCAGGCGTTTCTCCAACGAAGCGATGGTCTTGTCGCGTTTCGGCACCAGAACAGCTTCCTTCTCGGCCCTTTCCAGGCGCTTGCGAAGGTCGTTTGCGGAGTTGTCTGCTTTCTCTGCCTTGTCTTTCGAGCGAGACTCGTTCTTCTCCGCGGCCTCGACGCGAGCGGTTAGCGTGCGAACTTGCTTGTCGCTCTCGGCAAGTTTTTCGACCGCGCCCTGCATGCGGCGGAGACCCTTTTGGCTTTTTTCCAACTCGGCCTTCACTCGACGAAGCTCAGAGCGATCGGCCTTGGCCGCAACAATTTCGCCTTCTAGCTGTGAGGCACGGGCTTCGGCTTTGTCTTTGGCTGCGGCCGCGGCGCGGGCGTTTTTGAGTTCGACTTCCAGTCGCGCCGCTTTGTCTGCCTCGGCTCGCAGCTTGCGAATCTCGATCCGGAGCGAACTAGCGACCTTGGCTTCCTCCGATGCGGTCTTCAGCTCAGACTCAAGCCCGGCAACCCGATCAGCCTGCGCTGACGTTGTCTTCAACTTCGCCTCGAGCCCCTCAACCCGACCAGCAACAGCCCGGAACTTGGCCATCTCGGCCCCAAGCCTGGGCACCTTGGCCGCCTCGGCCTTCACCGAATTCAATTCAGATTCCAAGCCCTCGACCCGACCAGCCCTGGCCGACGCAGTCTTCAACTCGGACTCAAGCCCCTCAACCCGACCAGCCCTAGCCCGCAACTTGGCCAACTCAGCCTCAAGCCCAGACACCTTCGCCGCCTCGGCCTTCACCGAATTCAACTCAGACTCAAGCCCCTCAACCCGACCAGCCCTAGCCCGCAACTTGGCCAACTCAGCCTCAAGCCCAGACACCTTCGCCGCCTCGGCCGATGCAGTCTTCAACTCAGACTCAAGCCCCTCAACCCGACCAGCCCGCGGCTGAAGATCAGCCACAAGAGACTTCGAGCGTTTCAACTCAGACTCCAAGCCCTCGACCCGACCAGCGGTGGCCCGAACCTCGGTCAACTCACGATCCAACGCAGACGCTCGATCAGCACGGGGCCGAAGATCGACCACCTGAGCCTTCGCACCCTTGAGCTCGGTCTCCAAACCTTCAACCCGATTGGCCGTAGCCCGCACCGTCTTCAACTCGGACTCAAGCCCCTCAACCCGACCAGCCCTAGCCCGCAACTTGGCCAACTCAGCCTCAAGCCCAGACACCTTCGCCGCCTCGGCCTTCACCGAATTCAACTCGGACTCAAGCCCCTCAACCCGACCAGCGGTGGCCTGCTCGGCCTCCAACTTGCCTCGGAGCAGTGTCAGTTCGTTGCCAAACTTTTCGTTCTCGGCCTCGGCATTCCGCAGTTCGGTTTGCAACGACGACACCTTGGCCGCTTCGCCCTGCAGGGTCTGCAGTTCGGTCTTGAGCCGAGATGCCGTCTCGGCATCGGCCTTCGTCTTGGTCAGGTCCGAACGAAGGGTCTGTATGGTCTCATCCCGTTCAGCGACTTGGCTCCGGAACGACTCGCTCTTGTCTTGGGCTGCTTTGAGCTCAGCCTTCCGATCAGTGTCGACCTTGGTAAAGCTTGACGCCTGCTCTTTGGCACCAGCTAGCTCATTTTCCAGCTTGGCAGCGCGTTCGGCTTTCAGACGAAGTGGGGTTAGTTCGGCCTCCAGGTCCTTTGAGCGGCTCGCCGCCGTCTTGGCTTGGGTCAGTTCGGCCCGAACGGATGCCAACTCGGCTTCCAGATCGCCGACGCGGCCGGCGTCGGCTCGAAGGGAGGTCACTTCCGTTTCCAATTCCGCGACCCGACCAGCCTCGGACCGGGCGGCGACCAGGTCGGCTTCCAACACCGATACCCGACCGGCTTCTGAGCGGAGGTCCACCAGGTCGGCTTCAAGCCCACCAACCCGGTCGGCCTTGGCCTGGACCTCGGTCAGCCGCGTGGCCAACTCGTCAGCCTTCGCCGCTTCGTCTCGCAAGTCGACGATCTCGGATTCGAGTTCCGGAACCCGTTCGGCCTTCAACGCCAGTTGGGTTACCCGAGTCTCCAACCGGTCGACCTCATCGGCCTTGTTTCGGAGATCGACGATCTCGGATTCGAGTCCTGGCACCAGTTCGGCCCGACTCCTCAGCTCCTTAACCTTGGCTTCCAAACCCGGAACTTTCGATGACTCCGACCGAGCTGTGTCGAGTTCGACCTGCAGATCATCAGCCCGAGTGTCGGCCGTGCTGAGCGAGCTGGCTTTGAGCCGAAGCCGGTCGGTCTCCGCTTCGGCTGTCAACCGCCGCTTCTCGTATTCGGCTATCGCAGCCCGTCGTCGCCACCACCACCAGGCGGTCGCCAACAACAGGCCCAGCAGGAAGCAAAGGAGCAGGGGCAACAAAATCGTTCCAAACAACCAACCCATATCAGGCTTCCTTTCTTACTGAGAACTTTGAGGACCTGTTCGCGTTCATGAGGTCACCAACTCCCATTCGATCCGACGATTTCGCTGCTTGTCGTCCTGCGATGACTCGGGTTCGACCAGGAGCTCGTCCTCGCCTCGCCCTTCCGGCAAGAGCCGGTCACCAGACACTCCACCGGTGTCCACCAGGTACGTTTGCACGGCTTCAGCCCGAGCAGCGCTTAACTGCAGATTGGCGGCAGAAGAGCCATCGCTATCGGTATGGCCGATGATCCGCAGCTGCCCGACGTCCGGGTTGGCGTTGATCAACTCGGCGGCGGCGTCGAGGGTGGCGACAGAAGCGGGACGGATCGTGGCTCGGTTCGAGTCGAACTCGATCGGTTCGAGCTCGAACAGGTCGTTCAGACTGGCCTCGATCGATCGAACGGTCGATTCGTCGACTACTTCGAAGCCAACCACACCGGCCGCCGCGGTCGCACCGACCAGCCAGCCGGCCTGTTGCTCGTCTGATGCAGCCTCACCGGTCACGGTGACCACGCCCCCGTCAGCCGCCACGGCGTCGCCGTCGACCTCCAGTTCATTGGTCACGTTTTCGGCACCAAACTCGGACTCGGCCGCCGACACAACCGCATCCCGCGTGGCATCATCGGCCACGGTCCCGGTTAGCAGAACTGCGTCCCCCGACACCGAGGCCGTCAAAGCGGCCGCAGCCAGATCGACGGGCGGCGACGCGACCTCTTCTACTTCCACCGGCTCGTCGTCGGCTGCTTCGACCGCCGGTAGAGCAGCTCCGACCGGACGGTAAACAACCGAATCGACCTCATCAAGACCTTCCACTACGGCGACCGCTGCGACCTCATCGCCGGGAGGACCTTCGAGCACAACGTTCAATCCGTTGGCCCCGATGCCGTCCACACCACTGACCTCGACAAAGTCCACCGACGACAGACCATCGCCCTGCAACGCGCCGACCGCTGCGTCCTCGGACTTGCCTGCAATCCAGGGCGTCAGTAGCGCCGCCTTTAGCAACAATCCGACCACTGCGAGTACTGGAATCCACCACCACGTCTTCATTTGATCTACCACGCCTCCTCGGCATCACACTCATCTTGCTGACGAATGACGGTGTCGAATTGTCGCGACGCATCTACGAGAACATCGACGCACGGAGCGCCGGTGGTCTGGATCGCCACACCGATCGCACCATGCGGCACCCTTTGGTTTCCGCCGTCGTAGCCTCGATCGGGCATCGCCCTGCCCTGTACGACCATGATTCTAGCCGCAACCCCAAGCACCGGGAAACCGGATCAGAGCGAGACGATTCGGATGTAGTCAACCTCGAAGGTGGCGCCACTCGATCCAACCGCACCAGAAGACAACGGACCAGGCCGACCACCGAGCGCCATATTGATCTTGATCTCATCGATCGACTGATCGAACGGAGCCGGAAACCCTTGCAACGTATCGGCGGCCGACACGCTGAATACGGTCCGACCGTCGAGGTGCCACACCAGCCTTCCGTTGCGCCCGTAGTCGAATCTGACCGTATGCCACGAATCACTAAAGCGGGACGATCCCAGCGATGCCGCACGGTTTTGCAGTTCGTGTCCACCGCCGCTGTCGGCGTAGTGCATGCTGAACATGGCCCGGTTCGCATCCTCGGCAGTCATGACCTCAAGCCAGTCGAGTTCTCCACCTGCCGGCCACCCGCCGGCCCAACCAGACGCCCAGATCGCTGGCCAAAGGCCGCCCTGGTCGTTGGGGTCAGCGGGGGTCAGCTTGACCCGAAACTCGATGGCTTGACCAGGCGAGAAGGTGACTCCCTGGCTCCGGATCATGCCCGACGTCACCTGCCTGGTCGAACCGTTCGGGCACGTGTAGGTTTCGGTCACCGCTCGTACCACGAGCTTGCCGTCCCGAACCGAGACATTCTCGGGTCTGTAACATTGCAGTTCGTTGTTCCCGTCGCCGTAGGTGGAGTGCTCTAGGCGCCATGTCGAGGCATCAAAGCGGTCAAAGTTGTCTTCCCAGATCACCCGACCGCTCGATCCAACACTCGTCGTGGCCGGAGCCGCCGTCGTCGTCGAAACCGAACCAACCGTCGGGGCCGGAGCCGCCGTGGTCGAAACAGGGTCGACGCTCGGAGCCGGGCTTGCCGTTGTGGTCGGAGCGGCGGTTGTGGCCGGAGCGGCGGTGGTGCTCGGATCAGGTCCAACACGTGGCGCGGGACCAACCGGACCCGGGCCGACAACCAAAGTCGTGCCAACCGTTGTCGACCCCGCTCCCGTCGGTGACGGCAACACCTCAGAAACCGTCGTTCCAGCTACGCTCGACACCGCTTCTGAGCCCGAGGAAGTCACCGGTTCAGTAGCCACTTGAACGACTGGCCGAGAGGTCACGAGTGCACCCGTTGCCTCACTACCCACCGTGGTCGGGCCGCTGATCGCCTCGGGAGGTTCTGGTTTCAAAGAAACCGTCTGACTATCGCTAGCCGGCGTCGTAGGAAACGGCGCGGTCTCATCGGATACACCGGTGGTCGACACCGAGGGGACACTAGGAAGGTCCTTGGGAGTCTGATCTTCGGGCCGATCGGTCGAAAGATCTGTCGGCTCCGCTGAATCCCTTCGCTCACCACCGGAACCAGGCGAAGCGGGCACGGACGGGTCCCGAACGAATGGCTCACGTAAAACCGAATCGTCAGTCGATCCGTTGAGGACGTCATTTGTCTGAGCACGTTCAGTGTCTAGGGAGACCTCGCCCGACCCATCGTCGACCGTCATCACCGCCACCGCGACAAGCACGGCCGCCAATCCCACCACGACGCCAGCAATCTGGACCCGACGATCCTGGGCTCCTCCCCGCCTGCTCGATGAGCCCGGTGGCACCAGTGGCCGCGGCGCAGCCAAAGCTGGCGCTGTCTCCAGGATGGAACGGGCCGCCGGCGGTGACTGGTCAACGGCTGATTGGCGCGCCGAAAGATGCTGGTTGGGCGGCCGAACCGACGGACGTTCGGCCATCTCACCGGCGTCGTCACTTAGGGCTCTTGGGGTGACAAGCACGCGAGACGAGCGCACGCTAACACCGTCGATTGCAGACTCTTGGACCACGATCCTCCCGAAGACATACGCCCGTCTCACCGGCCGATTGGCCGATGGTGGGTATTGCGGATGTCGCACGGTGGTCTGCGAGCGAAGGTCAGCCTAGAGCGACTGATACAAATCTGCAACAAAAAACCCCGCTCCGGCAGCTGCCAGAAGCGGGGTTTTCAGAATGACGTGTCGAATTTGTGTCAGCGGCGGCTGAACAGCTGCAGCACGTACCAGAACATGGTCATGACCGAAGAGAACAGACCGACGGCGGCACCGACATACGCCCACTCCGGGTACTGCCGCACGATGTTCTGCGTCTGGTAGAGAATCGACGCCCCGGTGAGACCAATCATGGCCAGTGAAAAGAGCGGGCCGAGGGTAAACCCGAACAGCACACCGACGACGATCAAACCGAGTGCGACGATGAACCCCCACATGATGATCGGCCGCAAGAACGACAGATCGCGGCGGGTCGTCATGGCAACAGCCGTCAGCGCGGCGAAACCAACCGCGGTGATAAGAGCCGCCGACACAACGTTGGAACTGCCGTTCTCAGAGCGGAAGACGAAATACAGCATCGGAGCGAACAACAGCGAATAGATGGCGGACATGGCGAACAGTGCGCCATATTGCGCCGATGTGTTGTCGATCTTGTGAGCTGAGCGCGTGGCGATGTTGCTGCCGACCATGAAACCGCCGAGAATCAGCAGCCAGGCCACGCCTCCGGTTCCCGCCAAGAACAGACCGATCGACTCCGCAATGCCGCTCCGATAGAGGATCGTTTCGAAGCCGATGAAGGCGAGGATGGCCAGCCCGAGGTGCTGATACACGCGGACCAGAAACTGGGATCGTGTTGCCTCATCGGCGTGGATCACCGGGGTCATGGTCGGTGGAGACGAATAGGCCATGGGGTTGCAACCTCCTAGAGGTGGGTATCGCTACTCCCAATCATTCCGCAGAATCGGAGCGATGGGAACATCACTACGCTAAAACGTCACCAAATCGTGGGGTATTCCCAGACGTTCTCGGATCCGAAGATCAGAGCTACCCTATGCCGAGTGGCCGACGACACCGAGATCGACGAAGCGATCGGATCGAATAGCACGTTGCAACCAGTGCTGGCCAGCAACGCCCACCAATTGGCGGCGACCAAACTCGCGGCGACGTCCCAGCGCTACACCAGCAATCGGAGGACCGTGGTGGACGCGCTTCTCGCTTGTCATGGCCCCACCACGATCGCCGAAATCCTGGCCGCCGACAACGAGCTGGCCCAAAGTTCGACGTACCGGAACCTGGTCGTTCTCGAAGAGGCAGGGGTCGTCCACCGCATCGTCACGTCGGATGACCATGCTCGCTTCGAACTAACCGAGGCCATCACCGGGCATCACCATCACCACCTCATCTGCGAACACTGCGGGCGCATAACCGACGTAACGCTCGACCCGGCCGTCGAATCAGCGTTAGAAACAGCGCTTCGTCAGGCGGCGAAAACGCACGGTTTCGTCGGCCAACACCATCGTGTCGACTTGGTCGGAACTTGCCGGCTCTGCCCGGACGACCCAGGCGCCAGCCAACAACGCCCCCTTATGTAATTCGGCGTAGCTGTTCAGGACCATCCCTCTCCGTTCGTTCGCCCCCAATTCCACTGTGCGAAACACCGGTTCAGGCTCAAGGCCGCGCCGCAGGTTCACCGGCGGCACATCGGCGGTGCCGGAACGTTAAGAGAACTCTAAGAATATGTATCAAGAACAAGGTCGAGCTGAACGCATACCAAATGCTTGCCGCAGTACGATGTCAGATTGTTCTTCGATGTACCGGTCGAGAGCGCGCTCGGTCCCGTCCACATGTGCAGTGGCCAGCACTAGTAACCACCTGTCAGATTCGCGCAGCGGAAACCGCGGAGCGCACCTCTCAAATTGGGCAAGACCCGAGGAAAGATCACAATGCGTGAAGTCCGTAGAGCCATATCAACTCGCAACACCGCCGCCATTTGCGGGCTGCTTTTCGGCCGGTTCGGACGGAAAATATTGCTCTTGGGTGTGCCCGTCGCGTTGGTCGCCGCAGCCTGCGGAGGCGGCGAAGATAAAGCCGACGCCGCAGACGAGGTGGCCTCCCCGATCGCTGAGTTCCTGGGAGAAGAGAGCTTCTTTGGTGGTGACCCGGAACAAATGGCGGCACGGTTTGCCGACCAAGAACGAACAAGACAGGAAACAATTGCCGCATGCATGACCGAAAAAGGGTTTGAGTACGTCGCGTATGTCCCAGAACAGGCGTTTGACTTCACAACCACCGGAGACGGTCTCGAATACGATTCCCGGGAATACGCCGAACGATACGGATTCGGTATCACAACCCAGCGATACTCCCAAGAAGAAGTCGGGCCTGACCTCGTCGGCCACGACTTCTCGCAGTTCGAAGAGAACGTCGACGAAGACCCGAACTCGGCCATCCGCGAAGCCATGGACGAAGCGACGCTTTCAGCCTACGACGAGGCGCTCTATGGCGACCCGGACGACTTCCCCACCTTCGACCCGGAAACGATGACCGACGAAGAACTCGAAGCAGCCGAGGCGGAAGCCACTTCCTTCACGCCAAGCGGCTGCGAGGGCGAGGCATTCGCCCAGGACACCATGAATGCCTTCTACAACGAGTTCGGGGAGGAAATGGAGGAATTGTACGAATCGGTACTGGATGACCCTCGAGTCAAAGAACGCCTCGCCGAGGTCTCGGAATGCATGAGCGGCGAGGGTCACGACATCCCGGCCGATGGCGAGATTTGGGAAGTAATGAACGAACGCTTCGAACCGGTGATGCAAGAGATCGAAGCGTCCATCGGCGGCAACCCAGCCGAAGACATGGCGGAGGAAGACCTCGCGTCGATGTCTGAAGAGGAACTTACCGAAATGTTCAACCAGCCTCGCGAGTTCCCGGCCGAAGCAAAAACCAAACTGGGCGAGGTCCAGGCCGAGGAAACTGCGATTGCTGTTGCCCACTGGGATTGCGGAGGCAACGCCGGCAGCCAGGAAATCATCCTTGAGGTCGTTGCAGAGTACGAACAGCGATTCCTTGACGACAACGCCGAAGATGTCGCCGAGTTCAAAGCCGACGCATAGCTCCCATTTACTAGCGCCCATTTACCATTTATAGGTACAGCTGTGGACCAGGCAGATCAGGTTGGCAGAAATCGATCCCGGACCCGCTGGACTTGACACCCTTCAATCAACATTCGAGATGTACAGAGGAGACGGCGGCATGACAGGTGGGGACTGGGGTATCGGGGGTTGGCCGACGTGAGCCGACAAGCGCTTCTCGCCGCGGTGGCAGCCGTAGCGGTACTGTTCGCCGGTGGCGGCTGGCTGGCTGGCCAACGAATCAAATCTCCGGCCGAGGCGGCCGCCGAGAAGGCACCGCCGGATCCTTCCCTGATTACCGCACCGGTCGAGCTGCGCGAGTTGTCGCAGCGGCTCGTCGTGCGCGGGACCGTGGAGTCCAACGAAGCGACGCCGATTCCGGTTACCGCGGCGTCCGGCGAAACGATCATCACCCGACTTACCGCCGAGGCCGGCAGCGACTTGGAGGAGGGAGACGTGGCGATCGAGGTGTCGGGTAGGCCGGTCTTTGTTTTGGAAGGGCAACTGCCCGTATTTCGAAACCTGATCCCCACGCTCGAAGGGCCGGACGTCAAGCAGCTTGAGGAAGCCCTCGTTCGGCTCGGGTACTCACCAGGGACGGTCGACAACACCTACGACAATGCCACCGCTGGTGCCGTCGAGCAGCTCTACCGCGATGCCGGCTACAAGCCGGTCGAGCCGACAGAAGACGAGCTTGGCCTACTGGAGGGCAAAGAAGACGAGGTTGAAAGCGCCGAAGATGCAGTAAAGCTTGCCGAGAGAAACCTCGAAGCACTCGAACGCGGCGATGGTGGAGTGACAGGCGTGTCCGCCCCGACCCAATCCGAGGAAGGAAACACTCCGACCGTGGTGGCGGCCGCGTTCCGATTCGACGCGAAGACCACGACATCGACAACTCACCCACCGTCGACGACCGAGCCAAGCGAGCCGACCACGAGCGAACCAACAACGAGCGCTCCGAAACCAACCGACCCCACCACCACAACGCCATCAGACCCGGCCCCGGAGCCGGAGCCGGAGCCGGAGCCGGAGCCGGAGCCGGAGCCGGAGCCGGAGCCGGAGCCGGATGATGGTGGCGACGACGGGGAGACAGGCGACGAAGTAACCGGTGACGATGGGAACGCAGGCGACGACGGTGGCGGCACCGATCCATTCGCTCTGCGCGATGCCCGCGAGGATTTGGCCGATGCAAGAGAGGATCTCGAAGAGGTTCGAAAGGAACTGGTCGAGATCCAGGCCGAGACAAACACCAGCTTTCCTGCCGCTGAGTTGTACTTTCTTCCTACCCTTCCCCGAAAGATTCAATCGGTTTCGGTCGAGCCGGGCGATCGCCCGGAGGGAGCGGTCATGACCGTCACCGGCAGCGGAACTGCGGTGACCGCTTCAGTCGCCGCGGCCGATCGCAGCCTTGTATCGGTCGGCGATGCCGCGATCCTCGAGGAGGAGGATCTCGATATTCAGGCCGACGCGACAATCACATTCATCGCCGATAGTCCCGGCGGCTCCGATGACGTGGCGTCGGATCGCTACCTCATAAAAATCGAGCCCGACAGCGAGCTTCCTGAGGAAGCGCTCGGTGTGAACTTCCGCATCACGATTCCGGTCACCGCCAGCGACGGAGAGGTACTGGCAGTGCCGATCGCCGCGCTCTCTGCCGGCGCCGACGGCTCAAGCCGGATAGAGATTGAGCGAGCCGACGGCACCACCGATGAGGTGCGGGTGAACCCTGGGCTGAAGGCCGAAGGGTTTGTCGAGGTCGAAGTGCTCGATGGCAGGTTAGAAGCTGGCGACCGAGCCGTTGTCGGACGTGACTTGGTCTTGCCCGGCGATAGCGAGGGTGAACAAGAAGACGGGCAAGACGAAGACGAGGACGAAGAAGGCGGCGAGGCGTGATCGGGCGACGAATCCCGACGGCGGGCCGATGACCGCCGTCGTCGAACTCCAACAGGTCAGTCGAACGTTCCCTGGCACCCCTCCAGTCGAAGCGCTCAAGCCAACTGATCTCACCATCAACAAGGGTGAATACCTAGCCATCGTCGGCCCGTCCGGTTCCGGAAAGTCGACGATGCTGCACTTACTCGGCCTTCTCGACACCCCAACAAAAGGCACCTACTTCCTGGATGGGACCGATACCGGAGCATTGTCCGAGCGAGAGCGGGCGGGAATGCGGTCGGCACGGATCGGATTCGTATTCCAGGCGTTCCACCTACTCAGCCACCGCACGACGGTAGAGAATGTGATGCTGGCCGAGGTCTACCGCCCAGACTCATCAACGGGAAGACGGGAACGGGCCATCGCCGCGCTGGAAATGGTCGGACTAGCACATCGCCTAGACGCGTCTCCGACAACCCTGTCTGGCGGGGAACGGCAACGGGTGGCGGTGGCCAGAGCCCTCGTCAGTAAGCCAAGCCTTCTCTTGGCCGACGAACCGACGGGGAATCTCGACACGACGACCGGCAACCAGATCATGGCCCTCTTTGAAGAGCTGCACGGCGCTGGCCTGACCTTGGCGGTCATCACCCACGACGACGAGGTGTCGTCTCGGGCCCAACGGCAAGTACGGATCCGCGATGGTGTCGTGGACCCCGTGGTGGCGGCGTCATGACGCTGCTCCCCGGCGGGGTCGACCCCGAAGATTTTGAGTCCCTCGGACAACCGCAGGCGCCAAATCAAGACCCGACGCCGGCACCGACCGAGCCGATACCACAGCAAAAGACCGCATCAGCCAACCCGGGCCTCGACACGCCACCACCGACCGACGAGGAACAAGTACCTCAATCCAGGTTCGCCTGGAGGGATCTTCTCGGCGAAATGCTCCTCGCCCTCACCGCCCGACCGGCGAGGACCCTCCTCACCGCCCTGGGAACTATTCTCGGCGTCGCCGCCTTGGTCGCAACCCTCGGCCTGGCCAAAACGGCCGGAAACCAAATCGTGTCGAGGTTCGACGAACTTGAGGCAACGCAGGTCTCGGTCGAGCCCCAACAAGGGGCGTTCGAATCGAATCGGCAGACCAGCGCCATTCCGTGGGACGCAGAGGACCGTCTCACCCGATTGAACGGCGTCACCGCAGCTGGCACTATCACTCCGGTCGAAACCAACAATCAACTCACACGGTCGGTCCCCGTGAACGATCCTCTCGGCCAAACCGAGTTCCAAATTCCGGTGGTCGCTACGAGCCCCGGCCTCTTCCAAGCGGCCCGCGCCCAGTTGTTCACCGGCAGATTCTTCGACGAGGGCCACAACGAACGTGGCGACCAAGTGGCCGTGCTCGGCCCCGGGGCAGCCCGACGGCTCAATATTTCGCGTGTCGATAACAGTCCAGCCATCTTCATCGGCGACGAATCATTCGCCGTCGTTGGAATCATCGCCGACACCGCCCGCAAACCGGAACTGCTAAACGCCATCATCGTTCCGGACGGCTTGGCAAAAGACCGGTTCCAGCTTGAAGCTGTATCCGAGGTGCTGATCGACGTCGAGGTCGGCGCCGCCGAACTGATCGGCATACAGGCCCCGGTGGCGCTCGCCCCCAACTCGCCAGAAGAGCTACGAGCGGCGATCCCCCCATCACCGACCCGCGTTCGATCAGACGTTCAGTCCGACGTCAACGCGCTCTTTCTCATCCTCGGTGGCGTGTCACTCCTCGTCGGAGCTATCGGCATCGCCAACGTCACCCTGGTGTCGGTTCTAGAACGAACCGGGGAGATCGGGTTGCGCCGGGCGATGGGTGCCACCCGACGTCACGTCGCCGTCCAGTTTCTCGGCGAGTCCGTGGCGCTCGGCGGATTGGCCGGTCTGCTGGGAACAAGCCTCGGTATCCTCACCGTCGTGGTTGTCTCGGCCACACGAGAATGGTCACCGATCCTCGATTCATGGTTGCCGTTCGCCGCTCCGGCGGTCGGGGCGGCAACCGGACTGCTGGCTGGTACCTATCCGGCGTGGAAGGCGGCAAGCACCGAGCCAATCGCCGCGCTACGAGGTTCCGCCTGAGGAGCATTGGCCTTCTCTTCGAAATCTAGACCGTGACATCTGCGTCACGTCGGCTCCTCGCCGTCGCTTGTGGCCAGAAGGTCTCTCACTTGTTGTGCGCCGGCAAGGTCGCCGGACCTGATGGAGAACGCCCACCGGAGTACGGCTACCGCAAGCCGACGCTGTCGAACCGATTCCTCGTCGCTGGCGCCCCAGGGGTCGTCGAGGCCGACGAGAAGGTCTTCGAGGTCGGCAAGTTCGTCGGTCGCCCCGGCGATGTAGGTATCGAGCCGACCGACCACCGTTTCGGCGTCGACCGCTCCGGAGAATGAGGTTTGAAGAGCGACCGGGTGTTTGACCACGACCGATGACACCGGTGCCGATGACAACCAGCGTTGCAGCTCGTCGCGCCCGTCATCGGTCAATTCGAACACCACCTTGTCCGGGTTGTCGCTCTGGTTCACCGGACGGGAAGTCACCAGGCCGGCCGCGGCGAGACGATCGAGTTCGGTGTAGATCTGGCTCTGCGCCGGTGTCTTATAGAAGGCACCAAGCGATCGGTCCGACCACCGGCGCAGCTCGTACCCAGATAGCTCGTGGCCATAGCTGAGGAGCCCAAGAATCACGTAGGCGGTCTGGGTCGGTGTGCGACGGTTGACATCTGCCATAGAACCCACTATACCTTTTTGGCATACCGCATGCTATGACTTTCTGTCATAGCATGCGGTACACACCACAAGAACACCACAAGTAAGAACACCACAAGAACACCACAGCCAGGAGGCACCAATGTCTGATGAGCGCATCATGATGAAGAACCCAAACACCGGGCGCGACGATCTCCGTATCCGCCGTGAAATGTACGAACCGGTCAAGGCGGCGATCTTGGCCGCAATCGCCGATGCCGGCTCGCTGGCGTTCGCCGACCTCCGCGACCAAGTAGAAGCTCGAACGCCGGCACCTCTGTGGACCGATGCATCTGTCGGGTGGTATACGACGTCGGTAAAGCTGCACCTCGAAGCGACCGGACTCCTCTCCCGTTCCGGCAGTCCGCAAATACTCGAACTCACCGATGCCGGACGAACCGCCCTCAGCGAAGGTCCGTCACCAGATCTGCCGTGATCCGATCGGCCATGGCCATCACCGGCACCTGCAGGCCGCCGGTCGGCAGCGAAGGAAATACCGAAGCGTCGACCACTCGCAGCCCGTCACACCCCTCGAGCGCACCAAATCGACCGCGTTCGATACCGGCCACCCCTCCCCCACCGGCAGGGCCGAGCGGACAACTGGCCGCCACGTGAGCAAAAGGTCCTGGATGGTCGGCCAGCCACCGGTCGAGTTCACTATCGGACATCGAATACAGGTGGTCGATCGTGGTGCCGACGTCGTCGATACACACCGAATCGGCGATGCGGTCAACGGAAGCTGAAGTCATCAGGTCGGCAACGTGACGCACCGCGCCACGAAATCTGGCCCTGTCGTGTCGCTGGTCTAAGGCTCCGGTATCGACAGACAACCCCGTGGCATCAACGGTGAGACGACCGACCGACGCCGGCGCCATCAAGCCGACGGCCACCGCACCGAACCGTGGGCCGGTACCGTCATCGACTCGATCGAGAACGACAGCCTGCAGATCGCCGTCAACTCCTTCCCCGGATGACCACCGCAACACCGTCGAGACAGCCCGGGGCCAACCCAAGGCCGGCGCCTGCGATGGTCGGTAGGTGATGGTGAACGCAAACGATGGGTGGTCACGCAACGGCACCCCAGCGGCGAGATCGATCAACCCGGCACCATGGAGAAGTAACGGTGTCTGAATAGCGCCGGCAGCCAAGACCACCAACGGAGCGGTAAACGCCCTCGACCCAGCCGACACCCCGATCACCTTCCGGCGATCGGCTGACAGGATCAACCGGTCGACCGGAGTCGACGGTACGATCTCCAACCCCCGAGATGACCGGCCCTCCACCACCTCGGCCGTCGAGACCCGACGGCCGGCTCGGACCGACAGATCGGCTGTCAGCACCCCAAGCCGTTCGCCGTCCAACGTCGACCCTCCGACCGGATGCCCTGCGGCCGACGCCGCAGTTTCGACTGCACCCGACAGCGGACCGGCATCGACCCTGCCAACCGGAAGCCGAGCGACGGCAGCGTCGAGCCACGGGCCCAACGCTGCGGCCCCCCAGCCGGTGCACCCAAACTCCACAACCCACCGGTCGTAGTCCGCCCGGGCACCGGGCGACAAGACCAACGAGTTAATCAACGACCCCCCGCCTACCCCCAGCCCTTGTCGATACGGGCGAGACGCGCCGTCAGGTCGCCCGACCACAACCTCCGGCCACCGGCGCGTCTGCTCGTCAGCGGCCCCAACCGTGTCGAGGCCCGCAATCGATTCCGGGTGCGGAGGCCCGGGCCCCGCATCGAGCAACGTCACCGAAGCGCCGGCATCGACCAGCCGACGAGCAGCGATGCATCCAGCCGGTCCGGCCCCAACAACGACTACATCCATATGTCGACGCGCCGGGTTGTTCAGCTGGCCTGACGATCTCGGAGGAACCTGCGAAGTATCTTGCCGGACGCCGATTTCGGGATCTCGTCGACAAATTCAACGATCCGGATCTGCTTGTACGAGGCGACATGACCGGAAACGAACGCTTGGAGCTCTTCGGCGGAAACGGTGGCCTCAGGCTTACAAACAACGAACGCCTTGGGCAACTCGCCAGCCTCCAGGTCGGGAATTCCGATCACCGCAACGTCGGCAACCATTGGATGGGTCACGAGCAAAGCCTCAAGCTCGGCCGGAGGCACCTGGAACCCCTTATATTTGATGAGTTCCTTCACTCGATCGACGATGTACATATGGCCGTCCTCATCGAACCGAGCCACGTCGCCGGTGTGAAGCCACCCATCCCCATCGACGGTCTCAGCCGTCGCTTCCGGATTGTTCAGGTAGCCGGCCATGATCTGCGGACCCCGGCACCACAACTCGCCCTCCCCGCCGGCGCTCACATCTTGACCCATCGGATCCACGATTCGGCATTCGGTGTTCGGCAAGGTGATCCCGCACGACCCGGCCTTGGCGTCATCGCCGGCGGTCGCGTGACTTACCGGACTCATCTCGGTCATGCCGTAACCTTGGACCACGGGACACCCGATCCGGGCCGATGCCTCTTCGGCCAAATCACCGCCGAGAGGCGCCGCCCCACAAAACACCTTGCGCAGCGACGACAAGTCAAACCGTTCGACGGCCGGATGTTTGGCCAGGCCCAGCACGATCGGGGGCACAGCGAAGAACTGGGTCACCCGATAGTCCTGGATCAGCTGCAGCGCTTGCTCCATATCGAATCGAGGCATCGTCACGACAGTGACCCCCTCGGCCAACAACCCGTTCATCAACACTTGCATGCCGTAGATGTGGAAGAAGGGAAGAACCGCCAGCGCAACCTCACCGTTCGTGTACTGCAATACGGGCGACGACTGAGCCAAATTGGCGACCAGGTTCCGATGGGAAAGCATCACACCTTTGGGTAGCCCGGTCGTACCCGACGAGTACGGCAACACCACGATGTGGGTCTCGGGGTCGACCGCCACCTGTTCCATCGGTTCACCGATGAGCTCATCGAGATTGGAGGTTCCGGCTGCCGGTTCGCCGCCACCGTCGATCACCGCCACCCTGGTCACTCCGGTACCCTCGATGGCCTCAAGCGCTGTCGGCAAAAAGTCACCAAGGGTCACCAACAGACTGGCGCCCGCATCGTTGAGCTGAAACCGAACCTCGTCAGGGCCATACGTCGGATTGATGGTGGTCACCGTCCCCCCAGCGACAGCGACGGCGTGGAAAACGATGGCGTACTGGGGCACATTCGGCGCCATAATTCCGACCGTTTGTCCAACCCCATACCCTGCGGCGGTTAGCCCACCGGCCAACCGGGCGATGGCATCGGCGAGTTCGGAAAACGTTTGGACGGAACCGGTCACCCCATCGATCAGCGCCGGTTGGTCACCCCGATCGGCCGCGTTCCGCAATACGTAGTCGGTTATCGACACCTCGGGTATTGGTTGGTCGGCGAGGGGGCTGCGGTACACAGGTCCGGTCATGACCGAAGAATAGAACGGTCGATGGGCTAGAGCCCAGACCAGTCGAAAACGAGCGGCAACGGGTGGGACGAAGCGGCAGGTTGCTGAACAACCGGTGAACTTCGGTGACGCGGCGAAATCAAGGGCGACCGAGTACTGTTCGACCATCTATGGACCCACAGCCGAAGGCACGCCGGTGGTCGCCCCAGCGTCTCGCCGTGCCGATCGTTGTCATTTCGCTAGCTGTAGTCGCAGTAGCGGTATGGCGCTTCTCCGATAGCAATGGTTCCGGAGATTCTGGCGACCCGACAGGAGCGGAATCGGCTGACGCCGAACGCGACGGCGACGCGACGACAACCGTCGATCCCGTCGACGTCACAGCCGGCGTCGCACGAGAGTTCGGTCCGGCTCCAGATGTCCCCGATGAGCCGTGGTCCGAAGAAACCAACGAAGCCTTAGATCAAGCCATCGAGGCGCTCGCGGTCGGCACCAGTCCAAGCGACCAGCTAAATCAGCTGGTCGAGACAGGCGACGCCAGGCTCGGCTGGGCGCTAGCTGATCTGCTCCGGTTCTCCGGCCAAGGTGAGGCCGGTGAGTCGGTCACCGGCGCAGTGCAGCGTCTGTTGCCGGAGGCCGAGATCAATTCGATCGATGCCTGGGGCACTACCGTCGACCATCTGATCGCTTGGGACCTCCCGGTGCCAGACGACTACGTGGACTTCAAGCGCGCGTTTTATGGCCGCTTGGAACCTCAATGGGGTGAGCTATTCGAGGGGGGCGACGACATCGACTGGCGCCACGTCAGCTGGGGCGGAGTGGGGATCGATTCCCGTGAACTCGGCTCGCAGGACCAGTGCCGGTGCATCCCCGCGCTCGACGACCCTGTCGTCACGCCAGCCGAAGACGGCGATTGGTACCCCGACGACCGTTTGGTGTTCGGCGTCGTGGTCAACGATGAGGCTCGGGCTTACCCAAAGAACATCATGGAAGTTCATGAGATGGTGAACGACACACTGGGCGGGCGTCGAATCGGTATCCCCTACTGCACGTTGTGCGGATCCGCCCAGGCGTACTTCACCGACGAACTTTCTGACGATCTCGTTGAAGAATACGGTCCGCCGGTGTTCCGCACCTCAGGTCTACTTATCCGCTCAAACAAGATGATGTACGAGCTGAACAGCCGCTCGTTTGTCGACACCTTCGTCGGAAACGCCGCCTCCGGGCCTTTGGCCGAAGCCGGGGTTACCTTCGCTCAAGTATCGGTGGTCACCTCAACGTGGGCCGAGTGGAAAGCCGCCCATCCGGACACCACGATCGTGGCCGAAGATGGCGGCATCGGCCGCCGGTACGATCTCGATCCCTTGCGGGGAAGAGACGACGACGGTCCTATTTTCCCGATCGGCGATGTTGATCCCCGGCTACCGGTGCAGGAGCCGATTCTTGGCCTGTTCACCGACGACGGCGACCCGATCGCCATCCACGTCGCAGCGGCGACCGGCGTGCTTGAAGAAGGCGGTCAGATCGAGATCGAAGGTCTCGAGGTACAACTCGACGGCAGCGGCCTCCGCGCTGCGAGAGATGGAGCGGACGTCGGCGGCCACCAAGCGTTTTGGTTTGCCTGGAGTCAGTTCCATCCCGACACCAACGTCTGGCCCTTGGATTACGTCGACGGTTAGCGTGACGAAGGCCGAGGGGGTGGCCTGCTACCCTCAGCGCCCAGAAGGGTTACGGCTGAAGCGGTGTGAACATGAGCTGGAGAGAGCTGAGCGATACCGAACGCGAACGCCAGTATTCACCGAGTTCCTGTCTGCCCGACGGCGACTACACGCCATTCGTTGATGAGTACCGGCGGGCCAGTAAGCAGACCTGGGAGCAAGCCAACCTCTCTCCGAGTGTGACGACATCTGTGGTCCGCTACGGCGATGCCCCGTCCCAGACGATCGACGTTGCGGTGCCGTCGCCATCGGGAGGTCGACCGCCGCTACTCGTGTTCTTCCACGGTGGCTACTGGCAAGAGTTGTCGAAGCTCGACGCTCGCTTCCCGGCCCGGGGTTGCCTTCGACAGGGATGGGGGTATGCCGCCGTCGACTACACGTTGGCGCCAGACGCCACCATCGACATGATCGTCGAAGAATGCAAAGAGGCGGTGCGAGCCCTTCATCAAGTCGCCGGGTCGCTCGGCGTTGACCGCTCCCGGTTCTTTCTCGCTGGAAGTTCGGCCGGCGCCCACCTCGCCGCTATGGCCGCGGTCGAATCGGGCGGTGCTATCCCCGAGATCGCAGGGGTCGTACTCCTCTCGGGCATATTCGAGCTCGGCCCACTCATCGATACATCGATCAACGACCGGTTGGGACTCGACATCGCGAGCGCCCACCGCAACAGTCCGCTGTTAGTCGACACTCGGCGATTCCCGCCCGCACTCCTCGCCCATGGGGAGAACGAGACCACCGAGTTCAAAGCGCAGACGACCCGCTTCGCCGAACACCTTCGCTCAGCACAGGTTTCGACCCGGACGCTGGAGATACCGTCACGCAACCACTTCGATGTCGTCATGGACCTCACCGAAACCGAGACGGTGTTGGGTGGGGCCGTCTCGGCCCTGATTGAGCAGGAGCATTCCGATGCCCACCTATGAACCTCACGTACCGTCCGTCGTCGATATCTCTGGCGTAGACGGTTCTCCGTATCCCCGTCCGCTGCCGATCACCACCGATGAGGCAAGAGCTGCCACCGCAGCGGAGACCGCAGGCGAACCGCTGCTCGACTTCGACGGGACCTCAAATCCGTATATCGACTACCAGAGCATCGATCTGTTGCTGTCGTTACAGCATCCTCGGAGCTCAGGGTACGACGAGATGTGTTTCTACGTCATGGGTCAGGTGAAGGAGCTGTTGTTTCGTGGACTCCACTTCGAACTGGTAAACGCACAACGACAGATTCAACAGGACTCAACGGTCAATGCCATCGAAATCCTTCAACGAGCGCATGCCTACCTCGTGTACATCACATCGTCGTGGGACCTGCTAAACACCATCTCCACCGAAGGATTCAACCAGTTTCGAGACGCGCTGGGGACAGCCTCTGGGCAACTCTCCTTCATGTACCGACACATCGAGTTCGTTCTAGGAAACAAGAGCGAACGACTCGCCAACGCCCACCGCAACGTGCCACACGTTTGGCCGGGGATCGAACGAGCGTTGAAGTCACCAAGCCTCTATGACGACTGCCTCGCCCTCCTGGCCAGACGCGGGTTCGTCATCGACGATGACGTCCTCGATCGAAACTGGTCACGGCCCTACGAAGCGAATGGGTCGGTTGAAGATGCATGGCGGGACGTCTTCGCCGAGGCCATACCGTCCAATGACCTCTACCGGTTGGGGCAAGCCCTGGCCGACATTGACCAACAATTCTCGATCTACCGGTGGAGGCATTTCGTGTCGGTGGAACGCATCATCGGCCACAAAGCCGGGACGGGCGGATCCTCGGGCGTGGAGTGGCTTGAGGCGGTAACACACCACCGCTTCTTCCCAGAGATCTGGGCGACCGCCAACTGACAACGGCGACCCGAAGGACCTACTAGCTCAAACGATTCCGAGGGAGCCGATGATCTTCGTCACGAGCACGTAGTTGGCCACTGTGGTCAACAGACCGAACACCATCCACGTGGCACCACGCGAACGCCATTGGAAGCGCTGCGGGAACCGGATCGTTTCGCGAAGCGATTCGTCGCCGGCATCGAGGTCGCGGGTGGAGAACCAACCAGCCAACCAGATCGCAGCACCGAAGAGCAACAAGAGCTGGGTCAACAACGACAGGTAGAGCCGGGTCAGTTCGTTCAACCGATCGGCTTCGGGGAACACGCTGCCCACCTGTTCCGGCTTGAAGAACACGTTGAACTGCTCACCGACGAACGGTCGATCGGAGACGAGCGCTCCGCTCGAAGTAACGAGCGTCGACGGAAGCGGATCGCTTGCATCGTCGGCGTACAGCGTGCCGCTACAGCGCCACTGATCGGCACCGAGACCAGCGTCCTCGGCACAGCCCTCGACGACGAAGTTGCCAACGCCGTCGTACTCGGCCGTCCAGCCGACGATCATGTCGGCCCGCTGCATCGTCAACAAGAGAGCCAAGACGCAAACGGCCCCAACGATTATGGGTACCGCTTCCCGAATGAGCTCTTCGGTCGATTTGCCGGCCAACGGGTTGGTCGTACCGGTCTCGGACTTTGGTGTCGTGATTTGAATCGCCCCTGCCACAACGTCACCTTACGCTCGAGTTGCTGGATGTCGAAGCTCGCGCCTCTGGATCGTAAGACGTTTGGAATGGAGAAAGGTCGCGTCGTCATCTTTTAGTCAACTGAGCTACGCGTCGCCCATAGCCGGCGCTCGCCAAACGCTCCCCCGCCGGCGGGCGATGCTACCGATCGGCCAGGCGACGGCCTCGACTCGACACCTCGGCCATCGCCTGGCTCACATCGACCCCGACCGGTCGACGGTCCACGACGACCGGACAACCGGCGACCCACACATCGGTTACGAATCGCGAGGATCCGGCGAAGACTAGATTGGTCACTAGGTCTATTCCTGGGGTGAAGGCCGGCTGGTCGAGGTCGATGCGAATGACGTCGGCCCATGCACCACCCCGAAGCACCCCGACGTCATCGAGACCGATGGCCTTGGCTGCCGATCGAGTGGCGAGGTCGAGCGCAGTCGCGGCATCCATCACTGCCGGGTCGAGGCCGACACCGCGAGCCAACAACGGGGCCAGCGTGACCTCCTCCCAGAGGTCGAGGTTGTCGTTTGAGGCCGGTCCATCGGTGCCCAGCCCGACGGTCACGCCAGCGGCCAACAGGTCGACCACCGGTGCAATCCCGGACCCGAGCTTGCAGTTGGATTGCGGACAGTGAGCTACCGCGGCACCAACGTCGGCCAGTAACTGCCGATCACCCTCATCGAGCCACACCCCGTGGGCGGCGATGGCCGGTCCATCGAAGGCGCCAACCTCGGCGAGGAGGCGGGTAGCCGTTTTGCCGTAGCGATCGAGGACCAGCTGGCGTTCGGTCGACGTCTCCTCAAGATGGATATGGAACAACGCATTCACCGCTTGGGCCTGACGGGCGATCTCACCACACTGATCGGGCGTGAGGTCGTAGACCGAGTGAGGGGCGAAGCCGACGTGGATCCGGCCCTCCGGATCATGACGGCGGTGATAAAAGTCGGTGATCTCGGCGATTCGATCATCGACCTCGCCGTCCTTCAGTAGAGCTGAGATGACGCCCGGGGTCATGACAACCCGTGCACCGCTAGACACCACCGCATCGACGATGGCTTCCTCGAACAGGTACATTTCGCAACTGGTGGTAACCCCGGCGCACAACATCTCAGCCGAGCCGAGTGTCATGCCCCACCACGCATCTTCGGCCGTCATCTTGGCTTCCCGCGGCCATACCCCCTCCTGCAACCAACGCTGAAGCGGCATTCCGTCGCCGGCCGACCGGACGAGAGTCATCGGCGTATGGGCATGGCTGTTGACCAGACCTGGCATGAGGAGACCGCCCAACCGCGAAACGGTCGGCGGTGCCTGGCCCAGCATCGCCTCGGTGCCTACCCCCACGACCCGCCCGGCATCGTCGATATCGACGGCGCCGCCTTCGATCACTCGACCATCGCCACCGCCGGGCAAGACGTAATCGCCAACCAGCCGACGAGCTGGCCCGTTTGTGGTCGCGATCGAAGTCTGGATCGGGGGTGGGGCTTCGCTGCCATCTCCGCTCATAGCGTCTCTCCCCTATCGAAGCGAACGACCCGTCGATCGGTCACGAGGGCGGTAATCAGCCCGACCGGCGTCACATCGAACGCGGGATTCACCGCTTCGGTTCCCTCCGGGGCGATCGCGATCCCTCGAACGCCCGTTACCTCATCGCCATCACGGTCCTCGATCTCGATGTCGGCTCCGGTCAAGGTCTGTAAGTCGATCGTCGTCTCGGGAGCAACGACGATGAATGGCACACCGGCATGAGCGGCGCCTAGAGCCAAACCAAAGCTGCCGATCTTGTTTGCGGTGTCACCATTGCCGGCTACCCGGTCGGCGCCGATCAACACGACGTCGGCCTGACCACGGGCCAACAGAAACGGAGCGGCCGAGTCGACGAGAAGCCGATGCGGTGCCCCCATCCGTCGCAGCTCCCAGGTCGTTAGGCGACCGCCCTGCAGCAGCGGTCTCGTCTCTACCGGCAATGCCTCGGCCAACCGCCCTCGCTCGTGCAGAGTCTGGATCACCGCAAGGGCGGTTCCCCGTTCGACGGTGGCCAAACCTCCGGTGTTGCAGATCGTCATGGCTCGGATGTTCGCCGGTTCAGCATCGGCACCACCAGCACGAGCACCAGCGCCAGCGACCAGCTCAGCGACCAGATCGGCTCCGGCATCCCCCATCGCCACCGAGGCTGCGAGCTCCTCATCTCGGATTCTGTCCGCCTCGGCCAGCGCAGCCTCGAACCCGCCGGCCACCGCCACCGGCGTCACCCGATCGACCATCAACGCCAAGTTGACCGCCGTCGGTCGGGCAGTACGGATCGACTCGACCGCACCGTCGAATGCCTCCCGGTCGGCCGTTGGGCCGTGCTGGGAGGCGGCGAGGGCAACTCCATACGCGCCGGCGACACCGAGCGCCGGTGCCCCTCGAACAGATAAGCGCACGATGGCAGCCACCAGATCGGCCACCCGGTCGATACGCAACATCTCGACCCGCTGAGGCAACACCGTCTGGTCGACGAGCAGCACGGCATCGTCGACCCAGTCGACGGTACGAATCTTGCTCTCATGGTGCTCAGCTGTTGAGCCCATGCCCTCCCACTTCGGCCACGGTCCGCCCGATCAGTCGTTGCAGCGGTTCAACCGCTCGAGCTATGACTGCCATGATGTCGTCGACTCCCAGTTCCTCTTCGCCCAACCCGGCGGCCGGGTTGGAGATCACGCCAATGGCAGCGTACGGAAGGCCGGCCTCGGCGGCCAAGGCGACCTCCGGATAGCCGGTCATCCCGACCAGCTGTCCCCCCATCGTCCGCATCATTGCGATCTCGGCTGGCGTTTCGAACCGAGGTCCGTTCGTGGTGCAATAGATCCCGCCGTCGATCACCCCAATCGCCTCGGAGGCCGCTGCGGCGAGGATCGCAGCTCGGAGACCGGGATGGTATGGCCGGCTCATGTCGGTGTGGCCGACCTTGGGAGACGGCTCGCCACCGCGGACGACCGGCCTCGCCGAGCCATCGAAGAAGGTCGCCTCCCGACCGGTGGTGAAATCGAGGAAATCGGAGATTACGACCAACGTTCCCGGAGTCATCGACGGGTCGATCCCGCCGCTTACCGCGGTGGCCAGCACCGCGGTCACGCCTACCTCCGCCAAGGCTGAGATATTGGCCCGGTAGTTGATGGCGTGCGGGGGGACCGAATGATCGGATCCGTGGCGGGCAATGAATCCGACGGATACGTCATGCCAACGCCCAGTCGTCACCCGAACCGGCCCCCCGAAGGGCGTGTCCAATTCGAGGTCTTGGCGACCGTCGAGTTCATCGATGTCGTAGAAACCGCTTCCGGTGATCAACCCGAACACGAGACCGAGGCTAGCGCCCCACCTGGGTGTCGGCTGTCGGTGATCCGCCTGGCGACGATGGCGATCAGACCGAGGTCGGCTGAGAACTGCCCGTCGTTTCGAGTTCGCTCGCCGCGTGAACCAACACCCGGGCCGTTCGCAGATCATGCTCGTGGGCGTCGAGCGGGAGCAGCCAGTCAAAGTCGTGGCGGCGGCGCCCCCATGGTGCGGGGAATCGGCGGACGGCATCGAGACCATCACACCAGCGCACGGCATCACCGACCAACCCGACGGTAGAGGCATCGATTTCGGCCCGGTGACGCTGAGCGAACCCGGTCGACCCGCGGGCCAATACCGCCAACCAAAGAACGGCGACGCCATAGGTTGCGACGAGGGCCGGGCCAACCAAGAACGGGGTACTGAAGAACCATCCGGCGCCGGCGCCGAGCGCAGCCAAGAACGACTGCAGGACGAGGAACAGCGGCAGAGGCCAGACCCGGCGGAGTCCAGCCCGAGCAGCAGCCACCACTAACGCGGCCGGGGCACGAACGGCCAGTCTGACCCGATCAGCCGTGCCGTCGACCGCGGCGCCGGTCAATGCGGTGGCAACCAACACCCGACGCTCAGACTCGGGCAGTTCTGCGAGCGCGTTCGTCAGAAGAATCGCTGGACTTTGAGCTGTGCCGCCAAGAACGGCCACATTCAACCAGTCGACATCGAGCAGATGGATTCTCGGTTCGACGCCCAATTCTCGCCCTACCGCCTCGACGGTGGCGACGATGTCACGATGATCAACACGGGCGGGGTCGGCCGGTACAGCTCCGGTCACCCACGGCCAAAAGCGATCGGCCCGCACGGCGGCAAAAATCCCCCCGACGACGACCAGGATAGGGACAGCACAGAGGCCGACCAAGAACGAAAGTCCCTCCCCAAGCCCCGATCCCCACAAGCCCCGCACAAACAGAACGAGGCCGAATAGGTCGACGAGTGCCAGCGCACCGACCGCGACCGCTACGGGGACGACGGTGGCGGCGGCGACCAGTAGTGATAGTGCCGCTTCGACCGCGCCATTTCGCCCATACCGACCGAACATGTTCTTGACATCTATCACCGATCTCACCTTTCCCGCCGAAGCCCGACGGGGTCGCCCTGAATATGAAATTCGTCCCATTTTCCTATGAAACCGAGCGAAACCACCGAAGCTGACACCCGCGTCGCAGGATCGAAATACTCTCGGCAATGGGTAAATCCAACCAGTAGCTAGACGATCCAAGGATCGATCGTGTCGCGTTGTTCTTTCGATATTTCATCGAGTTCGATTCCATCGATGGCCAACCTGGCCCGAGCGATCGCGTCGTCGACGTGAGGTTCTAGGACATGGACACCCGGTCGATACTCGCCGGTCATCAATGCATGACAGGAGAGCGCCTGAACCGCGAACGAGAGATCCATGATCTCGATTGGATGGCCAAGCCCACCGGCGATGTTGACTAGCGCACCCCCGGCCAGGACCAGCACTTCGTGCTCACCGTCAAGCCGGTAGCGGGTGATGCCGGGGCGGACCTCGTCCTGCTCGTGTGCCGCCGCGGCGAGTGCCTCGACATCGATCTCCAGATCGTGGTGACCGGCATTGGCCAGGATCGCCCCCGGCCGGAGCAGGGGGAAGTGAGATCGTCCGAGCGCTCGCAGTCCGCCGGTAGCGGTAATGACCATGTCGGCATCGGGGAGCGCGTCGGCCAAGGCCGCAACCTCATGCCCATCCATGTAGGCCTCCAAGGCCCGGACCGGGTCGACCTCAACCACGATCGGCGTGCCGCCCATCGCTCTGATATACGTTGCCAACCCTCGACCGACCCAGCCGTAGCCGATGATGGCAACCCGCTTTCCCGGCATCAGTAGGTTTGTGAGGTTAAGAATGGCCTGGATGGTCGATTGGCCGGTCCCGTAGCGATTGTCGAACAGGTGTTTACATCGGGCGTCGTTGGCGGCCATGGCAGGAAACGGGAGCCGGCCGGCTTCGGCCAGACTCCGTAACCGGGCCACGCCGGTGGTGGTCTGTTCCGACACCCCTCGGAGGGCGGCGAACAGTTCCGGACGGTGGGCGGCCAGGCGCATCGTCAGCTCGGCGCCATCGTCGATCACATATTCCGGGCCGCGATCGGCCACGTGGAGCAGATGTTTCTCCCAGGCCTCGTAGCCGCTCAGCCTGGTCGAATGCACTTCGATGCCCCGGTCCACTAGGGCGGCGGCAATCTCGTCTCGGGTGGTGTGAGGATTGCTGCCGGCCACCACGACCTCGGCCCCGGCATCGGCGAGCACGGTAGCGAGAAAGGCCGTCTTTGCTTCGAGGTGAACCACCAAGGCGATCCGTCGCCCCTCAACCGATCCGTCGCCAAGCCGGTCCCGTACGAACGTATCGAGGATCACCGAATGTCTCCGGGCCCACTCGATAGCGAGCGCGCCCTCGTCGGCCAGGGTCGGGTCTGCGATGTTTGAGCGAGAACGGACGTCGTCGACGGATGCGGTCATCGACCGAGACTACTTCGATCTACGGAACGGCTGGCCCTCCGCGGCTGGAGCGATCGACCGACCGAGCGCTCCAGCCACGACCACGATGGTGACGACGAACGGGAGGCTTTGAAAAAACTCGCTCGGAATACCGAATCCGCCGATCTCAACCTGGAGGAACTGCAGGCGGGAGCCGAGTGCCCTGGCAAAACCAAACAACAGGGCCCCCGCGAAGGCACCCCAGGGTGTCCACTTGCCGAAGATCAGGGCGGCCAGGGCGATGAACCCGGCCGAGTTGGTCATGTTGTCCTCGAATCCAGATTGCGACTCGAGGGAGAACCAAGCCCCGGCCATACCGGCGATGAACCCGCCGACCACGACGGCCTGATACCGCACGGTGATGACGTCGATACCGAGCGTTTCGGCGGCGTGGGGATTTTCGCCACACGACCGCACCCGCAACCCCCAGGCGGTTCGAAACATGACGAGCCACGTCAGGCCTACCACCGCATACATGGCGTAGTGGATGGGCTTTCCTTGGAACAGCGTCTCTCCGAGGATCGGCAGCCGGCTGAGCAGTGGCACGCCAAATTCTGTGGTTGAGAGGCCTTTGGAATTGCCGTTTGGAACGATGACCTCCGATCGGAGGAAGCCTGTGAGCCCAAGGGCGAACAGATTGATCACGACGCCGGCCACGATCTGATTGATACCGAAGTTGATCGACAGGACTGCCAACAGCAGCGCCAGCAATCCACCGGTCAGAATGGCGACGAGCACCGCCACCCACAACCAGGCCACGCTCGAGGCTGCGCCGAGCAGAGCGAAAGACATGAAGCCGACGCCGGCCGAGGCCAACATCATGCCTTCGATGCCGATGTTTATGATGCCCGACCGCTCACACCACAACCCCGTCATTGCCCCAAGGGCGACCGGCGTGGCCAGAACCAATGACTCGTCGAGCAAGTTGGTCACGTTGGTCGATGACGAACCGGACAGCCCGAGGGCGATGGCCATGATCAGGGGAACGGCAGATATCGCTGAAAAAAGGTGAAGACGTCCGGCCCAACCGTCGAACCGCTGTGGGCTGAACGCCGCGACGGCCGATAGCAGATAGAGGACCCCGACGGCCACGATGAGTGTCGGCGGAGAAAAGCTGAACTGCAGCGGATCGGGTGGTGATTCGAACGCAAACGATTTGGTTTCGCTGGTGATGGACGGAGCGACAGCGACGATGAGGATCACGCCGAGAACCGCGAACAACACACCGGTGATCTGCCGACGCCCCAACCGTCGACGCCCTGTGGCGCCCACGTCGCTCGTAACGGTTCCAGTTTGCTCTGCGACTTCGTCGACTCCGGCCCCGGTCATCACACCCACCCCGCGTTTGTCGCATCGATGTGTCGGCCACCTTGATCACGTACACGGAACAGATAGCGGACGATGGCGTCTGCCGCTACGAACAGCAGAACCATGGCCTGGATGATCCGAACTACATCGATCGATACATCCGCTTCCTGCTGCATGAGCGGAGCGCCGGCCAGCAACGATCCCCAAAGAAGAGCCGCCGGCAAGATGGCGACCGGGTTCGCCCGAGCGAGCAATGCTATGGCAATGCCATCAAAGCCGATGAAGGCGAAGGTTCCCGGTTGGAAGAACTGGTTCGTTCCCGACACTTCGCTGGCGGCGGCGACTCCGGCGAACGCTCCAGAGAGTGCCATCGATGACACGATGATTCGGTTCACGTTAATTCCGGCGTACCGGGCGGCGTTCGGATTGGTCCCGACGGTGATGACCTCGAACCCGAACGTTGTGCGAGCAATAACGAACGCCAAGACAACCGCCACCGCGATCATGACGAACAGTCCGAAGTGCAGATTCGGCTCCGAGTCGACGAGCTGCGGCAACACCGCACCATCGGCGATTTGTTCGGTCCTCGGCACGCTGGCGGCGGTGTCCCGAAGGATCACCGGATCGCGAGAATTGACGATCCAGCGAACGATGAACAGCGCCACACTGTTGAGCATGATGGTGCTGATGACCTCGTGAGCTCCTGTTCTGGCCCGCAGCACGCCGGGGACACCTCCCCACACCAGCCCTCCGAACGCACCAGCGATCAAGACGGTCGGAATAGCGACCAGACCGGGGGCATCGGCCAGGAAGCTGAAGGTTCCAACCCAAGCGGCCAAAATTCCACCTACCAACAGCTGACCTTCGGCCCCGATGTTGAATAGCCCAGCCCTGAACGCCAACGCCAGAGCGAGTGCTGAGCCGACGAACGGCACCGATCGGGCAATCGAGGCGGCGACGCGATCGGGGCTGCCGACCATGCCCCGGACCAAAGCCCAATACGCTTCGAACGGGTTGACGCCGATGATGGCGATCAGGACGCCACCGACAATAAACGACAAAAGAATGGCGTACAGCGGCACCAGGACTGGTTGAACGCTCCACGCTTTGACGATCTTTCCCTGAAGGGAGTCCGACTCACCCATCAGACGACCGATGCTTCAGCGTCGGACGCTGCCCCGGTGGCCATCAGATAGCCGAGTTGTTCCCGGGACGTCTCTGCGGTGTCGAACACCCCGACTAACCGGCCTCGGTAGAGCACACCGATTCGATCGGAGAGTGAGAGGATCTCATCGAGTTCCGCCGACACCAACAACACTGCTGCCCCCTCGTCGCGAAGGGCGATGATCTGGTTGTGAATGAACTCGATCGAGCCGATATCGAGCCCACGGGTTGGCTGAGCGACCAGAATCGCCCCCGGTTGGCCGCTCAATTCTCGGGCCACGATCACTTTCTGCTGATTGCCTCCCGACAGGTTTTGGATCGGCACGTCAACCCCAGGGGTTCGGACGTCGAATCGTTCGACCAAGGTCTCCGCTTCAGAGGCGATCGCCTGGCGGTCTCGTATGAACCTGCGGGAAAAGGGTCGATGATGATACCGGTTCAACACAACATTGTCGGCGATCGAATACGCCCCAACGACTCCGTGCTTGCCCCGATCTTCGGGAATGTGGGCTACGCCAAGTTCGGTGATTTCTCGGGGGGAGAGTTTCGTAGCGTTTCGCCCGAGCAGTTCGACGTGTCCTCCGACCTTTGGTCGCATGCCGGCCACCGCTTCGACAAGCTCACGTTGACCGTTCCCCTCGACCCCGGCAACCCCGAAGATCTCTCCGGCCCGAACCTTAAGGCTCAATTCGTTCACGGTGAGGACACCGCGGTCGTCCTCGACACTCATGCCATCGATGGCGATACGCACCTCAGCCGGGGCCGACTCGCCTTTCTCGACCTGGAAGACGACGTCTCGACCGACCATAAGGTTGGCCAAACTCTGCTGGGTTGCCGACGACGGGTCGGCCGTGCCGGCGACCCGGCCGCCACGAAGCACCGTGATGCGATCGGCGACCGTCAACACTTCGCGCAATTTGTGGGTGATGAACACGATCGATTTTCCCTGATCGACCAGGCTTCGAACGACGGAGAAGAAGTCGTCGACCTCTCCTGGGGTCAACACCGCGGTCGGTTCGTCGAGAATGAGGATGTCAGCTTCTCGAAATAGAGCCTTAACCAACTCGACCCTCTGCTGCTCCCCAACCGATAGGTCCCCAACCTTTGCGTCTGGGTCGACCTTCAACCCGTACCGTGTACCGAGTTCCGTGATCCGCTCTCGTGCCGCGTTGAGGTCGAGGAAGGGGCCACTGGTCACCTCGTTACCAAGGATGACGTTCTCGGCGACTGTGAACACCGGAATGAGCTGGAAGTGTTGGTGGACCATCCCGATACCAGCATCGATGGCGTCGGAGACCCCTCCGAAGCGCACCTGTTCGCCGCGGACGTGAATCGATCCAGCGTCCGGTTGGTACAGGCCGAACACGGTGTTGACCAGAGTGCTCTTCCCGGCGCCGTTCTCGCCGAGCAGGCAATGAATTTCACCGTGGTGAAGGACCAGGTCTACGTCTTCGTTGGCTATCACACCAGGGAAGGTTTTCGTGACCCCTCGGACCTCGAGGACCGGTACACGCTCGTCAACGGTCACGCTCGATATCCCAACACCTGCACGCTCATCAACCTTCTCATCGGCACTTTCCCAGCATTGATATCAGCACATTCATCGACACTCTCCGCTCGCACCGTTCTCCACGGACGCGTCTTCCAGACTTGGGTCGGCGCGTCCGCGACACCATCTCAACACCAAGTGCGTTTGAGGGTAGGACATATCACGCACAAGTAAAAAGTCGAAGGTCCGACGCAGAAGCGCCGGACCTTCGTACAGATTACAACTAGTTGATTGGGGGCCGAATCAGATCAATCGCAGGCTGATCCTTCACCGACGAACAAACCATCGATGGCGCACACGCCGGTGTCGATGCTGCCGTCGGCCAAACCAACCCTGACCTCTTCTACCTTGGCCGCCGCCTCATCGGAGACTGCAGCATCATGGAACGGTGCGTACGTGATTCCGTCGTTCTCCGCGGTAAGCACAAAAGGCCCGGGGGTAAACGAATCGTCTACGGCGGCCGCAATGTTGCGGAAGACCGCCAGGTCTACGCGCTTGATGGCCGAGCTGGCCAGGAATTCGGAGCCAGGAGCCGATCCACCGCCGAAGGTGGTGTTGTATTCGTCTTGATCGACCCCGATAGCGAAGACGCCAGCCTCAGCGGCGGCCGTCAACGCTCCGGAACCGGTCTGGCCGCCAGCACCAAAGACCACATCGGCGCCCTCACCGATGAACTGGGCGGCGTCCGAGGCCCCTTTCGCCGGGTCGGTAAAGCTCTCGTTGTAAATCTCGAGCACGTTGACATCGGGATTGACAAACTTGGCTCCGGCGCTATAGCCATTGACGAATTTCACGACCGGTGGAACATCTTCTCGGCCGCCGACTACACCGACGACACCAGTCTCGCTAAGCGACGCGGCGAGCGCCCCGGCCATGAATCCGCCCTCTTGCTCGTTGAAGAGCACGCCGACCATGTTGTCTGGATACTCCACGAGAAACTGGTCGACACCAACAAAGTTGATGTCCGGGTTCTCTGTGGCCGCGGTCTCGGTGTCGGTGGTCAACAGGAAACCAACGGTGATGACGACATTGGGATCAGACTCCAAGGTTGTCGCGATATTGGCCGCGTAGTCGGCCTCGGAGACGGTTTCGATAACGCTCTGATTCTCGATGCCGAAACACTCGACCGCCGCTTGCATGCCCTCGAAGGCAAACTCGTTGAAGGTGCCATCGTCCACTTTTCCGATATCGGTGACGAGGTTGACGGTGAATCCTTCCGGGGCCTCGATGCCGTCGAAGCTGGCGCATTCATCTTCGAGGCTTAGGAGCCCAGCACCGGAGGCGGCCATCGCGTCGCCGTCGTCATCGCCGGTGTCTTCGTCATCCTCCATAGCATCGTCGTCTTCGGCACCCTCTTCCTCTGAAGTATCGCCTTCATCTTCCGGGGCATCTTCCGCCTCGGTCTCTTCGGTAGTGTCGTCTTCGGTGCTCGTATCGACATCGGTGTCCGAGTCCGATCCGCACGCTGCCGCCACAAGCGACAGCGCGAGAACGGCAGCAAGCAGCCGCAATAGTGATCTCATGTTGGTTTCTCCCTGGGTATTGGCAGCGTCACGGCCAACGAACAGGCCTGACGGCTCCAAGACACTCTAATAGTGCGCGGCTCGGTGATGTCGAAACGAGGATTCGACGACCGAAACTCGTCGCGCTCCGTCCCTGACCGGGCCGAAGCTAGCGAGTGGGTTTGTCAACCCGCAGCGCCCGCTTCGGACGGCTTGGCGTTGGCTTCCAACATCTCGTCGTCGATGGCCCGATCGATGAGCAACAGACCGGCGAACCCCACGCCAACGACCAAGAAGACAGCTCGGACAGAGACCAACTCACCGATCAGGCCGCCGATGACCGCTCCAAGCGGGATCGTGCCCCAGGCCAGGAATCGGAAGGCGCTGTTGACCCGACCGAGCAATTCCTCGGCGGTGGCTTTCTGCCGGTACGAGAGCGTTGGCACGTTGAACAGCGTGTTGCCGGCCCCACCGACGAAGAGGAACACCCACACCACGATGGCGTTGTCGGAAAGGCCGGGGGCGATCACAAGCGACGACAATCCGACGATTCCGAGCGTGACCGTTCTGGCCAGTCCGAGGCGAGCCAACACCCGCTCCACGACGAAGGTTCCGAGGATGCTGCCACCGGCGACCGCCAGCAGGAGAAGGGCGTATCCACGCTCGTTTAGGCCAAGGCCGATGCTGGTGTCGTCACCAAAGGCCCGCAGTACGAGAATCGAAAGCGTCGCCGAAATACAAAGGTTTCCGCAGGCCGAGATGGTGGCCCACCGCCGCAGGACCGGATGCCGATACAAATAGCGAACACCGGTTGCGATTTCGGACCGGAGCGAACCGACCGACTCCGTTTTGGACACCTTGAACCGGCCTCGCAACGTGACGAGCACAATCGCCGCCCCAATCCACAACAGTCCGGGCAATCCGAGCGCTATCACCCCTCCGGCCCCGAGGCCAAATACCACAGCGGCGAGAGGGGGCCCGAAAAAGAGTTGGGTACTTTGTTCGGTGGCCAGGATCCGAGCGTTGGCTTTGGCCAACACGGCGGTGTCGACGATGCTTGGAAGAATTGTCTGCGATGCGGTGTCGTGGAATACCTCGGCAACACCGGTTGCCAGAGCGACCGGAAACAAGAGCCAAAGGCCCCCGACGTCTGCCGCTAGCGACGATGCGGCCACTACCAGCAGTGACGCCCGGACAACGTCGGCGACGATCATCGTTGTCCGACGGTCCCAACGGTCGGTGAGCGCACCGGCCGGCAGGGAAAACACGAGCCATGGCGTGGCTCGGAGAACTTCGAGCGATGCGACGAGAAACGGGGATCTCGTCAGGGTGACGGCCACCAGCGGGAGCGCGACCTTAAACATCCCGTCCGCCAGGTTGGAGAGTCCCGCTGCGCCTAGCAACACCCAGAACCTACGACCCAGCGCCGTCGAAGCTCTTACTTGGCGCGGCACCATCGACAAGCTAGCCCATGCACGTCTCTAATGCCGCTCAGGACTCTCGAATGTCCCCATTGTTTGACCCGATCGCCGCACCGTACGGGCCGAAGAAATCAGGCGGCATTGGTCGCCGTTCAGACTGGAAATGGTCTCGAATACACCGAACGGCCCGATAGTTAGCGTTCGGCCGGGGCCCGTGCCGCCGACGTCACGACCAGATAGACCCCACCGATGACGAACAGACCGCCGACCGCTTCGACCACTCCAAGCCGCTCGCCGCGGAGTATCCAGCCGAACAGCACGCCAAATACGGGAATCAGATAGGCACTCGACGCAGCTTGGGTCGGGGTTGCCCGTGTGGCCACCGTTGCCAACAAGGCGAACGTCACGGCATTTGCCGGGATCGCCGCGTATAGGAGCGGACCGAGCAAACCAATCGACCAGTCGGTTTCGGCCACGCCTTCGACCAGAAGCCCGATCGGAACAAGGACCGAAGCTGACATCGCCAGCTGTACCCCGACGAGCATGACCGGACTCACCCGCGACAGATCACGCCATCGCATGTAGACATTGCCAAAGGCCCAGGCCAGAGCCGAGACGACGAGCATTCCAATGCCGGCCGCGGCGGCGCTTCCTCCCGGCGACCCCACCAGCGATGGGGAAGCCAGCACGATGGTGCCGGCGAACCCGACGGCCAACCCAACCGCACCGACCGGCCGAATCCGCGTTCCCAGAAGGAAAAACGATAGCGCTGCGGTGAACAACGGCATCGTGCCGGAAATAAGCGACGCCACCCCGGCCGGGACACGATCAATCCCCGCCACCAACAAGCCGCTGGAGATGGTAGTAATGCTGAGGCTGATGGCCAAGATGTTGCGATAGTCGACGAGACGGGTCGGCAAGCGTTCGCCTCGCAACAAGGCAAAGCCGATGAGGAACGAACTTCCAATTACCGTTCGCATACCGGCCATGAGGATGGGTGTCGTGTGATCGAGAGCGAACTTGATAGCGGTGAAGTTTCCACCGATCAACAGAGCGATGATCACCACGGTTGAGAACACCACTCGAGAACTCACCAGGATGAGCTTAGGTGGGCCGGCCATGGAGGCGAATTCTTGGGATCGATTCCCCGCGAGGAGATGATGAGACCGTGCGTCAACTGCGAGGGTTCAACCTAACGAGTACCTCGCGGGGAGAGCCGACCGCTTCCACCGCCCTCAGAGTAAACCTCGCCCCGCCAGGCCGGTCGCCAGCCTGTTCGCAAAAGCTGCTCCGCCGCCAGGGCGCGGGCCCCAGCCTGTATCAGCGCCAACCCAGCGCGAGAACGAGCCTCCTCGTCTGCCTTTTTGGCCTTCTCCAATTGTTGCTCCGCTTCAGCTAGTGTCCACTGGAGTCGGGCGAACTCAATCCGAGCGTCCCGAGCCTCGGCCTGTTTCTCGACCATTGACCGGTTCGCTTGAACCGAGGCTTCGTAGAACGATGGGTCACGGATGGCCAGTTGAGCCAAACGTTCGGCCGTACGTGTCGCGTCTATCGCTTCGTCGGACGCTTGGGCCAACTCGTGGCGTACCGCCTCGAGTTCTACCGCTTCGAATTCGGCCTTCGCAGCATTGAGAGCGCTCTCAGCGTCACTCCGTTTCCCTGCCCAAAAACTGGCGAATTTTGCTTCCGCGACCGCCGAATTGACATGATCGACCGCAGTTTGGATCATCTTTTTGGCGACCTCATCTGTTGCGTTGTTCACCGATTCAGAAAGCTGATCTACAAACACAGAGAGGGTTGACGCATCGATTCCGCTTTCATCGCTCGCGACTGATGCCGTCACCCACTCGGTGATCCTCGAACTCAGAGTTGGGTCTACAGAACCCTCGGATACACCGTGAACAGCACCACCGCCGCGACCCGAACTGTCTTCGAATATCGTGACCGCATGCCCTGCCCCCCCGTGCCCCTGGCCCCGAGTCCTCGGCGGTGGGGGCCGACTTTATCGCTTCGGTGAGATCGGAGGCGCCCAAGCCTTCCGGCTCAAAATCAATAGCGGACGTAGGTGCCTTCACTCGGTTCCATGAGCGGTCGGAATTCACCCGACGTTGGTAAAGGTCAACGGAGGTCGCGCCAGTGGTGAAGAAAATGTCTCGGCCAAGTTCTCTCGCAAGGTTCTGAGCTTGAGCGACACCGATCAGCCCTGTGACCAACACAATTGGAGGGTCGGTCCGCGCCGCTTGCGTGAAGATGTGATTGTCCACGTAATTGGCAACCAGGTCAAGATGGAAAGGATCGACTTTGAGTAGTAAGTGGCCCAGAATTTCTACTCCCCTGAGGCGCTCTACCGGGTCCACTTGCATGGGAAAAGAATCGGTCGGGTATCGCAAGAAAGACTCTTCTGGCTTGAAATCAACATCGGACCTTGGCGCTCTAACCCGTTGCCATGTATTTCCATAATCCAACCGAGGAAAGCCGTTAAACACATACAGACCTCCTTCGGTAAATACAACATCTCGCTGAGCCTTCCTGGCAATTTCTTGAGCTTGAATAGCGGTGACACCCGATTGGAACAATACAACCGGCAACCCGTTGGAATCGTTTGAGAAGTTGCGAGAGAGGTAACCTGAAACGCCTTCCAGTGCGGACGCTTGGGCCCGAACGACTATCTGGCTGGGAAGTGACATTGCCTCAAACGTTGTTGAGTCGTGCGGCGACCAACCAGCCAACGGTTCAGGGGGACCTGCCACGATTTCTGATGTAACCGACTCTGCCGAGACCACATCGGCAGCCTTCAACGAACTCTCTGGCAACGAGAACTTGCGCCACAGGACTGACTTCATCTTGTGGTCACCAACATGGACTTCGATGCTGCCGATTGGCGCCTCGACCGATGCTCCAAGTCTGGCTACCAGCTGCGCAGCGAGAGGCACACTGCCCACTCCAGCGTTCTTTTGCATCAACCGAACCGTCTGCCCCGCGTGTACAACCGAACCGTTTGACCCCGCACGTTGCCGGTAGCGTTCCAAATCTGTTCGACAAGACCATCAGCCGAACGAGTACGTTCACGGTCGTGCCGTCCCTCATCGTTTCCATCCTCGGGAACCACAACATTTAGCACGCCGTCGGTGGCTGGTTGGCTTATGTATCTGTCAAACCAGCCACTAAGAGGGTGTTCAGGATCAAGATGTACACCGTTTCGACCTGTTTCAGGGGCGGGGATTAGACGGCCACCTACGGAGACAACACCAAGAATTGCCCGCCCCTGAGCTGGGTCCCAACCAACGACGGCATCGCCTCCTCGACCACTCGCTTGTCTCCGTTCAGTCCCTCCACCGGTTTGACGACCGTGATCGACCGCGCCCGGCTGGCCATCCCGACGCCTGCCAAACTGCGGCCATTTCGCACCAAAGCGCGCGCCAGATCTGACAACGGGGACAACCTCGCCGTCGGCCGGCGGACCCTCCCCAACCGTCCGATGACCTTCGTATTGCGGTTCGTGGACCCGTCCAACCACTTCACGGCGACGCTCCACGGTATCCTCGCCAGCTTCGTCGGATTCCGGCTCCTGTTCGCTGCTGGCCTCGTAGCCAGTACCCGTCGACCCATCGGAGTCCGATTCGCTGGGGTCGCCCTCGGCAGAACCCCTCTCATCCGATGAAGGCATATCGCCGTTGAGCAGAGACGCTATTTGCCCCCGTGGGTGATAGTTGGCAGGCCCGTTGGGTTGATCGCTATCGGACCGGCCATTCCTTCCATCGCCTGCTCGGGCCGCCGCGGTACCGGTTGTTGAGGGTGCCGCTGGAGTCGGTTGATTAAACGCCCCCAGCGAGGCATCCGAATCGGTGTTGCTGCCCTCATTTTCTTCGACGCCTATGCTGGGTTCTGAGGCAGCGGAGCCATCTTCAGCAAGGTGATTTCGGACAAACGATTCCCAGGTGTCGTCTCTGGAACCTTCCCGAGAATCAGAAGAGTCCGTACCGGAGTCCGTGGTCGATCCGTCCGAACTCCCAGATTCGGGTTCAGTCGCCAACTCATTGTCCGACTGCCAATTTCGCATCGCAACCGAACGCGACCCGCCCCACAACCACCCAGACCGATCAACCCCAGAAAACACAGCAAACGAAGGCGACCCAGCACCAGAATCGTTTCCAACCGACCGTGGACCAGGAACACGCTCACCACGACCAACAGGACTAGTGCGAGACGGAGTCGAACCGATCGCTCCAGGATCAGGGTCAGACTGTGAACGCCTCCTACCACTCCTGTCGCCGATCATTTGCGAGACAGCGGCGTTTCCGTTGACGGACGTTCCTAGTAGCGGACGAACCGCACGGCGAGAAAGGTGGGAGAAACCACCACCGCCGCCGCTGTGAGTAGTGAACGTCCCCGAGTATGTACCATCCGGGTTCTTTGAAATATCGCTACTATCCACCCCAGCCGACGCCAGACCGATATCGCGATCCGAAACCGGACCCCGACCTAGGGACTCATCAGTGACGGCCCGCGTGCCGTGCAAAGTACCCGGCCGCTCAACCGATCCTCCGCCAGAGAGCGTGTCGGCTTCAGACCCATAGATTTCGGGGTCAGACTCAAGAGCAGAAACCGGTGACCTGGGCTTCTCCCCGTAGCCGGAATCCAGAGATGTAGCCGAACTCCTATCTGCCCCCGATCCGACCGAATCAGTAGGTTGTCTTCCGCGAAGCTCGTCCGAAGCGGCCGGGGAACCATCACCCCCGAGGCTGGCAACTCCACTGTCTCGAACGGGGTTCGTGACAGCCTGTCCAGGGGTGGCTTGTGCCTGCAGGCTCAGGCCCTCCGATCTGACGCTGGATTGCCGACCACTCGAATCGTGGTCCGAACCGAAATCGGGGTCGCTGGAAAAATTGGACGTCGAATACCCAGACCCAAAACCCGGGGCGTCCCCTGGCACACGGGCAGCCTGCCCACCGCGCCCAGCGAAAGGACGAGCAAAACCAGTACCCCGACCGCCTCTTGACACACGAGCAGTCGACTCAACACCCTGCACGCCATGGCGAACAAGACCACGATCCGAGGCGACCCCGAAAACACCAGCAGCCGACCCACGACGCTCCCCAAAAGAACGAACGGGACCAAAACCCCGACCACTCCCCAAGACACCAGCAGCCGACCGACCACGCCCCCCGACAGGACGAACACGGAGATACGGGGATGTCCTCGCCGCACGCCTCGACGAAGCACGTGACAAAGACGACGAGCGATCGCCAGAAACACGCCGAGGAGTAGCAGAAGGTCTCGCTGCAGCACCGACCGGCCCATCAACCCCACGGGAGATTGTACGATCCGAGGAGGTCGACCCTTCGAGCCGCGACTGGAATCTCGTGCCGAACATGGCCTCCCAGCCCAACGGCGAACTCGAAAAATTGTCACCGGTCGCGCTGGCTCTGCCGTCGTCGGGAGGTAGAGCGATACCCGGGACCTCCCCCGGCGACGCGACATAACCATCCGTCTCCGAGCTGGGTTGGCTCTCCCCAAGTGTTTGGAGCTGACCCATCGGAGTGGGATCCTGTTGCCGTCCAAGCACACGTGAGAGGTATCCAGGGTCCCTTGGCAACGCGGTCTGGGCTACGGCCCACACACCGCTAGTATGCTCCGACCGCAGCGCCTGGAACCGAGCCTCCAATTCTTCCAAGGAGGACATCTCCGCCGTTGGCTGGCCCGAGCGGTCATCACCTTGCCTCGATGGCTGCTCGCCACCTTCATAGTCACGACCACTAGACCGGTCCGACCCGATGCTAGACCGAGGTCGGCCTCCATTCGTGCTCCCGCCGTCTGACCCTTGCGTATCTGCACCAGCCCCAAATCTTTGCATAGAGGTGACCTGGCTTGAACCCGACCGAGTCCCTTCCGTTCCAGTGGACGACCCAAGGCTGTTCCAAACCAGCACAGCGGACGCCATAGCACCTTCGGCGGTTTCCCGAGCGTTACCCAAAGCGTTCCGAGCGTCCTCCGTCGCCTGACTTTCGGCCCGTCGGGCATTCTCCAAGTTCTTTTCAGCTGTCGATTTCGATTCCCGCATCCAGGCGTATTCGGTGCGAGCGTTCCTCGCGATTGCCTTCTTTCCTTCTAACCGATTCGCTTGACCGACGACGTCACTCGGCGACCGGTAAGGACCGAAGGGTCCTGTCAAATTCTCGGCCTGCCTTACCGATTGCACCGCTTCAGCATTCGCCGCCTCGGCGGAGCTTCTAGCTAGATCCAAGTTGTCAGTAAAGGCAGCAGCAATCTGCTCGGCCTGCAATCGCTGTGTCGTCCAGAAGTTTGCGAATGCCGCGTAATCCTCCGCCGTCTTAAGGGCCGTTTCCGCAGTAGCGACTGCACTCCGAACCTCGGCCGGGGTGTTTGCATCAACCATTGCTGCAAGACTGCTTACAAATGTAGAAAGCCTGTGGACATCGGCTGCGACACCATCTAAACGCGGCTGGCTGCCAGCGACCAGACCCGAGTCGATTCCCAGACCCGAATCAGCTCCGAGGGCTTGAAGCAAATCAGCACCATGTAGAGTGTCGGCCTCAAAGTCGATAGGAGTATTTGGGGCCGACACTCGCTGCCACTGCCCAGACGTCAAAATCCGACTCGGATGCAGATCATTGTCAACCCGTGGGCTACCAGAAGTAAAGATTACATCTCGCCCCAATTCTCTCGCAAGATTCTGAGCTTGATCGACCTGAACGCCATCGGAGTACAAGACGACCGGAGGGTCGACACGCGCCGTTCGAGTGTAGATCGAACTTTCAACAAACCTTGCAACCGTCTGCAGCCGCTTCGCACTAACGTTGACCACGATATGACCGGGAATAGAAACGCTTGAGAAGTCACTTGCTTCATGATGCCTGTGGTGGTAAACCACAACTGTTGTCAAGTTTCGACTTCCACTCTGAGCTTCGGGCTTGAAATCAAAATCAGAAGTCGGCGCCCTGAGTCGATACCACTGATGACCTTCGTTCACTAAAATTTGACCCTCATCAAACTGCGCATGGCCAAAGATTACGTCTCGCCTCAGCTCTCTAGCGAGAAACTGAGCTTCTTTGACCCCCACGAACGGTTGATGAAATACGGCATCCAACCCATTCATGGATTCATCACTATTGATGATGATCGGAACGGACTCAAGCGCTTCCGGACTTGCACTGACCACTACGAGGCCATCAATAGCCACCGTGCCATCACTGTCGAAAACCGATTCTTCACTTGCCGACCAACGATGCAACCTATCAGCTGGCCCATCAACCGGTCTAGATGCAACTGAGTTTTGCGGTTCAGCACCATAGCTCGGATGCTCATTCGAGGCTGAAAATTCCCGCCATGCCACAGTCATTCCAGGAAGCCTGTTTGGAGAAAGGGTTTGCACAGTTCCGACTGGCACTTGAACAACGATCCCAAGTTCACCTAGCAGTTGCTTCGGCAAAGGCGCATCACCCAGGCCAGTGTTTTCAGCAAACAACCGAACCGACTGCCCGCCCACATAGTAGTCGGAACTACGAATCAATTGTGCAAGACTCTCACCATCGAGAGGATTCCCAGCGTGGTCTACTACGCCACCGCGCCCATCACCTCGAACAACAACATTGAAGATTCCATCGCTACTGCTTCTCGATACATATCTATCTAACCGGCTACCCTCATCGCTTCGAGAATATAGATTTATACCGCTTCTACCGATTGCATTTGCTGCTACTAGGCGCCCGCCAAACGAGACAACTTCACGGCCGTTCGGAGTGGCGTTGTCAGCCTGTCTCACCCCACCACCGGAATCGACAGCGCCAGTCTGACCACCCCGACGAGCACCGGCAAACAGGGAGCGCCGGCCGAAGAAACCAGGCCTTGCGCCTGACCTGACGACCTCCGAAATCTCGCGGCCCTCTTGACCGGCCCCAGTCTCCGGGCTTTGTTCTACACGTCCGACTACTTCATCGCGCTGGACCATTGTGTCCGGCACCCAATAGTCATCCGGCGACCCAAGAGATTGCCCGAATGTGCGTTTTTGCCCTCGAGATGACTGCGTACCAGAGAAGGCGGACTTGCCATCAGATTCACTACCGGAATCGGACTCAGATTCACGGCCGACCAAGTCGCCAGAGCGTTGTGGCGGGTCCCCCATCGAACCGGACGTGCGGTGCGGTTCATCGGGCACATGACCGCCTCGTAGACGTTCCAGTCTACGACTCACTTCGTCCAGGAATGAGGCTTGCGAAGCATTCCCCCTGGCCGCGGTGTCAGCGCCCGGAGCGACCGGCAAACCGTTTGCGTCAAGCTTCTGATCGGGGAACGCTTGATCGGTCTCGTAAGGGTCATCCATGCGTAACGCAGTGAGCTGTCGCAGCAACTCATCAGCTTCGGGGTCAGAAGCGGCCGCCTCGCCATCGTCGCTACGCTCCGAGCCCCCGTCTCCCATACCGGCGAAACCGGCGTCGGTACGATCGCTCGATCGTTGCGGGGGCACGAAAGATACCTGACGCGTTTCTCTCTCGGCTGGTTGCGTCGTTGCTCCCTGGTCGCCGCGAGATGAAGATTCTGATTCGACGGTCCCACTCGGGTCGTCAGAGGCTTGCCCCCGTCCCGGGCTGCCCTGACGTACCGGAGCGACCTCGCTCCAATCACGCCCGCCGACCCTGTGGTTCGGCCCAGTTCCCGAGTCATCCGACTGGTCAGCCGCTCGAGCCTCATGCCCGGAATCGGGTAGAGGCCCGCTCCCAGGGGGCAGAGGGGAGGCGCCCCAATGGCTGGCGCCACCTCCGCCAGCACCATGATCGAAGGTTCTGATGTGTGCGGCGGATGCCGGCCCGCTATCTCCAGAGGACGTGGAGCTATCGTCCGAAGACTGATCCGTTTGGGGACCGTCATCGAGGAAATTTCGCGGATCTACGATCTTGCCGAACCTGACCCGGATGTGTTGCAAGAGACGGCTGGGGCCGCCTTTCTTGGGCGTAAACTCCCTGAGTGTCGGCCGGCGACCAAGCGCCTGCCGTCTGTGGTTGGCCTGCTGGATCTGCTCTCCAAATCTCGTGATCGCCTCCACCGGGGCCGTTACGGGTGCCCTGAGGCCGTCGGCCACTTGTTGTCCGAAGGGAACCACTCCGAGGGCATCCGACACGTGCCCGGCCTGGTCGGCAAGCAGGAGAACACCCTGTCCCTGGCGATAACCGCGCGCATTCTTGATCATTTCGACGAGCGCTTTTGCGTCGTAGCGTTGGCCGCTGCCGTCCATGACAGCGTCAGTCCGGCCCCCAGTAGCTATGACAGGAAACAATCCGTTCCGCGTTCGCCCAGCCCACGACACAAAGGTTCGGCTTGGGTCAAGCACTAGACCTATCGGGCCAGCTGGGCTGGGATTAGCCCCCGGCGTGACCTGGCTCGGCCCGACCGAACCCGTACCAGCCTGGCTGCCAGCAGCGTCATCGACGTCCGAGCCCTGACCCCGGTCGGCGTCATAGCCACCGTCAGATCCGTCGTTGCTTGCATCACTCCGGGCGTCGGGATCGGCCGCTTCCCCAACAACCGCTGGCCGATTTCCTCCGGCTGCGCCCGGGTCGTTCGAAGGATGCGGATGTCGCGAAGCAGAACCAGTTCCATCGGTAGCGGTTGGTGGAACACCGTCAGCCGGATCGCTCACCGCACCCGCCGACGAACCACTCGGATGCTGTCGACGCCGTCCAAACGTGGGCCTCCCCCCGGACCTACCACTCGGCAAAACCTCGCGGGCAACCGGTGAACCGGGCGGCGTTGCATCTGACCCGGCGGAGTGCTCCCCATCGGCTCGCGGCGGGCCCACCGGCGAGCTATCGCCCCCACGTCCAAGAACTCGTGCTAAGTAACGGGGAGACCTCGGCAATGGGGTCTGGGCTACGGCCCACCCACCCCTAGCCGGCCCTGGCCTCGGCTCCGACTGTGGCGCCCAGAACCGAGCCTCCAACGTTGCTCCGGAAGGGTTTGCCCTAAGCTCCCGATCTTCGGCGGGCAGATCAGCATCGAAGCGAGGCCTGCCGTCGCCCACAGGCCTATCGCTTGACGTTTGGGTATCTGCGCCGGCCCGGAATCTCCTAACGCGTTCGACCCCTGCACTGCGGGAGAACTCCTCTTCTCCCGGGAACTCTTCCTTAGATTCACTGCCGGTGTCCCGTTGCGATGATGCCGGTGCCGAAAGCTCTTGTGCGTTTGATACGGCGGTTGCCGCGTCCCGAATAGCGATCTCAGCGTTCAAACGGACCTGGAACATCTTTCCGGTCGCTTCGTTCAACCGGGTGACAGCGTTCGGCCCGGCTTCCCGCAGGTCCGAGACGCGCACGCGGGCCGCCCGCGCTATTTCCTGCTTTGCCAGCACCGTCGGATGGTCGTTGCCCATCACCGCACGCGCCTCACGCACCTCGATCCACGCCCGCTGGGCCTCGGCCGCTGCCGCTTCCCGCGCCGCATCTAGGCCCAAGTGCTCGACGTCTCTGGTAAGGGACACAAGGCTCTCGGCCCGACGCAACTCCTGATCCAACCGCCGCTCAATCTTCGCTTGCGCGACTGCCGTTTCGGCGAGCCCCACCGCGTCGTCGATGGCAGACCGAACCGCTTCCGAAGACCAGATACCTCCACGTTCCATATGCCTCGCTTGTTGAAGTAAAGCGTTCGCCTTCCCAAGTAGCTCGCCCGCCCCGCTAGGCGGCGGCGCCGACATGTGGCCCCCACCTACCTGACCCGCAGACCGACCACCATCCCCCGGAGGCACCGAACCACCTCGTCCTGTCGAACGATCAGAAGATCCAGGTGGCCGGGCCGCTGCCCCAGCCGGCAGCGAATCTGAATCGGCCCGTCGATTCCCCGCACGAGCGCCACCAGGCCTCACTGGACGCGCCCCGAAGCGCCGCTGAACGACGACCTCTCGATCGTTTCGATGACCGGTTTCTACCGATGCCCCATCCGGACCAACCCCGCGCCGAGCAATACCGGACGAACTATCCCCAATACCTGATGTTGTTCCGCCCCTAAACTCCGGGGTGAAGTACATTGGCCCTCGGTGAGCCCCCATACTGTTCGCCGCAGCGAACACGTTTGGCAACTGATCACGATATGACGTATCTTGACGCGCCGCTGCCGGAACCTGCGGCACAGCAGTTCCTTCATCGGCAAACCTAAATCTGAATAGACCAATTACCCGACCTTGCGAGCCGGGAGGGGACCGATGGACCAGACTCGGCCTATTGTCGGGAGCGGCATCGTTCCGGCCATGAAAAACAACGAATCGGCTCGGCTCAACACGACGAATATGACGATTCTGATCAAATGTCGACCTCGTCCTGAAGGCCAAAGCACTTCTCGCTGAAGACCGCCTCGGTGCAACATGCACCATATGAGAACGATCGATGTATTCCATTTCCTTATCGTTCAGGTAGTCCAGCTTGACCCCAATCACCAAAGGGTAAAGAGGTTTGTCTTGATGAAAACCTTCAGCCCCTCCCCCTGGTCCAAACCTCTTCACTTCCAACGTATAAGGAACCAACCTTCTGTTGGGGAGATTGACCTCACGATACGTTCGCGAGTGGATCTCATTAGCAAGTCCGGTTAACGCCAAACCAAATGACGAACCTTCGCCTACGTTATATACCCTGTCGCCTCGGCCATTGAGCTCACCAGACCCAACGGCTCTCAGCATCTCCTGTCTCTGTTGCTCGGCGATCGGGATACCACCGAGGCCCTCAACCAAAAGTTCGCTCGATGCACGCTGGTAGTCGACAGAAGATAGATTTGCCAACAACTCCGTCGCCAACGAGAAGTCCGCATGCTCCGGGAAACCAGGTTCCCTTCCATACCTTTCCATTTCGTGAACTTCGCGGCCTTGTTCTCCCTCGATGTCAACACGATCTGGAGTTTCCAGGGTTGGGGACCGAAGCGTCCGACCAACCCCAGACGGCAGCGGCGACCCTGGTTCACGGTCGCCTCGACCTAGGGCCCGACCGACTAATTCATTTGACCGAACCATACGGTCCGCAGATCCATCGGTTACCTCCCTTTGGCCTCCAACTTCGAGGCCCGACTCCCTGGAACTCAACCCCAGATCACCAACACCCGCCTCAGCGCTATCATCTACATCGACACCAGACCGATGGTTGGATGTCACGACCCCAGGCACACCAATTCCGCCTTCAAGAGTCTCATGACGGGCCACGGCGCTACCCATCGCTGGCATTGGCGTGTCATGGTCGTACTCGGTCTCAAAGCGAGGAAGGTTCGTCAGTCTGTGCTGAAGCTCTAATTCCTTGGCCGCCCTTCGCCCAGAATCGGACCCTGCCGACACTCCACCCCGTTGCGTCAGATCCGCCTGCGTTTCTGACGTAGAGTCCGGGTCCCGAAGTACCGACAACCCGTCCCGAAGGGAACTGTCCCCATCACCTCCACCAGGTGTGGGGTCCCAACGGGTTTGACCAGCGAGTTCACCGAGAGGAACTGACCGCTGCAACTCGGTGCGGTCGAAATGAGGAGCACCACCCTCGTCTTCGGAGCCTTCAGAATCTTCGGGCCCTTCTTCCAATACCGGCATAACATCAGGCGCGAGCTCCGGATGAACAGCAATATTCAGGTCCCTACTTTTCAAAGGCTTCGGCGGAGAATTCAGACCTTCTACCTGCAGCCATTCCGTACTTGTTGTGACTTTGGCGCGGTGACGGCGACGGGCCTCGGAATGCACCTCACCGTCGGTGAAAACAACCTTCACACCTAAGTCGGACGCCAACTGTTGAGCTTGATACACCTCAACGCCAGAAGAAAACAATGCAATTGGTGTGCTCCGGACCGGCATGTCAGCGACGTAGTCATGAACCGTATGGAGAGCGCCACTACCAACGCGAACCACCAGGTAACCATCGATAGTCGCACCCGGCAGGTTGCGTGCTTCATGTGTAGCCCTACCCAACGATGAGTCAGGTGGGCCAGTCAGAATCCGGGGCGGCTGAACCGCCGTTTTTAGGTCGTCACTACCCAAAGGTTCAGGTAGAAAATCGTCACGAGTATTTGGAGCTTCCACCCGCTGCCATACCGTACTTGTCACGACCGTAGCGTTACGCCTTGCAGGGTCCCGTACCTGTACGTCACCGCTGGTGAAGACAATGTCGCGATGCAACTCTCTCGCCAACTGTTGAGCTTGGTACACCTCAACACCAGAAGAAAACAGTGCAACGGGCTTACCGAAAACCCCGGGCAGTTGATCGACGTGACCATCGACCGTATGGAGTGCGCCGCTGCCAACATCAACCACCACATGATGAGGAACCTGCGGCCCCGACAGGACGCGTGCGCCGTGTGCGTTTCGACCCAACAACGGCTCAGGCGGACCTGACACCCATTGAGGGTTCTCCGAACTAGGCTGCGGAAAATGGCGATTCAGAAAGCCCGTAGGCCGACGAAACAAACGCCAAATAGTATTTGGATTTATTACACCATTACCGAGGACCTCGACGTCCCCGATAGGTGCATGCACATCCACCTTAAGTTTGCCCGAAAGTCGACGAGCCAGAGAACTTTCAACAGACCCAGTCTTTCCAGAAATAAGACGAACCTGCGTTCCTTTGACGTAGTTAACATGACGAGAGATCTGCTTTGCCAGTTGATTGACATCCATGTTCCGACCGGCCCCATCAACAACCCCGCCCCTCCCATCGGGCCGAACAACAACATTAAAGGGCCCGTTTGAACCACCATTCGCCGCATACCCGGCCAACCCTTGTCCATACGGACCCTGAGGATCAAGATTGACACCACCCGGCACACCCTCCGCAACCCGATCACCAACACCCCCAACCAAACCGCGAAACCCACCACCGAGAGGTGACGCCCCCAACACAACACTCCGAGGACCACCTCCGGTCCCGCCTAAAGGCGACGCTCCAAACACAGCACTCCGAGGACCACGTCGAGCGGTGCCCGCGAGATCGTTCTCCCAACCCGGAACCCTCCGGCCACCTCCCCCAGGAGTGGCCCTATATAGCCCCCGCCGAACGACCCTACGAGGGTCACCCGAGCCTTCGCTCCCTTCGCCGTCCACCGGCCCGACCGGAAGGCCGTGATCGTCAAAATCAATCAAGCCCGATACGGCGTCTTGTCCGGGCGAGGACTGATCCACCCCATCGTCAGTGGCCGGTGCCGCCTCGCGGCTGGGGTCGACTACGTCCGGCTCTGCAGGCGTATTGTGCGAAGAATCGTGTTGACCTGGAGACAAACCTGAGCCGCCTGGCCGGGCATTGATTGCGTGCGGCAACTGAGCTGCTTGAGCAGGGTCAACCCGACCCCCACCGCGATAGCTGGCGTGGGACGAGGTTGGCCTAACCGCTCCACCCGTTGTTGGCCCGTAGTTGAAGGTCGATGGCCCCGCCGACGCCCGACGCGCCCCTGCGCTGCTGGCCGACCGAAGGCCATCTCGCGTTCGTTCGTCACGCCGCGAACGACCGGCTGAAGCTCTGTTTCCCGGTGGCACCTCACCCACCGAATCGGTACGACGTCCGACACCACGAGCTGCCCCCGGCGTACCTTCCGCCCCTGACACCCAAACGCGAGGAAGCTGTGGTCCCAAAGCCCAGCCTGACGAAATCGGAAGCGAGGTGTATCCAAACCCGGATTCTCGTCCAACGGCTGAACCGGACGGTGCCGGGCCCGTATCAGTTTCTGGCTCGCCAATGGATGAGGCATTTCTGGTGGAAGCTCCAGCAGAATATGTGGAACCTTCAGAAGAATAGAAGGAACCCTCGGCCCCGACGGACGAAGAACTTGAGGAGCGGGGCGAGTGATCCGGCGATACTCCGAATGGCGAGGTTGCAACGACGGTGCGGCCGTCATCCCGAGGCGTCCCAGTGGAATCATGCGGCCCGACCGGCAAGCCGTATTCGTCGTAAAGGCCGATCCCCTGCCCAGCATCGCCATCACCGGTTGGGGGTTCCTGGTCAAGTACCCCTTCGGTTGTCCGAGCAACGTTGGTCTCATGGTCTACTGGGGTGCGACTGGCCGGGTAGTTTGAATCTCGGACCTGGACCTTTCCATTCTTTAGTGGGTTGAGTCGGGTTTCCAACCCAGCCATATTGGCGTCGGTCCAACGCCCACCCGGATCACCAGACCCGTTACCCTGATCACCGTTTCGGGGGCCACCCAAACGATTCTCAAGATCAGCCAACAATTCAACAGCGCGTTGGTGCCGCTGGGAAAGATCCCAGAACTCGATTCGGGCGTCATTTCGTAAGCGCTTCTGCGTTTCGATCCATTTCGCAACGTTCCCCCGCAAATCACGCGTACGTAGCGCGTTATCACGCGCTTGTTCCACACGGCCACGCGTCGCGGGGTCCATACCCGACCCCAGCCCGTTCACTTTCAACCGCTGATCGGCTGTCAACAACCCATTCAAGTTGTTGACCAAACCAGACAACTGAGCACGCGACCCACTACCCCGCCCCGGACCCAAACCACGCAACGACTCCCAAATACCAGGGATCTCATCCCTCACCACCGACACTAAGTTTTCCAACCGAGCCCGCTGAACAGCCTTCGCCTTACCCAAATCATCGATCTCCTTACGGAGCTCAACCACACCCCGCCCCAAACCACCCCGACCAAGACCACCCCGGTCGTGAACACGCTGACCTAGAGCACGTTGCTGTGAGCCGTCCGGGCGAGTACCGGAACCGTTACTCGACTGACCCGCAACAAACGCCCCACCAGAAAACGAAGGCCCACCACCAACAGCGCCCAAAGAATAGGACCCAGGCAACGGACCTACGGTTCCACGCCCCACAGACAACGACCCATTCGAAGAAACACCAACACCAGAACCCTCACCAACACCCCGACCGCCAACAGACCCAACACGACCAGCCGAACCAGCCGAGTCAGACACACCTCGCGACGCGATTGGCCCACCGCCCGA
>CALIFY010000076.1 GCA_938021675.1 uncultured Acidimicrobiales bacterium
TCGTTCGTCGTGACCGCACGATCAACCCGGACACTACGGATGTAGCTAGACGACCCTACGAGCGTCAAGATCTGTGAGCAGCGTGGCAATTTCGTCGACGAGTCGATCCCCTCGGTACACGAGTGATGCCTCAAGCCGGGCGCTGTTATCACGCCGGGCACTAAACCAGTTGAATGAACCGAGACAGTAGACATCGCGATCGCCGATAACCACTTTGCTGTGGACATGGCGGACTTTGACGGTCTCGATGCCGCGTTGGGAAAGAATCGATAGATCGTGGTCTAGTTGCCGGGAACGCTCGGCCCGTTCATCTCGGCTACCGCTCGACACGTTCGATACCGGGTCGGTGTAGACCCGCACGGTGACACCCCGAGCCACCGCCTTATTCATCGCAGGAAGAGCATGGGACTCGCTGATCGCCATCCGCCGAAACCAGGGGCTCACGATGTGCACCTCGTTCTTTGCACGGTCGAGCGTGTCGATGAGAAAGCGGTCGTGCTCTTCGAAGTCTTTGAGATGATCGACATCGGAAGGAGACGGCGCCAGATCGCGACGCACCGCAGGTGGCGGTAACGCAAGTTCTTGCCCACCGTTGTTTCGGAGCCAGGACCACAGCTTGCGTCGAGGGCTCGACGGTCCGGCTGCGGCAGCTGCATCCAGATCGCCGACGAAGAGAAAACTGTCTTGGGCTCGGGAGACGGCGACGTTCAACATGTTCGGGCCGGCGTCGATGAACGGACCGTCGGCATGCTTGCTGTAGACCTGCGAAAACAGGACCACCGGACGTTCCGCTCCCTGTAACGAGTGGACGGTGCCTACCGTGAGGCCGCCCTTTCCGCAGTTGATTCCAGATTCTTGCAACACTCGGCCGATTTCCTCGGCATGGGCGCTGAATGGGGTTACGACGGCCACAATCTTCGAGACTGGAAGGTCGTAGTGTGCTTCCAACGCTCCTTTCTGGCTGACGATCCACTCGGCGACGGTGACGGCTTCGACGAGGTTTACTCGGCTCGTGCCAGCCGTCGTACATATCCCATCAACGTGTCCGTACCCCAGGACAGGAACCGGCGGCGCCGGTTTGTCGGTGTCGACTTGGCGCAGCGGCTGCAGTCGACCCTTGTAACAAAGCGAATTGCAGTAGCCGATGATTTCGTCTCGACAACGCCGATGTTCGAAGAGATAGAGTCCACGATCTAAGTCGGGTTCTTGATGGTGCTTGCAGGAATTCTGAGCGTGCCTCATCAGGCTCCCGGACGATGCCGTCAATCCGCGGTCGCACAGTTTCACGAAATCACCCGCATCGGAGGCGAGCCCCGCCGAGAAGAGATTGACCTTGTCGACAGAGCCCACGGTGTTCGAGATCGGCTCGATCTGCTTTGTGTCGCCGATGACCAGTGCCCGCTTCGCCAAACCGAAGGCCGCTCCACCAATTTCGGGTGACACCTGTCCCGCTTCGTCGATGATCAGAAGGTCGATCGCTTCATCGAGATAGTCGTCAACAAATTTGCCTCCCTCCAATCGTCGAGCCGTCAGCTGGCCGGGCAACGAATGGAGAGTGGAGACAGCGCAGGGAGTCAGCATCATCCGCCGTTTCCATCGAGACAAGACCGGACCGCGCCCTCTCTTGTTCTTCTCGTCCTCCAGCGACCACGGGATCTCGTTCATCGCCAGAAGCCAGCGGCCCTCCCAATAGTGGGTGGCTAGCACGAACGATTGGAAGCGAAGCGTCCGATCACAGACGGACTCCAGCTCATCCTGATCGGTGGGCGTCACTCCGCCAGAAAGAGGTTCGGTCAGGCGGGACAGTTCCTGGCGTGATGTTTCGACCGCCGCACGCAACTCGGTCCAAGATCGAACATCAGCCAACACCTCTTCTCTGCTCGCCCAGTTCGGCATCGGAAGTTTCGACGGCCAGTGCAGCCTGGCCGTCGAAGACGACGCTCTCGTCTGGCGTCCTTTCACCTGGGGCAGCCAACCGAAGATTGACAGCCATATCGATTCACTTTTTTCTTGCGTTTCGAGTTCCTGCGTGACGCGTGGCCAGTCGCAATCCAGAGCGGCCTGGTAGGTCTCTCGGGTAAGAGATAGCTCGCTGGTCGACAACGCCTGGGCCACATGGTGTTCGAGCATGTGTCTGGCCGCCACGGTGCGATCCCAAGCCTGGCCGACCGCCTGCAGCTCGGCGACCACCCGGTGAAGGTCGCGGTGAAGGGCGGCGACGATCGACTCGATAGACGAAACTCTGAGATTCGGGTACGCGACTCGGCCCCGATCCAGGTACATCTGATGGGCAGACGCAAGGTAGTTGTCATCTTCGATTTCATCGAAGAAGGCTTGGGTTTGGAAGTGTTTCTTAGCCTCCTCCATTTTGCTGAAGGCAGGAAAGTACGAGCCGTAGCTATTCACGGTGGGAAGCCACCGACCGGCCAAAGCACCGTCGCCCGTGCCGTAGTTTTTGCCGAACGCGTCGATCACATTGGTGACCGCTTGATTGTTGGTTGAGGCAGCCACGATCAACGGGGGATCCGAGCCGGCCAGGGCGGCGTTAACCCAATAGCTGGCAACGACCGAGAGTAGCAGCGTTGTCTTTCCCGTTCCGGGCGGACCGTTGACCGCCACGATGTCACCGTGTTCGGCAGTCACAGCTTCGGCGAGCGCGGTCCGTTGGGTCGGCGACAGGCCGTAGTCACGACTTGAGTGCGACGAGCGACGGCCAAAGAACGTTCCCGCCGCTTGTGGTGATATAGATGGCGTCTGTTCCGATGTTGTTGCCAGGGTGCGGACCAGCGCTGGCACATCTCCGGTCGAATGTAGGAGATGGGAATACAGACCTTCGATTTTGGCTGTCATGTCATCGGATTCCGCTATGCAGATGCCGGAGCGATCGGACATCTGATATTGGTCAGGGGCGATGTTCGAGCCACCGCACACCGACTCCAGAAGCGCATTCCAATACGCCAGATAACCGGGCCAGCCAGGTAGTGGGTCTTGATCGATGACAAAACGGTACAGATCATCGAGGTTGCCGATGGTCAGTCGGTCGTCATCCAGCGGCGCCAGCAGCGCTCGGGGGATGGCCACCTTTCCGCCCGGGGTCAGGTGGCCGTCCCGGGCAAGTTCCGCAGTTGCCACGATCGGCGTGATCACTCCGTGACTGGCCAGGGGAGGTTTCTTACCAGTGCGTCGACTGTTATAGACGAAAGGTCGGATCTCCACCGTCACCTGGAGGCAGTCATCGGCCTCATCTTTGAAGTAGAAGGCGACCGCCTCTTCAGAAAGTTGCCCGTCCAAGACGTCGGAATACGGGATTTTCCCGAGATGCTGCGCCGCATCTTTCCGTGAGAACACCCCGGTACTGAGGCTTCGGTCGGTGAGCGTCGTATACCAATAGTGCAGCAGCTGGCGAGCCTGCTCAGAGGACGAAACGGCGGCGGTGTCCATGCTTGTGTACGCTAGTCGATCAGGCCGATGCCTTCAGCTCGACCGACCGTTTCAAACCACCTCGTGTTGCCCAATGAGTGTCGTTCCACTACGAGGTGTACGAATGCAGGGAACCTACTCGACGCCGATCAGGGCGTTCAGCTCTCGTTCGTGGGCTTTATCGAAGGCCGTCGTCATTGCTTCGCCACAATCGAGATCCGCTACTGCGGCTTCGATTTCCAGGTCGACCGCCGCTTGGTATTCACCATATTCGGACGCAGTCAACGCATCCGCCATCGTGAGACTTGCTGCTCCATCTTGATCGTCGGTGGCGTAGAACTCATTGAGCTTATCGATAAACGGCTGAGCGAATCGATCGGTGTTTTGGCCTAACCGGCTCAACATCTCATCGCGATTTTCAAACTGCAACCCTGCCGACGCCATACAACCGGGCCATTGCTCGGCAGCTTCCAGGTATTCGGCCGACGTGATTGCCCGCTCATGGATCAGGTCCAAGGCTTCATCGCCGGCCGGTGACACACCGACCATGCCCGGCGGGTCGCCAGCTTCCGAGGTCGCGACGTCAAAACACGACTCCAAGGCCAGGTCATACGCCGCCCGCTCCCCGTCGGAAAGCTCACCATAATACGCCTCATTGGGATCTTCGGGTGGCCGTTGGAACGCTTCCTGCTCGATTCGGGTCAACATACCGAAACCGAATTCTTCAATGAACTCCTCTTCGGACATTGTGAGGGCTGTCGAGTTTCGGGGACCACCGGAGTCGAGGACCGGCAGGTACTCAAACCCCTCCGACAGCATGCAGTCGGCGCGATGTTCCTCCACTTCGGCGTTGTATTCCTCCGTCGTCAGACCACGGTCGGCGTCGCGGACCGCGATGAGCTCCGATCGCACCGCATCCGACACAGAGACTGTTTCGTCAGCCGACCCGCACCCCACCGCCACTACCAATACCACCAATACAAACGTGGAGACCTTCATAACGGCTAGGTGCAGGTTCACGGGTTCTTAGAATACCCGTTAGTGGCCGGTTCCCGTATTCCAAACCGAATAGGTACCCTGGTAACCTGACGTCTGAAAACGGAATTTGGTCGTCGTGTTGTCGTCGTCGAATGTTGCATCAGCATTCGAACAGGTGTAGGTGGTCCTCATTGACGGACCAGTAGTCGTGTGGTGGAAGTGAACGTATGAACAGCGTTCGTCCTGGAAAGGACCGTCTTCATGGTTGAAGCTGTAGAGCGTGTCACCGTCGCAGGTCTGCCCAATCGGCCGGTCATACACTAGCCGTTGACCGTTACGTAGATAATAGTTGTTTATCTCCGAATTTCCGTCACATCGTGCACTCGCCTGACTGGGCGTGAGCGCCGGAATCGCCAACAAAGGGCCCACGGCAACCAATGCCGCCAACCAGCGACTCCGCCTGTTCTTTTTCGTACTCATTTTCATCCCAGTACTCATCTCTGTGCCCCTAACGTCTCGACATACCGCCCCCCCACAGTGGGAATAACTGGAAATTTTCACGCTGAGATATCTGGGTAGCGATACGAGTTTCCTATCTTCTTCGCCATACTTGTGCAACAAGATGGAAGGTGTCAACCAAAAGGGTCCTACCGGCCGGGCTACGCAATCCCGGCCGGTGAGGGCATCACCTCGGCGGCAACATGCGCTCGATGCAAACAAAGACAGCACGCCGCTTTACGAACTGAGCTGGTCATCCGGTGCAAACGTGTCCTGCCCCGCAGCCGAAATGAAGAACTCTTGTCCGGTTATTCCTGCCTCTCCGATGGTTCTGATCTCAGCTCGACGCATCGGACCATAGTGACTGTGGTTGTGGTTGAGATACCGCTCGCCAGGGCTCAAGTTCAGGCTCGTCGAAACGATCGTCTGCCAACTCCCCCAACCCTGCCCATCGGGAGCCATATTGGTGAAGCTGTACCGGTCGATCTCGACAACCCCGATGGTGCCTTTCACCATGCAAACGCCGAGCCAGATCTCGTCGAGAGTCGAGTAGTAGCCAAACACCGGATCGGGGTCGGCACCGAGAGCGAGATGCTCTTGATAGATGAAGTCATCACCGGCGAGGACCGGACCGACATCGTGCCAGTCGTTGAACGAATCCCGCCATTGTTCGTGTTCGTCCTCGTCGCATTCGTCGGCCCAGTCGTCGGTACTAGCCGAGAGTTCGGATTCAAGCTCGATGCCCTGGGTTTCCTTGTCCTGGTCGGCCACCAGCTCGTCGATCACGTCATCGGAGATCGCTTCCAGTTCGGGCGGCATCTCCTCGTTCGGTGGTGCTGCCAGCTCGAAAAGATTACCGACCGTCCTGGCGTCGGCCAACAGCGAGAACATCCGCCGGTCTCCCTTGATGATGGTGGAGACCGAGTCGCCTTCATCGACGAATCGAACAAAACCGGTACCGACTCGATACTGGGCGACGATCTTATGATTTTCCGGGCTTGTGGTCGGCTGGTCGAAAACGACATAGCGGGTCCCGGCGGACGGATCGCCGAAAAGCACACCATCATTCGGGGCGGGCGACGGGGCCGGGCCGTCACCGGCAAGCGGAACGGCGCCGACCGATGGGGCGGCAGCAGCCAGCAGTCCGACGGCGACAAGGGTGGCGGAAGCGAGGGCTCCCCGTTTGTGAATATTGCGACGGGTTTTCATTTGCTGTCCCTTCAATGAACGGTGCTTCCCGAGTGGAAGCACTCTGTAAGGAGATCCATGGACAGCAATGGAGATACTGGGAGAGCCGACCGTCACAACGCCCCGACATGCACACAAGGAACCATCGCAGATTTCATCTGACGGATGGACGAATCCGGTCTCGGGTCGATGACGGCCCGAGACGCTGAGCACCACCGACGGGTGGCGACGGGCCGCGGTGGTACCGTCGAAGCGGGTTGGCGGCGGTCAACATCGCCTCGATGGGGACCGGTACCCGTCGACGTTGCAGAGGGCGTGTGGTTGGGTTGTCATGATGGGTGTTGTTGAGTCATGTCTGGCCGCCGTATTGGATCATTGCCGGAGCCTTTTTGATGCCGCCGACCACTTGGAACAGATCGGCCGTGAGCGCGACCGGACGTTCGAGGTGACGATCAGGATTTGGGAGGGTCCACATCGAGTGACGTTCGAGAACCGGTACAGAGAGGAGTCGGTGGATCGAGCGCAACGGGTTCGGGGGCTGCGGGCCGAAGCCGATGCGTGGGCCGCCGTGTGGGCCGATGAGGTCAACCGGATCAATCGGGAATGCCGCAGTGAGGCGGTTGCAGCGACCGGTACCCGACAGGGGTTCGGGGAGGGTGTTCTCGACCTGTATATCGGTGATGATTCCGGCGGGCGGGTCCGGGCGTTCGATCCGGTGGTGGCGCCGACCGCGGTGACCCGTTTCACGGCGACCGGTGGGTTGGAGACGTTTTGACCGAACGCGTGGCGGCCGACACCGACGACCTGGATGAGTTCGTGGCGGTCGGCGATCGGCTGCAGGTCTCCGTTGCGGGCATGTGGGAAACCTTGGCCCGGCAACGAAACGATTTGCTCGGTATCGGGTTGCGGACCGTGGTGGAGCGGTCCGAGATCGCCGCTGTTGGCAACACGATCGGGGCTATGGCCGAGCTCGACCGATTCGTAACCAACATCTCGGCCGCGTTGCAGCGTTATGGCGAGGATCTTGGCGACGGCCGGTTCCGAGCCGCGGTGTCGGTGGTCGACAACCGGTTGGATCACGCCAACGATCCGCGGTTCGATGCTCTCGAAGCGGCACTGGCGGCGGAGGGCCTCCGACCGCCGGACGCGGCACGGATTCGGGACGAGGTCGAGGCCATCGTCGGATACGACTCCCGATTCCAGATCGATGGAGTGACCGCGTCCGAGCCGGGCAGGTTGGCGGCGGTACTCGTGGCCGATATCCAACGGCGGGCCGCTGATCTGATCGAGAACAATCACGTTGGATCGTCATCGCTTCACTCCGAGCCGGTGGTGTCGGTCGATCGGTAGGCGTCCGATCTGCACTTCGGGTTCCACATCGATGAGTTCGTGCCGGTCGAGGCGTTGGACGACGCGCTCCGCGGTCGGTTGACCGACGAGGAGTATCGAGAGCTCCACGATCGGTTGGTCGAACTCGAATCCTGGGAACAGGCGGCCAACGTCTCACTCGTAGCCAACGCCGACGGTGAGGTTGCACTCGACGGCGACGCCGCCGAATTGCACCGAGCGGCCCGTGAGTTGCGCGACGACAGCCGAACCGAGCCCGGGATGTACGGGGCTCGTTTGGACGAACCGGAGATCGCCTTCCAGCTACAACGGATCGCTCAAACCGATCCCGGCCGGGCGGTGGGGATTAAGTGGATGCTGGATCGGTTTCTCGACCCTCATGAGCGGGCGGAGCTGAATCGGGTGCTGGCCACCGGTGGCACGTTCAGCGAACGGGTCGGTCTTGCCACCGCCCACCCACGAGACGGGCTGACCGGCGCGGTGAAAGGTGGCTACAACGAGAACTTTGGGTGGTGGGCGGACTACTGGGCCGATGCCCAAGTAGTGACCGCCAACGGGTTGTACGCCATGGCGGCCAACTCGACCGGCTCCGAGCATGCCCCCCGGGTGCCGGACGGGTGGGACGAACACGGGTCGATCGTCGAGCTTGAGTTCGAGATGGACAATATCGCCGAACAGGGTGGTGCCGATGTGGCACTCATGGTCGAGCTGGCGTCGACCGCCTACGGGGTCGGCAAGGCCGGGTTGACCATCGTCCGGGTCGGACGCCGCTACTTCCTCCGCAGCGGCGATGAACTCGTTGCCGGCGTCGGTCAAGATCTTGCCACCCAACTGGACGAAACGGCCGAACCATCCCCCGCCGTCGGTCGATCCACCAACCCGGTCGACGACGCGATCAGCCCGGCGGACGGATCGGACCTGGTGAGTATCCCGGAATCCGCGTACCGGCCTGTGCGTACTCCCGGCCGACTCGATCACGTGCTCCACGGCAACATCAACGGCTTCGGACGGGCATCCGGTGGCCACTACCTCCGAAGCCGAAACATCCGACTCACGAGAACGATCGATGTCGACACGAACGGGGTGGTCCGAGCCGAAACGGCGATACGCGGCCCGGGCGGCCATTGGGTCGACAAACTCGATTTCAAAGGTGACTTGGCAGTCAGCACGTTCTTTCCCCGATCCTGGACCCAACGACGCACAATGATCGAGATCGACACTGCCTTCAAGAACTCCGCCCCGAAATTCACCGAAAACGAAATGCCTCACCACCGCCCACAACCCTGGCCGCAAGAGTGGCAAGGACAGGCCTCCAACGGCATTGCTATTCGCGGCCGATACAACGTACCAGGCGACCCGGGCCAAGGCTGGTCCACTGCCTACCCCGTTTACAAAGGATGAAGACCGTGTTCCAACAGAGATTCCAACATGCCTGGATCCCGCACGGCACCGGCTTCAACGACCACGACAAACCGGGCCGGTGGACAATATACCCCGACACCGACGACGCGTCGGAGCTGTGGACATTCTTACTAACCGACCTCGAGTACAACCACGACCGAGTAGCGGGCTGTCTCGACTTGGTCGAACAGTTCGAGCGAGGAGAACTCGACCCGATCGTGGCGGAACCGGGTATCCAGCACGCGTGTGTCGTAGACAGCGGCAACGACGGCGCGCTCTACTACGGCAACGGACACGTACTCATCGCGTCCGATACTGCCGACCATGCCCGGGTGGTCATGACCGCCGAACAATTC
>CALIFY010000077.1 GCA_938021675.1 uncultured Acidimicrobiales bacterium
CGCAGGTGCTCCACTTTCATGGGACCCGATGCCGAGTGCTCGGTCGGCGAAGATCATCCGCGAACTTCCCGACTGCCCCGGCTACTCAGCTGATCCTGAAGAGTGGGAGACGATGATGCCGGAGATGGTTAGGGCTATGGAGCGCTTCCATCGAGCCATCGACCCCTACTTACGGGATCTGGACTTCACTGCGGAACAGGTAGTTGTGGGAGTTCCCGACTAGCAACTGGGCTAGCGCCTTGTCAGAGCGAGGGGACCGGCGATGCCCGGACCCGCTGTTTTACTTGTCGGGATGGGGAGATTTGAACTCCCGACCCCCTGCTCCCAAAGCAGGTGCGCTAGCCAAACTGCGCCACATCCCGGTGCCGGTACTCTACCGCCACCAGGCTTCGGTCGTAACCTAGTTTCCGAACCGCTTCGTGAACCGCCGACCGGCCGATCGGCTTAGCGCGGTGGCCTTCAGCGATCGGTACACTCGGACCGTGAAGTCCAGCGTCGAGGCCCTCGAGGGCAACAAGGTAAAGGTCGTCGTCGAGGTCGAGGAGGCTGAGTTCGAGAAGGATCTCGATGCAGCTTTTTCTCGTCTTGCCGAGGAGGTCCGCCTCCCCGGGTTCCGGCCCGGCAAAGTCCCTCGAAAGGTTCTCGAGGCGCGAATCGGTCAGGGCCACGCCCGCGAAGAGGCGTTTCGAGCATCGCTGCCCAACTACTATTCAGAGGCAGTCCTGGAGCACGAGGTCGACGTCATCGCTCCGCCGGAGATCGACATCACGGCTGGCCAGGAAGATGGCGACGTTGCCTTCGATGCCGTCGTGGAGGTCCGCCCGTCGGTCGAAGTGACCGGCTACGAGGGCCTTGAAGTCGAAATCGAACGCATCGACGTCAACGAAGACGACATCACCGAGGCCGTCGACCGGATGCGCGGTCAGTTCTCCGAGCTTCAACCCGTCGATCGGGCCGCCGAGGCCGGTGATCATGTCACGATCAACATCGCCGCCACCCATGCCGGTGAAGAGATCCCCGGCATGACGACCGACGGTTACGACTACGAGGTCGGCAGCGGAGCGACCGGCATCGATGAGTTCGACGAGAACCTGACCGGTGCGTCCACCGGAGACGAGCTCTCGTTCAGCGCCGAACATCCCGATCCCGATGAGGGTGAGGATGAGTCGATCGAGTTTTCGATAACCGTGACGGACGTCCAGGAACGGGTCTTGCCCGAACCGACCAATGAATGGGTGTCGGAAAACTCCGAGTTCGACGATCTCGAAGGCCTACAGGCCGACTACCGCTCGAAAATGGAAGAGTCACGACTCTCTCAAGCTGTCGTGATGCGACGAAACAAGGTGGCCGAGGCGGTGTCCGACCTCGTCGAAGATGACGCCGTACCAGCAGCCATGATCGACAGCGAGACCGAAAACCGTGTCCAGGACATGGCACTCCGTCTCCAGGCACAAGGCATGAGCTTCGAGCAGTTCCTCCAGTTCAGCGGCCAGAGCCAAGACGACTTCATCACCGAGGTCCGAGCCCAAGCCGCAAACTCAGCCAAACTCGATCTCGCGCTGCGATCGATTGCTATCACCGAACGTATTGACGTCACCGACGCCGAGTTCAACGATGAGCTAGAGAAGGTTTCGGTCCACCTCGAAAAACCGGTTGAGGAGGTTCGCGCCGAACTCACCGAGCATGGCCAGCTCCCTGCGGTACGCTCGGATCTGTTGAAGACGAAGACTCTCGACTGGTTAATCGAACGCACTACTGTCATCGACGAGGATGGCAAGACCATCCCTGCCGATGCGCTACAACTACCTGACGAACCAACCGACGAAGAAGCGGAGTCGGGCGGCGGCTCCGAAGAGGACTCGAAGTGACCCACCATCACCTGCCGGTCAGCAGCTACACGATTCCAACTATCTACGAGGACACACCTCGTGGAGTGGTCGGTCGTGACCTGTTCTCAAGTCTGCTGAAGGACAACATTCTGTTCCTCGGCACACCGATCAATGATGACGTAGCCAACCTGGTCTGCGCAAAGTTGCTCCACCTTGAGTCAGAGAATCCCGACCGGGACATCAGCCTCTACATCAACTCGCCGGGCGGTGACGTCAACGCCATGTTCGCCATCTACGACACGATGACGTACATCAAGCCCGACGTGGCCACCATCTGCTTTGGACAGTCAGCGTCGGCTGCCGCCATTCTGTTGGCCGCAGGAGCACCCGGTAAGCGCCTCGCCCTGCCGAATGCCCGAATTCTTCTTCACCAGCCATACACGGGCGCCCAAGGCCAGGTGTCCGACCTGGAGATTGCCGCCAACGAGATCGAACGCCTCAAGACTGCGCTTGAGGAGGTTCTGGCTCGTCACAGCGGCCAGTCGATCGAGAAGATCGCCACCGATACAGATCGAGATTTCGTGATGACTGCGCGTGAGGCCAAAGAATACGGCATCATTGATGAGGTGATCGCAGAGCGGGACGCCGTGGATTCGAGCGGGGCCATCCGGGCCGTCGACTCGTAGGTGAGCCGCATTCAGACCGCCGCCGAGCGATAGGGGACTCAAGCGTGGCAAAGTTCGGAGAAGGCAGTGAGCTGCTCAAGTGCTCGTTCTGCGGAAAATCTCAGAAACAGGTTAAGAAGCTAATCGCAGGCCCCGGCGTCTATATCTGTGACGAGTGCATCGATCTCTGCAATGAGATCATCGAAGAAGAGCTGGCCGAAGGTACCGAACTGTCGTTCGATGATCTCCTCAAGCCGAAGGAGATCTGCGAGTTCCTAGACAACTACATCGTTGGTCAGGGCGACGCGAAGAAAATTCTTTCGGTCGCCGTGTACAACCACTACAAGCGGATTCAGTACGGCAGCTCGTCGGGCAGCGACATCGAGCTCTCCAAGTCCAACATCTTGCTCATGGGTCCGACCGGCTGTGGGAAGACTCTCCTGGCGCAAACCTTGGCCAGAATGCTGAACGTTCCGTTCGCTATCGCCGACGCTACCGCCCTCACCGAAGCCGGGTACGTCGGGGAGGATGTGGAGAACATCCTGCTCAAGCTGATCCAAGCCGCCGATTTCGATGTGAAGCGGGCCGAGACTGGGATCATCTACATCGACGAGATCGACAAAATCGCCCGCAAGAGCGAGAATCCGTCGATCACCCGAGATGTTTCCGGCGAAGGCGTCCAGCAAGCGCTGCTGAAGATCTTGGAAGGTACGGTTGCCTCGGTCCCGCCTCAAGGTGGCCGTAAACACCCGCACCAAGACTTCATCCAGATCGACACGGCCAATGTCCTGTTCATCTGCGGTGGTGCGTTCGCCGGAATCGAAGAGATCATCGAGAGCCGTCTCGGCACCCGATCCATCGGCTTTACCGCAGAGGTTCGGGAAGAAGAAAAACGCACCATCGACGACGTCTACGGTGAGGTAAAGCCCGAAGACCTACTCAAGTTCGGGTTGATCCCTGAATTCGTCGGGCGGCTACCGGTCATAGGAACCGTGACCAAACTGAGCAAGGAAGCCCTGATTCAGATCCTGGTCGAGCCGAAGAACGCGTTGACCAAGCAGTATCAGAAGTTCTTCGAGATGGAAGACGTCGAACTTGAGTTCAGCGATGACGCACTCGATGCCATCGCCGACCAAGCCCTGCTGCGAGGAACCGGAGCTCGCGGCCTTCGCGCCATCCTCGAAGAGGTCCTCCTCGACGTCATGTACGACGTGCCAAGCCGAGAGGACGTCGGTCGCTGCGTGATCGATGCGTCCGTCGTGCTGGAAAACGTCAATCCAACGCTAGTACCCAAGAGCGAAGCTCGCCGCCAGCGTCGCGCCGCCTCCTGATCGTCACGCCGGCGCTCAGGTTCTGACACCCACAAAAGCTGGACGAATCGAATCGTGGAGTACCGAAGCGCGCTTGCCTACCTAGAGCGCCACACCAACCTTGAAGGTAACCGGAGCGGGCGTTTCTCGTCCCCCATGCCGACCGCAGGCCTGACCGGCGGGCTGAGCCTTGAGCCGATGAACGAGCTGTTGTCGGCCCTCGGTGACCCACACCGGGCATTCCGGTCGATACACCTCACCGGCACGAACGGTAAAGGTTCCACGGCACGAATGATTGCTGCCGTGCTTCAGGCCATGGAGTTGTCCGTCGGTCTGTACACCAGCCCGAACCTCGACAAGGTCAACGAACGGCTCCGGTGGGACGGCAAGGACATCACCGACGAGGATTTTGCCAGGGTGATCGGCCTGTTGGCCTCCGTCGAACCGCTGCTCAACCGTCCGCCGAGCAGATTCGAGCTGCTCACGGCGGCGGCATTCGTATGGTTTGCCGAACAAGGAGTCGAAGTAGCCGTTATCGAAGTCGGTCTCCTCGGTCGGTTCGACGCCACCAACGTTGTAGATGCAGACGTCGCTGTCATCACCAACATCGGGAAAGATCACACCGCGGGTGAAGACGGATGGGCGGCCGAAGTAGCGGGAGAAAAAGCGGGAATCATCTCAGCCGGCAGCCACGTAATTCTCGGGGCGCCCATGGGCGACCTGCGCCCGATCTTCGAATCGGAAATGGTTGCCGCCGCCGCATCGACCGATCAGAACAACGGCGAAGTCGACCACAACGCCAGAACACCCACGATATGGGAAGCCGGAGCCGACTTCGAAGTCGAGTCGAACCAGCTGGCGTTCGGTGGCCGGGTCATCGACGTACGCACCCCGGAGAGCAATTACGAACAACTGTTTCTTCCAGTGCACGGCAGTCACCAAGGCGAAAATGCCGCGACGGCACTTGCCAGCCTCGAAGCGTTCTTTGGTCGACCCGTTCCCGAGGAACTCGTCGGTGCCGCCTGGGAAGGGCTCGAACTGCCCGGTCGTTTCGAGCTCGTCGGCCGCGAGCCGGCGGTCGTGCTCGACGGGGCCCACAACCCCGACGGGGCCGAAGCGGCCTACCGCACTCTCACCGAGGAGTTCGCTCGCCTCGGCTCGTGGGTATTGGTCGTCGGAATGCTGAAAGGCAAAGACCCGACCGAGATGCTCAAGGCTCTTGGCGCCGAAGACTTCGACGCCGTTATCTGTACCGCACCAGACTGGTCCCGGGCCGTGCCAGCCGACGAAATAGCCGCTGCCGCCGACGCGCTTGGGATTTCGGCCGAAGTTGTGCCCACCCCGGCCGAGGCCCTACAACGAGCCCGGGCCGTCACCGCCGCCGACGACCTCATCCTCGTGGCCGGCAGCCTCTATGTGGTTGGCGAAGCCCGTTCGGCCATCTTGGCCGAGGCCGAGGCTGCCGCCGGCTAACCTCTCGCTATTCGACCAACCGGACCGGGTCACCGAGCAGCTGAATGGCCCAACCGGAGCGGTCGCTTGGAGCGGCGAGCGTGTTGTAGCGAATCTTCCACCAACAGTCAGCCCCACAGGTGTAGCCGGGAGGAATATCGACCGCCATCTGGACCATGTGGTCGTTAAACCCATCACGGTCCGAGGTGTCGAGGCACGGGTTGCCACCGAGACCCTGCCAATCGCAGGTGTCGGTGTGTCCTGCCCAGGGAGTCTCCAAGTAGTCCATCGTTGCCGGGGCTGCGGCCATTTGCCCCAGCGAATCGTCGACGTAGCGCCACGAGAACGGCATCGCATCACCGTTCGAGTCCTCGATCTGGATGTTGTCGATGTTCTCGGCGGCGTCGAAGAAGGTCACGATCATCTGCTCGCCAGCGTGGTCTTCGTCGATTTCAGCCAGGAAGAACGCGTCCTGTGCTGATGGGATCTCCCGGTAGAGCGGTAGCCACTCCAAGGCGTAGACCTGGGGGCAGGTCGGGTTCGTGACTGAGAATGCGCACAGGCCCGTCGTGCCCGATGGCGTCGTACGGAGAGCGAAACGGTTGAGGCCAGACTCCTGCCAAAAGGAGTCGGCGGGATCGAGGTCGACCAGCGTCGGGTTCCGAGTACGAATCTTGACGTAATAGAACCCACCATTGACCCCTGGATTGGCCAACCCGGTTGCGAGGTTGGTCCAACCGCATTGGTTGCGGCCGGGCAGGATATGAGCGAACGGGGCATTGTTGGTCACGAAGGATCGGTGTGCGCTTGTGGTACTCGGACCGAAGATCTCGATGTCGAGTCTCGGTGGGATGCGGTTGTAACTTTGGTGTCGGTCACCGGTACTCGGCGTTACGCCGCCACAGTTGGTGCCAGGTTCGAAGATGCCGATGTCGACCGGACCCGACCCTGGCTGCACTTCCACAACGAACACGTAGGCATCGTCGTCAAAGTTGACGTTGGCAATCGACGTGGCATTCACCGCACCGTTTCCTGGACCACAGGTGCGATGCCAACCCTCGTTGAATGGCGCACCGAAGTCTGGTCCGTCATGGAACCCGGTGAGGAACTGGTCGCCCTGCTCCTTGTCCTGACAATACGCCGTGTTGGCCAGCCACATCTGGTCGCTGGGCAGACCTAGACCGGTCAGGTCGCCGGTCCCCAAGCCTGAGCTGGGGTTCCCGAGATAGACGGGTTGAATGTACTCCGAGATGCTGTACCGCTCGATCTCGACCGAGTCGAGGACTAGACGGCCGAAGAACACGCCAGCTTCGTTCTTGATCTCGACCTCAAGGCTCTCGCTGTTCGGGTTGCTGACCCTGATCTGGGGGAGAGGACCGGAGTCGAAATCTGAATTGTCACCCGGAGTTGCGTCGGTATAGCCGTTTTTGGCGGCCACGTCGCGAGCCGCTATCTCAGCTGCCGAGAAGTCCGGGAGATAGACGACGCCGGCCAGCGCCGCCGCATCGGCCGCTCGTTGGGTCTTCTGCCCATCGAGATACCACGAGCCGATATCGGTAGCGAAAGCGGCGAAGATCATCAACGGAACGAGCAGCAGCGCCGTCTGGGCGATCACGAACCCGGCTTGTCGCCGGTGGCGATCGGTGCCAGAGTCGTCCGGGTCGAGCGCGGCGCGGTCGTCGGTAGAGGAATGGTTTTGGGGCTCAGTCATCGTTCCGCCTCGTTCAGTCGCCGGCGTTCGGTTCGATCCGCATCACGGCGGTGTCGACCATCGAAATATCTGTGTTGCCGAGAAAGCCGGTCACGAGCGGACGGGATACCTCGACACGCACGCCGACGTGATCAGAAGAGTTCAAATCGTTCAAGCGAGTCGCCGGCGGCCACGCCCCATCGACCCAAGTCCCGTAGGTGCCAAAGTAGGTGGCGTCGTACACGCTGCACTGGCCAGGTATCCCCGGAGGCGCCGCCGTCTCACATGCCGGAGGAATGGCGCCGTCCGGAGCGTTGGCCTTGTAGATCACTATGCGGTCGACGGCACCATCGAGATCTCCGACTGCGGCCTCGATCGATTGGACCGTGAACGAGTCGGTGCTGGTGTTGATCCCAAGCTGGGTCGACACCCGGGCGCCGCTTCGTGCCGCTTGGGTCACGAGTTGACTGTCACTCCAGGCCGTCCCCATCTCATAGGTGCCGAACCCCAAGGTCAATATCAAGCTGGCGACGATGGCGAACTCGACGAGGGCTGCGCCGCGCTCATCCGATCGATCGTCCGGTCGTAGTTTTTGGTGGCGACGTAGCATCACGCTCAGTCTTCTTCCGGTTCCAGGCTCAAGATCGTGGTCTCCCCAAGCTGGTTTCCGCCGGGGATGAGGTTTGTCACGAAGTCGTGACGGGTCTCGACGTGGACGCCGACGAAGTCGGTCCCGCCTGAGAGAGTGGTGTCTCTAGTGGTCGGGCACCAGTTGCTGTCGAGGGTGCCGCACCGGAAGTTGCCGGTGTCGAAACCGCCGGCGTTGTCCAGCTCGGCAAAGAAGTCGGCGGCGGTGTAGTGATTGCACAACCCAGGCTGGGAGGCGCTGCGGCACGCTCCGGGAACGGAATCCCCCGGACCGGTCGCGTTGAACACCACGACGTACTCCAGGCGTTGTAGGCCCACCGCCTCCAGTCCATGTTCGACCGTGCGCAGAATGAAGTAGTCGGCGTCCGCCGCGTTTCCTCGAGTACTCGCGGCCCGCGCCCCTTCTCGGGACGCGTTATCCGTGGTGAGCGCATCTCGAAACAGCAAGCCCATCTCGAACACAAAGAAGACGAGCAGGAAAAATACCGGGGTGATTATCGCCGCCTCGACAAGCGCAGCGCCCCGTTCCCGTTCACGTCGTTGGCCTTCCCCATGCGTTGGGCGGTTCATGGCAGCCACGCCGGCGGATCGGGCAGATCGGGATCCATGTTGGCGATACGCTCCCGCGGTTCGCCGATGTCGTCACTGGTTTGGCTCAGATACGACCCCGAGGTGTCGGTCAGCTGATCGATTGCCAGTAGTGAGACGACCACGACAAGAGCCATGAGGAGGGAGTACTCCACTAGGGTCGCTCCTCGCTGGCCTCGTCGGTCGTTCACGTGCTGCATATGGTGTTTGATCGGTCGCCAGCCCACCGGACTTGATGCGGTGGTGTAATCATCCCAAACCGGCATGTGCCGTAAGGCGCAGTCCGTTCGCTAGCAATGATCGCAATTCGGCTTGTTCTGGCCGTACCGTCCGGTCGGTCGAGCGGTACCCTCACCTGCCGGAGCACCTGCAATCATCGTGCCGAGTTGGGCACATACGTACGAACGTCGTATCGGTCGCAGGTACCGTCGACTGAACAGGAGAATGGCCGTGAGCCGTACATTCATCATCTGCAAGCCCGATGCCGTCGAGCGGGGATATGTCGGTGAGATCATCGGGCGCCTTGAGCGAAAGGGCCTCACGATGGTTGCCGCTGAACTGCGCCAACTCGATGCCGACGTCCTCTCGCAGCACTACGCCGAGCATCAGGGCAAGCCGTTCTACGATGATCTGGTGGCGTTCATGAGCCGTAGCCCGGCCTTTGTCGCCGTGTTTGAAGGTCCGGCTGAGACGTACTCCATCGTGCGGACAATGATGGGACCGACGAATCCTGCCGAGGCTCCTCCCGGCACTATCCGCGGAGATTTCGGTACCGAAATGACCGAAAATCTGGTTCACGGCTCCGATTCCGACGAGTCGGCAGCCCGCGAAATTGGGATATTCTTCCCCGGCCTCTAACGCCGCAAGGCCGGATGCGTACCGGTTGGGGCCGATGACGATAGGGTTGACGTGAAGATGTCAACGGTTTGGCCCCAGCTTGAGCCGCTCCTGCCGAGGGTACAAAAGCCCGCCCGCTACATCGGTTGCGAAGACGGCGCGCGATCCAAGACTCCCGACCCCGAACTCGTGAGCTGGTGTTTTACCTATCCAGACACCTACGAGGTCGGGTTGCCCAACCAGGGCCTGCAAATTCTCTACGAGATCGTGAACGAGCGTCTAGACGCTCGCGCCGACCGCAGCTACGCCCCCTGGGTAGATCTTGAAGCGCTCATGCGGGCCGAGGGGATTCCGCTGTTCTCGGTCGAACATCACACGCCGGGCCACGAGTTCGACGTACTGGCGTTCAACCTGTCCGCCGAACTCACCTACACCAATCTGCTGAACTGCGTTGACTTGGCCGGTGTGCCGATCCGTGCCGTCGAACGAGGCGACCATCACCCTTTGGTGATGGCGGGGGGGCACTGCACCTACAATCCCGAGCCGCTCGCCGACTTCCTCGACGCTGTCGTCATGGGCGACGGCGAGGAGGTCGTTGGGGAGATAACCGACGTACTGGCTCGCTACAAGGGCGACAAGGTTGCCACCGGTGCGTGGGATCGGCATGCCATTCTTGCCGACTTGGCACAGATCGACTCGGTCTATGTGCCGTCGCTTTATGAGATGGCCTATGACGGGCCCCGAGTGGCGTCGCTGCATCCGATCGCGTCGGCCGCTCCGCCTGAAATTGGGAAGCGGACTGTCGCCGATCTAGCCGATTGGCCATACCCGAAGCAACAGCTTGCGCCGCTCACCGAAGTGGTTCACGACCGACTCAACGTCGAGGTTTTCCGAGGCTGTACCCGTGGTTGCCGGTTCTGTCAGGCCGGTATGATCACCAGGCCGGTCAGGGAACGCCCAGCCGAGCAGGTTCGAACCATGGTCGCCGACGGGCTTGCCCGTACCGGCTACGACGAAGTCACCTTGACGTCGTTGTCGACGGCTGATTTCAGCGACATTGAGTCGGTGGTAACCGGCATCATGGACGACGGCGAGAGCACCGACGGCGAAGACGCTGGATGCGGCCCAATCTCGGTCTCTTTGCCGAGTCTACGAGTAGACGCCTTCGGCGTCGGTATCGCCGCCCAGCTACAGCGGGCAAAGCGGAGTGGTCTGACCTTTGCTCCCGAAGCCGGTACCTGGCGGATGCGTCAGATCATCAACAAACTGATCCGGGAAGAAGACCTCTACTCGGCGGTCGAAGCGGCATACGAACAAGGGTGGAGCCGAGTCAAGCTGTATTTCTTGATCGGGCTACCATCGGAAACAGACGAGGACACCCTCGGAATCGCCGAGTTGGCGAAGAATTGCGCCGAGATAGGCCGTCGCTACACCAAACGGGCGAGCGTGACGGCGTCGGTCGGCGGGTTCGTGCCGAAGCCGTTCACCCCATTCCAGTGGTTTGGGCAAAACACTTCGGTAGAGCTACAGCGCAAGATCAATCTGTTGCGCGATACCACCCGAAAAATGAAGGGTGTCAACCTCAAATGGCATGACCCGAAGGCCACCCTTGTCGAGGGTGTCGCTAGCCGTGGTGATCGCCGAATTGGAGCGGTCATCGAGCGCGTGTGGCGCAACGGGGGAACGTTCCAAGAATGGTCTGAACACTTCGATCTCGACCTGTGGCTCGATGCGCTTTCGGCCGAGGGCCTGACGGTAGAAGACACCGTCTATCGCCATCGCGCCGAGGCCGAAACCCTTCCCTGGGATCACATCTCAGCCGGGTTGCACAAGGATTTTCTGTGGCAAGACTGGCAGGACTCCTTGGCCGAGGTTGGGCTTGAGGACTGTCGCTGGACTCCCTGCTACGACTGTGGGGCGTGTACCGGGTACGGCATCGAGCATGTGGTAGCTTCGGCTACGCCTCCTGCCGGTGGTAGCCAAGGCACCGGGCAGGATCTCTCCTCGGGCGGCGCTGTTCCGGTCACCCTTCTTCCGAGCCGGAAAGCGGCGGAGGTATAACGACGTGATTGCTACAACCAGCGAGTCATCGACCGTCGGTAATCGCCATGTCGTCTATTCTCGGCCGCCACCGGTCGGGCCAGACCCGACTGCTCCATCATGACACCGCCTCGTAAGCCCAAAATTCGAATCAAGTTCAACAAGGCTGGCAAAGTTCGCTTTGTCAGCCATCGAGATGTGGCCCGACTCTTTGAGCGGGCCCTGCGAAAACTCCGGTTACCTGTCGCATACTCTGAGGGTTTCTCACCGCGGCCGAAGCTCAGCTTCGGACTCGCCTTGAGTGTTGCGCACGAATCGGACGCCGAATACCTCGATGTCGAGCTCAACGAGCTACCCGACGTCGAGGATCTACCCCGATTGCTCAGCGAAGCGTTGCCAGACGGCCTCAACGTCGTCGCGGTACTTCCGCTCGAACCGGGAACGGCATCATTACAACAAGCGATAACAAGCTGTACATGGCGCATCGAGGTACTCGGTGCGCCACAGGACGAGGTGACGGCAGCAGTAGCCGAAATCCTGTCCTCCTCCGAACTTCCGCAGGAGCGGGTTCGGAAAGGGAAGTCCACCGTGGCCGACGTCCGCCCCGCAATCCTCGATATCGAGGTCGAGGGGCCGACAGATCACGGTGTGCAACTCGTGGCCAATCTGTCCACCGAGACCATCTCCCTACGACCGACCGAACTGGTGGGTCTACTCGGGATCGATGAACTCGAAGAGGGACGGGTCCGCCGAACACACCAATGGATGACCGTCGACGGGATCCGGTGTCAACCGGTGAGCCCACCCGATTCCTCGACCAGGCACGAACTGCGGCGTGCCTCATGAGAAGGGATCGACAACAATGTCGGATATGTCCGAGAGCGGTTCAGCTCCCGTTGACAAGACTCCAAAGGAGCAAACGGCTGGAGCTGTAGGTGGCCAGTCGGCCGCCAACGCCGCCAAGAAACCAAAGATAGGTGATTCCCGCCCGGCTCCGGCGGGCAACGTAGACGCGCCGGCCGGTGGCGAGAGCGACGGCGGGCGCCCGAATGGACAACCTGGTGGCGAGGGCAGTGGTACGTCCGCTTCCGCCCGTCGCCGACGTCGTCGACGGAAGAAGTCGACCAGCGGTGGCGAACAGCCGCAGCCAGCCGGCCAGACCTCCGACGGCGACCAGAGCCAACAGCAAAGCCGTAACCGTCAGAATGATGGAGAAAGCGGTCGGAGAGCTCAGGGTGGGGGCGACCAACCCGAGGGCGGTCAGGGCGGTCGAAGCCGCCGCGGCCAGAATCAAGGTGGGCAGAGCCAGGCCGACGAAAATCAGGGCCGTCAGAGCAAGGGTGGCCAGCGCGGCCAGAAACAGGGCGGTCAGAACAAGGGCGGCCAAAACCCGGGCGGGGGAGGCCGAAAACGTCGTCGTAGCCGAAGCGGAGGACGGACTCGCTCTACCCCCGAACCGGTGGGGCAGATACTGGCCGACGGTGCAGTCGAACTCGATGAGGACAACCTCAAACAGCGTCGTGGTCGATCTCGGAAGGGTCGCCCGGTCGGTCGCTATTTGATGGTGGTGTCGAAGCAAGCCGACGCGACTCATATCGCGGTGCTCGAAGGTCGCACCTTGATCGAGTATTACGTGTCGCGGCCGACCGACAATGTGTTTCAGATCCACGGCAACATCTACCTCGGCCGGGTGCAGAATGTCCTGCCCGGTATGGAAGCGGCGTTCGTCGACATCGGCACGCCGAAGAATGCGGTGATCTATCGAGGGGATGTCCAATACGACAAGGACGACTACGACGGCAACAGCCAGCCAAAGATCGAGCAGATGCTTCGAGCCCGTCAATCGATCCTTTGTCAGGTCAGCAAGAATCCGATAGCTCATAAAGGGGCGCGTCTCACCGCCGAGGTCTCCCTGCCCGGTCGGTTCGTTGTCCTAGTGCCGAACAGCGACACCTATGGGATTTCTAAACGCCTGCCGGACGACGAGCGAAAGCGACTCCGACAGATTCTTGACAAGGCGAGGCCGAAGGGTCACGGGCTGATCGTTCGCACCGCGGCCGAGAACGTCACCGGAGCCGAGATCGAGCGGGATATCGCCGGTCTGATGCAGCAGTGGACCGAAATCGAGAAGCGTGCAAAAAAGGCCAAGGCGCCAGAGTTGCTCTATCAAGAGCCGCAGATGTCGACCCGGGTCGTTCGCGAAGAGTTCAACAAGGAGTTCCGAGGTGTCGTGCTCGACGATCCCGGACTCTTCGAGGAGGTGGCCGACTACGTAACGACCATCACCCCGGCCCTGGCCGATCGGGTCGAGTACTTCGACCGAAGCAAAGAAAAACTGGCACTGTTCGAGCGCTACCACGTCCACGAGCAGCTGCATAAGGCGCTGGATCGCAAAGTCTGGTTGCCGTCCGGTGGCTCGCTTATCATCGAATCGACAGAAGCGTTGACCGTCATCGACGTCAACACCGGAAAGAACGTCGGGTCGTCGAACCTGGAAGACACGGTCTTTCGGAACAACCTCGAAGCGGCCGAAGGTATTGCGCAACAACTCCGGCTCCGCGATATCGGAGGCATCATCGTCATCGACTTCGTCGACATGGAGGCGAAGAAGAATCGCGACGAGGTCATGCGGGTATTCCGTAAGGCATTGAGTCGAGACAAGACCCGGACGCAAGTCTTCGACATCTCCGACCTCGGTCTGGCAGAGATGACCAGGAAACGGATCGGCGAGGGTTTACTCGAATCGCTCTCGGTCAGCTGCCCCCATTGTGAGGGTCGAGGGGTCGAGTTGACAGACGACGTGTTGCCGGGGTGACCATCGTTCTTCGTGGTCTCCTCAGCCAGGCGTCTGACCAGCGTGTCGAACCGATAAGCTGACGCAGTTATGTATGCGATCGTTGCCACCGGAGGCAAACAGTACCGGGTAGAAGAAGGTCAGAGGATTAACGTCGAGCGGATCGGTGAGGTCGGTTCGGATGTCGAACTGCGGCCGGTCATGGTGGTCGATGGTGACGACGTGCGTGCGACGCCTTCAGAGTTGTCATCGGCACTCGTGTCCGCCCGCGTTCTCGAAGATCTGAAAGGTCGGAAGATCGACGGCTTCACCTACAAGCCGAAGTCGAACATCCGGCGCCGATACGGGCACCGTCAGCGGTTGTCAACCATCGAGATCACCGACATCACCAAGGGCTGAGGACAACATGTCGAAGACGAAGGGCGGCGGCTCCACTCGGAACGGCCGCGACTCAACAAGCAAGCGGCTGGGCGTGAAGGCCTACGACGGTGAGGCTCTCTCCGCCGGGGCGATCATCTTGCGTCAGCGTGGAACTAAGTTTCATCCAGGCCGGAACGTTGGCAAGGGTGGCGACGACACGTTGTTCGCCACAGCCCCCGGTCGGGTCAAGTTCGGTTTTCGTAAAGGGCGTCGACTCGTCGACGTCGTCCAGGACTAGCGTCTGCTTCTCCTGTTGCGGTGTCGGTCCCGACGCCAGGCGAACTCCTTGAAGCTGGAGCTAGTCTGAGTCTCTAGCTACCACTGGAGTCGTCGTTTGTCTCGTCCCGCACAGCAGACTTCCCGCCGGTACATCGAGAGTTGTCTTTCGTGTCCAACTTTGTCGATGAGTGCAACATTTGCCTGAGGGGCGGGGACGGGGGCGCCGGATGCGTTTCGTTCCGCAGAGAGGCGCATGTTTCCCGCGGCGGTCCTGACGGGGGCGATGGCGGTCACGGCGGCTCCGTTTGGCTCATCGCAGACCGAAACGTGGCGTCGCTGCTGGCGTTCCGAGACCATCCCCACCGAATCGCCGGCAACGGCTCCCATGGCCAAGGAGCCAAGAAGCACGGAAAACGCGGCGCCGATCAACTGGTGAGGGTCCCGGTTGGCACCACCGTTCACGACCATCTCACCGGCGATCTGTTAGTCGACTTGGCTCGCCACGGTGATCGTTGGCTCGGAGCCCCGTGCGGTCAAGGAGGGCAAGGCAACGCCCGCTTCTTGTCGAACCGGCGACGAGCGCCGGCATTTGCCGAGCAGGGCGAAAAGTCGCACGATCTCTGGTACCGGCTCGAACTCAAACTGTTGGCCGACGTTGCCTTGGTCGGTTTCCCATCGGCCGGCAAGAGCACGTTGATCTCTGTCGTATCGAGAGCAAAGCCAAAAATTGCCGATTACCCATTCACAACTCTGGAGCCAAATCTGGGTGTCGTGCGACTCGATTCAGAGAACGAGTTCGTTATGGCCGACCTCCCAGGTCTGATCGAGGGAGCCAGCGAGGGTCACGGGTTAGGGCATCGGTTCTTGCGACACATCGAGCGGGCCGGCGTACTCGTCTATCTTCTCGACCTCGCTTCGGTGGATGGGCCAAACCCGGCAGAACAGCTAACGGCCCTACGGCACGAACTCGAGGCCTATCGTCCGAGTTTGTTGGAGCGCCCGTCGTTGGTTGTCGGTTCGAAGCGGGATGTGTTGACCGCCGATGACTGGGGAGCAGATGCGCCAGTCGACCTGGAGATTTCGTCCGTTGCCAATAGCGGGTTGGACGAACTGAAGTGGCGTCTGATGTCGTTGGTATCGAAGTGGCGACAGTCGGAACCGACGGCCGAAGGCTTCGTCATCCACCGTCCCCAGCCCACCGGGGTTCAGGTTGCACGGGACGACGATGGCGTATGGAGAGTTCTCGGTCGTGAAGCGGAGCGGGCGGTCGCGCTGTCCGATCTCACCGACATTGGGGCTTTGGATTACGCCCAGGCTCGTTTACGAAAGCTCGGGGTGGAGAAAGCACTTCGTAGGGCTGGCGTCAAAGAGGGCGATGAGGTGAGGATTGGAACTTTCGAGTTCGAATATGAAGAGGACCTGTGAAGATCGTAGTTAAAATCGGCTCGTCGTCGTTGACTACCGTCACCGGCGATATCGATCATTCTGCCATCGCCAAACTGTGTTTAGAGGTGGCGGAGCTTCGCAAAGAAGGTCACCAGGTCGTCGTGGTCACCAGCGCCGCCGTGAGCGTCGGCCTCGCCCCGCTCGGGTTCGGCCCGAAGAACCGGCCCCGCGACACCGAGCTGTTACGTGCGGCGTCGGCGGTTGGCCAGATAGCGCTCATGGCCACCTACAAGGGTCACCTCTCAAACAATGGGTTGACCGCCGGGCAAGTACTGCTGGCTCCCACCGATCTTTGGCATCGGGTTCGATACCTTAAGAGCCGCGGCACGATCGAGACCTTGATGGCTCAAGGAGTCATACCGGTTATCAACGAAAACGACGCGGTCGCCGACGACGAGATCCGGTTCGGTGACAACGACCGATTGGCGGCCCTTGTCGCTCACCTAGTCGACGCCGACAGCCTGGTGTTACTGACCGACACCGCCGGATTGTTCACCGCGGACCCTCGTCATGACGGAGAAGCGTCGTTGATCGAAGAGATCGTTGAGGTCGACCAAGAGTTAGAGAAGATGGCGGGCGGTCCAGGCTCCGCCGTCGGTAAAGGTGGCATGGCCTCCAAGCTCGCCGCGGCGAAGATTGCCGCCTGGTCGGGCGTGACGACAACTATCGCCCAAGCCAACCGCCCGGACGTTCTTCGAGAAGCCGCCCACGGGGTAGCTGGTGTCGGAACGGTATTTCGCCCAAAGGAGCAGCGACTCCCGGCCCGAAAGCTTTGGATTGCCTTCGCGCTGCCGCCGGCCGGGCAAATCACGGTCGACTCCGGCGCTCGACACGCCCTTGAAAGAAATCAGAAGTCGTTACTTCCGGCAGGGGTTGTCGCTGCCGAAGGAACGTTTGACGCCGAGGATGCTGTCGAGTTGGTAGATCAAACAGGGACGGTGTTCGCCAAGGGTTTGACTCGCTGGTGCCGGAGCGATCTCGATATCCATCGCGGTCACCAGCTACGAGATTTGCCCGATGAGGTAGCAAAAGAGGTCGTCCACCGAGACGACCTCATCATGTTGCCGGGCTAGCGGCGGCTTGTCATCGTCGGCGAGAGGGATCGCGGCCACAGGCGACGAACACGGTCGCTAACGGTGGCCGCGATGGTGTTCTTAAGCCGTCGTGCCTTCGCCATCCATGGGCATCTGTGCCGGAGCGGGAGCGCCATCTGCTCGAGTGTCCTGGGCTTGGCCCAGGGCCGCTTCGGTGGCGCCAGTCGATCCGGACTCGAGACCAAGTTGAGTACGGATTTCGCTCAAACGGCCCTGGGCCTCGACGTTGAGGGAGGCTTGCTCGACCTCGAGCATCCGACCCTCGATCGACGACTCCTGGAGTTCGGCCGCCCCCTTAGCTTTGGCGTATCGCTGCTCGATTTTCGCTTGGACCTCGTTCAACGTCGGCACGTCTTGTCCGACCTGCTCGTTCAAGGAGACCATGGCCGTATTCAACTGCTCTTGCATCTTGGCCTGATCGAGCTGCGACAAGAGTTTTTGTCGTTCGCCAAGCTTCTTTTGGAGCAACGATGAATTCTGGTTGACCGCCAATTTGGCTTTGTCCGACGCCTCGGATGCTTGAAGGTGTAACGATTTGAGGTCTTCGATTTCGCGTTCGAGGGCGATCATCCGATTGGCAAACGATTCGGCCGTCTGGGTGTATTGCACCATCTTGCCCTCGTCGCCCTTTTTCTGAGAGTCGTCGGCCATCATGACGGCCTGCCGGGCGTTGGCGCTGACCTTCTCGTAGTCGTCCATCACCCGATTGAGCTTTATCTCAGTCTGTTTTTGGTGGGCGATGACGTTCGCCGCCTGCTCTTTGAGCTGGCGGTGCTGTTGTTGTGCCTCTTGAATGGCCTGCTCCAGCTGGATCTTCGGATCGGCTCGAGATTCGAAATCGCCGGACGCCTTGGCGACCATGTAATTCCACCAACGACGCATGAACTTGATCATGGGACAGATGCTACCCGCCGGGGCGACCGAAGGTGGGACGGACCCGCTGGATCCATAGCGCACCGGCATATACCGCAACGCCGAGCAAGCCGACGACAACAGCATCGATCGGTGACGGCACGTCGAGTCGGGCTACTACGGCCATGACAGCCGCCGCGCCAAGGCTGGCGATGGTGACCGGTCTGGTCCAGCCGGAGCTAAAGATACTTCCTCCCGATGGGCCCAAACGATGATGGAGTCTCCGCCGAAGTAACGCCCATTCGGTCCAGGCGGCCACCGAAGATCCGATGCCGAGTCCAACGAAACCAAGGTTCGGAATCTGGTCCTCTACGCGCTCGGCCAGCGGAACTCGTTCGAACGGTGGCCAGTGGGGGACAGCCCCGAGGGTTCGTAACTCCTCGCCATCGAACGTAATCCAGTCGAGCTGAAGCATCATCGTCAGCCCGACCGTGGCGCCGATGAGAAAGCGGATGAGGGCGATGCGAGCTGGGCCCTTCACGTCGCCGAGGCTGTAGAGCGTATTCTGCGACACCCGAGCGGTCATTGTCGCCGGGAGCCCGATGGCGAACGCCGCAAGCACGAATGCCATGGTGGTTAGCGCCGCCGGGTCGCTGAGGCCGTCTCGGCCGAGAGCGCGAGCAGGGAAACCGTACAACGCTTCAAGGAAGACCCTGCCACCGGCGACGTAGGCCGCGGTGATGATGCCGGCCGGGAGCACGACCCGTTGGATGGCGGGGCGGAGTCGACGGGCAACGACGTCGAGCTCGTCGGACCGTCGAGACATCTCGGCGAGTTCGGTGGCGGCGACACTAAACCCGAACACCGAAATCGGTAACACGTAGAGCGGTTGAACGAACAAATTCCAGGTAAAGGCTCCGCTGGCCAGCAGCCCCGCCAGAGCAAGATCGACATAGCTCGACAGTTGAACGACGCCCCGAGCGCCGACAGCGGGAACGAACCGGCGAAGCACGTCATGAAACGCGTCAGAGCGTCTCAGTCTCGGTCGGACCGTCGGGGCCAGGCGGCGGACTTTCGGTAACTGGACCAGCAGTTGGAATAGGCCGCCGGCCACCATCGCCCAGGCCAGCACAACCGCCGATGTGTCGAGGTCCAGACTTATGGCGGTAGCGAACAGTAGCGCCACGATTTGGGTGACGTTCCAGATGACGGGTGCCACGTATGACAGAAAAAAGCTTCGGTGGCTGTTGAGGATGCCGAGGCACCAGGCGGAGATCACGAGAAAGCCGAGGCCGATCGTCGTGATTCGGGTGAGGGTTACCGCGAGCTCGAACGTCTCGGGGTTACCGGTTCCGCCGACGGTGAACAGCCAAACCACCGGGCGTGCGGCCAGAACGCCAACCAGGACGATGGCCGACGTCACTATGGCCAGGGCGGTGACCACCACGCTGGCCAAATCGTCGGCCTCTCGCCGCTTCCCATCTTCGACCAGCTTGGCATAGGCGGGGATGAACGATGCCGACAAGGATCCCTCGCCCAGCAGGTTCTGCAAGAGGTTTGGAGCCCGCATCGCCAGGCCAACCGCATCGGTGACTTGGGTACTCGTTCCCCCGAGCACGGCGCCGAGCACCAGCGTACGGATCAGACCGGAGATGCGAGACAGCAAGATTCCCGCTGCCACCAAGTTCGGGCCGCGGGCCAATGAAGAAAACCGACTCATCTGGATTTCACGCCGCCGGGCCAGCTCACAATGCCGGGAGGTTTCCGTCCGCCGGCGTCCGGCTTTCCACATCGGCTTGTCGGTCGCCGTCGGTTGGGACCGACGCGATGTCGACCGCCTCCAGCGTGGTGAGGTCGTCGTCGCTTGGGTCGGCGAGGTCGACGAGCCGAGTGGCGTGGCGGCTCACCGCCGCCTCGAAGAGGTTTCTTGCCAAGCGTCCGTTGCCAAATCCTCGACCTCGAGGGTGGGCGGCGAACCATGCGGTTGCCGCCGCCTTCGCCTCGTCGGTCAGGTGGTATGTTCCGCTGCCAGCGATCAACTCCAAAATCGAGACGAGTGCGTCGTCGTCGTAGTCTGGGAAGTGGATGGTCTTTGGGAACCGACTTTGGAACCCAGGGTTTGTGGCAACCAGCTCCGCCATTTCCTTCGGATAGCCGGCCAAGATCACAACCATCGTTTCTCGTCGGTCCTCGACGTTCTTTACCACTGCGTCGATCGCTTCACGACCGAAGTCTCGCTCGCCGCCTCTTGTGAGGGAGTAGGCCTCATCGATCAGCAGGACTCCGCCATCGCTTCGATCGAACACCGTGGCCACCTTATTTGCCGTCTGGCCGACGAAACCGGCGACAAGACCGCTGCGGTCGACCTCGATCAGCTGGCCTTTCTCGACGACCCCGAGAGACCGGTAGATGCGAGCCAGGAGTCGGCCGACCGTCGTCTTGCCAGTGCCGGGGTTCCCGCTAAAGATTAGATGTTTCGTGCTGTCGATTACCGGTAGTTGGCGCTCCTGACGAAGCTTCTGTACCCGGAGCATTGCTGAAAGTAGTCGTACCTCTTCCTTCACCGAGTCGAGACCGATCAGGGCATCGAGTTCGGCCAGCAGATCTTCCAGCGGTTCGGGTGGCGGCAGCGGCTCTTGGTCGACATCGGCGGTTTCGGTGTCACCATCGCCTTCGGTGGCCTTGGAGCCAGTTTCCTGCGGACGGCCGCTCGGGAGCGCGGTCAGCAACAGCCGTTGGAAGTCGACGATGGCTCGAAGTTCCTCCTCAGACGGGTAGTGGTCGAGCGACGCCACGGTATGGGCCAGGGTCATCGCCTCGTCGTAGTACCGGCGCGCGAGGCGGGTGTGTCGTGAGGCATCGACTTGGCGTAGCGTCTCGAATAGGTCGGACGGCTTTGCCAGCCATGATCGTTTTCCCTGCACCAGGTCGTTGCGGCGCATCGCCTGTGGCGTGACCATGCCCGGTAGCAGGTCGTGGTGGGCGAACGCCGCGACCAGGGCCCACAGCTCGTCGTCTGTGTGACGGTCGTCAACGTCGACGAAGGCCACACAGAGATTGAACGCCTCGACCAACGCATCGCGGTCCAGCTTGCCGACGTCTACCGACGTGCCGGAGGCAGCATCGCGAAGAGCATCGCCGATAGCGTCGACGAAACGATCGACCGCCTTGGTCAGCCCCCTATCCACATCTCCTCTTTCCGTTCTTCTTTACCTTCCACGGCGTCCATGTCGGGGTCGATCGTAGTCCGAGGTGACCCGTTGAGTTGGCCCAGTCGGCATTCTGCCTGTGATATCTCGTCGGTAAATCTTGACCGTCCGGTCAAGGGCCGTTGTACGGTTGTCTCCATGACTCACCGATTCGACTCTGTCGACGCGGTCCGGGAGGGCCTCCGAAGCGTCGAGTATCTAGCCGATGATTCCATCGCCGGGATTGCCTATCTTGCCGACCGCCTCGGAAAGCCTGTTCTCGTAGAGGGCCCAGCGGGAACAGGTAAGACTCAGCTGGCGAAGTCGATGGCCGAGATGAGTGGGGCCAGGCTGATCCGGCTCCAGTGCTACGAGGGCATTGACGAATCGAAGGCGTTGTACGAGTGGAACTACAAGAAACAATTGCTTCGCATCCAGGCTGGCGGTGATGGACAAGCATGGACCGAGTTACAGGAAGACATCTTTTCCGACGAATTCCTCCTGCCTCGCCCGCTGCTCGAGGCCATTACCGCCGACGACCCGGTGGTCCTGCTCATCGATGAGGTCGACCGCGTCGAGTTAGAGACCGAGGCGCTGCTGCTCGAAATCCTGTCCGACTATCAGGTGTCGATCCCCGAGTTGGGAACCATCGAATCCAAGCAAATTCCATTGGTCTTTCTTACCTCGAATAACACCCGGGAACTGTCCGAGGCCCTGAAACGCCGATGCCTCTTCCTTCACCTCGATTACCCGGCGCTTGAGCGCGAGAAAGAAATCGTGATGACCAAAGTGCCGGACATCACCGACGCTTTGGCCGACCAGGTCGCACGGATCGTTCGATCCATTCGTCAACTCGAACTCAAGAAACATCCGTCGGTATCGGAAACGCTCGACTGGGCTCGAACTCTCGTCCTATTAGGTATCGAGAACATCGACGAGAGCGATGCGGCCAACACCGCGAACATCTTGCTGAAATATCGGTCCGATATCGAGAAGGCGGTCAAAGACTTCAGCTCTAACGCCTCCACCCACTTCGAGCCGACCAGCACCTGATCGGGTTCGATGTCATGACTTCTCCCACCGGTGTGACGGCGAACGAACCGGACGGAAGCCCGCTGTTCGATCTCCTGGAAGGCTTCGTGATGGAACTGCGGGCCGCTGGTCTGCCGGTGTCGCTCTCGGAGAACATCGATGCGGCTGAAGCGGTCAAGCACATCCCGTTGGAGGACCGTCTGGCCTTCAAGTATGCGCTGGCGGCGACGCTGGTAAAGAACGACGCTCATTGGAAGACGTTCGAGACGCTGTTCGAGGTGTATTTTTCGTTTCGGGGTACGGAGTACTCGCTCGATGGTGACGCCGACGAGCTCGTAACCGATCTAGACGTCGACCCTGACGAGGGGGTCGAGCAGGCCGCCGGCGATGGCGGCCAGGGCGGCGGTGATGGTATGACGCCGGAGGAACTGGCCGAACTGTTGTACCAAGCGCTTTTAGGGGGCGATGAGAGCTTGATGCGGGCCATCGCCCGCCAAGCCGTCCGCCGCTTCGCCAGCATGGAACCAGGGCGACCGGTGGGCGGGACCTACTACCTGTACCGAACCCTCCGCAATCTTGATCTCGATGGTGTACTCGAACGTTTGATGGAACAGGCGAGGGACCGGGCAGGAGACGATGGTCAACCGCTGAGTTCGTTCGAGGAGCGCCTCGAGCGCGACGAGTATGAGAGCCGGGTCGACAAGCTTCGAAAGGAAATCGAGGCGGAGATCCGACGGCGATTAGTGGCCGATCGCGGTGCCGAAGCGATGGCAAAGACTCTCCGTAAACCGCTGCCCGAAGACGTCGATTTCATGCACGCCAGTCGCGAAGAGATGGTGATGTTGCGGCGGGCCATCTACCCGCTGACCCGCAAGTTAGCCGTCAGGCTGGCCCGCAAGCGCCGTCACAAGCGGAAAGGTAAGCTCGACTTTCGGAACACGGTTCGGCACTCGCTGAGCTACGGGGGAGTTCCGGCGGAGCCTAAGTTTCGTCACCCCAAGCCGGCAAAACCGGAGATTTTTGTAATCGCCGATATCTCGGGCTCTGTGGCTGCATTCGCCCGATTCACCCTTCATTTGGTCTATGCCATCTCCAGCCAGTTCAGCAAAGTTCGCTCGTTTGTGTTTATCGATGGGCTCGATGAGGTCACCGCGTACTTTGAGGGCGTGGACGACATCACCGAAGCGATCCACCGGGTCAACACCGAGGCCGACGTCGTCTGGGTCGATGGTCATTCGGATTATGGCCATGCCTTCGAGGTGTTCTGGGAACGGTTCGGCGACGAGGTCGGTCCGAAGACAACCGTGTTGGTGCTCGGTGATGCGAGAAACAATTACCATGCCGCCCAAGCGTGGATCATGAAGGAAGTGCAGCAAAAAGCGCGGAAACTGTTCTGGTTGAACCCTGAACCGAAGGCGTACTGGGACACCGGCGACTCAATCGTTGGTGAGTACGCCGTTCACTGCGACGGGGTGTTCGAGGTGAGGAATCTCCGCCAGCTGGATCGGTTCGTCGATAATCTCGCCTAGAGAAACAACCGGGGTGGTTGCATCCTCCGTCGAGGTTTGAGCGAAGAAGTAGACGATGAGCATTGTTGCGGTCGACCCCCAACAGAGTTTCCTGTGGATGATGGAGCAACCGATGTCACCGCGGATATCACGTTATCCTCGTACCGTGCTCGCAACCCTCGAAGACCGTTTGGTCATCGGTGATGAATCGGTCCTGCGAGATATTTTCGACGAGTACGGGCCACTCGTTTTCGGGATAGCCAGAAAACTGGTGGGCGCTGAAGCCGAAGATCTAGTTCAGCAGGTGTTTCTTGCCGCTTGGCGAGGTCGTGACCGGTTCGACCCGTCGAAGGGCAACCTTGCCGCCTGGCTGAGCGGTATCACCCGATTCAAGGCCATCGATCATCTGCGGGCAATGAACCGCCGCCCGTCGACCCCGTCGGGTGAGATGGAGGACTTCGATCACGTGGAGCCCGTGGTCGATCAAGTCGTGGATCGCATGATCTTGGCCTCGGCGCTAAAGAGTTTGCCAGCTGCCCGTCGCGAAGTCGTCGAGCTCGGCTTCTTTGGGCAGTTGAGTCACCCGGAGATCGCCGACCAACTCGATCTTCCCCTGGGGACGGTCAAAAGCCACATGCGTCGGGGGCTTGAGGCCCTCCAACGAGAACTGCGGGGTAGCCGTGTCCAACCCTGAGTTTCCAAACGACCTGTCCGAACTGGAAGAAGAGTTCGGCGATGTCATGCGCATCTTGGCCAAGGGCCCGCTCCTCACCCCGACGGAGACGCCGGGGCCAAACGTCTGGAACGCTATCGCCAGCGAACTCGGTGGTCGGGTTGAACCGGTGGACGAAGAGCAACCACCGTCGGTGCTCGGCGCCGCTCCGGATGGGCCGGAGGTGGAGCGTGTCGTCTCGCTCGATGAGCGCCGGCCGCTCGGGCGTCGGGTCGCCATCGGTCTGGCTGCCGTGGCCGCCATCATCTTGGTTGCGGTACCGGTCGGTTTAGCCTTGCAGTCGAGCGACGTCGACCAGACGGCCGATCTGTTGGCCCTCGATGCGAACGTGAACGCCGAAGGCGAGGCTCAGCTCCGCGGCCGTGAGTTGACCGTGGACGTGAATGGCCTCGTTACTCGGTCCGATTCGTTCTACGAGTTGTGGCTTCTCGATCTCGACGGTGACGAACTCCAGGATCTCGTGTCACTCGGTCCGGTCGAGGTAGGCGACGACGGCACGTTTGTCGTGCCGGGAGGCATCGATCTCGCTCGGTTTGACGTCGTCGACGTCTCGATCGAAATCGACGACGGAAACCCTGACCACAGTGGTCAGAGCGTCCTACGTGGTGACCTGACCTAGCGCCACCCCGATCTACGGGGCGAGGAGTTCGGCGACACGAAACGACAGGTCGACCGCTTGACGGCCATTTAGCCGGGGGTCGCACATCGTCTCGTACCGCTTGCCGAGGTCTTTGGGCTGGACCTCTTCAGCGCCACCTAGACACTCGGTGACGTTCTCGCCCGTCAATTCGATGTGGATACCCCCTGGCCATGTGCCCATCTCTCGGTGAGCGGCAAAGAAGCCGGTGACCTCGGCCAGTACGTCGTCGAAGTGACGTGTTTTGTGGCCAGACTCGGACGTGAAGGTGTTGCCGTGCATCGGGTCGCAGGCCCACACGACGGGGTGGCCGGACTGACGGACAGCATCGAGCAGTGGGGGTAGACGGTCGGCTACTTGTTTGGCCCCCATCCGAGAGATCAGGGTTAACCGGCCCGCCTCCCGACCGGGGTCGAGAGCGTCACAGAGCCCCACCACGTCGTCCGGAGTCGCTGTCGGCCCTATCTTGCAGCCGATTGGGTTGTGGACGCCTCGGAGGAATTCTAGGTGCGCACCGTCGAGGTCACGGGTGCGTTCGCCGATCCATAGCATGTGGGCCGAGCAGTCGTACCATTCGCCGGTCAGGCTGTCGCGACGGGTCAAGGCCTCCTCGTACTGGAGGATGAGCGCCTCATGGCTTGTAAAGAACTCAGCTTCGTGGATCTCAGGATGCTGAGACGAGACGCCGGTCGCTTCCATGAATCGCAATGCTCTGTCGATTTCTGAGGCGAGTTTGGCGTAGCGTTGGCCTTCGTTCGAGCTGCCGACGAATTCGTGATTCCAGGCCTGTACCCGGTGCAGGTCGGCGAAGCCGCCTTTGGTAAAGGCGCGGAGGAGATTGAGGGTTGAGGCCGACTGATGGTACGCCTGGAGCAGCCTGGCCGGGGTAGGGCGGCGGTCGTGTTCGGAGAACGGCAGGTCGTTGACCATGTGGCCGAGAAACGATGGTAGCTCCGTGCCATCAACCGTTTCGGTCGGTCGTGACCGCGGCTTGGCGAACTGGCCGGCGATACGCCCTACCTTGATCGCCGGTACACCTGACGAGTACGTCAAGACGACCGCCATCTGCAGGATGACACGGAGTTTCTCTCTGATGGCGTCGGCGTTGAATCCATCGAAGGACTCGGCGCAATCTCCGGCCTGAAGCAGGAACGCTTCTCCGTTTGAGACCGAGGCTAGGCGCTGCCGCAGCTCGCGGGCTTCCCCAGCGAACACGAGGGGTGGTACGGACGCCAGTTCTTTCTCGACTTGTTCGAGTTCTGTGATATCTGGCCAGGTTGGCTGTTGAGCGGCCGTCTTGCTTCGCCAGGTTCCGGGGTTCCAAGTCACGGCTGTAGTGTCACCTCTGCAGGGTCGACCCGCAACGCAATTTTGGCGGTTCTTGGTTCGGGCATCGGTTCGTGAGGACGAAAACAGCGATGGAGCCGCCCAGTTCGGGACGGCTCCATCGCTAGATGAGCGGGTAGGCCGCTCCAGTTCATTGTGTACGGAAGGGACTCACGCAGCGTCGAAGTCGCTGATGACGTCTCCCGCTTGATCGCGTACTGCGCTCACGGCTCGTTTCACCAGTCGACGAGCGGCTTCGGCGGTAACGCCAAGCTCTTCGCCAACTTCTCGGTAGCTGCGCTTGCGGCCGTCGTTGAGGCCGAACCGTTGCTCGACGGCGTATTTGGCCCGGGGGTCGAGTACTTCGAGAAGGCCGGTGACCATTGACTCTTCCGCTTTGGCCATCACCTCAAACTCGGGACCGGGCGTGGCATCGGGGAGAAGATCGACGAGTTCGTTCGAATCGTCGTCTCCGATGGTGCGATCGAGGGAGGTCGGGGTGGTCAGACGATGGAGTCGTGCGTGCTCGTCATCGAGCTCGTCCCCGTCACCCGAAACCTGGCGAAGGGCGGCCCGAAGGCTGGCCGAACGGTCGCCGGGGAGGCGAACCAGGCTGGCTTTTTGATCTAGTGCCCGTCCGATCGCTTGACGAATCCAGAATGTGGCATAGGTCGAGAACTTGAAACCTTTCCGCCAGTCGAACTTGTCGACGGCGTGTTCGAGGCCGAGATTGCCTTCCTGGATGAGGTCGAGCAGTTCCATCGATGGCGGGAGTGGGTAGCGGCGAGCGACGCTTACGACGAGACGCAGGTTGGCTCGGATGAACCGATCCTTTGCCTGTGCAGCTTGGCGCACTGAGCGCTTGTTTGCTGCGTTTATCTCGTTGGCGTCGATCAGCTCTTGGGCCTCCCGGCCCTTTTCGATGATCTGGCTCAGCTCACGCTCTTCATCTGCCGTCAGGAGAGGAACGAGGCCGATCTCGTTTAGGTACTGTCCAACTGAATCACTCATGGCGCGTGCTTCTTTATCGTTTGAGTTGCGGGGGGAGAGTTCGACACGGAGAGATTTCTCTTGTCGGTGGGACTTGGTAGGCTCAAGTTTCCGGTGGCTGTTCGGTCGAATGGTCCGAGGTAGTTGCGTCCGGGATAGGTCAAGAGCTCTACACGCCCAAACATCTGTTTTAGTACGAACCTTCCTCGAGTTAAAGTGACTTGCGTCACATACAGTAAGGTTTTTGCGCTAATGACCGCTATGTCAACGACCCCGGACGGGCCCCCGAAAACGCCGCGACGCGTCGGAGTCCTCGGGGGGACCTTTGACCCTCCCCACCTGGGACATCTCGTTGCCGCCGACCAAGTCTTGCACGCGTTATCGCTCGACGAAGTCATCCTCGTCCCGGCCAACGAGCCATGGCAGAAACTGGGCAGTAGGCAAATCACCCCAGCGGAGAAACGATTGGCCATGACGGTGGCCGCAGTCGGTGATGTAGATGGGCTATCGGTTTCTGGCATAGAGGTCGAGATCGGTGGGCCAAGCTACACCTCAGTGACCCTTGACGCCCTCGCCGATCAACACCCGGATGCTGAATGGATGGTAATCGTTGGTGCCGACGCGGCGGCCGGGCTCAACACGTGGCACGATACCGAACGTCTCCGAACCCAGGCGACGATCGTCGTCGTCAACCGTCCTGGCGCAGACTTTCAGCCCCCTTCAGGGTGGAGGTGGGAACTGGTCGAGATCCCTTCGATCGGTATCTCCGGTACCGGCTTGCGGCGCCGGGTTGCCCAAGGTCACTCGATCCAGTTTCTCACCCCTTGTGCGGTGATCGAACACATCCGGGAGTGGGGCCTCTACCATTCGGATGGTTGAGATCGCCCGCCGCCACTCTCATGCGATTCGACCGTCCTGACCCGGTAACGTTCCGGCGTCTTTCGCTCGTTCGCAACCATGCCTCCCGTCGCCGGTGGCACTTTTTAGCGTTCGTCATCGGGGAGATTCTGTTGGTGATGGCGATTCCGTTTGTGGCGATCGAGGGGTACCACACCTTGCTCGACTCTCGGGCCGGCCGGTTGATCGAAGAGCCCACGAGAACAGACCCTGGTTGGCGAGCGCTGGTAGATGCGACGACGGTCGTCGGCGTTGCCGAGGTCGACCGTGGGGCTGTCACCGGTGTGGCAATCATCGTCCACCAGGCCGAACAGCGATCTCCCGGCACGATTGTGCTCGTTCCCGCGTCGGTCGAGGTTGATGGGATCGCTCTCGCCGACCGCCCGCCTGACGACGCGGTGCGGGCCGTCGGCCGTGCCATCCGCCTAGCCATCGGGCGGGTCGAGGTGCTCGATCAGGCCGGATGGGGAGCTGTGCTCGGCGACGCGGTGTACTCGGTCGAGAGCCCAGACCCGGTCGTTGGCGACGATGGTGCCCCACTGTTCGATGTCGGCGTCGTAGAGGTCGACGGTGACTCCGCCGGTGCTTTCGTCGGTCGTCCGGTTCCCGGTGCGTCGGTCCTGTCGGTGTTACCTCGTCGGCACCTGTTGTGGAACGCGCTTCTGGCCGAGCCACCGGCCACCAATACCCCGTTGGCATCGGATCTTCGCGAGATCGATAGCGGCCAGGCCCAGGTGGTCGATCTGCCGGTCGGTCAGCTCGAACCGGCAACGGCCATCGACGACGCGGCCACCGAGTTGCTTGTCCGCGACATCGTGGCCTTTCCCGCCAGCGCAGCCCCCGGAGATCGGTTGCAGGTGAGGGTGCTCGACCGGACGGGCACCGCCGACCTTGAGGACATCGCTGCTGCCGTTGCCGCCAGGGGGATCGAGGTCATCGAAATAGGAAACGCCGGTGTGTTCGATGACGGGCCAACCGAGGTAATCGCTCCCTCGGCAGCGACCACGGCCAACGAGTCATTGAAATCGCAGCTTGATGATCTGTCTCTCTCCCTGGGTGTGAAAAGTGTCATACTCGACGATGAGAGCGACGAGGACGGGGTGGTTACGGTCATCATTGGGACCAATTTCGACTTGGCAAACCTCTATTGACGGGCTTTGATGGCTCTTATCCATTTGGCCACAACATCTGGTCGACCTGAGGAGCCACTTCTGAGAACGAACACAGAGAAAGAACCAGTCAGCCACGTGCCTGTGGAGGACCCGGAGCTCGAATCCTGGGTACGGTTGGCGGCGACCGCAGCCGACGAGAAACTCGGGCAGCGGACCGACGCCTTCTACGTTGGGGAGGTGCTTGGGATCACCGACTGGTTCGTGGTGACCTCAGGTAGGAATCAGCGACAGGTTCGAGCCATTGTCGACGCTGTCGAGGAAGCGGTAGCAAAGGGCGGCGGCCCGAAGCCGAACCGTATCGAAGGACGCGAAACCTTGAGTTGGGTGCTGATGGACTACGGCTTGTTCGTTGTCCACGTATTCACCGAGGAATCTCGTCTGCATTACGACCTGGAGCGCCTCTGGCAGGATGTGAGCCGTCTCGATCCGATCGCGTGACATCAGTCGGTCGGCGTTGGTGCCGCCGCTCGGGTTCAGACCACCAGGTTGACCAGTTTCGGTGCTCGCACGATCACCTTTTTCGGTTTTGCACCGTCGAGCTGCGACACAATTCGTGCCGAGGCCAGCGCGGCGGCTTCGGCATCGCTGTCGGAGATGTCGGGGCTGACCTCGATCCGGTCCCGAACCTTGCCGTTGAGCTGGACGACCATAGTGATGGAACTGACGGTCAGCTGCTCCGGGTCGGCCTCCGGCCACAGCAACTCGTGAATATGTTCGCCTTCGTGGCGTAGCGACCACAGTTCGGCCGTTATGTGTGGCACGGCTGGCGCCATGAGCTGCAGCAAGGTGTCGACCGCCGAGGCCAGCGTCGGGCCGTGGGGTCCGTCATCCGATTGGGCGTATTTGTAGAGCGTGTTGGTGAACTCCATGAATCCAGCCACGGCGGTGTTGTAGGCCCACCGCTCGTACTCGCCGCCGATCCGGTCGATCAACCGGTGGGTAGCCGCACCGATCTCACGATCGTTTTCGGTCGGTTCGCCGTCACGGACCCCGTCGATCAGCGTGGGGTCTGCGGCGGCAAGACGCCACACTCTGTTCAGGAAACGTTCGCAGCCTTCGAGCTGGAAATCCTCCCAATCGACGTCTTCGGCCGGCGGTTTGGCCTGGAGAATGGCTAGGCGGAGGGCGTCGGCACCGTGGGCGTCGACCCAAGCTTCGGGGCTCTCGGTGTTACCCTTCGACTTGCTCATCTTCGAGCCGCCCATCCGCACCATGCCTTGGGTGAAGAGCCGCTTGAATGGCTCGCGAAGGTCGTTCGGGGCGTAACCCAAATCCGACAACGCCATGGTGTAGAACCGGGCGTACATCAGGTGAAGGATCGCGTGTTCGATTCCGCCGATGTACTGATCGACCGGCAAGAACTTTTTGACCGCTTCCTGGTCGAACGGCTCGTCCTCGTTCCACGGATCGGCGAACCGAAGGAAGTACCACGACGAGTCGACGAAGGTGTCGAGCGTGTCGGTCTCACGAGTGGCGGGACCGCCGCAGCCCGGGCAGGTCGTATGCAGGAACCCTTCGTGATACCGCAACGGTGACTCGCCGGTGGGTCGGAACTCCACGTCGTCTGGCGCGACGATCGGCAGGTCGCTCTCGGGTGCCGGCCGCATGCCGCAGTCGTCACAGTAGATGATAGGGATTGGGCAACCCCAGAAGCGTTGCCGGCTGGCCAGCCAGTCGCGGAGTCGAAAGTTGACCTTGCGAGAGCCAAGGCCCTCGGACTCGATCCACTCGATGGCTTTGCTCTTCGCCTCGTCGATACCGAGCCCGTCCAACCACTGTGAGTTGATGGCGGGGCCTTCGCCGACGAATGCCTCGCCGTCGAAATCATCTGGTGGCTGGACCGTGCGAACGATGTCCAAGCCGTAGGCGGATGCGAAATCCCAGTCGCGCTGATCTTGACCGGGTACGGCCATGATGGCGCCGGTGCCGTAGGTCATCAGCACGTAGTCGGCCAGATACAACGGGATGGTGTTGCCGGTGAATGGGTTGACGACCGACGAGCCGGTGAACACGCCTCGTTTGTCGATCGCCCCGTCTGTCGAAAGCCGGTCTATCTCAGACCGATTTGCCACCTCGGCCTGGAACTTGGCCACGGCCTCAAGCTGCTCGCTGGTGGTCAGTTCTTGAACCCGTGGGTGTTCGGGGGACATGACGGCGAAGGTCATGCCGAAACTGGTGTCCGGTCGAGTTGTGTAGACCGGCAACGGATCGACGTCGGCCCGGGCGTTTCCGGTGTCGTCGGCGATTGGAAGCCCGAACTCGGCGCCTTCGGACCGGCCAATCCAGTTTCGCTGCATCAGTTTGACCCGTTGGGGCCAATCGAGGTCGTCAAGGTTGTCGAGAAGCTCTTGGGCGTAGTCGGTGATCTTGAAGAACCATTGCGCCATGTCTCGACGCTCAACCAGGTCGTCGGATCGTTCACAGCGGCCTTCGATCACTTGCTCGTTTGCCAGAACGGTATGACAACCGGGGCACCAGTTGACGATCGCTGTCGAACGGTAGGCCAGACCAGCCTCATAGAACTTGAGGAAGAACCATTGGTTCCACCGGATGTAGGCCGGGTCGTGGCTCTTTATGGTGCGGCGCAGATCGTAGACGGCGCCGATCCGTCGAAGCGAAGATGACAACTCGGCGATTCGTTCTTCGGTAAACGGCCGTGGGTGAACACCGCTCTTGATGGCAGCGTTCTCGGCAGGAAGACCGAAGCTGTCGAACCCGATGGGGGAGAGGACGCCTTTCCCCTGCATCGTGTGATACCGGACGAGCAGGTCGCCAAAGGTGTAGTTTCTGACGTGACCGATGTGGGCCGGCCCGGACGGGTATGGGTACATCGAGAGGACGAAACCGGCCTCCCTCGGGTCATCGTTGTCGATTTCGTATGTTCCTTCATCGGCCCATCGCTGTTGCCAGCGCGGCTCGATGTTGCCCGGTCGGTAGCGTGACGGTTCACTATCGGTGGTGGTGGCTTCCGGCGACGGGTGCTCGTCCATGGCTCCAGGCTAACGAGGAACCACACATGGCGAGGGGCTATATGTCGGGATCGTTCACCGCCCAGAACCCTAAAAATGAGCTGATCCGGTGGCGACGACCCATCGGCGGAGCATTTGGACAAGAATGAGGACATGAGTGATCATCCAGCCGGCGGGCCGGTCGACGGGTCGGAGAGCACGGATATCGACGTAGACGCCGATATATCATCGTCTCGAGAAGGCGGCCGAAGCAGAGATCGAGCGGGTGATAGGGGCGGTGAAGACGCCACCTTCGATGCGCCTGGGCGAAATTATGATTCGGGGCGGTGGAAGCCGGTTGACGAATCGCCGGTCGACGACGGAGATAGTTCGTCGATAGTAGCTGATGCGCTCAAGACGTCGGAGTGGACGCCAGGTGACTGGGCCGAGCCGACCGGACGATCGACCACCGATGGACGGTTCGCTCCCGTCGACCGCTCGGTCGGTCCGTCGCATGGTGAGGCCGTGGCGCCGTCGACCACGAGTCCGAGCGCCACCGAAGCCGGTCGACCGATCCAAATCGATTCCGACGATGGCCAGGTCACTATCGAGTTCCAACCCGAACCACCCTCCGGGCAACCGTCGATGGCCGACGAGCCGTCGGTAGTCAAACAACCAGCCGTTGCCGGCCCGACCGACGTTGTTGATGATGATGTTGGCCAGAGCGACCAAACCCGTCACTCGCCGCCGGACGGTGGTGGGTCGGGGCCACCGAGCGATCCGCTAGGTCGACGGCAACCGCTGGGAAGCCCTCGTTCTGGGCGTGGAGTCGAGAAGGACGCTGTGCCGGGTCGACCGCCCGAGACGGGCGGTGCCGAGCCGCAGCGAGAAGTCGGCCAGCAGGGGCGGAGGCCGATGCCCGGGGAGCGGGATCACGATCCAGCACCGACCGGTGAGTTGACGCGCCCGACCGTTCAAGCTCCACCACCCCCACCGTCTTCCCTAACACCAACACCCCCGCCACCAGGACCCGCAGGTCGGCGCCCCGGTCCGAGAGGTGACGATCAGCGGCCTGATGTCGAGTCGAGAATCAGCGGTCGGGCAGTGCCCACCACACCCGATGTAGATGGCCCAGTACCAGCACCGGGTTCGAGCAGCTCTTCCAGCAGAGGAGTCGAGTCACGACCCGCCATTGTCGGCCGAGGGGAGCGGCCGGGCGCCACTCGCTCGGCAACGACACCACCTCCCGGTTCTCCAATCGGTTCGTCGGGCCGGCGGAAGGTGCTAGGAATGCCGCCGCCGCCCACCGGTCCGCCAACGGCAGGCAAAGAGACGGTCACGGCTGCCACCCCGTCGGCGGGGACCGATCCGGTCATGCCTGGACGACCAGAAACGGTCGACACGTCGAACCCGAACGATCGGTCCGGCGGAGCACGATCCGCTTCGCCGCCGATGCCGCCTCCGGGTTTGGCAATTGGTTCTGGTGGAGCGGTGCCGCCAGCGCCGCCTGCGGGTCCGACCCTCTCTCCGCCGCCATCGGCACCACAGACTGATACGGCCACGACCTCGGGGTCAGAGTCCGACGTAGTGACCGACGAGCCCGGTGTCATGGCTGACGAGCCCGGTGTCATGGCCGACGAGGAGGTCTCGTTCCGATTTCCGACGTTGCTTGAGCCGTCATCGTCTCCGCTGCGGGTGCCGCTGATGTTGTTGGCCGGCGCCGCTGTCGTAGTCGTCATAGCCAACCTTGCCCTTGCAGCAGGGCTTGTTCGCGGGCTGGGAAGCCCGAGCGAGCTGTCGGCCTTTCTCCAAGGATTCAGCGTCTGGACCGGGATGCTCGCTGTTCTTGCTTCGGGCCTGATAGTCGTCCGGCCACCCGCTTCGGAGCGGGTTGTACTTGCAGTAACGGTCTTCGGGGCGCTCGTCATTGGCGGCGGCGCGCTTGGGTTCTTGTTATCGCTCCGCCTCAGCGGCCCCTCTGACCTGATTCGGATCGTGTTTGAGGGACTGACCGGCGCTCCCGGCGGTGCGGTGATGCTGGGCGGCCTGGCCATCGCCACCGCCCGCCAGACGGCAACCGGTGGGAAGCCGCCGGTCGAGCTACCCGTGTTTGGCATGCTGTTGGTTGCCGGCCTGCAATCATTGAGCGGCATAGCGTCGGGGTCTATTGGGTTTTTCGACTTCTTCGGACCGGGGGAGCGACTGGCGATTGCTCTTGGTGCGTTCGATTTGCGACCCGCGGCCCTGTTGCTCGCCAGTGCCGTTCTGTTGCTTCTGTCACCGTTTCCGACGGGCTCGCTCTCTCGAGTCGTGGCGATAGCAGCGGCCGGCGTCGCCAGCATGAGCCTGTTCGGTGCCCTCGTGTTCATCGTCGTTGGGCAAAGCGTGGGAGCCCAGGCGTCTGGGATTCTGTCAGCCCCGTCCACCGTTGCGATTGCGGCGGTGGCAGCCGTCTTGGCGTTGTTGGCTGATCAGTCGACGACGTCGGATAGTCGGCCAGACTCGACCACGCCCGATAGTGTCCCGACCCCGCCCGCTTCATGAATCATGACCTCACCGGATACGAGGAGATCGAGGATCCGATCGACGGGACGACGTGGCACGTCGACGTTTCGTTCACCGACTCGAACTGGACATGTGTTTGGGGATCGACCTGTGCCGGAATCCTCGACCACCCAGCGCCCGAACTCGGGCAGGGTTGCTGTTCGGTCGGGGCCCGCATGCTCGACGACGAGGAAGCGCTTCGGATCGGAGCGCTTGGGTTAACCCTCGACCCCGAGCGATTCCAATATCACGCCGTCGCCGTCGACAAGGGTGTGTTCACCGAGGGAAATCGGCAGGCGACAAGAGTGGTCGATGGGGCCTGTATTTTCCTCAACCGGCCGGGTTTCCCCGGTGGCGCTGGCTGTGCCCTTCATCTGGCAGCAGAAGACGAGGACGAATCGCCACTCGACTGGAAACCGGCCGTCTGCTGGCAGCTTCCGTTGAAGGTCGACGACCGTTCTGATGGCAGCCGAGTCCTGCGGCGATGGTCCCGGTCCGACTGGGGCGAAGGCGGCGCCTCGATGTCTTGGTGCTGCACTGAGCGGGAGGGGGTAACCGATAATCTTCCGTCCGCCTATGTCGGTGTTCAACCCGTCGCTGTGGCGCTGCAAGAGGAGCTCACCGCCCTCGTAGGTCGAGAGGTGGCGGTCGAACTTCGGCGACGTGTCGATCCATCCTTGGAGCGAACTTGACAAAAGGCGTGTGGCGTCGACCCAGTCCTTGCTAGAATCCAGCCGTCCCCACGGGGCTATAGCTCAGTTGGTAGAGCGCTTCCATGGCATGGAAGAGGTCAGGAGTTCAATTCTCCTTAGCTCCACTCCCCGGAATCCCCGCTCCAGTAGCGGGGATTTTTCATACCCAGCCAGTGAACAGATGGCGTGCAAAAGTCACTTGGGACCCTTCGTTGGGACCCTACCGGTAGCGTCGAGGGGCAGCGGTGCGAGCCGAGACACTTGGCTCGTTCGATGGCGGTAGATTTGCTCGATCATTCGCTCGCTAGTACCTGCCCAGTCTGCGACCTCACAGATCTCGGCGTGATGGTCGAGTTGAAACGTGATGGCGGTGTGACGAAGTTCGTATGGCAGGTAACTGTCGAGACCCAATCCTTCGCAGCGCCTGGCGAGTGACCGGCGAAGGTTGTTCCGGTCGTGGGCCGTGCCATTGCGGGTTGTGATCACGAAATCATGGACGGCGGTCCATCTGGTGCCGGCCACTGACATTTCGTCGAGCTGCTCGACTCGCCACTTATCGAGGAGTGACATGGTGTCGTCGTCAATCGGAACGCGCCGTCGCGACCGACGTGTCTTTGGTGGAACTAGCTTGTTTTTGCTCGACATCTGCGCATCGACCCGAAGGGTCATCGCCTCAACATCAATTCGAGACCATCGAAGTGCCCGAGCCTCCGACGGTCGAAGGCCGCAACGGCCGCAAAGGTCGACCACGAGCTGTAGCGGGCCAGTACTGGAAGTACCCTGGTTTGACGGACATCTAGTCTGAGGCGACGTTTGTTGTCTTGGAGGGGAAGTCCAGATGCCACGTGCACATCCGCCTGAGTTCCGTTTGCGTGCTGTTGAGCTTGCCCGTTTAGGCGAGGCCCCGGTGTCCCAGATCGCGCAAGATTTAGGGATCTCTGATTCCTGTTTGCGTGGCTGGGTGAAACAGGCCGATCTCGATGAGGGCC
>CALIFY010000078.1 GCA_938021675.1 uncultured Acidimicrobiales bacterium
CAGCGTGCAGAATGGAGCGTCCTCGTCGGCGGGAATGAAGGACGGGTTCGTGTCGACGCCCGGATCGTTCGGGTTGGGTTCAGCACGGTCGGGGTCGAGCTGTTCGTCCACATCGTCCGAGCCGGGTTCAGCGCTGCCGGATTCGTCGGCAGCGTCGTCGGGGGTCGGTTCGGACTCGATCGAATCAGAGGAAGATTCGGTGTCGACAGCGTCGGTTTCGACAGGTTCGGAGTCGACAGATTCGGTTTCGACAGATTCGGTGTCGATCGGTTGGGTCTCGACAGCGTCGGTTTCGACGGCGTCGGTCGACGGGGCGGTCGCGCTGTCGGAGGAACCGCATGCCGAGGCTGCGAGCGTAACGGCGATCGCTGTGGTCAGGAGAGTTCGTCGTATCGATGTGGGTTTCATACAGAATATGACGTTGCGACAAGCGTCGCGGTTCCCCGCCGAGCTTGAAGTTTGGATCGACGAGAGGCCGCCGGGCCGCAGGCAGCGCCGCCCGCGGCACATGACCGAGTCTCTAGATAGACGCCCTCTCCGAACGTCGGGGGATCGGGTGAGTCTCTGCGGTCGTTCAGCGCCTGTTCGCCGGAGGTCCGATTCGAGTCTCTGTCCGACGGCCTGGTGCGGCGTTCTCCTAGGCCGGTGCCGGGTGAACCTATTCGCTGTCCGGGGTGCCTTTGCAGCGCTCCCTGACGTGGTCGTTGAGGCGACTCATTGCGTCATCGACAGCGCGGCTGGTGTCGTCGATGGTGATGTCGCCGTTGGCGAGGATGGCGGTGACGAGGAACTCAAGGATGATGTCGATGTCGCCGGTGATCTCGGGAACCGCAAGCTCGCGCATTTCCCTCGCCTGGTCTCTCGCAACGGTCAATTTTTCGTACTCGTCGCTGGGCAACGGTCGGCGGTTCAAGCCGGCGACCAGTCTGCAGAACGGAACGTCCTCGTCGGCGGGAATGAACGTGTCGGGATCGATCACTTCGTTAGCAACGTCGGAGGCGGGTTTACTAGTGTCGGACTCGATCGGCTCAGAGGACACGTCGAGGTCGAGCGAGTCGCCAGCGTCGGTGTCGACTCCGTCGGTGGCCGCTGTGGCGTCTGGTGGTTCCATATCGGCAGGCACGGTTTCGTCCGACTCGGCTCCGCCAAGCTCAGGTCCGTCCGGTTCGGTGTCGACCGGTAGGGTTTCGACGGCGTCGGTCGCCGGGGCGGTAGCGGTGTCGGACGATCCGCATGCCGAGGCTGCAAGCGCAACGGCGATCGCTGTGGTCGCGAGAGTTCGTCGAAGCGATGTGAGTTTCATACGGAGTATGACGTTGGGACACGCGCTGGGGTTCCCAGCAGCGCTCAAAATTCCTAGCCTGTGGCGATGAACGAGGACGAACTTGCCGCTGGGTTGGCCGAGACGCCTGGATATCGGTACGCCGAACTCGAAGGCGATCAGCTCTTCGTCGCTGGTCAGGTGCCGCTGGATTCGTCTGGCAATCTCATCGGGACCGACGACGCCGCCGTTCAGGCCACAGCTTGCCTCGACAACCTACGCACACTGCTCAGCTTGCACGACTTCAAAGTGGACGATGTTCGGCGCCTGGTCGTCTACGTCGTTGGCGGACACCAGAACCTGGCCGATGCCTGGGCTGCGGCGACCGGCTGGTTCCCCAACGAGGTTCCGCCGGCTACGTTGCTCGGTGTGAACTTGCTGGGACACGCCGGCCAGCTCGTCGAGGTAGACCGGGTGGACAACGGGCCGGTATGCGGACGGCCCTCATCGAGGTCGACGAGTGCTGAGCGTCTAGGGTCGTCGGCGCGTGTTTGGTCTCACGTCGGGACGACCTCAAAGGCGACAGCGCAATCGACGCCCAGCAGTGGTCCGGTGTTCTCGGCCGCGGTCCGGAGCTGAGTCTCGGCATTGAAGTCCGGATCGTTGAGGGCTTCGATGTAGGTCTGATGCCGTTCGAGTGACGCAACGCCAGCGGCGAGGTGGTCGGTCACGTCTACTGCGTGAGTGGGTTCGGTCGAGGCGTTGTAGGCAATCCATCGAACGTCGGACCACGGCTGACCGGAGTCGGTGAATAACCACCGATTGGCGGCGTCACGTACTGCGTCAGGCAAGGCACGACCAACCTCACGGTGGTCGACGTGGTTCCAGGGGCCGGTCTCGCTCCATCGCTCGCGATAGTTGATGGAAATGATCACGTGGGGTTGATGTCGCCGAATGGCAGTCGCAAGGTCTCGTCGCAGTTCGAGGTTGTTGATGACAAGACCGTCTCGATGTTCGAGGAATTCGACCACCGAGACGCCAACCTCCGCTGCTGCCTTGATCTGCTCCGCGGTTCGTACTGGCCCGGCGACCTCGGGTGTCATCGAGTCGATGCCAGCCTCGCCTCTGGTGGCCAGGACATAGCGAATGTCTTTACCCTGGCTTGTCCAGCGGGCGATGGCGGCGGCGGCGCCATACTCCAGATCATCAGGATGAGCGACGACTGCGATGGCCCGATCCCAGTCTTCGTCGAGCGGTTCGAGGGCGCCTGCCATAATCGCCATGGTACGGCTGCGGTCAAGGGTGCGACTCGACACTCCGCCACGAAACCCGAACAGGAGCGTTGTCGTCGCCGCGGTAAGGTCCATCCTGATGTCATCAGTCAGTGCCGATCACGTCCGCGTTGACGCAGTCCAGCTTCCCGAGGTCATCGCATGAGCGGATCATTCAAACGAGACATGAACTACATCGGTGATCGGATTACTCCTGATGCTGACGATGGCTGGCCGGTCGAACCCGGTCGATACCGGTTGGTGGTTGCCCACGCCTGCCCGTGGGCGAACCGCTCTCTCATTACACACCGTCTGTTGGGTCTGGAGTCAGCTATTTCGGTCGGAACTGCTGGCCCGTTCCACGACGCGTCGAGCTGGAACTTTCACCTTGACCCCGACGGACTCGACCCTGTTCTCGGAATCCATAAGCTCCAAGAAGCCTTCTTCAATCGCCATCCGGATTATCCAAGAGGCATTACGGTGCCTGCCGTCGTCGACGTAGAAACAGTGCAGGTCGTGACCAACGACTTCGCACAGATCGAGGCCGACCTTTCATCGCAATGGACTGCGCATCATCGCCCTGGTGCCCCGAACCTCTGGCCCGACGAGCACCTCGACGAGATGAACGAAGTAGACCGGCTCGTATTTGCCGATGTGAACAATGGCGTTTACCGGAGCGGCTTTGCCTCGACACAGGTCGCGTACGAGGAAGCGTTCGATGCGCTCTTTGGCCGCCTTGATTGGCTTGAGGAACGCCTCACCGATCGGCGGTATCTGGTGGGCGACACCATCACCCAGGTCGATATCCGCCTGTGGGTTACGCTCGTGCGGTTCGATGCGGTGTATTTCGGCCATTTCAAATGCAACCGGAATCGCCTTGTCGAGATGCCGTCACTCTGGGCCTACGCCCGCGACCTATTCCAGACCCCCGGTTTCGGGGACACGATCGATTTCGATCAAATCAAGGCCCACTACTACGGAGTGCACGCCGGTCTGAACCCGTCAGGCATCGTGCCCAAGGGTCCACGAGACCCGGGCTGGCTCACTCCCCACGACCGCCAGTCACTCGGCGGTCGGCCCTTTGGTGATGGCACACCACCCTCTTGAGGGGGCGGTGCTGGTCAAGATCGACTCAATCCATTGCTCCGGTACTCTGAGCGAGGTAGGCGGCCGGTGAGGTTCCTATGTGAGCCCGAAAGTCTCGGGTTAGGTGGGCCTGGTCGGCGTAGCCAAGCTCGGAAGCGACGGTGGCCCAACCTGGCCATTGCCGGTTGTTGAGGGTCGCATCTCGAGCCAACTCGGCGGCTTCGATGATCCGCCATCGTCGAATCACGAATGACGGGCTAACTCCGACGTGTCGGTCGAACAAACGCTGGAGCGTGCGAACACTGACCCCCGCAGCCTTCGCCAAGTGCTCAACTCGTCGAACCTTACGGTCTCGTTCGGCGATTGCCGCTATCGAAGCAACCTCGCATGCCTCGGCCACCATGGCGTGATCGCATCGGGCAACAACGGCGCTCAACATTTCCCGAAGACACTCGATTCGTGAGGCGTTGGTCGCCCTGGCCGACACCGCAGCAGCCAGCCGTACCCCGTCAAGGTTGGGAAAGGCTTGTTGGAACGTCAGTTGAGTATCGACCACAGTCTTGGCTGGAATACTCAGAAGGGCCCCGATGCCGCCAACGGTTGCCCGGGCTGCCACCGTCCACCCTGCACCGGTGAGGTGTCGGTGGCTCGTCTGTGTCATGACGCCGTAGACCCGTCCCTCCGCCGGATTCAAAGGCACGCCGGAATCATCCAGGGTGCCGACGCTGATATTGCCAGCTGGATGGTTGAGAACGTGCTGATCATGTGCTTCGGGGGTTGGAATGTCCCATTCGACCGACCAGAACCATTCGACGAGTCCATCGAGGGCGTCACCGGCCGGAGAGCGGGCGAAGTCGACGTGGCGCATCATGGCCGCCGGGTCCAAGATGCCGCGCGTGTCGTCGGGGAGTGGACGTGCCATAGCCGCAGACTACTGGCCGACTCTGGCGTGATTCTTCAAGACTCGATCTGGGGTCGATCGTACGGTGTGATCATGAGTAACGAGATCAACGACCTTCCCGTATTTCCGACCGCCGCGCCTTTGGTGTTCTGCGACCCAGACACCGTTCCCGGCCTCTTCAGCGATGTCTTGCATCGGTTGGCCGAGATCGTCGACGTCGAGCAGAATCAACTCGACCGGTCGACACCATGCACTGGTTTCAACGTTGGCGAACTCCGTGCTCACGTTCTCGGCTGGCTCGGATTTTTTGCCTCCGCCTTGTCGGATCCGGCGGCCACCACCGTCAGACCTGATCCCGAAGCGTTTGCCCTCGACGCCCAGACCCAAGCGAGCGAAATCGTAGAACGCTCTCTAGATCAGATCCGGCAGGCCATCACCGCTGACGTGGCCGCCCAACTTGTGACCATGTCATCGTCTCGAATGGCCGGCGACGGTGTATTGGCCATGGCGCTTGGCGAATACATTATTCATGGCTGGGACCTCGCCACCGCAACGGGGCGGCCGTACGACGCTCCGACCGCAGCGGTGAACCCAGCTCACGAATTCCTGAAGAGCATGGTCGCTCCCGACTATCGGGGCCCAGACTCGGGATTCTTCGATGCTGAGGTTGCTGTGCCCGAGAACGCATCCCCGCTGGTCAAGCTTCTCGGTTTCGCTGGGCGTGACCCGCAGTGGGTACCCCGAGCTTGATCTCGAGCCGGTGAGTGCAGGGGCCGGTGTCGGGCCCTCTGGGTGCCTTGCGGTCTGAGGTTTGGAGAAACTGCTACGAGATGTGTCAAACGTGAGTGACAAACGTCGAGTTGATCGGTCGTACTTCTGGCGGCGTTGTATCGATGAACATCATGATGTGCGACGTCACGTTGGGCACGACTGCCGAGGTCATATGACTGCGACAGTTTGGCGGTGTAGGCCTAGCTGGTAGATACGGCGGCTTCTTGATTTGCCCAGTTGAGGACACTAGTAGGAGATCGAATCGGTGACGTTGAGAGTCAATATCAATCGTGTCGCAATTGCCCTTGCGGCTTTTTCTATGCTGGGAGCGTCCTGTTCGGCGGCTGGGGCGGCTGACGTTCCGGGAGATCAGCCAGTCGAGCTGCTGAATCCCGGTTTTGAGGAGGATGAGATCCTCGGTTGGGTTCAGACGGAGCCGGTCAAAGAATCGGGTGTCGCCAACAGCGGCGATCGAGCGGTCAAGATCACCGGTGAAGGTGGCATGATCGAGCAAGAGGTCGCGGTCGAACCGGGCGCTGAATACCGGCTTTCCGGATTCATCCAAGGGGTGGGCCGGATCGGGGTGTCGGCTGCCGGGTCGTCGATCGCCGAAAGGGAGGTCGCCATTGCCGAGGAGTCGGCCCCCTATGAGTACCGCGAAGAGTCGCTCAATTTCGAGACCGGAGACTCGACATCGGTAGTTATCTACGCTGCCTACGCCAACGGTCAGGTTAGGTACGACGATATTTCGCTGGTCAAACTCGCCGGCGACCCTGATCCAACCGATCCCGATCCAACAGATCCCGATCCGACGGTGCCTGATCCGACGGTGCCTGATCCAACCGATCCTGATCCAACTGATCCTGATCCGGTTGAACCTGGCGAGCCAAATCCGGACGATCCGACCAACCCGGAAGGGGACACTCCGGCCAACGTTGTCACCGTAAACCCAGACGTCGATCCTGTTACCTTCACCAATCCAAGCCGTGGGTTGTACACGCTGACAACGATTTGCCGTCATCCGGTGGAGTCCTACTGTGACATCGACGAGACGCAGACGCCGACCCACGACTACGTCTGGTCCGACCAATCGACAGACCTGGTCGAGCGCCGCATCTCGACCGGTAAGTCTCTGGTGCTACTCCTCATCGATCTTCGCCACGAGACAGATACGGACACGCTCCCACCGGAGCTCATCGAGTTGGTAGATACCGCATTAGGTGAACTCGACGCCTCTGGCACCAAGGCCATTGTTCGAGTGCGCTACCGGCCGACCGACAACCCAATCTGGGATGACCGAGAACCGACTCCGCCCAGGATGCTCAACCACCTCGAACAACTGGCTGTTCCGATCAATGCGAATCGATCGGCTGTGGCCTTCGTCGAGGCCGGATTTGTGGGTCCGTGGGGTGAGTGGCACACGAGCGAATATGACAATCTCCAATTCTCTCAACAACTCCTCGATGCGTGGACGACCGCCTTCCCCGGCGGGATGGTCAATGTGCGCAGGCCCGAACTTAAGCATGACGCCGGTCTGACCGAGTCTCAGCTAGCAAGCGTTGGTTACTACAACGACTGCTTCCTGCGAGACGAAACACACTCCGGGACGTACCAGGGAACCCCGGAAGAGATTGCGGCACAGAAGAATTCGGTTACCTCCGACTCCCTCGTTCCAATTGGTGGCGAGGAATGCGGAATCACAGAAGACGCTAGCTACCAAGCAATGATTACCGATAGCGGTGGAGAATGCAGCTACGGTATTGAACAGCTTGAGGCGTACGGTTTCTCGTACCTAAACGATCGTCTAACAGGAACCCATTGGCGACCTGCATGGGAAGCCGCTTCCTGCTGGGAGACCCTGTCGGGCGATGGTGTGTTGCAACGTTTGGGATACCGTTTTCGAGTTCTTGAGGTAGAACATGAGCCGTCGGTGGCTGCTGGTTCGCCTACTACGTTCTCCTTTACGGTCACGAACGATGGATTTGGAAGAACCTATTCTGATCAGGCTGTTGAGGTTGTCTTGTCGCAGGGAGGTGAGGTTGTTCTCGCCGAACCGGTTGAAGGAACCGATCCTCGAGATTGGGCCCCAGGTGAGGAGATTCAGTTCTCTTCTACCGTTGAGATTCCCGACGGGCTCACCGGTGAGTACGTTCTTGGTCTACGGCTAAGTGATCCTCATTCGCCGAGCCCACTGCATGCAATTCGGTTCGCCAATACCGGCTGGTGTGCCGATCCGCTCTTGGCGGCCGAGTCAAGTGGTTGTCTTGATGGGGGCGCTCCTGGTGTTCATGGGCTGGCAGTTGTCGCGGTAGGAAATGGGTAGAGCGGAGCTGGAAACCCACCACTCTTGGTGATCGAGCGCTGGGGTAGTCACCAAGATTGAACTGGGTATGGCGTGAGTGTGCGGCTCGATTGGGCCGCACACTCACGCGCGTCCGGGCAGCGTTGGAACCGTTAAATGAGATACCTTCATTACTTGCAATTTGGCTTGAGGTCTTTTGGTGATGGCTGCAAATTCTCTGCTATTGATAACGCGGTCATAACAAACCGGGAACACAATGGATGTAAGTACCCGACGTCAAAGGACTACAGATGAAATCGATGACCTGGAACCGCAAGAAGACTCTCAGGCTGCTCGCCCCGGCCGGCATCGTTGTTGCTGTGACAGGGGGCGCGTTCTTGGCGCCCATTGGTGTAGCGTCCGCGGACTCCTCAGAAGTGGAGGAAGGCTCCATAAACTGCGACTACACCATAAGAGAAAATAGTCATAGTGAACGACTCTGGGATTTTCGAGAGTCGCGAGACGCTTATCTTGGTTTCGATTCAGAGGTGGTTAGAGAGAGTCGTCTTGAGGGGAAGAGTACCGTCGACATCGCCGCAGACTATGGGATGGACGTGGAAACACTGCTTGTTAAGGGCGAGGAGTTTCATTCTTATTGCTACAACCAAATGGTAGTAAGCGGTGAAATTGATCAAGAGGCAGCTGACATCATGCTAGCTAACACCATGGAACGATTCGAGGAACTCATGTACAGGGAGCCTGATGAGTCAGGACGTGGACAGGCTGGCCTTGGCGCAAGAGACGCTGATTCTGACGTACTTGACGAAGAAGAGCATGAAGGTGAAGGTGGCGAAGGACGCAGCGAAGAACGCGGCGAAGAAGAGGGCCAGGACGAGGGCGAAGAGGAGGGCGAAGAAGAGCGCGACGGTGAGTGGCGGAAAGAGCGTGAAGGAAGTGGTGAGGGTTTCGAGAAGCGGGCCACCAAGGGGAACGGTGAAAAGGCTGAGGGTCGCGGGGAGGATCGAAAAGGCAATCATCAGGATGTTGTTGACGATTCCGAACCCGGAGCTGAAGAGTAGCTACGAGGCATAGGAATTGGGCGGAAGGTGCTGGAGCTCCGGTCCTTCGGGATCCAGCACCTTTTGTGCCCGGCGCAAGGGGTTCTCCGGGTTCCCGCCATCACAACGCCCTGAAAACTCGAAACGCCGACGACCGTAAAGGTGTCGTCAGGTCTCTATTGGTGGCTTACGTCTAGATCGAATATCTCGGCTTCCCCATACGAGTCGCAATCTTCACTGGAGACTTTGTTATCCCCGTCGCACGCAGATTGTGTGTATGCGCCTGCCCTGAAAAAGGCACCTGAGTACTCGTCTTCCAACGTATGGACCAGTTCGTCGTTAAAGTATGTTCGCGTCAGGCCATCCGAAACTTCTAGTCTAAGAGAAAAGATCTCGTTCAGACTGTAACTGCTATCAAGGGTGGGCCCGTCATCGCCATCGAGTTCCATCACGATGGTCGAACCTTCAACTCTGACGGTCAGGACATCGTCGTCGCTGTCATGGATTTGGGCGACCACCAAATGCGGCTTCTCTGAAGGTAGTTGGGTCACTCTCATGCGTGTTTCCATTGAGTGTCTACCGCTCGTCGACGACCATGACGCCAGACTGTTGCCGTCGTCGGTCATCTCCCGAAGTTCGAGACGTGGGTACCCTGAGCCGGATGTGGTCGCTCCGCCGACGTGTGCTCTGAAGCGAACAAAGTCGCACCCTGAGTTGGTGAATTCCTCGGTGCGAGAATAGGAAGCCAGTGCCGGCTGCTTGATTTCCACTGCCTCGTTCTCGTTCCCATCGCTATCGCCAGAGTCGCTCGTGAAGGGAATCGTAAGCTTCCAGTTTGTTAGATCAATGACATCGCTGGGTTTGCTGCACCGAGGTGGCGTGAGGGTCGGAGGGGCGGCGGTTGGTTCTGGTGGCCGCCGTGTCGTCGTCGTCGTGGTAGAAGGTGGGCGTGACGTTGGGGGTGGAGGTGGCCGCTCCGTTGTTTCAGCCGTTGGTTCGGCCGTTGGATCGGGTGTCGGTTCATCCAGTGGTTCGGCCGTTGGTTGAGAGGTACTGGTAGACGTTGCCTCCGTCGTTTGCCCGCTCGAAGATGTGGCGAGAGCCTCTTCGCTGGCCGTCTGTGGAGCTGATGTCGTTGAGAAGGTTTGGGGCGTCGGACCTGGGTTAATGATCAAGGAATCAGGTGTCGCTTGTGAGCGGTCGTCTCCAGCGCTGGAGCTCGGTGTGGTTTCGGTGCGTTGGGTTTTAGGACTTGAAGCGGCGAGGCTCCAGAGGAGCAGGAAGAGGAGAACGATCGCCCCTGCCGCTATCTGAAGTCGCCGTTCCTGAAGTAGTCCCTTAAGGGTTTCCGCCATGTCTTATCCCTTTTCACCAGTTCTCAGTTTCATGCGAGAACTGGCTCTATCGCGTCGAGTCCATGGGATTGCGCAAGGAGTTCGATGAGTCTGGCTCTATAGAGTGTTAGTTGCTTTTACGACACTTAGTTTCGTTATCTCTATGAGATTGTTTTCAGTATTCCCGAACCCTGCGACGGCTACAAATCGGGCGTCTGTGGGCAAGAACGAATACGTCTCGTTGTAGATAGTCGCCCCAGTGCTCTGGCGACGGGAAACCGCTGTGGTCCAGGTAGAACCGTCAGCGCTAGTCCTTACTTCAAAGCTGGTTTTACGTTGATCACCGGCATGGAACGCGATTTTTATTCCTGAAAGCGACTGCACACTCCCTAGGTCGATACGCACCCATTGACCGCCCCCTTCGGTGGACCATCGCGTGTTGATGTCGTTGTCGAGTACGTTCACGGCTGGGAAGCCAGGGCTGCTACTGCTCGCTACGGCTGTGTAGGCGGTCAACGGAGCGAAGATGTTGAGTTCCGAGATTGACCAATAAAACGCTTCAGAGTTCTCGTTCAGGGCAATCCTGAGATATCGAGAGGTTGTTCTCGGTATCGATATGTCGGTCACAGGTGAACCCGATGTCGACCCTGATGCAATAGGCGCTCCGAAGTTGGTTGGGTCGTCCGAAGCGAACACTTGGTACGCCCGTGGGTAGTCGGTCTTGAAATCAGCCGATGAATCAATCTCCAGCACGATGCGTCCCATGGATGTCGACGTACCGAGGTCTACCTGAAAGTAGTTACCGGGATTCTGGAATTCTCCCGACGACCACCGCGTCGTGATGTCGCCGTCGATGGCGTTTGCGGCTGTGGTGCCCTCGTCTGTTCCAGAGGCTGAGACCGTCCACCTATCACGGGGGAGTGCCGCGGCGGTTGTCCCGACTCCGTTATCGGATGGTGGGGTCGTGGTGGGTGCCGCGGTGGTGGGTGCCTCAGTGGTGGGGGCTGTGGGCGTTGTTGCACCGTCGTCAAATGGCGTGGCCGTATCATCGGTCGAAGGCGGTGCTTGAGTAGGCTCTGGTTTCGGTTCTTGGCCTGTGCCGGTGCCGGGGCCAGTCTGCTCGTCGGGGGCCGGAGGGTTGTTCTCGTCGACCGACGGTACCGGCCATGGATCCTCCGGTGCTGATTCGACTGGATCCGGCTCCGAGTCGGCTGTATTGACCGAAACTGTTGGGCCGTCCGTCTGGTTGTTCGTAGCTTCGTCGGTCGTCGACGAGACAGGCAACGTCGGTACGGCTACCGCATCATCAAAGGTCATGGGTGGTTCGGCCACATCGGTTGTGCTGTCGGGGCCGCGATCGATCAGCCAGAGCAGTAGAAGCGGCAAGATGGCGGCGCTAAACGCCAAAATAATGCGGCCGATGCGGGACAACTCCCGTTTGGCCGAGCCGGCCTTGGGAGGGGTCGCCTTAGCGTCGTCGTTGGAACGCTTCGGTGATTTCTTCTTCGCTGGCGCTGGGTCAGCGGTGGTGGCTGGTGGGGTTAGTTTCGGCTTCTTTGTCGGCGTGGTGCGGCGGGTGGTGGCTGGTGAGGTTGGTGTTGTGAGGCCGGTGGTGGCCGGGGGGAATAGTTTGGCCGGCGGGGTTGGTGCGACCGGGCCGGTAGTGGCTGGCGAAATTGGTGCGACCGGGCCGGTAGTGGCTGGCGAAATTGGTGCTATCAGGCCGGTGGTGGCTGGTGTGGTTGGTGTTGTGAGGCCGGTGGTGATCGGTGTTTCGGGGC
>CALIFY010000079.1 GCA_938021675.1 uncultured Acidimicrobiales bacterium
CGGGTGGTCAGGGTCGGATCTTGGTCGAGTTTGGCAAGGTTCAACATGTCGGTGATGAGGCGCGACATCCGTTGGCTCTCTTGTTCGGTGCGGCGCATGGCGTCGTCGAGCTCTACCTGTTGGTCGAGTCCCCCTGCCTGATAGAGCTCGGCGTAACCCCGGATCGTCGCCACCGGTGTGCGGAGTTCGTGTGAGGCGTCGGCGATGAACCGTCGGAGTCGGCGTTCGGCCCGGTCGCGTTCGTCGAACGACGTCTCGATCCGGGTGAGCATGGTGTTGAGGGCGTGTCCCAGTCGGCCCGCCTCGGTCCGCTGATCCACATCGCTGATACGTTCGGAGAGGTCGCCGTCGGCGATCGCCTCAGCTGTGTTGGTCATGCGTTTGATGGGGGCGAGTCCGAGGCGAAGGACCCACCAGGTGGCTATCGCCAACACCAAGCTGATGACTAGGACGGTTGAGGCCACGACGACGGTGAGTCCGGCCATAGTGGCGTCCACTCCATCGAGCGGGATCGCGATAACGAGGATCGAGCCATCGGCGATCCGGGGAGCGACAAGCCGATAGCGAAAATCGCCGTCGCTGGAGTCGACGGTGATCGGACGCCCGGCGGCGCCTTCGGCCAGTTCGAGATCGATGGTGGGCGGCGGTCGTTCGGTGCCGGTCGTGTTCGGCGCGAACAACGTGATGAGAGAGCCGTCGTCGGACAGGATGCCTTCGTAGGTATCGCCGAGCCGCTCCCGTCGGTTCCGCCCCTCGTCACCGGGCGGCGGTCTGGTTTCCCGGGCGACGAAACCAGGGCCACGGTCGGGCGAGGATGCGATTGCCAGCCGGTCATCGATCTGGTCGATGAGCTGACTGTGGGTGACCGACAGCGCGACGATCGCCAGGGCGATCTGCAACACCGCAACGACCGCGATGGCGGTAAGCAGCCGGGTACGAAGATCGAGGACCTTCACGGCGCGCCGACGTTCACGAGGGCGGCCAGCTCGGTCGTGTCATGGCTGCACTCGCATGGTGTAGCCGGCACCGCGGATGGTGTGTATGAGTTTGGGTTCGGTGGTGTCGAGCTTGCGCCGCAAGTAGCCGATGTAGGTTTCGACTACGCCACCGTCGCCGCCGAAGTCATAGTCCCAGACGTGGTCCAGGATCTGCGCTTTGGACAGAACCATCCCTTTGTTGACGAGGAGATACCGCAGCAGCTTGTATTCGGTGGGTGACAGGTGGACGTGAGCACCTGCTTTGAGGACGATGTGGGCCTCGTCATCTAGGGCCAGATCTTCGAGTTCGAGCACTGCCGGGTTGTTGTTCGTCGCACCGGTTCGGCGGAGGACGGCGGTGGCCCTGGCGACAAGTTCTTCGAGACTGAAGGGCTTTTCGAGGTAATCGTCGCCGCCGAGGGTAAGCCCGTGAACTTTGTCCTCGATGGCATCGCGAGCGGTGAGGAAGAGGATCGGGGTGTTGTCGTTCTCCGCCCGCAGTCGGCGGCAGACTTCGAAGCCGTCGAGGTCCGGCATCATCACGTCGAGAACGACTAGGTCGGGTTTGGTTTCTGCCACCGCGGTGAGGGCGTCACGGCCATTGGAGGCTACGTCGATCTCGAACCCGTTGTGCCGAAGCGCGGCGGCCAACATCGAGCGGAGATTGTCCTCGTCATCGACGACAAGAAGGCGTTCACCGGTCATGGCATTGCCGTTCGATAGCGAGGAGGTGGTGCGACATCTTCTCAATGTAGACACTTGAACCTGGGAGTTTCCTGTGCGTTCGCCGAGAATTCGTCAAGCTGCCGATAGGGGCGTTGCGTCCGGGGCTAGCCCCTCGACATCAGCGAAGAGGCCTCCACGCGCAGTATCGACGCAGCGCACGATTCCATTTCGTAGCGCGGCAAAACGCCGAACGGGACCGCCACTGTGTGTGGCAGTCCCGCTCGGGAGTTAACTCAAATGGTCTATTTTTCTACGCTCGCCCGGCGACGGGTGGGGATCACGAGCAGCGCACCAAGGCTGACCATTAGCGATGCCAACAGCGCCATGATTCCAGAGTTGGCACCGGTGAGAGGCAAGCTGCCGGGGGTTTCGCCGCTGGCCGAGATTTCTTGGTCGACCGTGTTTGTCGAGGTCGGCTGTTCTTGGGTTGGTTGGGCGGGAGTGTCGGTTGAGGTTACTTGGGTAGGAGTGTCGGTTGAGGTTACTTGGGTGGGGGTATCGGTTGGGGTTGCTTGGGAGGGAGTGTCGGTTGAGGTTACTTGGGTAGGAGTATCGGTTGACGTTACTTGGGAGGGAGTGCTCGTCGGGGTGGTCGTTGCGGGGGTGTGGTCTGGGACCGAGCCCGTCGTTTCGTTAGCAACCGGGGTGTACCCGATGTCTACTTTCGGATGGACCTGGACGGTCACTCCGTTGTGGTGGGTCGGATCGGTGTCGGTCACATCGGTAAGCGCCTGGTCGGTCGAAGGATCCAGGATTGGGTCACCGGCTGGATCGACCGGCGTCCCGACGACCGAGCCGATGTTGCCGTTGACGCCAGTGCCGGCGACGCCGTCAAGCGTGCAGGTGACGGTCTCACCGACCGAAAGGAACGGCACGGTGCAAACGACACCGCCGAGATCATCGGTGATGATCACATTGGCGAGATCGACGTTTCCGGTGTTGGTCACTTGATAGGTCCAGGTGACGGTCTCACCGACCGGGACGGTGGGGCCATCGGTGGTGTCGGCATCTTCCCCGTTTGTGGCGGTCTCAATATCGATGGATGCGTTGGCGCCGAAATGATGGGACGCATCGGAATCTTCCACCGGACCAGTCGAGCTCGTTGCGTTCGCCGTTGCGACGTTCACGTATTGGCCGACAGCGGCTGCGCTGGTGAGGGTACAGCTGTCAGATGCGCCTGCTGCAAGCGCCGGAATCGTGCACACCGGGCCTTCAACATCATCGGTAACCACGATGTTGGAGAGTGGGCCGTTCCCCGTATTGGTCACGGTGTAGGTCCAAGTGACCGGTCCACCCGCCGGCACGACCGGGCCTGGAGCTGCATCTGCGTCATCGCCGTTCGTCGACTTCTCGATGTCGATGCCAGCGAGGCCGCCGATGTGATGGGTTGGGTCGGCGTCGTTGACGGCGACCCCTGTCGTGGTAGTTCCATCTGTAGTTGTGGTCGATGGTCCCGTGCCGTCGACGGTGGCGTCGTTGTTGTACTGACCGGCTGTGGCGGTACCCGTCGCGGTGTAGGTCCAGGTTTCGGTTGGATCGAGGAGGCCATCGTTGTTGGTATCACCGCTAACGTACGATGGGCTGAAATCATCAGCGTTGTTGCCGGGGGTGCCGTTGTCGTCGTTGACGGCGACGTTGGCGACCGGGACGTTACCGGGGTTGGTGACGACGTAGGTCCAGGTCACGGTCGAGCCGACCGGGACGGTGGGGCCGGTCGGTGTGTCGGCATCTTGACCATTGGTGGCCGTTTCAATATCGATTTGCGGGTTGGCGCCGAAGTAGTGCGACGGGTCGGAGGCGGTGACGTTGGGGAAGGGGTAGTTAGCGGCCACATCAAACGAGTCGAAGTCTGCAGGATCGCCTGCGGGGTCGATCCAGTCGCCGGTGGAGGGATCGATCGAATAGCCGGCGCCGACAAGGTCGACCGGGGTGCCGGTGATGCTGCCGAGATTGGTGTATTGGCCGGCCTGGGCGGAGGCGGTGTGGGTGCAGGTTGTGGTGTCACCGGGCAGCAATGGGCTCGGGTGGGCACAGCTGATGGCTCCTTCGACGTCATCGCCGAGCGTCAAATCGAACAGCGCCATATTGCCGGTGTTGGTGATCACATAGGTCCAGGTGACATCGCCAGTTGACGAAACGTTTGGGCCGGGCCCGCTGTCGGCGTCTTGACCATTGGTCGACTTCTCTAACGAGATTCCGGTACTGACGAAGCCGCTGGTGAGACAGTCGACAGATTCCTGATCGATGTAGGTGAGCGAGCTGTTCCGAACGGCCGCTGAGCCGTCGGTTTTGTCGATGTCGACAAGACTGTTTGCCGATGCGCCGCCGCCGGTCCCGGCGGTGCCGATGAGGTCGCCTGCGGGGGTGAATCCAAGTCCTTCGATGTCCTGAATTCCACTTTCGGCCGGCGATCCGACAGCGGTGGTTGATCCATCGGTCGGGTCGATGATTACGAGCATGTCCAGGGAACCGCTACCGTTGGCGATTGCGTAGAACGCGCCGGAGACGGGGTCGATGGCAAGGTCATCGATGTCATACAGAGTGGTTGAACCGCTGCCGTTGAGCGGTCCGCTGTAGACGGTGGGAGCGATAGGAATGTTCGGTCCAACCTGCGTGCCGGTAACAAAGTCAATCCGGAAGAGCGTGTCAGCGACGCTGCCCGTGTTGCGCTTCGTTCCCCACATGATGCCTGTGGTCGAGTCGAAAGAAAGACCGTCCACATCTCCGAGGCCTCCCGAACCAATCGGAGTGAACTCACCATAGGTGGCGCCTGGCGTGAGGTTGATGACGCCGAACTGTCCATGATCGGTGGCAAAGAGTTGGGCTGTTGGATAGTGGAAGGCGATCGCTTCCATCCTCGTCGTTGCAGTTCCGACGGTCGCTGTCGTTTCCCCGTCTGACGTGAGGTCGTAGTCCGACATCCAATCCGAGGATGTGCCGTTGCTGCCGTCAGCGACGAACCAGCAGTGATCGGAGTACTCACTTCCCGGTGGCGCCGCCGATGCGACGGAGGGGCTGAATCCAGCGCCACCGGCAACGGTGGCCGCAGTAAGACCGAACGCAACGAGAGCTCGGCGGACAGCGCGTGTCCTGGTCGGATCGCTCCAGTGATGGTTGATGTCTTCGAAGGTGGTCATTGTGTCGGGTTGCCTTTGGTCTCGGTGTCCTGGGTGGGCGGACACCGTTTCCTCGGCCACTTCGCACCGTGTTCGTGAGCGTCTGGACGGGAAAGGTCTATAGGTCTCAGGGCTCGTTGAGTAGATCTACCGACCAAAATTGGCGCGACTTTTTCTAGGTAGGTGAGCCCACACAACGGGGGTAGACCATCGGGCCCACCTGGCACTCCGCAGCGAATCGGCGTAGAACGGTCGGCGTCAAGCGATGCTGATTGTTCCCAAGGAGCTGTGGTCCGCTACTGAGGCGCTCGTCAGCCGAAGCCTAATCACACCGGGTCCCGCAGCCGATTGGATACCACAATGTTCGTGCGCCTCGCTTCCCTCAGCGGTGCCGCTGTCTTTTTCCTGTTGCTCCAGGCCGCCCCGACGGCCTCGGAGTACCGGCCGAGCCAGCGCGTCGCCGATCAAATGGCGTCGACTTCACTTCCCATCGCCGAGTGGGAACTCACAGACGAAGACGAACCGCTCGTACTTCAGGGTTACGAAGCAGACCAGCAGATCCAAATCCACCTCCCCGCCGGTTGGCGAGCCCCGGCAGGCGGAACGCTCGAAGCGCAAGTCGCGGCCGGCGAGATTTCTCGACCCGACGCATCACTTCGCATCGACCTCGACGGCCGGCCGGTCACCACGTGGTCGGCCGGCCAGTCGGGGCGATCGATACGACAACCGATCCCGACCAAACAATTCGAGCGACCGTTCGACCTATCTCTCTCAACGACGTCACCATTGGTCGACGAGCTCGACTGCATCGACCCCAACCACGTGGCTCGATGGGTCGATCTCGGAGCGCCGGTCGTGCGTGCCCGCATCGAGCCGTCCGACCTCGACGTGGCCCGAGCAATCGCAGGCATTGGTCCCATCTCGGCTCTCACCGACGAACCGGTCATCATCGTCCTCGACGACCCTAACGATCAGGCCACAGTCGAAGCGCTGGGCCACGCGGTATCCGCAATTGGGCGTCATGGGCGACCAGAAGCCTGGGTGGTTGCCGAACCCGGCCGCACGTTTCCCCCGGGGGCCCGCATCGAGATCGACGCGGTGGCCGATGGCTCGACCGCGGTGGTCGAGCTCGACCTAGTGGACGACCGACCTGTGCTTCGCCTGACCGGTGGGCCCGTCGAGCTGGTCGAACTGACCCGGGCTCTCGCCGACCCGGAACGGCTCCTGTTCTTCCACGACGATGTGGTGATCTCCGATGACATCCCGGCCCCCCGTGCACCGACCCACGATGAGGTGTACTCGTTCGATGACGCCGACTATGACGACCGAACGGTACGTGGCTTCGGGGCAAAGGCTCTCGTCTATCGGATCCATATCCCCGCCGGGGTGCCGCCCGACTCCGCCACATTGGCCGTCTTCGGAACCTACGCCCCGACGCTGGCCGCCGACGAGGCCACGCTCTCGGTCAAGATCAATGGCAGCGTCGACGAGATCGTTGCCGTTCTCGATCCGACCGGTCAGTTGTCGGCACTCCACACCGTGACTCCAGCCGATCTACGCCCGGGCCTGAATTTCGTGACGGTCGAAGCCCAATTGGGGTCCCAAAGCGGCAGCTGCTCCTCTGGTGACTCAGCGGCGTGGTTCACCGTCTCCAATCAGACCGCAATCGGCGTCAACCGGCCCGACGATCCGGTACCGGTCGAGATCGGGGTTGAGGACGCCCGGTTTTCTCTGGCCACCCAGCTCGACTTTGACGCCACCGATGTAGCCGTCCCCGATGACCACGACGTGGACGACCTATCGTTGGCTGCCTCGTTGATCGGTGAGCTGGCCGCACGGTCGCAGGGAGGTTCACCACGGCTCGTGGCCGACCAGCACGTCGATCGGAATCGGCACCTGGTGGTGGTCGGCGAGGCCGATGATCGCGGGTTGCTGGCCGACGTTCCCTACCTCGATGGGGGGCGGTCGGTGGGCGTGGTGGCCACTACCCCGTCTCCGTACGCTGAAGGTCGGGTTTTTCTCGCGTTCTCCGGCGGCAATCAAGCCGATGTCGAACGAGCTATCGAGGCGGCTATGTCATCCGATGTCAACGACATCGCCACCCCTTACGCCCTCGTCAGTCAGGATCTAGTCCGACGGGTCGAGTCTGACATCGACGCCGATACCGACACCGAGCCACCAGGCCCGCTCGCCTTCGATGAGGGGGGTCGGGTGGTAGGTCCCGCGCCCGAGGCGTACGAAGAATGGATCGTCGACCAGGCCGCCCGCATCGAGGCGGCCAACTCCCCGGCCCGGGATCGGCGGCGGACCATCGCCTTGACTCTGGCCTTCGTGTCCGCCGCGGCAGCCGGCGCATGGTGGTTGCGCCGAGCGCGATCCAACGCCGACGTCGGCGATGAGCACTGATCGGAGGCGATAGTGATCGAGTTCGTGATCGCCGGTGCCGTTTTTGCAGTGGTGCTCGGCCGCTGGATTCTGGCAACTCGACGCCACCGGCTACGGGTCGACGCCCTCGACATCCGGATCCACGTCAACGGGATTCGCGGCAAATCATCTGTGTCCCGTCTCATAGCCGGGGTCCTCCGCCAGGCCGGGTACATCCCGATAGGAAAGACGACCGGGTCAGCCGCCGTCGTCATCGATCGGAACGGCGTCGACCACCCGATAGTTCGCAGCGGCCCGGCCACCATTCTCGAGCAGCTCGAGATAGTGGAAGAGTGGGTCGAGGACGACGTCGACGCCCTCGTCATCGAATGCATGGCCATCAACCCGAACTATCAGCGGGTTTGCGAGCGGCAAATCGTGCGGTCCCAGATCGGCGTTTTGACCAACGTCCGGGAAGATCATCAGGATGTCATGGGCTACTCCCGGCCCGAGATCGCCAAGTCATTGCTCAACACCTGTCCTCATAACGGCCTGCTCGTCACATCGGAAGCCGACCCGGAGATCCTCGATGTCATCAGGACCGAGGCGACCCGGCGAGGGAGTCGAGTGGTCGTCACCGACCCGTCGAAGGTCGATCGGGTCGACATGGGCGGGTTCGGGTACATCGAGTTCGAAGAGAACGTCTCCCTTGGCCTGGCCGTAGCCGAACACCTCGGCATTCCGCGAGAGGTGGCAATGGAAGGCATGTGGTCGGCCCCGCCGGACCCCGGCGTGCTCCGCATCGAAACAACCAAGGTCGCCGACGTGACCGTGACCTGGGCCAACATGTTTGCTGTGAACGACCGCGAGTCGACCATGTTCGTACTCGATCGGCTGCAGCGGCTCATCACCGACGAAACGGTGACCGTCGGCATCCTCAACAACAGGCTCGACCGGCAACAACGGGCGATCCAGTTCGCTGATATCGCGGTTCGAGACCTCAGCTTCGACGCCCTGGTGACCTTCGGTGCATACGAACGGGTGGTGACCGACCGTCTCCGAGCCAACGGTTACCCGTCCGCCCACATCCTCAATCTGGGCGATGAGCGCAACCCGACGTGGGACGAGATCGTCCAGGAGATGATTCTCGATCGAGGTTCCGATCGGGTTCTGCTTGTCGGCTTGGTCAACATCCACACCGATCAAGCCGCACGCCTTCTTGAATTCTTCGAGACGGTTGAGACCTCGGAGCTTCGCCTGAGCGAGGCCGGCTGAGGTGACCGGCCAACTGTTCGATCTCGAGCTGATCCGCATGACCTTCGTCGTAGGGATAGCCGTCAGTGTCCTGGTGTATGAGCGCACCCATACCACGACGGCAAGCCTGGTCGTCCCCGGCTATATCGGTGTCAACCTTCTCAACCCGCCGGCACTGTTGGCGACGGCGATCAACGCCGGTGTGACGTTCCTCCTGGTGTCACGGGTCCTGCCTCGAATTGCCGCGATCTACGGGCGGGCCCGGTTCGTGACCAACATCGCGGTGTCAGTCATCCTGGCTTTGTTGATCGGCCCAACCCTTGCTTCGACAACCGGCCCGTCGTTTCCGACCCTCGATGCCATCGGGTACGTAATTCCAGCCTTGATCGCCTATGACATGAACCGGCAGGGGGCTGCCAAAACCGCAACCGCCGTCGGGGTGTCGGGTTGCCTTGCCGCCCTCCCCGGCTTGCTGCTGGTGAGCGCATTCCCCGGCATGGTCGAACCGAATCTGCCACTCGACACCGGGCTCTTTCCCGTCGGCGACGTGTGGTTTCCTATCGTCGCCCTGGTCAGCACCGGCGTCTCAGCGTCGCTGTATGACAACCACGGACTGCGGGCGGGCGGGTTCGTCGGTCCTATGTATCTGGGGTTGGCCGCTGTACGACCGCTTCAAGTGATCTATCTCCTCGGTGCCGCGGCCTTGATTCATACCGTGGTTGATCGAGGAGTGAAGCCGATGATGATCACGTTTGGACGTCGCAAGTTCGCTGTGATGCTGATGGGTGGTTCCATGATGTCGTGGGCCATGCTTTCGTTGGCCGGCTGGCTCCGACTTGACGGCCTCCTGCTGGGCAACCTCCCGATCGCCGGGTTGTTCGTACCGGCGCTGCTCGCAAACGACATGGAGCGGACGTCGGTTCGCGATGTCTTCGTCGGCGGCTACCTGGCCGGTGGCGCCACGCTGTCGGTCGTGGTGGTGGCCTCAGCCGCAGTTGACGGTGAGACGACTCCGTGGTGGGCGCCACCTGCGGTGTTCGTTTCCATCATCATTCTGTTCTGGCCGCGGCTAGTAAAACAAGGTCAGAGATTCGCGCACCGATATCGCGGGCGAAGCTTTCCTCGAGCGACCCCGAGCGCACCCCGGCACTGACATTGTCGAGATAGCTGAAGTGCGTCTCGCCTCCTGTGCAGCCACCGACATCAGCGAAGAGGCCTCCAAGCGAAGTATCGACGCAGCGCACGATTCCATTTCGTAGCCGGAAGATCGGGGCGAAATAGCGCGAGTCCGGCGCCGAACTTGGAGATCTTCGTAGGGCGGTGTCCCGATCGCCACAGCAGCCGATCGATAGGCGACGGGGCGCCGGCGGTCTTCGTTTCGATGATGGCCAGGTCGGGATGAGAGCGGAGCTGGGTGCCAGGTGCAGAGAATGCCAGCGAGGTGTCGATCGTGGCTCGGCTCGGCTCACCGGCGGCCCCTGCTCCGAGCGTCTGTGGACCCACGAGCAACGTGGTGCGCGAGTAGTGGGTCGTCAACGTCGACTGAAGCGCGGCCACAGTGGCTTCGCAATCGAGCATCGTTCGACCGCGAAACTCGGCGTCGAGGGTCTCGGCGATCAGCCGTTGGTTTGCCGGCGTTACATTGGCATGGTCTTCCAACGTCGCTCGATGCCTGGTCTTCTTCGTCTTCCGGCCTCTGGCTCGAGTCTTGATCTCGAGGTAGTGGATGTCGCTATCGAGGTAGGTCCGGGTACGAACCTTGAAACGGTTCGGTCGGGACCGCGCCGCGTTCAGGTAGCAGTCGACAGACGGGGTGTCGAAGTAGGTCGACGTGTAACCGAATTGCCGGCGGCCGTCGACCTCAAGCACCCGAGCATTCAGGTCATCCACTTGGAACAGGTCGACCAGCTCGTGAGCGAACACGAGATACTTCCGGTCGACTCTGGTTTGCAACGCTGCGAGGTCGTTGAGTTCTTGGAGGCTCACCGCGTCAAGTGTGTTTGGGGGGAACGGGTCCACGGCGTGTGCGCTGGTGTTCGGAACGAGCGTAGTGAACGTCATCGAACCGATCCGGTGGTTCCGGGGAGCGCCTCGTGGCTCCTGTCGACGGTGGGGTTCGGATGGTTCTGGTAGCGAACCTCGACCGTCGTCGTGTCCTGGACCAGATCGACCTTGCGAATTGTCACGCGGTGCACGGCGGCATTCAGTTGCACCTCAAGGTGAGCGATCAGCATCGCTTCATCGGTGAATGCACGATCCAACACCATATTCTGACGTCGATACGAGCCGAAGATACGGGGGTGGTCAGCAACGACGACCGCGAGGACGATCGCTGCCATGCAAACCGGCGTGAGCCACGCCGGTTCGACTGCGATGCCGCCAACAAGACCAAGCGACAGGGACGCGAAGTAGTAGGCGACCTCGTGTTGGTCGAGTTCTGTCGATCGCAGGCGGATGATCGAAAGCACACCGAACAACCCGAGGCCAAGCCCGGCGGATGCTTCTGACGATGCGAGGGCGTTGGCTACGGCCAGGACGCCGATGTTGACGACGAGGAAGGCGACGAGGAGGTCTTTGCGGCGGTGGCGGGGAAAGTAGAGGCCGAACGTCAGGATCGAGATGGCGGCGAGATCGAGGGTGAATAACTGGAGGGTTGTCATAGGTGAACTCCGGTTGGACGAGCGATGACTATACGGTGACGTCCGAAACCGTGAGTTGCCTGGGAACCAGCGCGCAACCGGCCGAGACGCGACGCTGGCCTGGCTTGCCCGAGGGTTCGAGTTCTCGGGGGTTTGCTATTTGTCGCCGGTTCGAGTTTCCGAAACCGGATCCCATCCAAGACGTTCGTATGTTTCAGCCTTCAGTTCTGCGTCGCGGAATGCCAGGTCGGGGCCGTGATTGATCGTGACGTCACAGGTTGGAGTTTGGCTGAACCGTTCTGGCTTTCCTGCCCATTGTGTGACCTCGACCGCTTCCCCCGCTTCCCAGAACCCCGGTGAGGTGTTCCGCTCAGTGATCTCTCCCGATTCGGTACGGAAGCTGACCCGGATGTCGAACGGCCACGAGAAATCGTTCTTGTTTTCGACGCTGAACGTGGCTTCCACCCGATCGTCGAGTTTCACGCAGGTCATGTCTCGGACCTCGTACATCGCTTCTGGCGCCGGCCACCCGGCAAGGAGCTGCCGAGCCAGTTCTTGATCATCGGACACCGCTTCATTGGACGAGCGTTCGCCCATTCCACACGCTCCCAAAAGCATCGTTACGACAGCGAACACCGCCAGCCGTCCCGACCTCATATCGTTCGGCTTTTCGGTCGGGATCGTTTGTCAGCCATGGATCGACACATCAACTGCGGTGACCTCCCCATCCTCGCCGTAGCCAGACGCCGCCCAATCGGCGAAGAAGACCTCGTGGCGTTCATCGGTGGTTGATTGGACCCGCTCAATGTAGTTGCTCTGGTGGTGACCGGCGCCGGCCCAACCGCCCGTAAACTCATCGACAACGATGTTGTTCCCGATGTCTGGCGAGATCTCTTCTGGGCTTGACGCATGCCCGAACTCTTCGATCACGACCGGGATGTCCCGGGTGTTCTGCAGCACAAGAACGCTGGTGTCGTTCTGAACGTGGGGTAGTTGGGGCTCCGAGTGATACGCCGCCGCCACTACGTGGGTTACGTTGTAATCTTCACCGTTGAAGGCGGGGTCAGCGGCCAAATCGAGTGCCGTATCCCCGCCGAAGCTATGCCCAACGATCGCCAGATCAGCTCCCACTGGAACGTTCTGATGGATGTACTCACGGACCAGTTGGGCGTATCGGTTGTCGTCGATCGATGCGCTGGCGGCGGACCGAACCGCAGCCCAGTCGGTGTCGCGAACGGACCGGTGCTGGTGGCTCAACCCCGCGTTTGGATCGGTCAGGTCGGTCACCCCCGGAAGCACGACGGTGTAGCTCCCGCTTTCGTGGGCCACGATCTGGAACTCGTCGGCCCAAATCTGGTCACCGTTGGCTGTGTCCTCCAGTGCTTGAACGATGGAGTCACGGCCGATATCGACCGCAGTACCGTTCTCGATGACGAACCGGTCGGGGCCACCGGTTTGTTGCCCTGAGGTCCTGACCGGGAAATCGCCACCAGGACGTCGAGCCTCACGGTCACCCCGCGACATGTCGTCGCTGTTGATCCGGTCGCCGACGAGTTCGAAGACACGTCCGACAAGACGCGGACTGCCTTCCTGGTTCCACCAATTCCGAAGCCGCGGAGCAACGACCTGACGGAACGTGATTCCGCCCAGTTCGCCCCCTACCCGGCCGCCGAATGCCCGGCCCGAGACGACACCGATCAGGCCTGAATTGAACAGTCGTTGGGCACTCCGGTCAACGCCCAATGCGCCGCCGATCAGTACATCGCCGACACCACCGGCAAAATCCCCGAACCGGTCCGAACCCCATCCGACCGCCCCGTCAAATCGTTCACCGATCTCCGCGGTGACGTCGTGAATCGGTCCGGCGGGAACGCACCTCGACGCCGACCGTTGACTCAACTGTTCAAGGACCGCCGAGAGATGATTGTTGGTGCGAACAGCAGCGGCGTCGTACCGCGACCAGGCGTCGTATACCGGCAGAACCACCGTTGATGGAATGCTGAGTCCGGCCCGGCGGTCGCTCACCCGATCCGTAGCCGTCTCGGCCTGTCCGACGACCCGGCGGGACTCATCGACATAGGCGGCCGCCACGTCGGTGTCGATCCCGAACTCGTCACCTGACGCGACGACGAGCATGTCCGGCATCCGGCCACTCGGTCCACTGAACGTGGCTGGTGGTTGTCCTTCAGCGATGAGTGCGATCGACCACGACCTGGCCTCGACACCGAACGCGTCGATCAGACCGGCGAGGCCGGTGGCCTCCTGGACCCAGTCCGACACGAACCGGTCCGCTAACGGACCGTGGAACCGTTCGAGCAGGGCACGAGCCACCTGTTCCAAACGCACCTGGGCGGGCCACAACCCATCGGCGACGTCGGACAGCACCTGCACCATCGACCGCCAACCCTCCAAATCCGGCGCCGACACGGCCACGTTTTCACTCCCCTTTTGACCTCACCAACCAATGAAGCCTAGATACCACCTGAGTCGACAGCCATGGGGACCGGGAACCATGCGGCACGCTACCGGGCGCTTCACCGAGGTACAGAAACCATCGCAGCCGGTCGGCGGTCGTCGACGAAGGGTCCAAAAGACACGCCTGGCCACCTCCCACCCCGACCCGCCAAGTGGTAAGCCGAGACGGCATCGGATGTTAGCCACGGCGCCGACGCGATCAACTCGACCCGAATCGCAAAAGACGTTCGAGGGGCCCACTACCGAAGTGCCGTCGCCAATACATGGCAAATGCCCAGAATCCAAACCAGGCGAAGCCGAGGACCAGAAGTTGTTCGCCAGTCCCTGCCGAGAAGGGAGACCAGAACGTCAACGGGAAGAGGTGAACGGCGTAGAAAGTCAACGCCATACGACCAGGTGTTTCGATATTTTCGGTAATTCCAGAAAACCTGCGCGATGTCCAAACTGCTGCGCCGATGACCAACATCGAAGAACCCATCGCTGATACTACCCAGACAGGCATATTGCTATGTCCCCTTCGGTAGAGGAGCGCCGAGGGATTGAACTCTTCGGTACGAAAGCCTGCCGTTACGACCGATTCGACCGCTTCAAGTTCCTCCGCGGCGAAGGTGAGCCGGGGAATCGCAACGTCCACACCGAATTTGGCTATCAAGACCTGTGATGCCAAAAGCGGCAGAACAGCCAACGCGGACCCGAACCCGATGAGCAGAGCCGAAGCGGAAGCACCCCGTAGAAGCAGCCTTCCCACGAGCATCCCGAGAACGAAGAAGGCCCCATTGGCAAAGAACGGGAACCCGCCATGGAACAACAACGTCCAGACAAACTCGACAGGACTGGCCAGGTTTTCTGCCGAAAGATGTTCAAACCCGCTCTCCGTTGTCTGATACGTCCAGCCGGAAGTCGCGACTATCGCAACCAAGAGAGACGACAGCACCAATGAAGAAGCGCGTCGCAAGACAAGAGCACAAGCGAAGAACAGGCCGTACGCCTGCAGGATTATGTGGATTGGAGTATTCAGCACCTCAAGGGCGAGACCAAGGAGAAACAAGATGGCCGCCCTCAAGAGAAGGGCTTTGTCGGGGTGGGCGGCCCTTCGCGAAAGTAACGTCACGGCGACTCCGCCTAACACCAAAAAGAGAGACATCGCTCTACCGAACACGAGACGCTCGAACTGATGGACGGTTGTTGTTACGGGAGAGGCTGGATTCTCAATGTGGACATAATGAACGAACAACATCCCAAGCATCGCACCCGTTCGAGCCAAATCGAGGCCCCGTATCCTCGAACCAGGTGTCGGTGTCGGTCGTACATCGAGGGGCGGCAGGTCCTCGATCCTGTCATCCGCCAGCGTCTTCATTCAGGTAGCGATGTGATCGTCTTCTAGAAATGGCACGCGGGAACTCATGGAGTTCATTGAACTCTCCTTGCGGTCTTTCGTTTGACTACGCCAACTGAGGTCGGTCTCTACCGGTGGCCGACTACTCGGCCACCGGTACGAGGTACTTGATTCCGACCTACCGGACGATGGATCGTCATGCAGGATGGTTCTATTTCTGACCTATCCGAGCGTGACTGTCGTCACCCAGTCCCGGTTTGACTCCTCGATCAGCGAGTCCTATAGCAATCACTCATCTCCGCATGTAGCGACTCAAGGGTAGATCGGTCCGCACAAACAGCTCGGACCAGGCGACAAGGGAGACAAACACGGTCGAGACCGCGGCCGGACCCATCTGAACACAATCACCATTGACATAGGAGGTCGGTTAGGAGCCGTTCGGGTCGACGCGGGCGAAGCTTTCCTCGACCGATCCCGAGCGCACCCCGGCACTGACATTGTCGAGATAGATCAAGCGCGTCTCGCCTCTTGTGTAGCCACCAACATCAGCGGCATACATACCCATCTTCGTACCGACAACAGAGGTCAAGGCCCGACCGTCAGCACCGAAATCACCGAAACCAAGGCTGATGTTCTCCTCCAACGTCATGGTCTCGCCGTTCACGCGAATCTCGAACGAGCCGTCACCGTCTCCCACCACCGCTCGAATCTGGAACGCCAGCTCCTCACCGGCAGGCACATCTTCCATGACCAGGACTTCAGTTGGATCCACACAGGCGTGGCGGTACGAAAGGTAGAGGTCGTCGCCATGGAGGGTGAGATGAGCCGTCCAGTTACTGCAACCGTCGTTGTTCCAGTTGTAGAGCTGCCAGATAATCGTGTTTCGCTCGAGCAGTGTGTTCTCGGGAATGTCCGGTGTCATCCAGTGAAACCCGACGTAGTGCTCTTTGTTATCGACCACGTCGAGCTTGACCTCGTGGCCACGTTCGCGACGCGAGTCGTCGTACTCGGACTCTTTCCACGTGAGCAGGAGCTGCTGACCGTCGCGCGTAGGGGACTGTTCGAAACTCATGCCCTCGCCGAAGATTTCTTCACCCTCGAAGCCAGCGTCCTCGTAGAACGGGTCAAGCGCGTTGTTGTCGAAGTGGTGGCTCTTGTAGCCGTCGGTGTCGACGCTGTCGCGCCCTGGGCCCGAACCTTCTCCCGGCGCAGTCGTGGAGGGAGCCTCGGTCGTGGAGGGAGCCTCGGTCGTGGGGGTCGGCTCGACGGTAGTGGTCGGCGCGTCAACAGTTGTCGTCGTCACCCCACCGGTAGTCGTCGTGCCTTCGATAACGACTACCTCGTCGGTTACCGCGAACTCAAAGACCTGTGTCCCCAACAATGATCCAGCGCCTCGGTCTTCCGAGAACGCCTCGGCTTCGATGGTGTAATCACCGACCGGCAACCGTATGCCATAGAAATCGTCGCCGCTGTTGCCGAACACCGAGTAGCTCGCGACGTTTTCCAGGCGACTATGATCGACCGCCCCGCTGACCTCAAACCGCACACTCTCGGTCCCGACAGGCGCTCCAACAAAGTTGAATCCGTACTCCTCGTTCGACAGGTTTTCGAGCTCAATCGCTTCGGTATCGGCCAAAACCGACGTAACGACCTGGTCGGTAGAAGCGTTGACGACGTCGAGGGTCCCGCCCATGCCGTCAGACCCTCGGGTCACGCTCGACGCCGATTGGACCACGAATAGTCCACCGGCGAAGGCCACCACCACCCCTACGGCCCACACAACGATCGAGGGTCGGCCCTTCCGCCCGTCCACCTTGTGTGACTGGTGACCGGTATCCACCAATATTGGTTCAGACATTCAAGACTCCGTCAAAAAGATCAAAAAGAAACGCATCGAACCCGCCCAGGCCAACACTGCAACAGTCCGTATATGTCCGGCTCGACGACAGCGTGACCGATCCGCTCAAGATCCAACGCTCCTTGCAGGACCTGTCGGACAAGGCCGGGCCAACAACCCACCCTCGCCAGTCGACCTGACACCATCAGCGCAAGCCTGATCGACCAGTCGGTCAGCGAGCGCTGCCAGACCGACATCAGCCGGGAGCATCAACGACGACGAAACAAACTCAATCTTGCCGCCAGCATCTTCGTTCACAATTCGTTCAAACGAACGTTCCCGGACCACGACCCAACTTTCCAGAAAGCGATCCAACCCTCCAAAACAGTGCCCACTATCAGCCTTGAAAGCTCAACCTTTTACACTATTGCGCTTCGTACCTAATCGCATTTGGG
>CALIFY010000080.1 GCA_938021675.1 uncultured Acidimicrobiales bacterium
CCCACAAACCCAGACAGCAAACCCACCAACAAAAACCGTCACCCCCAACAGCGCTACCGCACAGAACAACCAATTTCCTGCGATAACCCGTGGTCCGTCGGTCTTTGGGGAGGGTTGGGAGGGTTTGCAGCTTCGCACAAACAGGCGCACGCACGGTTATTCCGATAGCTGGGATGAAGCTCCCCAACCCTCCCCAAAAGCTGAACCGGAGGCCATTTCGGAAGCCGTCGACATCTGGAACCAGCATCGGACACCGTCAATCAACACTGCACGGGCAGGAAGCGTCACCAGCAAAGCACCATTGGAACGCCGATGCTCACCCATGGACAGCCCGCCGCAGCTTTGGGAGCAGGGGGTCGGGAGTTCAAATCTCCCCATCCCGACAAGTATTTGAGCGGATTTCGAGCCCTGGGTTTCCGAACGGCGGCCACAGGCGGGTGCCACTGTCTCGAAGACTCCCCTGCCGGCACTTGAGATCGTGCCGAGTTCGTCGGCGTTACAGCGCTCCGGGACCGCCCGATGTCGCCAGAGGGTGCGACGTAGATGACCGCTTCGTAACTTCCCCGTCAGGAGCGGGTCGGCCCGGCGAGGATGTCGTTCTCCCTGTGGGGTTCGAACCCGGCACTGAGGTAGAGGTGTTTTGCAGCCGCATTGTCCGGCTCGAACCCGATCTTGATCCGCGTCGCTCCGGCTCGGGCCAGCCGATCAACGCCGCACGTCAGGACGTGACGGGCAAGCCCGCGCTGTTGGTGCTCGTCTTCGGTTCGCATTGGCTCAACCAAGCCGACAGCGGTCGTCGGGTCATACCAGAACAGCCCGTAGGCGGCGACGTTTCCATCGTCGTCGTAGACGACGAGATCGAGATCGGCACGATACAACGAGGTCTGTTTGAGGCGCGGCTCGGAGTCGGGATGGTTCCGACGCTCATTTATCATGTGATGCGGACGCTCCATGGCGCTGCGCCGGTCGAGCAACCGGTACCCCTCGTGGAGCGTACTGATCGGAGGTCGAGAATCTGCCGACAGCCACGACTCGACCAACCCATGCCCCACGACCCCGAAGCCCCGCTCGTCGAGGACCGACCGCAGAACACGATCAGTCCGGTCGACCTCAAGGCAGACCGAGTCGAAACCTGATTCGGCGGCGTGGTCAAGGCCACGTCGCATCACGTGTTCGGTCCACTCGGGACTTGCGTCGGGGGCCAGGAGCGGATCCAGCTGGGTGGCGTCGCCGAAATCGGTGATGATCGCCGCCGCTTCGGGGCGGCCATGGTCATCGAACCAGAAGAGTTGGCCGAGATCGTCGGTCGTGCGGGCGTTCTGCGCCCACCACCACTGCAGGTCGGCCGCTTCGAACAGCCCCGCGGTCGGGTGAGCGGTCCGATTCCGGCTGAGCAGCGCGGTGACCTGTTCGAGGTAGTCAAGACCGCTCCGGAACTCTTCGATTCGGCCAGGCATCGGTGAAGGCTACATCCAAGCCCCGAAGCCCGTTCGGGATTTCCCCGTCGACCCAAGACCGCCCGCGCGCGGTGCGGCACCTATTGCCACAGTTGCCGACTTCACTTCAACCACCGCAACGGACCGCTCGAGGCGCTGCTCCACCCTGGTGACTGGCCGAGATGCACTCCCTACGATCAAACTCATTGAAGCCAAACCCATTGAAGCCGGAAGCATCCCTTAACGTTCTCATAACAAACTAAAACTAGCGTAAAATTTCGGGAGACAGCATGAAAGGAAGTAAAGCATGAAGGCACTTTCAATTTCCGTTGCTTGTCTTGTCGGCGTGGTATTTGGTGGTCTGACCGCCGCAGGCGCCGCGTTACCAGCACGTGATGGCGACGTCATCTGCAAAGCAGGAGATTATTACATGGCTATCGGGACACTGTATGCTAGTAGACTTCAGCAAGAAGACGGCCAAATCTGTTCCGGGTTCGGCCAGAAGACCTTCCCAGACCAATACTCGGAAGAGGTCGAGCCATATACCTTTTACGCCAAGTGCGGCGATGGATACATCGACGAAGTTCAAGATGTATTGGATGAGGTTTGCCCGGAGGCCGTCCGGGTCTTTGAAGGAAGTGAATGTTCAGCACTTGAGGATGGACTCTACTTGGTACAGCCTGACTGCAACGTGTTCAATGCTCCCCTCATAGGTGAAGATTGACCTAGATTTGCCACTATAGATGAGGGGCGTTGCGGCATAACTGTTGCCACTCGACACGCACGTGCCAGCTGAATGAAGAATGAGAGTCGGCCGTGATGGGAGCCCTCCGAAACTGGCGGAATGGGTGACGTTGATGTTGGAGTCGGAACGTACGACAACATCGCGGTTCGGAGGGCTCTCGCTCGTGTTCCCCGGCGTTGCGACGTGAGCCGGGGAGCCGTTGTCCGAGATTGACGGTGCCGTGCCGTATCGAAGGTGCAGGCGGGGTGGTCGTATCGGGTCGTTCGGTCTCGCCTGTCGGGTGGTGTTCATCGAAACGAGGTCGACCGTGCGATCTTCGCTGGAAGTTTTTGGTTTGGTGTCGGCGCGAACCGTTGAGCCAAGTGGCGGCGTAGGCGGTTCGTTGCCGATCCCACGGGAGAAGATTCAATCATGCCCACTCGCCCGCTTTTCAAGCTCTTCGCAGTCGCGCTGCTTCTGATCGGAGCGACCGCTCAGGCTGCCCCGGTCGGAGCGCAAGCCGCCGAAACCATCACCGGCCTGGAGGTACTGTCGTCCTCTGCCACAGCAGCAGGCGACGCGCCTCGCCATTCGGCCATCGCTCGATGCTCCGACGGCAAGCAAATCGTCGGTGGAGGAGGTTTCGTAAACGGCGGTACCACGGTGACGTCTCGGTTGGCCGTGGAGTCGGCCTACCCCTTTGAGAGCGACCGCTACACAGATGGATTCGTGGTCGTGGGCACGGAGATGCAGCCAGCGACCAGGCCGTGGACCGTGACCGCATACGCTATTTGCGCCGATCCACTGCCGGGGCACGAAATCGTCTTGACCCAGACGCCCAGGAACTCCTCGTCCAAGGTCGCCAGTACCGCGGTCTGCCCGTCGTCGAAACGGGCACTCTCCGCCGGGGCGAACGTAATCCACTACGTGCAAAACCCAACCGGCGGCATCGGACTCCAGGTTGCGAGGACCTCAAGCTCGGGTGACATCACAAGAGCACAAGCCACGGAGCGCCCCGGTGGAGTGTCTCACGACTGGTCGCTCCAGACATACGCCGTCTGCGCACATCCGCCCCAGGGCTACGAGGTTGTGGGACGGCTCTCAACCCGACGGGACTCCGAGGCGGTGAAGAGCGTCTCCGCCTCGTGCCCCCAGGACGGCAAACTGCTGTCCGTCGGAGCGGGCATAGCGTCGAACGCTCCGGCCGAGGTGTCGTTGAACACGGTCATACCGGTCGTACGCCAAGGACACGTCACCGCCTTCGAGAACTCTCCAACCGCGCAGAACTGGGACGCCGTCGCCGTCAACGTCATCTGCGCAAGCTGAGCGTTCGGCGCGGCCGTGCCGGTATCGACGGGCTGCCCGGCGACGGGACACCGAGGTACGGCCGCGCCATTCACTCACCATCACGTCACCACGACAGTGGTTCCGGCGATGTCGGCCTCACCGGGTCTTCATCCGAGTGCCTGAAGCATCATGGTTGGACTGTCGTTGAGATAGAGCGCATGGCTGTTGGCCTCGAGCATGGTGAAGCCGTGCAACAGAGATCGCAGGCTTGAGCTACCGCTACGAGCCGGCCGTGTTGAAGCCGACAGCGGATGGCCTCTACCGGGCCAAGCTGAACAATCCGAGTGACCTGCCCCACGGTGACTATCGAAGTCGGGGACCTGGAGGTCTTTGTCGCTCCGGGCCGGTGGGCGGTGCTGGAGATCGACGGCGCCGACCTGGCTCTCGGTCCGCTGTCCCTGTTCTGCTCGATCGGCGATCACAAAGATCTGGGCATGCAGGCCCT
>CALIFY010000081.1 GCA_938021675.1 uncultured Acidimicrobiales bacterium
CCCGGACAAGAAACCCCGACGATCGGCGGCGAGCCCTGCAACGGCTCGACGCCGACCTCAAAGCCGACCTGGGCGTTATCGGACTTCCGGCGGGCCAGCCGGTCACACTCGCCGCCAGATCTGCGCCGATCCCACTTGTGGTCCACAACGACGCATCGGGCCCAAGGTCGATCATGTTGCGATTCGAGAGTGACAAGGTCATGTCGGTCGACGACGGTCAGATCATCGTGATCGAGCCGGGGACCAGCTCGATTGATGTCGAACTCGAAGCCCTCTCGCTCGGCGTATCGCCCCTCAAGGTCTCAGTGTGGACCCCAGACGGCACCACCAACCTGGCAACTAACCGGTTCGAGGTGCGGTCGACAGCGGTGCCAGGGTTGGGCTCGCTGGCCGGCCTAGCCGGTGTCGGCTTCCTGATGGCGTGGTGGATAGCCGACGCCAAAAAGCGGCGGCAGGCCGCTCATAACACCGAACCGAAATGAACGGAGGGGGTTCGAGCGATAGCTTAGGGGGGTGCGTCTCCGGCGATCGCCAATCCAGTTACTCCTGATGGCCGACAGCGGAGCTGGATCTAGTGGATTCAGCTCTGTCGGATCCAGCGGTTCGTCCATTCAGGCCACCGCCGGCATGATGCTCGCCGATCGGTACAAACTTATAGAACCGATCGCCTCTGGGGGCATGGCCCAGGTCTGGCTCGGCGAAGATACCGCCCTCGTTCGGCAGGTAGCAATCAAGATCCTCCACCCGCACCTAGCGACCGATGAAGGGTTCGTGACCCGGTTCCGCCGCGAGGCGGTGGCATCGGCCAGGTTGTCGCACCCTTCGATCGTGGCCGTCTACGACACGGTCAGCGAGTCGGGCATCGAAGCGATCGTCATGGAGCTGATCGAGGGTCGCACCCTCCGAGCGGTCCTCGATGAGGTCGGCGCGCTACCCCCCGCAGACGTTGTCGACGTCGGCGTACAAATCTCCGCCGCCCTCGATCACGCCCACCGGGCCGGGATCGTCCACCGAGATATCAAACCGGCGAACATCATGGTGTCGGCCGATCGGCGCATCCTCGTCACCGACTTCGGCATCGCAAAAGCAAATAAGGACGCCGACCTCACCCACACCGGCACACTCCTCGGCACGGCAAAGTACCTTGCACCGGAGCAGGTGACCGGCGAACCGGTCGACCCGCGGGCCGATCTGTACTCGCTCGGGGTTGTCCTATACGAGGCGGCGACCGGCTTTCCCCCGTTCCTGGCCGAAACCGATGCCGGCACGGCGTTGGCACGGCTGCAGGGAGACGTTCCTCGGTGTCGGCATCGCCGAGCCAGTGTGCCGGTCGAACTCGACGAAGTCATCCACCGATCGATGGCGCAGAACCCTGCGGACCGTCATGACAGAGCCGAAAGTCTGCGGATCGACCTGACGAAGGTCGATTTGAACAATATCCGACCAACTACCGCCGATCTCGACGGGCCGACGGGGCCCGGGGGCCTCTCGTCGGGCGTGACCATGGTGGATCGCGCCGCTACTCCGGGCGGTGGCGGCCCGATCCCCGGTGGGCATCCCCAGCCGGACCAGTCGACCGCCCCGCAAATGCCGCAACCGGCGGCCAACTCCGGCACCTCCGTCCTTCCCCAATCCTCGCTACCAAAAGCGGATGAGAGAGCAAAACCGAAGGGTCGAGCGGCCAAGAAACAGGCGAAGCAAGCGAAAAAGGCAGGAAAAGCTGCCGGGAAAGCGGCGGGCCGGCCGAATAGCCGGTCGAACGAGGGGGCGCGGCTCCCGATCGATGGCCGCCAACGTCCGACCAAAACGATCGCCGCGGTGCTGATCATCTTCGGCATGGTCGTAGCCGGATTGTTGCTCACAGGTCTCCTCAGCAACGCTGCCATCACCGGAGGGCCGGATATTCCGATCGCGTCGGCCTCGGCGTTCGATCCGCTCGGCAGTGGGGACGAGAACAACGACTTGGCCGCGTTGTCCATCGACGGCGATGAAGCGTCGGCGTGGGAGACCGAGGGGTACAGATTGCGCCCGCTAAGCAATCTCAAAGATGGCGTGGGGCTAGTGCTCACCCTCGACGGGGCTGACAATCTCAACGAGATCAGCTTGGTCACCGGATCCGAGGATTGGTCTGGTGAGATCTTCGTCGCCGATGATACGTTCGGCCCCAACGATGGCTCGTTTGCGACCGAGGCGTACGGGGAACCAGCAGCCACCATCGAGGGCGGCGGACGAAACGAGACGGTGTCGCTCGGCGGCGCCAGCGGCTCCCACCTACTGATTTGGCTCTCCGATCCCGGGGTGAACGATGAAGGTCGGAACAAGTTTGACCTCTACGAAGTGGCAGTTCGCTGACGGAACGACTTCAATTTTCTGCATCGTTGGCGACATTGAAAACATCGAGGGCCTCGGCCGCTCTATGCTTCGGCCATCGAATACACCGATGAGCAGCTCGTCAGCCGAGCTCAAGGTGGTGACCGGGAGGCGGTTGATGAACTCCTGCGTCGTCACTACGACCGGCTCTATGCCGTATGCCGACGCATCGCCGGCAACGACGCTGATGCCGCGGACGGCTGCCAGGAGGCACTGATGGCCATCGTCCGTGGCCTGGAGCGGTTTGACGGCCGATCCACCTTCCGGACCTGGAGCTACCGGGTGACGACCAACGCCTGCCTCGATGAACTTCGCCGCCGGAAACGCCGTCCGGTGGCGGTGGTTGAAACGCCCGAGATGATCTCCGATGAGCCACGCCTCGACCAGCAAACCGCCGACCGGCTCACCCTTCAAGACGCCTTTAGCCAGCTCCCTGAGGAGTTTCGCCTACCGGTTGCGCTCCGCGACGTCGCCGGTCTCGATTACGCGGAAATCGCCGAAACCCTTGATATCCCGCCGGGGACGGTCCGTTCGCGCATCGCCCGGGGCCGAAAACACTTGTCGGCCGCTCTCGGGAACCAGACGGGGGCCGGCTGACGTCCAAGTTGATAACCGTGACACTATTTCCTGAAACCCGAGTATCTAGATCAAGCTGATGACCGACGACGAGTTCGACTTCATTGCGTCTGCGTATGTAGACGGCGAAGCTACCGACGAAGAGGTGGCCATGGTCGAACGCGATCCGGCACTTCGAGCTCGGGTTGAGGCGTTTCGTCCGATCGTCGAGTCGATCGGTGGCCCGATCGCCGGCCCTGGGCCAGAGGTTAAGGAACGGCACCTAGCGGCAGCGCTCACCGAGTTCGACGCTCTGTTCGGCGCTCCAGGCCAAACCGACACACCCCTTCGGGCAGCCACCGAAGCAACGAGCGAGCAGCCGCGGGCCGACGTGATCGACTTTGCCAAGCGCCAAGAGGAGTCGGCAAAACCAAGCACAGGCCGAACAAGCAACCGGCGATCAGGGCGGGTGTTTCCCACCTGGTTGTCGGCTGCCGCAGTGTTCCTCGTGGTCGGCGGTGGCGCCATTTTCGCGGCCAGTCAGCTCGGTCAGGCCGGCGAATCCAGCGCGGACGAAGCCAGCGCAGATTTCGCCGAGGCTGAAGAGGTCGAGTCGGCGGAAGCCGCTGACCAAGCTGATTTCAGTCAAGCCGATGGCGATACCTCGGCCGACGCCGAAGCTACTCGGGCGGTGGAGGCACCAACCGCCGACGCCATGGCGGAAGATGACGCCATGGAAGACGGCGGTGATGCCGCTTCCGACGAATCGACGTCCAGCCCGGCAGAGGGTGAGGCGGCAGATGATTCGGAGAGCGACGAAGAGGCCGGCGAGGAGGAGATCACCGAGGGAGAGTCGGCTGAGAGCAACGCTCCTCCGGCTCGCCCCTTCGATCCGGTTCTTCAGGCCGATGCCCGACCGACCGACGATCAGCTGTTAGCGGTCGAACTGGAGCTGCGCCAAGATCCGGCGCTGTCGAACTGCGTCGCCGAGATCGTCGTGCCGGTGGCGGCCGAACCTGTTGGGTTCTTCATCATCGACGTGGCCGGCGAGCAGCTGGAAGTCGTCGTGATCGCCGAGGGTGGCGTGGAGTCGACGATTCTCGTCGACGACGCCTGCTCCGTCGTTTCCCCGTAGCTGGCAACGACGACCGACCCTACAGTGCAGGGCATGGCAACATGCGCGTTCGTTGGTCTTGGCAACATGGGGTACCCGATGGCGGGGCATCTGGCCACCGCCGGGCACGACGTCCGGGTCTTTAACCGCACCCAGGAAACAGCTACCAGATGGGTCGGTGAACATAGCGGTTCCAGCCACCCATCGCCGGCCGAGGCGGCCACCGGGGCCGATTTCGTGTTCGTGTGTGTCGGCGCCGATGACGACGTCCGGGCCGTGGTTTATGGCGAAACTGGAGTGCTCGGCTCGCTAGCCGCTGGAGCCGTCATCGTCGATCACACCACCGCGTCGGCCGAATTGGCTCGGGAACTGGCCGAGGCGTGTGCCAAACAGGGTGTCGGCTTTGTTGATGCGCCGATCTCGGGCGGGCAGGCAGGAGCCGAGAACGGGCAGCTGAGCGTGATGTGCGGCGGTTCGGCGGACGACTTCGAACGGGTCCGACCGGTACTCGATCAGTATGCGAAGGCGGTAACGCTGCTCGGCCCGGCCGGTGCTGGGCAACAGACCAAGATGGTCAACCAGATTTTGTGCGCCGGCGCTATTCAGGGGGCGGCCGAAGCGCTTGCCTTTGGCCAGCGAGCCGGCCTCGATATGGATTTGGTGTTGCAGGCGGTAACCCAAGGCGCAGCCGGATCGTGGTACCTGTCGAATCGGGGTGAAACGATGGTGCGCGATGAGTTCGACTTCGGGTTCGCTGTCGATTGGATGGCCAAGGACCTCGGACTGGTTCGTGCCGAAGGGGCATCGCTGGGGGCCGAGCTGCCGCTAACCGAGCTGACGGCTCGCTACCTGGCCGAGACGCAAACGGCCGGAGACCATCGGATGGACGCCACGTCGATCATCCGACGATATCGGGATCAGTAGTTGTCGCGGAGGTAGTCATCTTGGGTGGTTCCCTCTCGGGGAATGGTGTCGTAGTCCGTCCGCCCGAGCCGACCAAGTGTTTCGGCCGCTACGAGCACACAGCTGAGCACCGCGAGTACGGTCGCGGCCAGCGCGGCGGTTGGTTGGTCGCCGACCGCGGTGGCGATGAGGCCGAACAGGATGTTGACGGCGATGGCGATCACCAACGACCAGCCCACGTCGAGACGACGTTGGTGGCGGTTCATCGACCCCGGACCACCTTCGTCGGGGTTGGCGGGTCTGCTACTCATGTCTACCAACGCTCCAAATCATGGTGGGATGAACCACGCTGGGGCGTCGCCCCTGGCACGACACGTTCAAATTCGATTTGGCCCTTATTTGGTCTGCGTTGACTCGTCGACATGGTGAACGACCGCTTGTAGTTATGTTCCAAACCATCGGCAGTGTTAGCAGCATTCGAGCAGTACGACCGCTTTTGATTTCAGCCATGTTCCCTCCGTTTCTCGAGGTGGATTGGGTGATTCACCTAGAGGACGCCGCTACTCCATAACTTCGCTACTTCGAGTTTGAGAGATCTTTCCGGCCTGACAATACGGACTGCCGTCGATCGGCTGCGATCGATACCACATACGTTGGGCAGTTACGGTAAGCAGTTGCTAGTATGTTGTGGCAGTAGCAGCTCTACGGCGTGAGGAGGGACCAATGTCATCGCCAACGGTGGCAAGCTGGGAGCTATCGCTGCGCTTGAGTACCCGTCGCAACGAACTTGGGCTCACGATCGAACGGGTGGCCCGCCACCTTTCGGTAAGCCGCAACTATTGGAGCGCGGTAGAAAACGACCGAACCCGTATCGCCAGAGACAAACTCGAACTGGTGATGGAGCACCTCGAATTCAGCGATAACGACCAGGAAGAACTCCGCTCCCTGCGCGAAGCAGCCCGAAAACGGGGCTGGTGGGACGACCACCCAGGCCTCGTCAATCGGGAGATG
>CALIFY010000082.1 GCA_938021675.1 uncultured Acidimicrobiales bacterium
AGGAGGGGTGGAGTCCGGGTCGGTGCCTCCACCGCCGGCGATGACGATGACACCGAGCACGGAGACGGCGGTCAACACTACGATCCCTGCTATCAACGCCCGATGGCGGGGGAGGGAAGCTCTGGCGGCGTTGGCGCGAGGTTGAGGATGTAAAGACGACGTCACCTACTCCCGGTCGGACGAACCGGCCCGGACGTGAGCCGTTTGGCCCTGGTCCTTGATCCGGATGAGCTAGGGGCGGTGTCAGCTGGTCCGAAGACGGGTGGTCACGTCGCTCGTGACGCCCAGGCCGGTTCGGGCGGTGAATCCAATGATCATGACAACGATGAATCCGAGGCCCAATCCGACCCCGTTTGCCACAAGATCGGACAGTTCGGCCGACCGTGACCAAGACAGGTGGCGTTGACCGACCTCGATCAATGCCGACAGCGCAAACAGGCCGAGGAAGAGATTGAGTCGCCGAATGCCGTGGCACAGGCCGGCGGCCAATAGCCCGATCATGGCCCAGATTATGAAGTGGCCGATGGTGTCGGTCCCGATGGGAATGGCCATGTCGGTGGCGATGTCGGTTCCAACGTTTGCCGTAGCCCGACCAAGGGTCCTGCGAGTCAGATTCATGGCTCGATTGATCGGTAGCAGAGTGTCCGAGAGGGACACCACGCCGACAACAGCCAGGGCCGCTGCGACGGCGAGGGCGTGAATCCAGCGATACGGGAACATGCTTCAACACACTAGAAGCCAGACCGGTATGAGACGGTGTGGGACTTTTGCAGAAACGGTGCAGACGATGCCAGGTGGTATGTCAGGTGTCACCCGAGATGTGTGGTTAGCCGCTGGGCCGTCGCGTCGAGCTGGCGACCGATCACCGGGGCCGAATCTTCACCGGGGAAACGATAGGCCGGTCCATGAACGTGGATAGCGGCGATCACCTCGCCGGTCTCGTTCCGCACCGGCGCGGCGACCGAGTTGACTTCTTCATCGAATTCGCCAAAAGCCCAGGCGTACCCATCGCGGGCCGCGTCGGCCAGGCGGGCTCTGATCCGGTTGGGATCGATCACGCTCCGCTCCGTTGTCGCGTTGAGTGGTTTTGCCAGATACTCGTCGGCGTAGTCCGGCGGCGCTGCGCCCAGCAGCACGAGCCCCGACGGGGTGAGGTGAAGGGGAACTCGTTGACCGGTCCAGCTTCGGACTTGGACCTCTTCGGCGGAGTCGACGTGGTCTAGAAAGAGGACGGCATCGTCGTCGAGCACGGCGACGCCGGATGCTTCGCCGAACCGCCGCCGGAGATCGAGCAGATGGGGCCGTGCGGCGGTGATCAGGTTGGGACCTGGGGAGGCAGCGCCGGCGAGGTCTGCGAGGCCGATGCCGAGTCGGTACCGGCCGCCGGCCTCTACCTGCTCGACCGCCCGTTCGGACTCTAACGCGCCGAGTAGGCGGGCCACGGTGCTCTTCGGCAGATCGGCCCGGTCAGCCAGCTCGGTCACCCCGGCGGGCCCGATAGCTAACGCACGAAGCAACCTGAAGGCACGCTCGATCGACTGCACTCCCGACATGGCTCTGGGAGTGTAGCCGTGCCGCAAGAGCTAGCTGTCGTCGGATGCTCTGCCCGCTTGGGGTGGGGTGCGGGTGCCGCCGATCGGTTTCCGCCAGATCGGCAGTCGTATTCGAAAGGTTGCGCCGCCACCGGGTGTGTCGTCGACCTCGATCGTGCCGCCGTGCTGCTCGACGACCTGGGCCACGATGGCCAATCCGAGCCCTGCGCCATCGTGTGAACGTCGGCTGCGCGACGCATCTCCTCGGGTGAAGGCGAGGAACAATCGGTCCCGGATGTCGGCCGGGATTCCGGGACCCCGGTCGACTACTTCGACGATGGCATGCTCACCGTTGGAGCCGAGGCGAACATCGACCGGCGTACGGTCCGGCGTATGGTGGCAGGCGTTTGCCCCGAGGTTGAGGAGTACCTGGTGGAGTCGGTGCGGATCGCCGAGAACCATCGGTCCCCGCCGGCCGACGATGGTCAATGACACGGTGCGGTTTGGGTGAGTGACTTGAAGATCGTCGACGACCGCCGATGCCAGGTCGGCGAGATCTGCCGGCTCATGGTGAAGCGGTTCCCGTGTCAGTTGGAGGACCTGAACCACCAAGCGATGCAACCGCTCGCTCTCGCTGCCGATCCTGGTCATGGCTCGGTCGAGGTCGCCCGGTTGGGTCAACATGTTCTTGCCGTACAGGTCGGTGTAGCCTCGGAGTGCTGTTAACGGGGTGCGGAGCTCATGGGAGACGTCGGCTAGGAGCATTTGCATGTCCGCTCGTGCCGCGTCGGCTTGTTCTGCCGAGCGCGCCGTCGAGATGATCATGGCCCGAAGTTGGTCGACCATGAGTTGAAGATCGGCGGCAAGTGTCGCGGTCTCCGCTGGCCCTTTCGGGGGACCGATGTCGGTGTCGAGTTCGCCGTTGGCGATTCGGCTGCTGACCAGACTCAGTTGAGTTACCGGTTTTGCCACTCGAACGGCGATCAGCCAGACGACAAGACCTTGCACCACGGCCAAAAGAACCCCTCCTATCACGAAGCTTTGGCGGAGGCTGGCCATCGAAGCATCGAACGATGAAAGCGCGATTGCGGTAACCGCCACGTTTCCGTTCTCGCGCTCAAGGGCAAGAACTCGGTACCGCCGTCCGGTCTCCGCCGCGGTCACGTTTACTAGCGCCGGGGTTTCTAGAAAGGACTGTCGTTGCGCTTCGCTGAAAGGATCGTTGGCCCGAGAGGAGTCGAGTATCGTGCCGTCCGAAGCCAGGATCAGCCTGACCGGAGGTCGCTCTTCGAACAGGAACTCGTCTTCGGGGACGAGAAACGGCGAGTCTCGTTGACCTGGTGGCGTCGTCCCCGAAGCGCTCCCTTGATTGCCCTGTTGGGGCGCCCGTCGGCTTCCTATGGCGCCGCCGGCGACCCGTCGCAGCTCATCGTCGACGGTTCTAAGCAGATCTCGTTCGACGCTTCGATCGACGAAAATGCCGAGAGCGGCGATGCCGACCAGCAAGGTCGCCAGCAACGGTCCGAGCATGGTCCGACGAAGCGTCGGCCGTTTCACTGCTCGCTCGGTCGGAGAACATACCCGGCGCCACGCTTGGTATGAATAAGCGGTTCGTGTCCGTCGTCGATTTTTCGTCGCAGGTACCCGATATAGAGTTCGACTACGTTCTCGCTTCCGTCATAGGCATAGTCCCAGACGTTGAGCAGGATCTGGGCTTTCGATACGACGGTACCGGCGTTGACGACCAGGTAGTGAAGCAGTCGGAATTCGGTTGGCGACAGATCGATGGGTGTGCCGTTTCGCTGCACCTCCATCCCTTCTGGGTCGAGGACCAGGTCGCCGACGGTGAAGTGTTCGCTCGGGGCGGAGTTACCGGTCCGGCGCAAGATGGCGGCGACCCGAAGTATCAACTCATCGAGACTGAACGGTTTGGTGAGGTAGTCGTCGCCGCCGGTCACGAAGCCTCGGATACGGTCATCGGGGGCATCTCGTGCGGTCAAAAACAGGACCGGGACGAACCGGTCCTCTTGGCGAAGTCGTCGGCAGATTTCGAACCCATCGATTCCGGGGAGCATGACGTCCAGCACGATGAGGTCAAACTCGTTGCTCGTCGCCTCGGCGAGACCTTCCCACCCGTCCTCCCGCTGGGTTACCGCGTATCCCTGGTATCGAAGCGCGGTGGCGACCACGTCGCTGATGGCTTCCTCGTCTTCGACCACCAATACGGTGTGGCCCGGAGCGGTTGCGGCATTCATTCGAATAGCCTGACCGGCGAACCTGTGACATTGCTGTGAGCGTGATCTGGTCGTTCCGGTCGGTGATCGGCACGACTGAGGGAAGTCGAGAGTGTCATAGCGGGTGTGTACGGTCGGTAGCTGTGGCTGTTACCGACGATCCGATTCCGCATAGCGGCACGCAGTCTCTGCCGAACGGTGGGAGGTCTCTGCTGAACGGCACAGGATCTTCCCATGACCACCCAGATTCTCTGCCCGACGGCACTCCATCTCTGCATGACAGCACAGGATTGAACGCTAGCCCAGTATGGAGCGCAGGCCCAGCGCTGGCACCTGAGGTCGGACCCGCCCGTTCTCCGTCAACGTCGGCCGTGCCGCTGCAGCCGATGCTCGACGCCGGGTTTCCTGGGAGCGAGTTGTTTGATCCGAGCCGGTTGGGCGTGGGGCGACCGGAGGTCGATCGCTCCCTGGTTCCGGGGGTGGGATTGCATCCGGCGGTGGCGGCCTGGTTTCGGTCGAGGTTCGATGGGCCGACGCCACCTCAGACAGAAGGGTGGCCCTCGATCCAAGCCGAGCGCCACACGCTCATCGCCGCGCCGACCGGGTCGGGGAAGACCTTGGCCGGATTTCTTATCGCTATTAACCGGTGTTATCTTGCCGCGGCTGCCGGCCGGTCGATTCGCGGCACCGAAGTGGTCTATGTCTCGCCGTTGAAGGCACTGGTCGTCGATATCGCCGAGAATTTGGAGCGGCCGCTACAAGAGATCGCCGAAACGGCGGCCCGCATGGGTCTGGTCGCGCCTGATATCACCGTTGGGGTCCGTACCGGCGACACGCCGCCGGCCGAGCGCCAATCGATGATCCGGCGACCGCGCACGTTTGTGGTGACCACGCCCGAGTCGTTGTATCTACTGGTCACCGCGGCCAAGAGTCGTGAAACACTCCGTTCGGTGTCCACCGTCATCGTCGACGAGATCCATGCCGTCGCTCGCGACAAGCGAGGGTCTCACCTGGCGCTTACCTTGGAACGGTTGAGCCACATATGCGGTCGGGCTCCGGTTCGGGTCGGGTTGTCGGCCACCCAACGCCCGATCGAGACGGTGGCCGGCCTGCTGGTAGGTACCCGGGTCGATGAGCGGGGAACACTTGATTGCGCAATAGTCGACGGCGGTCATCAGCGGGCGCTCGATCTCCATCTTGAGCTGCCCGATGGCGAACTCGAAGCCGTTGCCTCTCACACCCAGATGGATCGGGTGCTCGATAGGATCGCCGATCTGGTGATGCAACACCGGACCACGTTGGTCTTTGTCAATACCCGTCGTCTGGCCGAGCGTTTAGCCCACGAGCTCGGAGAGCGTCTTACCAACGATGGGCATGATGACGTCGTCGCCGCTCACCACGGCTCGTTGAGCAAGGATCGGCGCCACCGCGTCGAGCGGCGGTTACGGGCTGGGGAGCTGCGGGCGGTCGTCGCCACCGCATCACTCGAACTTGGGATCGATGTCGGCCCGGTCGAATTGGTGTGTCAGATCGGCTCGCCTCGTTCCATCGCTACGTTCCTCCAGCGGGTAGGACGGTCGAACCACACCCGGAACGGCACACCGCGAGGCCGGCTGTACCCGATGACCCGCGATGAGTTGATCGAGTGCACCGCGTTGTTGCGGGCGGTGCGTGCTGGTCGGCTCGATGTCGTCGAGCCTCCGGTGGCCCCACTCGACATATTGGCTCAGCACGTCGTGGCCGAAGCAGGGGCTGAAGAATGGCACGTCGATGACCTCTACCGGCTTGTCCGGCGGGCCCGGCCTTACGCCGACCTCGATCGTGACCGTTTCGATGAGGTGATCGAGTTGGTCAGCGAAGGGATCATGACCGGTCGTGGTCGCCGAGCCGCTTGGGTCCATCACGACGGCGTCAACGGTGAGTTGAGAGGCCGTCGGGGCGCTCGGTATGTTGCGCTCACCTCCGGTGGTGCCATCCCGGAGATCTACGACATGCGGGTTGTCGTGGAACCGGAGGAAACCTTCATCGGCACTGTCAACGAGGACTGGGCCATGGAATCGATGGCGGGCGACATCTTCCTCCTCGGTACGCATTCATGGCGAATACGACAGGTCACCGGTGGTCAGGTACGGGTCATCGACGCCGGAGATGCCCCGCCCACGGTGCCGTTCTGGACGGGCGAGGCTCCGGCCCGAACGGCTGAGTTGTCCGAGGAGGTATCGGCCATACGGGCTGAAGTCGATCGTCAACTGAGTATCGATGATCCGACCGCGGCGGTGGCGTGGCTTCGAGCCGAGTCCGGCATCGACGGTGATGCGGCGGCGCTGATCGTCGCCTACCTGTCCACGGGCCGAGCGGTGCTCGGGCTGTTGCCGACGTCATCAGAATTGGTCATGGAGCGGTTTTTCGATGATGCCGATGGGATGCAACTGGTCATCCACTCGCCGCTCGGTGGCAGGATAAATCGAGCGATGGGGTACGCCCTGCGCAAGAAGTTTTGTGTTGGGTTCAACTTCGAACTTCAGGCTGCAGCATCCGACGACGCGGTCGTGATCTCGCTCGGCCCTCACCACTCCTTCCCTTTGACCGATGTTCAGCGTTTCCTCAACCAACACAACATCCGCGAAGCACTGACCCAAGCCGTGCTCGATCAGCCGGCGTTTCAATCGCGGTGGCGGTGGAATCTGAATCGGGCACTCATCGTGCTCCGGATGCGAAACGGAACGCGCAACCCACCACCAATCCAACGGATGGAGAGTGACGACCTGCTGGCGGCCTTGTTTCCCGACGCCGCGGCCTGCCAAGAAAACGTTTCGGGCCCGGCCGAGATACCGGACCATCCGCTGGTCACTCAAACCGTCCACGACACGCTGACCGAAGGTATGGACGTCGATGGCCTTATCGACCTGTGGCGCCAACTCGAGGAAGGCGGAGTACGGATGACTTGCATCGACACCATCGAACCTTCGGTTCTCGCCCACGAGATCCTGACCGCCAAGCCGTACGCCTTCCTCGATGATGACGAGCTACCCGATCGACGCACCAATGCCGTCGGCCTACGGCGAGGGTTGCCGGTTGATCTCACAGATCTCGGTGCCCTCGTCCCGGAGACCATCGACGAGGTCCGGGCTGAACTGGCGCCGGATCCGCGTTCGCCAGATGAACTTCACGACCTGCTCCGAGATGTCGTGGTGCTCCGCGCCGAGGAACGTTGGCGACCACTGTTCGAGTTGCTGGTGGCCCGCGGCCGGGCCATCGTCGTCGGTCCCGAGCCAGCCTCCGTTGGGTCGTCGGCCGAGCACATAGAACGGTGGGCTGCGGCCGAGTCGGCGAAGGCGGCAACCGTGTTGTGTTCTGGCCAGGCCGATGGCGACACATTTCCCGAGCACGTTGCCGCCACGTCTCTCCGGGGTCACCTCGAACTGTTGTCTCCAGCTACGGCCGCCGATCTGCAGGAGGCGACCGGGATCGGGTCGACCGTTCTCTCGGTTGGTCTGGCCGCCCTCGAAGCTGAAGGCTCCGTAATCCAGGGGCACTTCAGCGACCCTCGTACTGCTGGTCAGGATCACGGCACGATCGAGTGGTGTTCGCGCCGGCTGCTGGTTCGGATCCACAGCCGGTCTCGTCGATCCCGGCGTCGGTCGGTCGAGGCGGTGTCGCCCGAGCAGTTCGTGCGGTTCCTGACCCGTTGGCACCACGTGGCTCCCGGCACGCGCCTGTCGTCGCCGCATGGGTTCGACCGGATAGTGGAGCAACTCCAAGGCTGGGCTGCTGGGGTCGCATCCTGGGAACCGGAGCTTTTTGGCGCACGGCTCGATGGGTATGACCCTCGGTGGGTCGACGGGCGGTGCCACAGCGGAGAACTCCAGTGGCTTCGATTGTCGCCTCGCATCACAGACCCCGATCGTCGCGGCGCTGGGCCATCGAAGGCTACGCCGATCAGCATCGTGTACCGCCAGGATCTCCCGTGGTTACTCGCAGCCTTCCGGGGCGATGCTGTGCCAACGCCTCCGACGGATGGCCCGGTAGCTGAAATCGTCGATGCTATTTCCCGGCTCGGTCCCCGTTTTGCGGCCGAGTTGGCGAACGACACCGGACGGTTGGTGACCGACATCGAGTCTGCGCTGTGGGATGGCGTGGCAACAGGATTACTTACCGCCGACGGTTTCGAAGCGATCCGGTCGTTGACTACCGGCAACCGGAAACGGTCTGGTCGGGAAGGCCGCGCTTTGTCGAGACTCCGCCGGAATGGTTCGATCGCTACCAGAGCGGCCGGCCGGTGGTCGCTGGTCCAATCGGCCGGAGACGCAGCTACGTGGTCGGGCGATCGCCAGGATCTCGTCGAGGCGGTGGCCGATCAACTCCTCCAGCGATGGGGGGTGGTGTTCTACGACCTGGTGTCGCTTGAACACCTTGCTGTTCCGTGGCGTGAACTGCAGTGGGCCCTCCGCCGGTTGGAAGATCGGGGCCTCATCAAGGGAGGTCGATTCGTCAAAGGGTTCAGCGGCGAACAGTTCGCACTACCGGAGGCCGTCGACGGCCTCGCACATATCCGAAAAACCCCGCCGACCGGACAGACGGTCACGGTCTGTGGCACCGACCCACTAAACGTCAGCGGAGTCATCCTGCCCGGACCCCGAACGCCATCCCGACGCACCGAAACGGTCAAACTGCCGGTGTAGAGGTCGAGATCGGCTTAGTACGGCGTACGGCAATGAGGCTGAATGCCGGTGCCAAAGAGAACGTCGGCTCGTGCCATGACGTGCGGGCTTGCCCTCAGCCGACGCCAACGAACGAGCTGGCTGGCAGAAACACCGCCGAGCAGAAGGGGACCGACAGCCGAACGGCACAGCACCAGATCGGCGGCCTCGTCCGTTTCCTCAGCACCTTCGGGGCTCACCGCGAACCGTCGACCAACGAACGAGCCTGCCCCATCGGCCCCGACCGGGGAAAGGTCGTCAGGTGTTGCCACCACACCGACGACGAGTCGATCATCGGCCCGGTACCCGCGAGTGCTGAAACATCGGGCAACGTCGGCAACTTTGAGCCACAAGAAGTCGTTTGCTTCGACGGTCCGAACCGCTCTCATGTCGGTGAGAAGCGATGGGAGCTGGTCATCGTCGGTGACAGCGTGATACGAACGGACCGGGCCGACAAGATCGACAGACAGGATCGTGTGCCACAGCGCAGCGTGGGCTTCATCGGTGGCGGCCACGAAGTCTTCTACCCAAAGTTCGTGGGCAGGGTGGCCGGCATTCCACTCCGGCTTTATCGACCACAACGCGTAGCCATCGCGGTGGAGGGCAGCGAACGGTTTTGGTTCCGAGGGCGGAAGAAGCTCATTGCGAAAATAGGCTTCGCTTCTCGAGACTTCGCCGACCTGGGTACGTCGATAGCGGTCGAACAGCTCGATGAGTTCGTCGAGGTGATCGGCGGGATCGACCAGCCGGACGGATCCGGGAGCCGGGCGCCACATCTTGTTGAGTTGTGCTCGCCGCCGGTCGATCTGGACCACCCGGTTTCTGGTGCTCGGTCCGTAACCAAATCGCTCGTAGATACCACTTTCGGTAGCCATCAGTCCGAGCACCGGCTCGTCAGCGGCCAAAGCTCGCTCATCAAGGTCGGCCATGAGCCGGCGGAGAATGCCCTGCCGAACGTGGGAAGCCAGCACGCTGACCCACGCCACTCCAGCCATCGGTAGCATCGCAGTCTGATCCCGACCTCCGGCGCTACGTTGCCCTTCACTTTCACTTTCACTTTGGCCTTCGCCTTCACCTTCACTTTCACCTGGGCCTTTGCCTTCGGCGGGGTCGGTCGAGGCGCGGTTCGTTCGGTCACGAAGGTGGCCGGGAACAGTCAACTCAAGGCCGAAACTTCCGGCCACCGCCACTATGTTTCCGTTGTCGACGGCAACCACGAAACGATCTAGGTCGAGGATCTCCTTGGCTCGATCGATGAGCGTTTGAGAGGTCGGAACCCCAAAGTTGCGGGAATCGACTGCCACCAGTTCCGGCAAGTCGTCCTCGGTTGGTGTTCGTAGCTTGATCGCCATGGAGTGGTGGTCAGCCTCCGATGAACGAGGGCGCTCAGCCTCGCCGTTGACTGTCGATGGTGTCGGCCAGGGAGTCGACAAGCAGTTCGGTGGCGATCTTTTTTGTCTCACCGGTCGCACGGTTTGTTAGTTCGATCTCGCCATCGGCCAGCGACCGAGGCCCGACGGTGACACGGTAGGGAATACCGATCAGTTCGGCGTCGGCGAACTTGATCCCGGCCCGAGCGTCCCGGTCATCGAGCACCACGTCGACCCCTTTCCGTCGAAGCCCGTCGTAGATCGCTTCGGCCGCCGCCAGCGTCGGTTCATCGAGTTTTAGCACGGTGACGACCGCCTCAAAGGGGGCAACCGAAACCGGCCAGACGAGACCATCCTCGTCATAGTGGGTCTCGGCGACGGTCGCCATATTCCGTCCGATCCCGATTCCGTAGCTTCCCATAACGACCGGCTGATTCTGGCCCTTCTCATCGGCGACCGCCACATCGAAGGCATCGGCGTAGACCGTGCCGAGTTTGAAGATATGTCCGGCTTCGACGCAGCGGACCATTTCGAGAGGGGAGCCGCACTCCGGGCACGCTTCCCCGGCCGCCACCTCTCGAAGGTCGGCCCACTCCTGAACTGAAATGTCGCGCCCGATGTTGACCCCGCAAAGATGCCAATCGTCCTCGTTCGCTCCCGTGGTCATGTTGGTGCGGCCACGGAGTGCTTCGTCGGCGATAATGGCAATGTCGGTGACGCCAACCGCGCCAAGGCTGCCCGGCATGGCTCCCAAGCTGGCCTTTGCTTCTTCCGGGGTGGCCGGACGAACATCGATGGCCCCGGTTGCGTCGGTAAGTTTTTGCAGATTGAGCTGGTGATCGCCCCGCACCAACGCCAACGTCACCTGGTCGTCGATCACCATGACCATCGTCTTAATTTGCCGATCGGCTGGCGCGCCGCCCTCTATCTCGGTCAGGGCGGCGATGGTCCGAACCCCGGGGGTCGGGAACTTCTTTGGGTCGGTCGTCGTCGGCTCATCTTCGATCAGTGGGAGGGTGGACGTCGCCTTCTCGACGTTGCCGGCGTAGTCACAGCTGGGACAGACGATGACATCGTCCTCGCCGGCCGCGCAAGGAACCATGAACTCAACCGAATCGTTGCCTCCCATAGCTCCGCTGCTGGCCTCGACCGGGATGGCCGGAAGACCGAGCCGTTCGAAGATCCTGGCGTATGCGACGGCGTGAGCATCGAACTGAGCATCGAGGCCGTTTTGGTCGATATCGAAGCTGTAGGAGTCTTTCATCGCGAACTCTCGAACCCGGAGCAACCCGCTCTTCGGTCGGGCTTCATCGCGGAACTTGGTCTGGATGTGATACCAAAGTTGCGGCAACTCTTTGTACGACGAGAGTTCGCCCGCCACCGAGGCAAAGATCTCTTCGTGGGTGATTCCCAGAGCCAGCTCGTTGTCTCGGCGGTCGGTGAGCCGGAACATGATCTCGCCCATGGTGTCCCACCGGCCAGACTTCTTCCATACGTCTGCTGGATGCATGGTTGGGAGCAGGAACTCCTGGGCACCCATGGCGTCCATCTCTTCCCGTACGATGTTCGCCACCTTGGTATGGACTCGTAAGCCGAGAGGCAACAACGAATAGTGGCCGGCGTGAAGCTGCCGAATGAACCCGCCCTTGACCAGCAACGCATGGCTGGCCGCTTCGGCCGTAGCCGGGGCGTCGCGAAGTGTGGGAATGAAGAGGTTTGACCAGCGCATCATATGAATGTACCGAGTTGCGAGCGATCAGACCGGCGAATTGCGTTGGTGCGAGATTTTGGCCCTGACTGGTAACTCTTGACCCGGCGAGACCGACCCGACGAACGGTGTGCGGTAGTGTCTGGAGTACGCAGATCTATAGCAAGGAAGGTCGGGGTATGGCCTTAACAGATAGTAGGACCACCGATGCTCGATCGAGAGGCCGGAACCTCAGCCGCTCTCGGCCCAGGCTCACCACTCCGCTCGTTCGAGATGGTGACAATCTCCGTCCGGCCACGTGGGACGAGGCCCTGGATCGTGTCGCCACCGGCTTCGGCCGCGTCGCTTCCGAACATGGGCCGGAGGCGTTCGGGATGTTCAGTTGCTCGAAGGCGACGAACGAAGTCAACTATGCGGCTCAGAAGTTCGCTCGTACCGTCATCGGTTCGAACAACATCGATTCTTGTAACCGAACTTGACACGCTCCGTCCGTCGTCGGTCTGGCGACAGTGTTTGGAGCTGGCGGAGGGACCTCGTCATACGCAGAAGTAGAGGAGACCGATGTCGTTGTTCTGTGGGGCTCGAACGCCCGTGAAGCCCACCCGATTTTCTTCCACCATGTCCTGAAAAGCCTCGACGCTGGCGCCAAGATGTTCTGCGTCGACCCCCGTCGCACCTCATCGGCCAAATTCGCCGACGTGTGGTTGGGTTTGACCGTCGGTACCGACATTGCGCTGGCAAACGCGCTCGGCCGTCAGATCATCGCAAACGGCTGGCATCACCAGCGTTTCATCGACCATTCGACGACCGGATTCGCCGAATACGCCGAGGCGGTACAGCCCTATACCCTCGATCATGCGTCGACCATCACCGGCGTTCCGGCGTCGGCCATCGCCGAGCTAGCCGAGGCCTACGCCACCGCAGATACGGCTCAAATCCTCTGGACTCTCGGGATCACCGAGCATCACAACGCAGTCGACAACGTGCTGTCGCTGTGCAACCTTGCACTGTTGACCGGCCACGTCGGCCGATGGGGTTCAGGCCTCGTCCCATTGAGGGGACAAAACAACGTCCAAGGCGGTGGGGACATGGGGGCCCTTCCAAACAAACTTCCCGGATTCCAGGATGTGGTCGACAGCCGGGCGCGGGCACGGTTCGAGGCGGTGTGGGGTCGGCCGGTGCCACCCGAGCCCGGGATCCATCTCACCTTGATGTTCGAGGCCATGGAAGCCGGAGATCTTCGGGCCGTGTACTGCATCGGCGAGAATCCGGCCGATTCTGAGGCCGATGTGACTCACGCCCGAACGCTGCTCTCCAATCTCGATCTACTGGTCGTGCAAGACATCTTCTTGACGAGGACCGCTGAGTTGGCCGACGTTGTCCTTCCCGCCTCGGTGGCTTGGGCCGAGTCGGAAGGAACGGTGACGTCGAGTGAGCGACGGGTCCAGCGGGTCCGCGCCGCCGTGCCGCCCCCAGGGGAGGCTCGCCACGACATCGATATTTTTGCCGACCTGGCCAACCGCATGGGCGCACAATGGGGCAGGCCATCGGCCGAGCAGTTATGGGATGAGGTGCGTAGCCTGTCGCCGCTTCACGAAGGCATGAGTTGGGATCGGCTTGAAGCCGAAGGGGGATTGCAATGGCCGTGCCCAACGGAGGATCACCCCGGAAGCCCATTCCTTCATGGGTGGCTCTGGGAAGACGATCTCGGTGGGCGGACCGGTGCGCCGTTCAGTGTCGTCGCTCACGAAGGCCCAAAGGAAGCGTTGACCGAGGAGTTCCCGCTGCGGTTGACCACCGGCCGAGCCCTCGACTCGTACAACACCGGCGTGCAGTCCGGTTCGCTTGTCTCCCCGATCCGCTATGGCCACACCATCGACCTCAACGCCGGCGACGCCGCGCTACTCGACGTCGCTGACGGCGAGCGGGTGATGGTCAGCTCGGTTCGTGGCTCGGTGGAAATGGCGGCCCGTATCGTGGCCGACCTACCACCAGGGTTGGCCTTCACCACGTTTCACTTCTCCGAGCTAGTCGACGTAAACGTGCTCACAAACGATGCGTGGGACAAACGATCGGGTACCGCAGAATTCAAAGCGGCGTCGATCCGGATCGACAAGATCGAGAATGGCAACGACCAGATGTCGCAGACCGGAAGCGGCGATCCAACGACTGAGACCGACGGTGGCTGACCTTCACATCGGACCAGACGTGGCCACCGAACTCGAACGCTGCGCAGTGGACGATGTCATCTCCGACGTCGGCGCTGCGGTGGTCCATCACGGCGACCGAATGGTCCGCGGCGGCACGGCCCGGCGAAATGAGCGACGGCACCTGTTATTGCCGGCGCTGCACGCGCTCCAGCATCACGCCGGATGGATCAGCCCCGGCGGCCTGAACTATCTCTGTGATCAACTGCAGATCCCGCCGGCCGAAGCCTATGGCGTCGCGACGTTCTATGAGTTGTTTCGGGTCGATGATCCAGGTCATACCGACGACGTCGTCCACGTGTGCATCGACGCGGCCTGTCAGATCGCCGGCTCGGCTGAGACCGTCGCCGAACTGCGATCTGCCGGACGTCGGATACACGAATCGCCGTGCCTTGGTCAATGCGAGCGCCCGACCGCTCAGTTCGTGCAGGGCCGCGGCCGACCGGATCGGGTCGAGGCCGACGAGGAACCCTTCGAACTCCCACAGGCCGGCACCGACGGGCTTCGGCTGCTTCGGCGAATCTCGGCCGGGGTCGATCCGATGAGCCTTGAGAGTTACGTGGCGGCCGGCGGGTACGCCGCACTGGCCAAGGCGTTCGTTCGTGGAGCCGAGAATGTCGTGGAAGAGGTGGTGGCATCCGGTTTGATGGGCCGTGGCGGTGCCGCGTTCCCCACCGGAATCAAATGGCGGGCCGTTGCTGGTGAGACGGGCCAAAAGCACGTCGTGGTCAACGCCGATGAGTCCGAACCGGGGACGTTCAAGGACCGGACACTCATGGAACATGATCCGTTCGCCATCGTAGAAGCAGCGACGATCGCTGGATTCGCCACCGGGGCGACCAAAGGTTGGATCTATATCCGGGGCGAGTATCCGCTGGCCACCAAACGGATTCAGAACGCCATCGATCAGGCAAGAGGGGCCGGATTTCTCGGCCAGGGTATTGCCAGGTCGACCATCGACTTCGACCTTGAGGTGCGCCGTGGCGCCGGTGCCTACATCTGTGGCGAAGAAACGGCGTTGTTCAATTCGATCGAGGGCTTCCGTGGCGAACCGCGACAAAAGCCGCCTTTTCCTACCACGAACGGCTTGTTCGATCGTCCGACGGCCATCAACAACCCCGAGACGCTGGTCAACGTGCTCGACATCGTGACCGATGGGGGAGCGGCCTTTGCCTCCATCGGGACCAAGGGTTCGTCAGGTTCGAAACTGTTTTGCCTCAGCGGTCGGGTCGGTACACCTGGCTTGTATGAAGCGGATTTCGGTGTCACCTTGGGCGAGGTGCTCGACCTCGCTGGTGGCGTGTCCGGCACCGGCGAGCTACAGGCGATCTTGCTCGGAGGGGCGGCCGGCAGTTTCGTCGGCCCGGACTCACTTCGCATGCCGCTGACCTTTGAGGCCGCTCGGGCCGCCGGCGTCTCCCTCGGGTCGGGAGTGATCATGGTGTTTGACAGTTCGGTCGATCAACTTCCAATACTTACTCGGCTGGCCGAGTTTTTCCGAAACGAATCGTGCGGTCAATGCGTTCCCTGTCGTATCGGAACGGTCCGCCAGCATGAAGTGATGGTCCGGTTGGCGTCCGGCCCATCGACCGACAATCGGTGGGAGCTTGATCTCCAATTGCTAGAGGAAATGGATACCGCGATGAAGGATGCGTCGATCTGCGGCCTTGGCCATACCGCGGCGACAGCCATCCGATCGGCCTTCGATCTTGGGCTCGTCGAGAAGCCGGGAGTAACGCAATGACCTCATCATCGGAACGCACCGCAACATCATCGGAACGCACCGCAACGGACACCTCACTAGAGACCCCCGTGAGGCTGTCGATCGATGAGGTCGACGTCGAGGTCGCGGCCGGGGCATCGGTCCTCGATGCCTGTACCGCCGCTGGTATCGACACGCCGACCTTGTGTTTTGCCGAGAACCTGACTCCGGTCAACGCCTGTCGAATTTGCGTCGTTGAGCATGAGGGGTCGCGGACGTTGATCCCGGCATGTTCCCGTCGAGCCGAGGACGGGATGGCCATTCAGACCGATAGCGAACGGGTCAGACACAGCCGAAAAATGATCCTCGAGTTCCTGGCCTCGGGGGTAGATCTCAGTCAAGCTGACCCGTTGGCCAGCTTGGTTTCGGAGTACGGGGCCGACCCCGCTCGATACGGCGATGCGGTGGCGACGATGGATGAGGACGTGCGGATCGAGGACGATCTCTACGTCCGCGACTATGACAAATGCGTCCTGTGTTACAAATGCGTCGAGGCATGCGGGGATGATGCCCAACACACCTTTGCCATCGCGGTCGCCGGCCGCGGATTCGACGCCAGAATCAGCACTGAGTTCGACGTCGAACTTCCAGACTCGGCATGCGTGTACTGCGGTAACTGCGTGGCGGTGTGCCCAACGAACGCGCTGCAGTTCACCACCGAGTTTGATCTTCGGACCGCGGGGGAGTGGAGACCAGACGAACAGACGACGACTCGTACCGTCTGCTCCTATTGTGGTGTCGGCTGCAACCTCGATCTTCACGTTCAGGACGAGACGATCGTCAAGGTCACGTCCCCCAATGACCACAGCGTGACCTCTGGACACCTGTGCATCAAAGGACGATTCGGTTGGGGATACGTTCACGGCCGTTGACGGCTGCAGGCCCCAGCCTCGGAGATACGTCCGTTTCTATGACACCGGGAGTGCGGTGATAACCACTCGGCCGGGGCCACCGTCTGCCCGGAACTGGTGGGCGTCGCCGCTACCGAACACGCGGACTTGGTCTTCGGTCAAGCCTTGCTGAGTGAGATAGCGACCTATGGCCGTTGCCTGTGTGCGGCTCAGTTCGTCATTCTCTTCTTCGGTGTCCTCTGAGTAGGTGTGGACGTCGATGACGAATCCGGCCGCCGATGTCTCGACGATGTCGACCACTTGGTCGAGCGTCGCGGTCGCTTGCGTACCGAGATCGCTCGAACCCGGAGGGAACACGAGCTGACCCTGATCGATGTCTGCGAGTTGGTGAAGCGGCTCGGCCGACGCTCCCCAGTTCACCGTGATGTGTCCACCGCTCTCCGGGCCGACGATGTAGTCGAGCGGTCCAAGGTTGAGGAGTTGTAGCTGGTCTGGCGCAACCCCGAGGGTGGTGACGAGGTAGGTAGCTGCGTTGTTGACTGCTTCTGCCGCCAGTTTGCGGTTTTCCGGTTCGCTCGAACCACGGAACGCATACCCGGCAAGCGTGACCGAACTCGACGGATCGGTGACGAGCAGCTCACCGATCGCAGTCAAAGACTCGATGCTTTCGTATCGGAGCTTGTTGGTGACCGGATCGATTCCGATGGCGAATGGGTTATCGATGCTCGAATCGAGTGCAGCGTCGAGTTGGCGTTGACCGAATCCGGGTTCTACCGCGACGAAGTTTGGTACCGGTTGGGCGCTTGACAGCGGCGGCGCACCGATCCCGAAGGTTTCCACATCGGCGGCCGCAACCCCTTGTGCCATCAGCCGGTCGGCGATGACCTGTGCTTGGCGAACACTGAGTTCTTGGTTGCTGGCTGCGGTCGATTCTGAGTATGTCCGAACGGTGATAGTGATCGGGTTCTCTGGGTTCTCGGTCACGATCGATGCCAGTTCGGACAGGCTTCGTTCCGCTGCCGGGGTCAGATCGGTTGTTCCTGGTTCGAACCGTATCGACGTTAGTTCGAGACCGCCGGATGCGGCGGCCTCATCAAGGCTGGCCGGTGGATTCAGATCTTCAGAGGCGCCGGTTTCCGATCCGGTGGCACCGTCGGTCGAATCGGTTCCGTTCTGGTTGGCTTCGTTCGCCGAGTCACCTGAATTTAGTATGTATGCCCCGATGGCGGCTGCGCCGACCAGGCCGAGTACGGCACCGATAATGATGGCCACCGCGAACGTCTTGACCCGTCGTGGTCGGGCAGGAGATGTGTATCCGGTCGACGAGTCGGCGTGGGGTGGCGACCCTTCGTTCGGTGTGGGCCGCTCGTCGTGTTGTGGCTCTTCTTCCGCCGGTTCCCCTTCGACAGCAACGTCGGCGTGGTGGTCGTGGATGGGTGATGCGGTGTCGTACGTTTGTCCGTTTTCAACCGGCTGCTGTTGGTCGAAGTTCTCATCGATTGGGGACGCTATAGGGCTTATCTCGTGCCCGTTGTAAGCGAACTCTCCATGATCTGGCCCGGAATCGGGTGGGGCCGGGTCGTCGGTTGCTTCCTGCCTTGGAGCGTGATCCAGATCGGATGAGAAGGCGGATCCGGTTGCAGTCGAGTTGCTGTCGTCGCCATACCCGTTGGTATCGAATCCGGCATCGGGGATTGCCGCGAACTGACCGGTTGGTTCATAGCCGAGGTCGGGTCCGGCGTCGTCGTTGATCGTGTGGCCGAATCGGGGGTTGGCATCATCGACGTCGTCAGCCCGATGGTCGACTTCGGCCGCGAACTCTTGGTTGTTGTCGAGTTTGGTCCAGCCGGTTGGTTCTGGGGTTGGTTCGATCCAGTCGGTTGGTTGCGGGGTTGGGTCTTGGTTGTTGTCGAGTTGGGTCCAGCCGGTTGGTTCCGGGGTTGGTTCAACCCAACCGGTGGGTGTCTCCGATGGCCCGATGACCGTGTGGTCAGCGGGAATCGGGTCGTGGCCAGGCTGCTCGGGATCGGAGAACGGGTTCTCGACAACCGGCACATCGATAGTGGTGATCGCATCGATGAACTCGTCTTGCTCGGTGTCGGTATCGATGAACTCATCTTGCTCGGTGTCGATGTCGGTGTCGTAACGATCGTCGACCGCTGACCGGGTCGCCGCCTCTTGGGCCTGAACGTCGGCCTCTTCGGCCGATGATGGGCCGCCGGTTCCCTCGGTGTCCGAATTCGACGGGTCGTTCTGGTAATGCTCATCGCCTTCGTCGTTGGGGCTTTCGCTCCCTGTTCCGAGATCGTCAAATAGGCCGTCGAATACCGACGGATCTAGCGGGCCCTCGTCGGAGCCGGCGGTTTCGGGTTCGTCGTCAGGAGTTGTCTGAATCACGTGCTTGTCGATGTCGGCGAATGAAGTGTTGGCGTCGACCCGCAAGTGAAGCGAGGCCGAATAAGGGCAGCGTTGTACTCAGAGGCCCAGCCTGTCCTCTGACAGAACTCCCTTCGTCGGCCTCTTCTTCGGTCGTAGTTCGCCGCCGCCATGCCGACTCCCCACGATACCGGGAAAAAGACCGACGCTCCCGTGCTGAGCGGCTTTCACCGAGCAGCGACGGGAGCGTCGCAGTTTCGCAAGAAATCCACCACTATCGATCTGATCAGATGTACTGTTCGTAACGAAAGTGATCACTGCCCGTCGGACCTTGCGGCCTGGCGGGCAGTTTGCTTTGGGGCCGTCGGTTCGGTTGCCCGTACGTTTGGCCACCTTCCCCCAAGTCACTGCGAGATCTTCCCTCATTGCGTTCCTTCGGTCGACGGTTTCCCGTCGGCGTTAGTAGGCAAAAGTTTGGACCTGATGGCTGTGACTCTTGGATCTTTCCCATTGGCTCACGCCGATAAGAAAGATCGGTCTCTTCCGCCAAGTCGACATGCATCGCCGTGGCTTTTGGAGACCGGATGGACTTCTCACTGACCAGCGATCACTACGTTGCGTTTCGCTTCGGATCGGTCGAGCTTCGCACCTAGATCCTCAGACGTTTTACCGTCCGAATCTCGTGGTGATCTTCTCAGCTTCCTTAGCGCTCCGCCGTCGTGAACAACTGGATAAATGTATCTTGCAATGTGCGTTTCCCCTGGTCAAGGGCTTTTCCGAAATCCCCAACCTCTTCCCCAGAATTTCTTCGTAACCCCCAAGTTGGGAGTTGATGTCCACCGGTTGTCCACCGGTCATGCACAGTCGCACGGGGGTCTGGGGCCGATGTTCGGGCCCGTACGCCGGCTAGCGCAGACGGCCTGGACCGACAGATCAGTTCCGGCCGACATCAAGAAATCCTTCGCCGGTTTCACGGTGTGCCGATGGTTCGGCCGATGCATGCTGATACCGGGCGATCTCGGCTCGGCCGACCACCATGTGGTGGACTTCGTCCGGGCCGTCAGCCAACCGCAGGGTGCGTTGAGCGGTATACATGTCGGCCAGCGGCGTCCATTGCGACACACCGGTGGCGCCGTGCATTTGGATGGCCTGATCGATAATTTTGCACACCCGTTCGGGAACCATGGCCTTCACCGCGCTGACCCACACTCTGGCCTCCGCGTTGCCCATAAGGTCCATGGCCTTTGCCGCCTTCAATACCATCATCCGCATCGCCTCGATCTCGATTCTGGCTCGAGCGATGATCTCGGTATTGCCGCCGAGAGCCACCAGTGGTTTGCCGAACGCTTCGCGGCTGAGGCCTCGGGTCACCATCAGCTCTAGTGCTCGTTCGGCGGCACCAATCGATCGCATGCAGTGATGGATACGGCCCGGGCCGAGGCGAAGTTGGCTGATCTCGAAGCCGCGCCCCTCGCCGAGTAGTAAGTTTGCCTTTGGCACCCGCACGTCGGTGAACCGGATGTGCATGTGACCGTGCGGCGCGTCATCTCGGCCGAACACATGCATCGGCCCCAGAATATCGACCCCCGGTGTATCGACGGGCACGAGGATTTGAGACTGCCGCTTGTGGGGGGGAGCGTCAGGGTTGGTTTGGCACATGACGATCATGATCTTGCAGCGAGGGTCACCGGCTCCCGAGATGTAGTACTTCTCGCCGTTGAGAATGTATTCGTCGCCGTCGGGAACAGCGCCGAGTTGGACATTCTTGGCATCTGAACTTGCCTGACCCGGTTCGGTCATGGCGAAGGCCGACCGGATCTCGCCATCGAGCAGAGGCCGGAGCCACTGTTGCTTTTGTTCCGGGGTGCCGACCCGCTCAAGAACTTCCATATTGCCGGTGTCGGGAGCGGAACAGTTCAAACACTCCGAGGCCAAAGAGTTCTTGCCGAGTTCGGTTGCGATATAGGCGTAGTCGAGGTTTGTGAGCCCACCGACTTCGGACTCGGGAAGGAAGAAGTTCCACAGTCCGGTGGCCTTGGCCGTCGATTTGCAATCTTCGAGCCGGTCCAGCTGGCCAGGGGCATAAGTCCAGCGGTCTGGTTTGTCTCGGTCGAGTTTGTGGAACTCGACCGACATCGGCTCCACCTCCTCGGCGACGAACCTCCGGACCTTCTCAAGGAAGGGGCGAGCTTCCGCCGACATTGCGAGTTGGTTGAGCTCTCCGCCGAAGTCATCGAGGTTGAGCGGCTGCACGGGCATTGAGAGGAGTCCTTGTGATCGAGCGACGCCCGGTTCGGGCAACGTCAATGATGGCACCGCGGCCGCGAGCGAACCTCATTTCGGCATGCTCGGCGCTCGGCGACACCGCCACGTTCTCGTGCCCGGTGTTACTGCCCGGTGCTAGTGAATGTGCCGATGTCCGTGGTCGTCGATCACCAGCGGCTCTGTGGGGTGACCGTGATGACGGTGGTCACCGAGTACCCGATCCCCGAAGGCCGCTCGGAGGTTGGAGACGGTCAGCACATCATCGGGTCGGCCAAACGCCACCGGCCGGTTGGCCAGCAAGAGGACTTGGTCGCAGTGCCGAGCCTCATCGAGATTGTGGGTGGTCACCACAATCGATGTATGGCGGGCGGTCTCTTCTTCGATGAGCTCAAGGATCCGTTGCTGACTGGTGAGATCGAGTCCGGTGATCGGCTCGTCGAGCAGTAGAAGATCAGGCCCTTGGACGAGCGCCTGGGCGATCCGGACCCGCTGTCGTTGGCCGCCTGATAGCTCGCCGAACTGTTGGTTGAGGAACGGCTCGATTTCCATTCGCTCCGCAGCATCGCTCAGAAGCGCACGGTCGGCGGCCGACAATCGGCCGAGCAATCGGCGTCGTCCGTAGGCGCCCATTTTCAACACCTCATGCCCGGTGATGGGCAGCCAGCGTTCGTAGGTTTGCTGGGCAACGTATGCGATCTCGGTACCATCGGCGATCGTAACGGTGCCCGACGTCGGGCGCAGCAATCGGGCCAGTAGTCGAAGCACCGTTGTCTTGCCAGAACCGTTGGCGCCGACGATGGCGGTGGATCGACCTGGAGAGATATCGAGGTCGAGCCCGTCCACGGCCAGTTGTCGGTCGAAACGAACCGATGTCGACCGGCACGTCACTCGAGGTGGGATGTCGGCTCGTCCCTCGTCGTCGATCACAGAAGTAGTGTGCCGGAGACCGGTAACGAGTTGTCGACAGGGTCGCTAAAAGCTTTCGTTACACCAGGGCGGAATCGGCCAGGCCAGACTTCGGCCGAGCCGCTCGATCGCTTCTTGGTCTCCGTTGATTCCACCCATCGCAGCAATCGAGGAGGGGCGAGTTCCGCCCAGGTAGAGGGCCGCTAGCCCGGCGGCGCTGAGTTGCACCGATGGGCGTTTGTTGCTTCGCCGGCAGTGGCCGACGCCATCGGTGTCGATGTTGAGCTCGTAGGTCCCCGCCGTCGTTTCTCGCCGTTCGTCGACCACCTCGAACCGGTGTTGGCCGGGTGCGTCGTAGCGGCGACTGGACATGGCGCGTGCGACATCGAGCACGCGGAGCCACAGCCCATCGCTCAGCTGCTGCGTCACTGCCCGGAAGTTGTCGGCAAGCCACGGCACGATGCTGTTCGGTCGATCGAACTCCGCTCGTACGTTTGGGTACAGATCGATCTGTGACAGGAACCACCACAGACTGTGTTGCGCCACCAGATCGACTCCGTGGACCTCGCCAACATGGACGTAGCCGTCGGGGATGCCAGTGTCTGTCCACTGCTGTTTCTGTCTGAACGTGGCATAGCCGACCGCTTCACCGTCGCGTCGGGCGATAACGGTTCTCCGGCGGCTTTGGCCTTTACGCATGTAGTCGAGGTCGGCGATGTGGCGTTTGTCCCACATCGGCATCGACCGTTGGAACAGGCCGGGTTGCGCCGTGCGGATCTGTTCGTGGAGCGCGGGGAGCGTCGACGTTACTTCGTCGGCGGTGGCGAAGGTTAAATCATCGGGGTGTTCGGGGCGCCCGATCTTGGCCAGGTTGGCATTGAAGGAGATTTCGCAAGAGGGGACGGCCATCCCGTAGCCGTAACGCCCATAGATCGAGGTCTCGCTAGCCCACAAGGCCGACAACGGTTCGGCGCAACGGTCAGCGTCGTCGAAGTGCGATTGGATCATGGCGGTGAGTAAGCCGCGGCGCCGATGGGTCGGTGCGATGCCAACCTCGGTCAGACCTGCCGTCGGCAGCGATCCGCCGGGGATCGTCATGTTCATCCTGTAGGCCGCCGAGGTGCCGACCATGTTGTCGTCGTCGAAGGTGGCGTATGTGCGGTCCAACCCGATGAGGGTCCGCAGCTGGTCCGCCGCATCTTCTTTTACCGTCAGGCCAAAATGCCAGGAGATGCTTTCGACGAACGCGTCGACCTCGGTGTCGGCGATGGGGCGGACGACGATGGCCATGTTCGGCGACAGTAGTCAGCGCAGCGATGGCTCGCCGCCCAATTTCGGCCGTGACGACGCCCCATCATTGGGGAACGAGCAGAGATCCCACACCCATCCGGTCGGCGACCGGTGGGGGCGGGATCTCTGTCGGTGGCTCTGTTCAGCCGTACGGTTCAGCCGTTGCGGGTGACCGTGACCTTCATGACCGGCCCGGTCCAGTCGAGGGATGGGTCGAGGTCGCCGACGCCACGGAGGGTTTTGTGGCGGCCGATGACGCCGTTTTCTGCCAGTTCAGGGTTCGATTCTTCGCTGCCGTCGCCGTCGCCGCAGAATGGTGCGGGGACGAGGTCT
>CALIFY010000083.1 GCA_938021675.1 uncultured Acidimicrobiales bacterium
CCGACTTCGACCTAAGTAACGCCCCTGCGGAACGCCTCGATGGAGGACGAGTCGACATCACCGGAATCGGCTCAGCCAGCGTTGACCAAATCGTCTGCCGAACCGGTGGGAGCAGCGGCACCCACTGTGGAAAAGTGACGCGGCTCGATTTCACGGCAAATTTCGGCGAAGAATATGAAGTTACTGGAATGATAGTAACCGACATATGCGTAACGCTTGGAGATAGTGGTGGCCCATTGTTCACCCCTCTTGATGGAAAGGCTATCGGTATTACTAGCGGGGCGATGGATAGAGACAAGGATTGCTCCGATGGTGAAACCAACGGCTCCTTCTATCAGCCTATGGATGAATTCAAAGAGCACTGGAAAATTTTGCCGTACACCGGTACCCCGTCGCCTCCAAAAAGAATACCCAACTAACCTACAGAGCTAGCGAAATTTTTGCCGAGATCCGTATCGAATCTGGCGAGGGTCGAGCTTCGGTACGGGGGTACACGCACTAACGGCGGAGTACGCGAAGCGCTGGAACACGGGCAGCAACTGGGAAGACGTCATTGGCGGATTTCGTCATCAGTGTCGTCGTCATACTGTTCATGGTTTGCCCTACATCGGTGTCGGTCCGCTTTTGTGACGGTAGACGTCCAAGGTCATGCGCTCAGAAGTACCCGCCCAGTCCGCAACAAGGTGGACCGGGCGGCCCGTCTCGACCTGGTAGCCATTGACCGTCATGATTCTAAGGTGTGCAGTCTGGGCAGAACCATGGTGATGAGCAGTTGAGGGCTCCGGCCATGTACGTCCCGGTGGCGTCAGCTCGGCGGACTTGGATAGGGGCGGTGCCGCCTTGGCAGTCTAGGTGGGTGGTTTCGGCATTGCTTGGGCACCAAAATGCGGAAACTTTCCACTAGTCAGTAACTAGGTCCCATGCCTCAACTCGGCAGCCGATGTGAACTCTGAAGTCCGTCTTTTCTCCGGTTTGGATGCAAGACGGGAAAGGTTCCTGAATATCAATAGCCTGAATTCCAGGCAGTGTAGAAATGTGAGTGCCATTGCAGAGATTTTCTCCGCATTTCTTGTGGAACTGAAACTTCGTCACGTGGTTGTTCAGGGCTACCTCGAAGCGGCCGCATGCGGTATCACTATTAAACGCACCTCCGAGTCTTATATAAGAGTCAACACTAGGCATGTTTGACCCATTGCTTGGACCTGCGGGAACCTTGGCGATGCAGATCGTGTTGTTCGGTCCTACGTCTTTACCGGGATCGAGCAAGGCGCTTGCTGACGGCACGAGGGATGGGGTGGTGAGGGCTAGCGCCGCGGCGGCCGCAGTGGTTGCAGCAATCATGATTTTCTTTGGTGAAGGTATCAAAGTCCTGAAACTTCCTTTTATGGACTGGCGTCTGTGATGTATGTGGCAAGGAGAGCGATGGCCCCGGTCGAGGCGCCTGGACCAGTCTGTGCAAAATGGCTGTCAAGGCATCCGCCAACACCACACCAAAAGAGGGGTGGCGAAGCGAACGTCCGGTACTTGACATGTGCCCACTGGGCAGCTCACTCAAACCCGTACCAATTTCCGGGCGGGTTCGTGCGATTCCCGTCGTTGTTAGGTTCGGGGTGCTGCTGGAAGTGACCGACCAACAGAGCGCCGACGAGGCGGATCTCCGATTCGGTGCTCAGTCTGGCGGCGACCTCAAGGGCGACCGTTTCGAGTCGGTCGACTACGGCCCGAACCTGGTTGCGGGCGCCTCCGGAGTCGGGTTGAGCGAAGATCGTCCGAATCACTACAGCAACGATCTGACGGTGCTGATGCGTGGCGACAGCCAGCAAGTCGCGCATGACGCGCTCTTGGCATCGTTGTCATCAAGGTCATTGAACACCCGGCGTGAGCGTCGGAGATGACAAAGCGGACACCACGAAGGTTCGGCGCGATGACAGCCCAGTGGCTATCAGCACCGCTATCGATGTCACCTGCCCGTACTCGGGACACAGAGTATGTCTTCGGCTGGATCTCGTTTCGATCGACGGTGAGGTCCTGATCTCGATCCGCCGCCCTAGTGAGCTGCTCACTCAGTGGCCGCTCGACCGGCGCGTCTCTCGCGGCCTATCGACTTGGGGCAGGAGGCCTACATGGCCCATCGTCGGCGGGATCTGTCGAGGCTACAGATCGTCGATCGAGAGTGGGTCGAGGTCGAACTCAATCCGCAGGAACTCAATTTCGGTGTCGCTGACTTTTCGGGCAGTGACGAAGAAGTCGCAGTCGCCGGTGGTCCAGTGACCTCGGATCTCAACGAAGTCATAGCCGGGTTCGACGTTGGCCGGTCGTCGTTGTGAGAACACTGCTTGTGCGCGCCGGTCGATCTCTTCCTGCTTGGCGAACCAGAACTCCAGGTACGAGACCGGTAGGCCGGTCTTCAGATCATCAACGTAGGAAAGGCGTATGAAGACCTGGATCACGATTTGGCGCGGGCATCCTCGATAAGCATCCCGAGGGGGTCCTCGACTATCTCTCCGAGCTCGTCGTTGTCGATCGTGGCCTTGGTACGTTCGCGGAGGCGCTGAGAGATTTCGTCGGCCTTGGTATTGTGGCTCACGATCTGCTCGTCTTCGGGAGACACGTACACAACCGGCCTGTCCATGGCGCCTCACCATAGTCGGTCACTCTGACAGCCAGCTGGCGAGAAGCTGCCCCGGTCGCAACGGTCGGAGCAACCAGGGCACATCGGCGCCGAACTGACCTGAACGAACTGGCAACTCGCTTGACCATCGCGTAGTCGGTCGCCTGGCAGTAACTGGCTCGACAAGAACGTTGACGTTCGCGTCGAAGGCGATGTATTCCGTCATCGTTCACCTCCGAGAGGAACCCGACACCACCGACAACCTCCTCCTTTCGGAGGTAGCGAAGCCGCCGCTCCGGCGAGCAGCTCCCAGGAATCTGCTGACGTTCTCAGGCCATCAAGAACGTTCGGGGTGGCCTGACCCCAAACGGAGAGCGTTTACTCGGCAGAGATGTCTTCACACTGGGCGATGATGATCTCCACGGCCGATGCCAGCTCGGGACCGAGGTCGGCCAATGGACCGAGCAACACGTCGGCGAAGAGCTTCGCCGGGGTGGCAATCGCGCTGACGTCGATCGGATCGATCGTCATGTCGATGCCGAGGAAGTTTGCCAGCACCGGATCGAGTGACGAAGCGGCCGGCTCCGAATCGGACGTCCCCGACGCCGGGACCCGCATCACCGTGTCGCCAAGCAACGCTTCGAGTTCGGACAATGTCGCGGTGCGGTTGTCTGGATGGCCTCCCCGGGTTTCAGCCGTCGATCTTTCTCGTGATGGAGGCTGGGTATCGGTCGTCGGTCCACGTCGAGGTCCAGGTGGAGGTCCAGGTGGAGGTGGACGTCGAGATCGAGGTGGAACCTCCGAGTCGGCGCTCACGGCCGATGAACGATCGATGCCCCGCCAGAGGAGCAGCTCGGCTTCGTCGAGATCGACCCGGTCGGCGAATGCTAGGAGCACCGCCACCACGTGTTTGCATGGCTCCTCCCAATCGGCGCAACTACAGCCGAACCCCAGATCTATGTCTCGGGGGCCTACGTTGAGGCCGTCGCTGATCAACTCGTCGATACTCCGCCGACTGCCCGCATCGGTGGCTTGGACGATCTGCCTGATCACGCCGGGCGGAGCCAGTGCCGTGCCGATCGTCGTTTCATATTCGTCGCCATTGCTGCCGGTGACCGAAGCGATGACCGAGCCGTTGCTGACGGAAAGATCGGAGACGGCACCTTTTCGAAATAGCGCCCGACCTCGCGAGAACCGGCCATTGTCGGCGCAACGTTCGGCCAGCTCGGCCACCCGCTCGCCGGCCACGCTCACGAATCTACTCATGGCTCCGACCCGGTCGTTCGACTCCCTGAAGCGGCGCCGTTCGTAGCGTTCGGATCGAGCGTGAACAGGCCTGTGAGTTCGGCCGTGCTCATCTCGGTCAACCAGCCTTCGCCGCTGCTGACCGCCGAGTCGGCGAGCGATTTCTTGTCCTGGAGGAGGGAGTCGATGCGTTCCTCCAGCGTCCCCCGGCACACCAACTTGTGGACGAACACGGTGGATCGTTGCCCGATTCGCCAGGCCCGGTCGGTGGCCTGGTTCTCAACCGCCGGATTCCACCACCGGTCGAAGTGAATCACTCGACTGGCCGACGTCAGATTGAGCCCGGTGCCCCCAGCTTTGAGCGACACCACCTGCAGCGGGGCGCTGTCGCCGGATTGGAAGTTGGTGACCATCTCATCTCGACCGGTACGCGACACCCCACCGTGCAGAAACTTGGCTCGGACCTCGTGTGCCTTGGCCAAATGAGCGACCAGGAGCTCACCCATTTCTCGGTACTGGGTGAAGATGAGCGCTCGCTGCTCTGCTTCAAGTAGCTCGGTCACCAACTCGTCGAACCGTTCGAGTTTGCCCGATCGGCCGCTCAGCTTGCCCGGCTCCTCTCCACCGGCGGCCAAAAACTGTGCCGGGTGATTGCAGATTTGTTTGAGGCGGGTGAGCGTGGCCAACACGAGACCACGACGCTGCATTGAATTGTCTCGCGGGGAATTCTCTTGCGGGGAGTGTTCTTGTGATGATTCTTTTTGGGCCGATGCCGCCTCGGCGGCCTTGGCTAGAAAGTCGTCTAGCACCGCTTGGTACAGGCCGGCCTGCTCGTCGGTCAACCGAGCCCAGGCGACCTGTTCGATCTTGTCCGGTAGGTCAGGCACCAACGATTTGTCGGCCTTGGTTCTTCGGAGCACAAAGGGTGAGGTCAACCGTTTCATGCCGCTGAGCGCTCGTTCGTCTCCTTTGGTCTCGATCGGTGTTGCGAAGGTGTCGCGAAACCAGCCGATGCCACCGAGCGATCCGGGGTTTGCTGCGTCGAGTATCGCCCACAACTCGGTGAGCCGATTCTCAACCGGCGTGCCGGTCAACGCGATGAGCTGACGGTTATCGAGCGCTCGCACCGCACGAGCGGCTTTGGTTCGATGGTTCTTGATCGCCTGCGCTTCATCGCAGACCACGATGTTCCATCGGTGTTCGGCCATGGTGGTGATGTCTCGTGACACGGTGCCGTATGTGGTGATGACAAGATCGACATCATCGAGTTGGTCGGCGAAGGCGTCGCCCCGCTTCCGACTTGCCCCATGGGCGATCAGCACTCGCAACTCGGGGGTGAAGGTCTCCGCCTCGGCCTCCCAGTTGTGTACGACAGACAATGGGCACATGACCAGGCTGGGTCGATCGCCCCGGTGCCCAACCAGGTGGGCCAACGTGGTCGGCGTCTTGCCCAGACCCATGTCATCGGCCAAACAGCCACCGAGCCCAAGTCGGGCCAGGAAGGCGAGCCAGCCCACGGCTCGCCGCTGATAGGGCCGGAGCTGGCCGACGAAACCCTCAGGCTCATCGGCCTCGGTCAACCGATCATCTGGCAGCCCGGCCAGCAGATCGGCGAGCCATCCGTCGGCCGAGGTTCGGCTGTCTTCTTCGTCCTCTCCCTGTCCGTCGGTAACTAGCTCGATCGCATCACCGCTGACGCGATCGGCGGCGGCCAGCCGCAGGAGTTGGGCAGGGGTCATGGAGGAGTGGCTTCGGCGTTTGCCCAGGTGTTCGAGGGCCCGGGCCACGTGACTTGCGTCGACCCGAATCCACGCACCGCGCAACTGCACCAGTTGCGACTTGGACTCGGCGAGCATGGCGACCTCGGCCTCGGTCAGCCGTTCCTCTCCAAGAGCGATGGCCCAATCGATGTCGACCATGGCTTGGCCGAGATTGGCCGACACCCCGCCGGTCTGCTGCACCTTGGCAGCACCGGCAAGATGCAGTCGTCGCCGAGCTAGCTCTTTGGGAATGAGTAACGCGCACCCCAGGGCCGCACAACGTTCGACGCCATCGGCCAACAGCTTGGCCACATCGTCGAGGTCGAGAAGAACCAGGCCGCGCTGGGGGCTCAGCCCGGAGAACTCCTGGATTTGGGCGGCGAGGCTGACGGCCAGCGATTCGACGTGTTGTGAGATGGCCGACAACGCGGTTGATGTGATCTCGACTCCGCCAGGGCTCGTCGCCGGTTCAAAAAGCCCAGCGGCGATGACCGACCACGGGATCGTGACCGTCGGGTCGTCGACCAGGACGACCTCGAAGGTGACTCGCCACGGAGCCGGTGCTGCGTTGGGGTCGTCACCGGCGACGTTGGAACGGTGACCGTGCGCTTCGTCCGCTCCGTTTGGAACGTCCGAGGGGGCGGTCCACTCGGTGTCGTCTGGTGTCCGAAGACGGGCACGGCACCGAAATCCGATACCTGCATCGGCTGAGGCCCGGTGCTCATCGAGGGCCAGGCCGACAGCGGCGGTCGCCGTTCGCTGCTCTCCGTTGGTGACCGCCACGTCCTTTTTGCCCCGCAAGGCCGCGGTGATCCGCCGTGCCATCACCATGTCGGCTCGATTCGATCGTCCAAGATCTGGACGCCACTCACCCACCTCCAATGCCCACCGGGCGGTGGAGTCAGCGAAGTGTTCGACGACAGCGGATACCGCTCCCGCCGGCCGACCACCAGCGAAGGGCGCCCACACTGCTGGTGGCGCCCGGTCACCGAGTGCTGCGATGGCTCGATCGAGTTCGATGCTGTGCCGCAGTCGCCATCGGGCCTCCCAGTGGCCGGCGTTCGCCGTCAGGTCGTCGATCTCGACCGGTTGGCGCTCGTGAACGATGGGAGCGATCAACCCCGACCGAGCGGCGAACGACCCAAGATCGGCGGCGGCGTACATCCACCGCAACGACGCCGAGGCCGCCTCCACGGCGTGACGTTCGCTGACGAGGGCGAAGGCGTTCGCTTCGAACGGACGAAGCGATTGAGCGTATGTCGCCCGTCGGCCACCAGCTTCGCCGGCACCGATTTCGTCTTGGAGGTTCGGTAGGTAGAGCGGTGTCACCCCAGCGCCGAGAAGGGCGAGACCGCCGTAGCCGAAGGCCATCGTTGCCAGCGACCGCAACGCCAATTGGCTCGACACATCGTCGCCGTCCAATGCCCACAACACCAGGCTGGTGTCGTCCCAGCTCACATGAAGTTGATCGAGTTCTTGAGCCCGCAGAGCCACGTCTCGACACTATCGATTCGGTGAGACCCTAGAATGCCAATGCCCGCATCACGTCTCTGGGCGCAATGTCAACACCACCGAATCCCGACTAGTCGCCTCGACGAGCAACGGGTGGGAGAGCACAACATGGCGTTTGGTCAGTCGTCTGGTCCACCAGCGACAGGGAAGCAGCTCAACGAACTCATGGAGTTACTGGAGGCAGCCGGCCACAGCGACTTTCGCGACGCCCGAGGGCCGATGGGGTTCACCCAACGCCAAGCCGGCGGCAAGTTCAGCCGAGACGAGGCCGATGCGTTCATCGAACAACTGCAAGCTGAGTTGTACGGCGATGGACCCCCGGCGGACTCCACACCTCCGGCTTCGACCAGGGCCACACCACCGCCATCGAAAATCGTCCCCCGGCAACAGCCGGCCAAATCGACCGTGCCGAGACGTTCCGTGCCGAAGAAGCGTTCATCGGGCGGCGGCGCGCTCGAAGATGCCTCGACCGAAGATCTTGCGGCAGAGCTGCAGCGCCGTGGTTGGGTCGTTCTGGAACCATAGCCACGTCACCGAGGCCATGGGCCCAACGGGACATAGAACGAGACGCAGGTCGCCAAGGTCAGGTACTGTGGCCAAAAGCCTGCCCCACTAGAGAGGACCGAGCGACCCGGTCCGGCTGGATCTCGTCATGGACACAAACGACCTGACCGACGCCGTCACCACCTGAGATGCCCCGACTCACTCGAACCGAACTTCTAGACCGTTTCCACACGATGGTCCGAGAACGCCAGCCCATCGTGGGCGGCGGGGCAGGTACCGGACTCTCGGCCAAGTGGGAAGAGGCCGGGGGCATCGACCTGATCGTGATCTACAATTCCGGCCGGTATCGGATGGCCGGGCGCGGCTCGCTCGCTGGGCTCTTGGCCTATGGCAACGCAAACGAGATCGTGGTCGAGATGGCGGCCGAAGTGCTGCCGGTCGTTACCAAAACACCGGTGTTGGCCGGGGTCAACGGCACCGATCCGTTTATCGACATGGAGTTCTTCATCGCCGAACTGAAACGGATCGGCTTCGCCGGGGTTCAGAACTTTCCGACGGTTGGCTTGATCGATGGCGTCTTCCGCCAGAACTTGGAGGAGACGGGCATGAGTTACTCCCTCGAGGTTGACTGCATCGCCGAAGCCAATCGCCAGGACATGCTGACCACGCCATACGTGTTTAGCGAGAACGATGCTGTGGCGATGACCGAAGCTGGAGCTGACATCATCGTTTGTCATCTCGGGCTCACCGCCGGGGGAAGCATTGGGGC
>CALIFY010000084.1 GCA_938021675.1 uncultured Acidimicrobiales bacterium
TCCGGCCACACGACCAGGTCGACGGGGCCGTCGATGGCAGCCGACGTCTCGACATGGCGCCCGAGCACGACCGGCTGCTGGTCTGATGAGGCCCTGGTCCGCTGCGGCCCTCCGCCCTGAACGAGGGCGACGTCGATCTCGTCTACCGCGGTCGCCGGTTGGTGAGCAATGCCGAACGCCACGACGAGAGCCACTACTGCCAGTCCGACCATCCCCGCCCGCCACTGACGGGCGGCAAGCGCCGAAACGGCTTGGCCAATAATCACGACAGACACGACGACCAGCAGTGGGCCACCGATGCGGGCCGCGAACACCACCGGGGTTTCCACCTGGCTCAGGGCGAGGTTGGCCAGGGGCACACCGCCGAACGGCCAGCTCCACCGCGCTGCCTCGGCGAGGGCGACCGCCCCCGGCAAGACCAACCGGCGACTTGTTCCAGCTGGGGTAAGGGCGGCTGCGACGCCGAGAAAGGCAGCGTAGAACGCTCCAGCGGCGAGGTATCCGGGCGCCGTGAGGTCGAACATCCACAGCATTGCCGGGTATAGCCAGGTGGCCCCGACCAGCCAGACCCGACGAAAACGTTGCTTCCATGTGCGACCGGCGATGAGCCGATCCAGTAGCGCGATACCGACGAAGGCCAGCGGCCACCACCCCCACGGCGGAACGGATCCGGCCAGGCAGATACCGGCGGCGACGCAGCGGACGGCTACGGCCGCGCTCGACCCCCCATCGGCGGCCCGGGACGGCTCGACCCCGTCCTCGACCTCGTTGGCCATAGTCTCGGTTTTCAACCCTCTAGTAGTTCTCTGGCCGCTTTCCGGCCACTCGCGATACAGGCCGGAATCCCGATGCCATCGTACGCCGCGCCGACAAGGCGAACCGCTGGAGCGGAGTCGGCTAGCACGGCCCGGATCTCGGCTATGCGGGGGGCGTGGCCCGGAGCGTATTGCGGGAACGCCCTCGGCCAACGCTGAACCCGTGTCGCCATCGGCGCTTCGTCTAGCTCGACGACGGTGGCCAGCTCTTGGAGAAGGGCGGTGGTCAGGTCGGCATCGGACAACTTCGATTGGCGGTCATCACCAAATCGGCCGGCGCTCATCCGGATCAGTACCGACTCGGTTGAGGCGTAGTGATCCCATTTGGTGCTCAGCCAGGTGCAGGCGGTCATCAGACGACCGTCTATTCGAGGGAACAACACCCCGGCGGCGTCGAGGACGGGATCGACGGCGTCGACCGGGAGCTCGACCGTTACCTGGGCAACGTCGGCGTAGCCGACGGCGCTGAGTCGTTCGGCGGCGTCGGGGTGTTGTGCCAGGAGTTGGGCGGCGGCGAATGCCGGCACGGCGAGCACCACGGCATCGGCGTCAGCCACCGCGTCGAGACCTTCGATCGCCGACCCGAGTCGCAACTCGGCTCCTTCTAGCGCATCGATTAAGCGGGTCACGATGGTGGCCAACCCGGTGGGCAGGCTGTAGAACACCGGGGCGTCGGGATCGCTCGACCCGATGGCCCCGATGGAACCGACGGGAGACCGGAAACGGTTGAGCCCGCGGATCAGTGAGCCTTCACTCCGAATGGCCTCGGCCAGTTGCGGCGCAGCGGTAGTAAGGCTTAAGCGGTCTATGTCTGACGCGTTGATCGCGCCGATGAGTGGATCGATGAGCCGATCGGTTATCTCATCGCCCAGGCGGTAGCGACAGACCTCGCCAACCGAGGGATCGTTGTCGAGATTTGGTGGCGGAAGGGTGAGGTCTTGTTGCGCGTGTTCGATGGCCGCTGAGGACACCAGGTCGGAAGTGGCCAGCGATGCCAGATCGGTGGGAACACCGAAAATGGTGCCGGACGGAAGCTGGTGAAGGGCGCCGTCGGCGTGGACATAGGCCGGCACCGGCGCCACCGGGCTCGTCAGGTCGTCTTCAAGTCCGAGTTCGAAACACAACTGGTAGCCGTGTTCGACCCGAGCCAAAAAGGCGTCAGCTCCCGCATCGACCAGACGATCGCCGACCCGGCTGGTGAGGATCTTGCCCCCCCAGCGGGACGCCGCCTCGTGCACGGTAACTCGCCAACCCGCCCGGTGGAGGTCATAGGCGGCGCAGAGTCCAGCGATGCCTCCCCCGATGACCACCGCCGAACGTTCGCTCATCTGGTACTCGGCTCCGGATCGGGCAGAGGATTGGTGCGTAACGTCTCGGTGGTCGTCGGCCCATCGGCTCGACCTTCGCTGTGCACGAGCGCAACGATGCGACCCAGGATGTCTGGGTCGGTGGTTGGCAGCACGCCGTGCCCGAGGTTGAAGATGTGGCCGGGGTGGCCGTTGTTGTCGGCCAGGATGCGCCGAACTTCGGCCTCGACAATTTCCCACGGGCCGAGACACAACGCCGGGTCGAGGTTGCCTTGGAGGGCAACCGACCCTCCGGTGCGCCGGCGGGCGACGCTCAACGAGGTTCGCCAATCGACGCCGACGACATCGGCTCCAGCTCCGGCCATCTGATCGAGCAGCTCACCGGTATTGATGCCGAAATGAAATCGAGGTATATCGGGGGCGGCATCGGCTACCGCGGCCAGGATTCGGGCGCTGTGAGGGGCGACGTAGCGTCGGTAGAGGTCGGGGTGGAGTACGCCGGCCCACGAGTCGAAGAGCTGGACCGCCGACGCTCCAGCCGCGACCTGAGCCAAAAGGGTGGTGATGGCGAGGTCCGACAGCCGGTCGGCGAGCCGGTGCCACAGTTCGGGTTGCCCGGTCATCAGGGATTTGACCTTGGCGTGGTCGCGAGAGGGACGACCTTCGACCAGGTAGGCGGCCAGGGTGAACGGAGCGCCGGCGAACCCGATCAGGGGAACGGTGAGCTCGGCAACCAGCTGGTGCACGGTTTCGGTCTGAAAGGCGAGGTCTGCGTCGGCGTCCAGGGGGCGGAGCCGGCCAAGGTCATCGGCCGAGGCGAAGGGGTGCTCGCAGGTCGGACCGACGCCGGGTGTGATGTCGATACCGAATCCGCTGGCCCATACCGGGGTCACGATGTCCGAGAAGAGAATCGCCGCGTCCACGCCATAGCGCCGCACCGGCTGCAGCGTTATTTCGGTCGCTCGATCCGGGGCGCGAATAGCGTCGAGAATGGTCCCGTCGCCGCGGACCGGAAAGTATTCGGGAAGTGAACGCCCAGCTTGGCGCATGAACCACACCGGAACCGGATCTGACGCGCTTCCAGGTAAACCGGCGGCGGCGCGAAGGAGAGGGCTTGTGGCGGTGGTGTGCTGGACGGGGCCGGTCACGTCCTAGACGGTATCCAGATCGGTGCATTGTGAGGCCGCACGCGGTGTTTAGCCCTCTCGCAGATTTCGCCGGTAACGCCGCCGAGGTCGCCGACGGCCTACCATGACACCCGTCACGTCAGCCGCCATGAGCCCAGGGACCGGAAGATCTGTCTCTAACGGTACGATTGAATCCCCCCGAAAGTATGGAGTGCGGTTGACAGACTCACACCCGGAGCTTGAAACCGAGCAGGCCCACGTCGACCTGGCCCATCAGCGGCTCGACGACGCGCGAGAACAGGCTGTTCGCTTGAAAGACATGGTCGAAGTCGGGAAGGGTGGAACGAACCAGGCCCGCTGGGAGCGCGAGGTGTTTTACGAGAACATCGCCACCCGTCTCCAGCAGCTGGACCTTGGCGACCGCTCATTGTGCTTTGGCCGAATCGACCAAGCCGAGGAGGCCGGCGGCGGTAGCTATCACATCGGTCGGATCGCGGTGGCCAGCGAGTCGCAGGAACCGCTCATCGTCGACTGGAGGGCCCCGGTCGCCGAGGCGTTCTATCGGGCCACCGGTCGCGACCCCCAGGGCCTCGTTCGACGCCGGCATTTCACGTCCCGAGGTCGGAGGATTCTCGACCTGGAAGACGAATTTTTCGGGGAGGCGGCAGGAGCACAGCGGGTACTGGTCAACGGTAGAGAACTTCGGGGTACCGGAGCGTTGGTCAACGCCCTTCAGGAGAGCCGAACCGGTCGCCTCGGCGACATCATCGGAACCATCCAGACCGAACAGGACGAAATTATTCGTTCCTCCATGTCCGGGGTTCTGGTCGTCCAAGGGGGGCCGGGGACGGGCAAAACGGTGGTGGCCCTCCACCGGGCCGCCTACCTGCTGTATGCCCACCGATTCCCTCTCGAAGGCCAGGGTGTGCTCGTCATCGGGCCCAACCGCCTCTTCCTTGGCTACATCGAGCAAGTCTTGCCGTCGCTCGGAGAGGCCGGCGTTGAGCTGGCGGTACTGGCCGATCTGGTGTCGGGGGTTCGGGTTGCCGGCCGCGACCATCAGCTGGGAGCCAGGATTAAAGGCGACCTTCGCATGGTGAACGTCGTCCGCCGGGCCGTGAAGGATCGGGAACGACCGCTTCGGGCCGACTTGGTTGTGGGCATGGGCATTCGCAAGATCCGAGTGCCGATGGCCGAAACCGTGCGGATTGTTGCCGAAGCCCAACGCCGGTTCCGCACCCACAATGCCGGTCGGCGCTTCGTCGAGCAGTCGCTGTACGAAGCGTTGGCCGAACACCATCCCGACCCGGTCGATCCCGAGGTGGTCCGCGAGCAGCTGGGCTCGACCCCCGAGGTGAGGGAAGCGTTGTTGTGGATGTGGCCGGTGCTGTCTCCGGCTCAGCTGCTTCATGATCTCTACGGTTCGCCCGCCCTCATTCGGTCGGCCACCAAGAGCAAACTTTCTGCAGCTGAGCAAGCTGCGCTCCACCGCCGATGGAGCGACGGCATGGACGCCTCTACGGTCGTGTGGACCGTCGACGATGTGCCCGTGCTCGATGAGGCACTTGAAATGCTGGGCGCTCGACCGCGACGCAAGACCGCTGATGCCCGTCCCGGTGAGGACGATGTGCGCACCTACGGACACATCGTTGTCGACGAGGCACAGGATCTGTCGCCGATGCAATTGCGGATGCTCACACGGCGTTCCCTCAACGGTTCGATGACGATCGTCGGCGATATCGCCCAGTCGACCGGGGCGTGGGCTCACGAAAGCTGGGATGAGGTCCTCGAACACCTCCCAGACCGCCGGGAACCGCGGCGGTCCGAGCTGACGGTCGGGTACCGGATCCCCGGCCCGACCATGGACCTGGCAGCCAAAATTCTGACTCGAGCCGCCCCCGACCTTCAACCCCCGGTGTCGGTTCGTAGCGAGGGCGACCCGCCAAAGAACGTGGCGGTCAGCGATCCCGATCGTCTCATCGCCGGTGTCATCGACGCGGTCATCGCCGAAACGACGGCCGATGACGGCAGCAGCGATTCCCGAGGCAACGGTGCCGCCACCGGGAACGTGGCGGTGATTTGCCCCCGGTCGTTATACGACCCGGTAGTCGATGGGTTCCGCAATGCCGACATCACTATCGGTAGCGCCCCTCGTGACGGACTCGACCATCAGATCACCGCCGTGCCGGTGAATTTGGTGAAGGGTCTTGAAGTCGACGTCGCTGTCGTCGTCGAACCGGTTCAGATCGTCGACGAGGAACCCCAGGGGTATCGTTCGCTCTACGTCGCTGCCACCCGAGCTACCAAGCGTCTGGTGCTGGTGAACGCCAGGCCTCTCCCCGACGTGCTCGAAGACGCGGAGTGAATCGGCCGGCATTGGTCAGAGGCCGTACAGGCGAGGGGTCAGCCCGGACGGGTAGTGGGACGGCCGGTGGCGGTCACGGTAACCGTGGCCTCGACGAACACCGCGGTCCCCGCGATGGTCGCCGATCGGGTGGCGACGTCGGTGGTCACCGTCACCTCGGCTGCGCCGGCCGTAGCCGCTTCGGCGCGAATCCGCTCGGTAAGCGCATGGGTGGCGTCATCGATGGCTGGCTGCAAATCGCCGCGGTCGTCCAATCCGGGGAGATGCACCCGGAATTGACCCTTTGACGGCTGGCTGATGGTCGCCGTGGCCACCAGCCGCACGTTTGCCACCGCCGCGCCGACCGCATTGGCCACCGCAGCGAGATCGGGAATAACGCCGGTCGTCCGCAGCAATTCGGCGACCGGCGGATAGTAGGTGGATGCGGCAGCCCCAAGCGCGACGAGGGGAAGGGCAGCACCGATGTGGATAGCGGCTGCGCCGTCGTGACCGTCGATAGCCCGTTGAACGATGGCGGAATCGATCGCATCACCCGGCAACCCGTCATCGTCTAGAGCGGCCGCCAGTACCGATTCGGCTGAGCGGCGAATCACGTTGTCGATCACCCACTGGGCCAATGCTCGTCCATCTTTGCAGATCGGTTCGCCGCCGCTATCGGACAACGCCGCCAGCCTGTCGGCGGCGGCATGAGCGGCATCGGTATCCCAGGCGGTGTGTACACCGGTCACGTGGGCCGCATCCGATGGGGTGAAACCGGCCAGTTTCACGAGGCCACGCCCGGCCAGGGTGGTGATGGCGGCGGCGGCCCGGCTTGAGGTGGCGACGGTGTCGACCGGTACCCACCGGCCGCCGATGGCGTCGAGCACACCGGTTTCGGTTGCGCTCAGGCCGACCGTGGCGGCGGTGGGCCGGTCGCTGGGGCTGATGATGGCCGACACGAAGCGGGTGTCATCAGGTCGCGACGGTCCATCGAGCCGTTCGAGGGTCCCAATGACCAACTCCGGTTCGTCGACCGCCAACAAGCTGATCGGCACCAGGCGTCGCGGCCCGAGGCGAAGCGCGGCGGGGTGGGCCCGCCAATCGATGTCCACCTCGCTATCACCCCCGAGCCCGTGGGTGACCATCGCCACCGCTTCGACCATCGTCCGGTGACGGCCGACGGTTGCCCCTTCAGCGCTGACTCGGGGGATCCCACCGCGAAGAACTCCGATGTCGGTGGTGGTGCCCCCGATGTCGGAAACGAGGACGTCGGTGGCCGCCGTCAGGTGGCCGGCACCGATGAGGCTGGCGGCCGGGCCGGACAGAATCGTTTCGATGGGACGCTGCTCGGCGTATTCTGCCGTCACCAGCGATCCATCTCCCCGCACAAGCATCAACGGCGCATCGATACCTCGCTCGGCCAAGATGCGCCTGGCCGCGCTCGTCAACTCCGCGATCAGAGCGATCAGTCGGGCGTTGAGCAGGCAGGTGAGCGCCCGTCGGGGCCCATCGAGTTTGGCCGACAGCTCGTGGCTGCATGCCACCGGTCGCCCGAGGCCTTTCAGCACGTCGCGGGCCGCTAACTCGTGGGCCGGATTGCGAACGCTGAATTGGGCTGCGATGGCGTAGGCGTCGACCCCGCCGGCATCCTCGATGCGCTCGGCTTCGGTCAGCAAGGCAGCTTCGGGCAGCGCGGTCAATTCGTTACCGAGCGAATCGTGGCCACCGTCGATGGTTATCACCGGTGCATCCCCGAGGGCGGTCCGAAGCCCGCCGCGGTCGAGTTCGGCTTCCCCGAAGCCGATGAATACCAGTGCGACCCTCCCTCCGACGCCTTCCACCAGCGCGTTGGTGGCCAGGGTGGTCGACAGCGAAACGAGAGATACGTCGGCCGGGTTGCCCAAGACGCTGTCGAGGGCTTCGGCGATTCCGATCGAGAGGTCGGCCCGCGTTCGAGCCTTCGCCGTCGCAACCACCGAACCGGGTTCGGACGAGTCGTCGTAGCGGACGGCGTCGGTGTAGGTTCCGCCGGTATCGATTCCGATCAGCATGGCTGAGCTCCGATGCTGGTCAGCGGAGCCCGACCACTTGCAGCAGCCAGTCGGTGACGATGCCACCCCACAACACTCCGGCCGCAGTGCCAGCGAGAAGCATGACGCCACCTACGACCAGGTATCGGCGAGGTACGGTGCCCTCCTCGGGGATTCCGGGGATCCGGCGGCGCATCCACCGCACGATGGCGTTGTCGGGTTTGATGAGGTTGAGTCCGACCATGATGGCCACCAGCCCTGGCCCTGGCACGACGAGCATGGCGACGCCAGCCACGATGAGCAGCACGCCGGCCCCTATTTGGATGAGCCGTTTGGTTCCGGTGGCTCGTTCGTCTTCGGAGATGCCTGGTTGGAGGTCGTCGTATTCGATGGTCATGTCTTCTATCGAGTGTACGACACCAGATGTACGACGTTGTGCCGCTCAGGTGCCGGTCAGCTCGGCGACGACCGGAGCGAACGGTTCGAACTCGTCTTCCCCGACCACGATGTAGCTGAAGCCATACCGTTCCCGACGCTCTCGGAGATCCTCGGCGATTTGACTTGGCGTTCCGACGAGGGCCAACGGTGATGCCAGGCCTTGTTCGGCGGTCAGGCCAACCCCACCGGCCAGAGATTCAGCTGCTCCCTGGCGGTCGTCGGTCATGATGACGAAGAAGGTGCGGACCTGCAGCTCGATGTTGTCGAAACGGTCGCCTGCTCCTTCTCGTACCCAGCTGACCTTTTCCGCATAGCGCTCGGCGGTGGCATCGCTGCCAATCTCGGTGGTAATCGCTCCTGCCGACAGGTTCGGGTTGATGCCCACGATGTCGGCGTGCTGGCCGGCCAACCTCAAGAAACGAGGACCGCCGCCGCCCATAAGGAACGGTGGGTGCGGACGTTGCACCGGCTTCGGGGTGCCGTTCAGGTTGGTTACCCGATAGTGCTCACCATCGAAGCTGAAGGGCTTGTCGCCAAAGAGGCCTTTGAGGACCTCTACGGCCTCGATCATCCGCTCGATCCGCGTGCCCGGGCGGTCGTAGTCGATCCCGGCCCCCTCGTAGTCGCTTTTCATCCAACCGGCCCCGATGCCGAGTTCGAGTCGACCATCCGAGAGCAGGTCGAGGGTGGCGGCTTCTTTGGCGAATACCGCTGGGTGACGGTAATCGTTGCACCACACCAAGGCACCGATACGGAGTAGTTCTGATGCGTCGGCTGCGGCCATGAGGGCCACGGTCGGGGCGAGTTGGTCGTCGAGGTGGTCCGGCATGGTTATCGAGCTGTAGCCGCGGTCTTCGATCTTGCGGACCAGCTCGGCCCAGGCCACCTTGGAGGTCGCCGATTTGGTCTGGACACCGAAGCGAAACGGGCGATTCATAGCGGCCGAGCCTACAGCTCACCGGTTGCCGTACACGACGGAGCCGACGGGCCGTCTGGGTGATTACCTACCGAGGGTCTCCGATCTCGATGCTAGACCGAGCCGAAACGCCAGCTCTGGCGCCGGCATCGGTTTGTGAAACAGGTGGCCTTGGACGATCTGGCCCCCGAGCTGCTCAACGGCGAGCGCCTGTTCGGTTGATTCGACGCCTTCGAATATGACCTCGAGTCCTAGGGCTCGACAGAGGTCGACCAGCGAGCCGGTCACCGCCCGGGTCACGACGTCGTCGACGAGATCGTCCACGAAGGATCGATCGACTTTGACCACGTCGATCGGGAGTTCTCTGAGGTGAGCGAGCGAAGAAAATCCGGTTCCGAAGTCGTCGAGGCCGAGGCGGATCCCAACCGCCTGGAACCGGTCGAGTATCGGAAGGGCGGCCTCGGTGGTCAACACCGTCGATTCGGTGATCTCCAACAGGAGGGTGGACGGGTCGATGCCGGTGTCTTCGATCGTGTGTAGCAGACGATCGAAGAAGTCGCCGCTCGCCAACTCGGCAGCCGACACGTTGATCGACAGGGTAACGGTGCGACCGCGGCGGGCGAAGTCGGCGGCGGTCGACATCGCTTCGGTGAGGACGATGTGACCGATTGCTGGTAGGAGGCCGGCCTCCTCAGCCACGTCGAGGAACTGATCTGGGCCTTTGAGTTCGTCTTCGCCGTCGGGCCCCTCGCTCCGCCATCGAACGAGGGCTTCGATTCCGACGATGCCTCCGCCCGGTATGGCAACCATCGGCTGGTAGTGGACGACTATGCGGTCGGTTTGGAGCGCGTGACGAAGCCCGACCTCGACGTTGAATCTGCGGTCGACGGCGGCCCGTAGGTTTTCGTCGAAGATCACGTACCGGTTTCGGCCGAGCTGCTTTGCCTCGTATGCCGCTGAGTCAGCCTCTCGCAGAAGGGCGTTCGCCGTTGTCGGGGTGTGGTCTGAGGACACGGCGATTCCGATACTCATCCTGACGTGTAACGTCCGGCCAAGAACGGTGAACGGTTCGTGCATGCCGGTGAATATTTCTTGTGCTACTTCGACGGCTCGATCGGTGTCGGCGCCGCGGAGCACGATGACGAACTCGTCGCCACCCAGTCTGGCCACCAGCGAGTCGTTGGACGTGGCGAGGGCGTCGAGCCTGGCGGCGAAGGCGGAAAGCAGCGTATCGCCGGTCTGATGGCCAAGGGAATCGTTGACCACTTTGAAGTGGTCGAGGTCGCAGAACAACAGTGCTGGGTTCGCCGATTGCTCCAACCAGCTATCGAGTTTCTTTAGCAGCATCGCCCGATTCGGCAGGGACGTCAGTTCGTCGGTATAGGCCCGACGCTCAAGGTCGGCCGTGATCCGGCCTTCTTCGGTGACATCGCGGCCAACCCCGAAACATCGCCCCACCGAGGTGTCGTATTGGAGGGCCCATCGCACGAGGCGGAATGAGCCGTCGATGGTGCGCATTCGAAACGTTGGCTCCGAACGGCCGGACTCTCGCAGCTCAGCCTCGACCGTCTGCCGTAACCGTTGGTCCTCCTCGGGTAGGAGTGTCCAGGAGTCGACCCCGAATACGTCATCGTGGGAGTAGCCGAGCAGGTTCTCCCAGGCTGCGTTCGACTGGATGATGCGACCTCGCTGGTCGTAGACCACGAACAGGGCGTCGCCGGAGGAGAAGAACCTGCGGAGGAGGTGATCGCCGGTGTCCTCCCGCTCGGCGGTGGCCAGCAGCACAGTGGCCGACTCGTCGAGGGAGCGGACCCGCCACCGACTGGTCGAGTCCACCCCGAATCGCAGGTCGGGGGTCACCTCTTGGTTCGCTGGCTGGAGCAGTGCTTCGCCGTCGTCGACATCGAGCCAACGATTGGTATCGAGCACGAACCCCTGGGCGTCGACGAGCGCGGCCGGCATCGGCAGGGCATCGAGCATGACCGACCACATACGGAGTGGCGTGGCCATCGCCTCGGCGGTGGGTGGCGGCTCGGGAGCCATAGCCCCATTGGTCGGCAACTCGGCTGGTGAGCTAAGGGTTGGGCGTGTGAACTAGGTGCCGTGGACCGACTCTGTGAGGAGGCGGCGTGAACATCGGGGCGCCACGCACCCGTACCCCGGCCTCGCCCAGCTCTAGGCTGGGCCCGTGGTGACGACGGAGGGCAACCTTGGCCGCGATGGGCTCGAAGGGTTCAGCGAACCCGCCGCCGCCTGGTTCCGGACCACCTTTGTTGCGCCGACCCCACCCCAAACCCACGGCTGGCCACCGATTGCGGCCGGTGATCACACGCTGATCCTCGCCCCCACCGGTTCGGGCAAGACGCTGAGCGCCTTTTTTTGGGGTCTCGACCAGTTGACGACCCGGCCTCGACCCGAGGATCCCAATCGTCGGACCCGAATCCTCTACATCTCGCCGTTGCGAGCGTTGGCAGTCGACGTGGAAAAAAACCTTCGGGCACCGCTACAGGGGGTGAGGCTGGCCGCCGAACGGCTCGGTCACCCGTTCGTCGAGCCGCACGTCGCCCTCCGGACCGGCGACACCGCAGCCGACCAACGCCGTCGACTTGCCAAGGATCCGCCCGACCTGTTGATCACCACCCCGGAGTCGCTCTATCTGATGCTCACGTCGAGGGTTCGAGAGACCTTGGCCGGTGTCGAGACGGTGATCATCGACGAGATTCACGCCCTGGCCGCCACGAAACGGGGCGCCCATCTTGCCATCAGCCTCGAACGGCTGTCCCGCCACACCGACTCGCCGCCGCAACGGATCGGTCTGTCGGCGACCCAGCGGCCACTTGAGGAAATCGCTCGTTTCCTTGGCGGTTATGAGTCGGTCGGTGAGGCGGGTCGAGATAGCTCTGGGCGTCGACCGCGGGCGGTGACCATCGTCGACACCGGGATCCGGAAAGAACTCGATGTCGAGGTGATCGTGCCGGTCGAGGACATGGGCCGCCTTGGTGAGGAGCTGACGCCGGAGGAAAACACATCGCGGGCAGGGGCGGTCGATGACGGCACGCCTCGACGAAGTATCTGGCCCTCTATGCACCCGCGGTTGCTTGAACTGGTGGAGGAAAACCGGTCGACGATCGTTTTCGTCAACGCTCGGCGACTCGCCGAACGCCTGGCGACGAGGCTGAACGAACTCTACCTCGATGGCCAGTCCCGAGGAGCGGAGGCCGACGGCACATCCCACGTCTTGGCCCCCGGCCTCGTCGACTCAGACACAAAGAAAAACACGGGCAAGGGTGCGGGCACAAACACGGGCACGGATCTGGTGTTGGCCCATCATGGGTCGCTCAGTCGGGAGCAACGATTGATGATCGACGATCGATTGAAGCGGGGAGATCTCAAGGGTCTTGTCGCCACATCGTCGCTCGAATTAGGCATCGACATGGGCGCGGTCGACCTGGTCGTACAGGTCGAATCTCCGGGCTCGGTCAGCCGGGGGCTGCAGCGGGTCGGTCGGGCCGGGCACCAGGTCGGGGCGCCGAGTCGGGCCAAGTTCTTCCCCAAACACCGGGCCGACCTTGTCGAGGCCGCGGTCGTCGTCGAACGGATGGGGAAGGGGTTGATCGAGGAGACCCGCTACCCGAAAAATCCACTCGACGTCTTGGCCCAACAGATCGTGGCCGCCTGCGCCCTCGACGACTGGTCGGTCGATGAACTGCTGACCATGGTCACAAGCGCGGCCAACTACGCCGAGTTGTCATACGAGGCGTTCGCCGCCGTGCTCGATCTGCTTTCCGGTCGATACCCATCCGACGAGTTCGCCGAGCTTCGCCCTCGAATCATCTGGGATCGAGTCGATGGCATCGTTCGGGGCCGACCCGGAGCCCAGCGGCTGGCCGTAACCTCCGGCGGCACCATCCCCGACCGCGGGCTGTACGGGGTGTTCCTTCCCGACGGCACCCGAGTCGGCGAACTCGATGAGGAGATGGTGTACGAGTCCCGGCCGGGCGAGACGTTTTTGCTCGGCGCCAGCACATGGCGGATTCAGGACATAACCCACGAACGGGTCGTGGTAACCCCGGCTCCCGGCCAGCCGGGAAAGATGCCGTTCTGGCATGGAGACGGACCGGGTCGACCCCTCGAACTCGGACGGGCCATAGGGGCGTTCGTCCGGGAGATAGGAGCGACGACGTCGGCAGAGGGAGGGGAGCAGGCCGCTCTCGATCGCCTCGGAGAAAGACACGGTCTCGACCGGCTGGCCGCCACCAACCTACTGGCCTTCCTCGCCGAGCAACGGGAGGCGACGGGCCGGGTCCCCGACGATCGAACCATCGTGGTCGAACGTTTCCGCGACGAGATTGGGGATTGGCGGATCTGTCTGTTGAGCCCATTCGGGGCACAGGTGCACGCCCCGTGGGGCATGGCACTCCAGTTCCGCCTCGCCGAGCAGTGGGGGTGGGACGTCGAGCTGATGTGGAGCGATGACGGGATCGTCATTCGGCTTCCGGAGGCGGTCGACCATCTGCCGCTAGACGAGTTGATGGTCGATCCCGACGAACTCGATGAGTTGCTGGTGACACAGCTCCCGCAGACCGCGCTGTTCGCCTCGCGATTCCGGGAATGCGCGGCCAGGGCGCTGCTACTCCCTCGCCGACGTCCAGATCGCCGAACCCCGCTGTGGCAACAACGGCAGAAAGCGGCCGACCTATTGGCCGTCGCCGCCAAGTACCCGAGCTTTCCGATCCTCTTGGAAGCGAGCCGGGAGTGCGTCAACGACGTGTTCGACGTCCCCGCGCTTCGCCAGGTGCTGACCGAACTGCGGAGCCGGAAGATCAAGATGGTTCCGGTCGACACGTCGACCGCTTCCCCGTTCGCTCAGTCGCTGCTCTTCGGGTGGATCGCCCAATACATGTACGAGGGCGATGCTCCGCTGGCCGAGCGTCGGGCCGCCGCGCTGTCACTCGACCGTGAGTTGCTTCGTGACCTGCTCGGGGCTGAGGAGCTACGAGAGCTTCTCGATCCCGACGTTCTGGCCACCTTGGAGTCGGAGTTGCAGCGTCTCGCACCGGATTGGCGGGCCCGAACCGTCGATCACGTCGAAGACCTTTTGCGGTGGCTTGGTCCGCTGTCGATGGTGGAGATCGAGCAACGGGTCGCCGACGTCGAAGCCGAGACGGCGATCGATCAACTGTTGGAGGAACGGCGGATCATCGCGGTGGCCGTAGAACGGGATGGCGGAATACCTGCGTTCGCCGCCGCTGAAGATGCCTCTCGACTTCGAGACGCGCTTGGGGTTGCCCTGCCCCCCGGTTTGCCGGCGGCGTTCACCGACTCGGTCGCCGACCCTCTGATCGATCTGGTATCGCGCATCGCTCGGACGAGCGGTCCATTCGTAACCTCCCATGTGGCGGACCAGCTTGGCCTCGAACCTCACCGGGCTATCGAGGCCCTCGAAGAGTTGGAACGCCAAGGTCGGGTGGTTCGCGGCGAGTTCCGCCCCGATGGCAACGAGCGGGAGTGGTGCCACGATGAGGTGCTACGGGTGCTTCGTCGCCGCTCGTTGGCTGCGCTCCGCAAGGAAGTGGAGCCGGTCGAGGCCGAGGTGTTGGCCCGATTCGTACCGGCTTGGCAGCACGTCGGGGCCGAGTTGCGGGGGGTGGACGGTCTGGCCGAGGCGTTGACGACGCTGCAGGGCGCAGCGTTGCCGGCGTCGGTCTTGGAGTCTGACATCCTTCCCGCTCGGGTGGTCGGCTATCAGCCCAGCGACCTCGACACGCTGCTGACCGCCGGTGAACTGGTATGGGTCGGCGGTGGTGCACTCGGCGCCGACGATGGTCGGATCCGGTTGGTGTGGCGTGACCAGGTTTCGGCGTTGGTTCCGTCGCCGGAGGGTGATGACCACAACGATCGGCCAGTAGCTGCGATCCACGATGCGTTGCGTGTCCATCTCGCCGGACATGGCGCGTCGTTTTGGCCTGAATTGGTGGCCGCCGCACAAGCTGCCGGGTGCGACTACGAGGATCGGGCGGTGCTCGGCGCGTTGTGGGATCTCGTCTGGGCCGGCGAGATCACCAATGACTCACTGACGCCGTTGCGGGCGTTGCTGTCGGGGGTGACGGCCAGCAAAAAGTCGGGTCGTCGGTCTGGTGGCCGCGCTCGTCGACCGAACGTGCGGGCGTTGTCCCGGCTCGGTCCGGCATCGGGTACCGGTCGGTGGGCCCCGGTCGACCCGCTGCGGGTTCCGGCCGTCAGCGAAACCGAAGCGGCGACCAGTCGGGCGCTCCAGTTGCTTGAGCGGTACGGCGTTCTCACCCGTGAGATGGCGTTGGCCGAAGGGGCCGAAGGTGGATTTGCCGGGGTGTACCCGATTCTCAAAGAGATGGAAGACCGGGGGCAGGTTCGTCGGGGGTATTTCGTGACCGGTTTGGGTGCAGCGCAATTTGCTCTTCCCGGCGCGGTCGATCGACTCCGCGACCAACGGCAGGACCGCCTCGTCGACGAACTCCCACCCCCGATTACCATGGCCGCGGTCGATCCGGCACAGCCCTATGGCGCAGCGTTACCGTGGCCGGAGACAGCCGGTCGGCCGGCTAGGGCCACCGGAGCATACGTCGTGCTTCGCAATGGACTGCCACTGGCCTACCTTCATCGCGGGGGCCGGAGCCTCACGCTGTTCGCCGGATCGCTCGAAGACCACAGTTGGATCGCCGCGCTCATGTCGCTTGTGACCTCTCGACGGGTGCGGGGTTTGGAGATTGTCAACGTCGATGGCACGCCCGTCGCCGATCACCCCGACGTTCGCGATCTGCTCCTGGCCGGTGGGTTCAAATCCGGGTATAAGGGCCCGACGTTCCGTCGCCACTAGCCGGATGGCTTGCTGGAAGATTCGAACGAGACGAGGATGGCGGCGTTGGCGATGACCATCAAGTCGGTGCCGGTTTGAGATGGGACGTCCAGTCCTCCGGGCAACGGATTCACGGTCACGGTTCCGTAGGGCACTTCGGCCGCCACCGCGTCGACGTCGACCGCCGATGGATCGTTGACGGCGATCAGCACCTCGACGTGCATGTCGGCCCGTTCCTTGTCGGTCACGGCGAAGAAGTTGAGGCTGCTGTGGCGCAGCGCGTCGGACACTGCCCGTTTCGCCGCTTTTGTGTAATCTCCGCCGTGGACGTCCACGCCCATGCCCATCTCGGTGATCCAGCGTTCTAGAGCCATGGCCGAACGGTACCGGTCGAGATGGCGTGGTCGGCGTGGTCAGGCCGGTCGACGGCCGGTCCGATAGCGGGTGATGAGCGAATTGGTCGATCCGTCATGGGTGAGTGCGTCGTCGCTTGTCAACTCCGGCTCGATGGCCACCGCCAACTTCTTGCCGAGTTCGACTCCGAACTGGTCGAAGGAGTTGATGCCCCAGATCGCCCCCATGGTGAACACCTTGTGTTCGTAGAGGGCGATGAGTTGCCCGAGGGTTCGAGGCTCAAGCCGGGTGCCAAGAATCGTATTGGTCGGGCGGTTGCCGGAGAAGAAGCGATGGGGGTCGGCATCGGTTGAGCCAGACCGGTTGTCTCCGAATGCCAGCGCCTCGGTTTGGGCGAAGAAGTTGGCCATCAGCAAGTCGTGGTGATTGCCGACCGGATCGGAGGCTTCGATGAAGCCGATGAAGTCGGCGGGGACGAGTCGTGTGCCCTGGTGAATGAGTTGGTAGAAGGCGTGTTGGCCGTTGGTCCCCGGTTCGCCCCACACGATCGGACCGGAATCGACGGTGAGGGTTCGACCCGCTCGGTCGACACCTTTCCCATTCGACTCCATGTCGAGCTGTTGAAGGTATGCGGTGAAGCGCGACAGATGATCGCTATACGGCAGAACCGCATGGGAGGACGCCCCAAGAAAGTTGGCGTACCAGACGCCGAGCAGCCCCAGGAGCATCGGGGCGTTTTCCGACGGTGGTGCCTCGGCGAAATGGCGGTCCATCTCGTGCATGCCGGCTAAGAAGTCGTCGAACCTCTCCGGCCCGATGGCCACCATCAAGGCCAGGCCGACGGCCGATGGGAGCGAGTATCGGCCTCCGACCCAGTCCCAAAACCCGAACATGTTGTCGGTGTTGATCCCGAATTCGGCGACCCGTTCGCTGTTGGTCGATACGGCCACAAAGTGTTGGCCGACCGCCTCCTCGCCGAGGGTCTCGACCAGCCACCGCCGGGCGGACCTGGCGTTGGTCAATGTCTCGATCGTTCCGAAGGTCTTCGACACGATGATGAACAGGGTCGTCGATGGGTCGAGCCCGATCAGCGCCTCGTGCAGGTCGGTGGGATCGATGTTCGAGACGAACTGAAAACCGATGTCGCGTTGGCTGAATGAGCGGAGTGCTCGGGTGGCCATGGCGGGACCGAGGTCGGAGCCGCCGATGCCGATGTTGACAACGGAGGTGATGCGTTTCCCGGTCGCTCCACGCCAGTCACCGTCGCGGACCGCCCGGCTGAACTGGCCCATGCGGCCGAGGACATTGTGGACATCGGCCACGACGTCGTGACCATCCACCAGCAGGGATGTACCAGCCGGGCGTCGGAGCGCGGTGTGGAGGACGGCTCGGCCTTCGGTGCTGTTGATCGGCTCACCGGCCAGCATGGCGTCACGTTGGCTACCGACGTTGGCCTCGTCGGCCAAGGCCACGAGAAGATCTCGGGTCTCGGTGGTGATCAGGTTCTTGGAATAGTCGAGGTGGAGCCCCGCGCTGCTCGAAGAGCCTGTGGGTTCTAGTGAGAACGTCTCGGCCCTGGTGGGGTCGGCATGGAACAGTTGGCGGAGTGAGGCCCCCCGCATGTCGGTGGCGTGATCGGCGAGGGCGAGCCACGGAGCCGTCTGGTCGATTGGAGAGGTGGTCACCGTGAGAGTGTATGAGCTGCCTGCAGGGCGCCCGCCCTTCGGCTTGGCACGGGAATGTAGCAAACCCGT
>CALIFY010000085.1 GCA_938021675.1 uncultured Acidimicrobiales bacterium
GAGATGTGTATGCCGGGTGATAATACTGAGATGACGGTGGAGTTGATTAATCCGATTGCGATGGATGAGGGTTTGCGGTTCGCTATTCGTGAGGGTGGTCGTACTGTGGGCGCTGGACGGGTAACCAAAATCATCAAGTAGTCACTTCGCTTGGAAAATAGTCAATAGCTTTTGATGAACCGGTCACGACCTCGGTCCCTTCGATTTACTCGAACGGGCCGGGGTCGTGTCGCGTGTTTGCCATCGGCTTTGGGGTCGTGATGGCGGTCATCGTTCGGCCCGTAGTTCGGGAAGAAATCAAGGCCGTGGCCACCGTTCATGCCCTGTCGGCTCGTTTCGCATATCGAGATACCTTCCCAACCGGCAGCAAGGAACCGACCATCGAAGAACTGACCGCCAAGTGGACTGCATTGTTCGGTGACGGGGCTCGCCTGCACGACGGCGCCATGGGTGGGGCCCGGGTCGATGGGGTGGGCGGCTTGCAACCTGTGGATGTTGGAGGTCAATCGGGCGGCCCGAGGTTTTTCCGAGCGCCGTGGTTGGCGGCTGACCCCCGGAGGTCTGGTCGACGAACCGTCCGGGGTGCTGGAAGTGTCGTACCAGCTTGAACTAGGCGAGGGCACCGAGAACTAACCGGGTCTCTGCATTACGGATCGGTTGCGGTGGTGAGTACGATGGAGAGAGATTCATGATCCCGACGTAACCAGCGCGGCCGAAATGAGGTCAAACCCGGTGGAGTCAGAGAAATTTGACCAGCTAATCGAGGAAGCCAGGGAAGGCGACCATCGCGCGTTCGAGTCGTTGGTGCGTCAGACGTACGCCGACACGTACACGTTGGCCTTCCGGCTCGTTGGAAACGAGGAGGACGCTCGGGACGTGGTTCAAGAGACCTACCTCCGGGCCCACAAGGGAATTCAGAAGTTCCGGGGCGATGCTCAACTATCGACGTGGTTGCACCGCATCACCGCGAACTGTGCCTCGACGTTCCTCGGTCGACGCGGTCGGGATCGCCATGAGCAGTTGCAAGACGAGACCGATGTCGTCGACGACCATCCGCAGCGAGACCCGGCCCAGCGAGCCGATCTAGGCGATCTGCGATCACACTTGGTCGAGGCGCTCATGCATCTGCCGCCCAAGCTTCGAGCCGTTGTCGTCCTTCGGGATATCTACGACATGTCGCATCAGTCGATTGCGGAACAGCTCGACATCACCGAGTCGGCGGCAAAGGTCCGCCTTCACCGGGCTCGAAAGCGGCTTCGGGAGCGTCTCTATCCACTCAACGATGAGGGGGACCTCGAAGGGGGAGCCGATGAGGAGGACGCGCGTGCAATGTGAGACCGTCAGCCTGCAGTTGGCCGAATTTGTCGATGGTGACAGCAATCTTTCACTAGAAACCGGACGTCATGTTGAGGCCTGCCTTCGTTGCCAGGCCGAGCTGGCCCAATATCGCAAGTTACTCCGGGCTCTGACCATGCTCCGCGATCAATATGTGACGACCGACGCGTCGATTTTGGATGAGCTGCTTGACGCCTTGCGTCCTGTCGCATCCGTCCACCGGATTCATCGGCTCCATCATCGAAACAAAAAGGCGGCCTACGTCGGGGGGATTGCCGCCGCGGCGACGGCGACGGCAGCAGCCGGTGCGTTCGTGATCGCCTCACGTCTCGCTGGTCGGCAACGCCTTGCCGGCTAAGGGTTGGGCTGAGGATGGTTAGGGTTGAGAATAGGGCCAAGGGTAGATGATTGGCCTGACGCTCACGAGATGCGAGCGCTTCCCGGCGCTTCCGCTGCTAGTCTCAGTAGGTAACCCAAGGGCAGTAGCTCAATTGGTAGAGCACCGGTCTCCAAAACCGAAGGTTGCGGGTTCAAGTCCCTCCTGCCCTGCCCAGGTCGTATCGATGGCGAAGCGCTTCCGCTGCGCGAAGGTCGTCGTCGACGGGAATAGTCGGCTGTCGCTGGTTTTCCCGATCATGTACAAAAAGGAACGATGAAGCCATGGCGATGAACCGGCAGCAACGCCGTTACCTCCAGAGGCAAGGCCAGATGGATAGCGACGGTAATCCGATCGCGACCCGTCGCGATAGTCGTCCGGTCGCGTCCGAGCGAGTAACGCCGCTTGAATACCTGCGCGAGGTTCGGGCCGAGATGGGTCGGGTCATGTGGCCGACCCGTCGAGAGGTCATGAACTACACCATCGTCGTTTTGCTTACTCTGGCGGTCGTCACCGGCCTGGTAGCGCTGCTCGATTTCCTCTTCGCCGAAGGTCTGATCGGGTTGCTTAACATCAATGAAGACGCAGGCGCAACCGCAGGAACGAATTGATGAGTGATATCACCGAATCTCCCACTACCGCCACCGAGCCGTTTTTGGACTCCCCAACCGAGCAGACCGCGGCACCGGAGGCCGATGCTGGCGACGAGCCGGTAGCCGATTCCGTGCTGGACGGAGAGCTGGAGCCGGAGTCGGCCGACGAGGCCGGCGAGGAATCGCCGGTCGATGGTTCTGGTGCGGCCGACGACTCTGTCCCAGCCGATGGTTCTGCCGAGACCGATGAGTCCGCGACCGACGAGTCCGAGACCGATGATTCTGCCGAGACCGATGAGTCCGACGTCGAGGGCGCGGTCGATCACGACGGCGAGCCTGCGGTCGAAGAGGAGGCTCCGCCACCGCGGCGGAAGTCGCCATACGATCGGCCCGGTCGCTGGTATGTGATTCATACACAATCCGGATACGAGAACAAGGTTCGGAACAACCTGCTCGCTCGTACCCAGTCGATGAACATGGAAGAGCGGATCTTCGAGGTCGTCATTCCGCTCGAGGATGTGGTCGAGTTCAAGAACGGCAAAAAGGTCATCGTCCAAAAGAAGGTCTTTCCCGGCTACCTGTTGACCAGGATGCACCTAGACGATGACTCCTGGTTCGTGGTTCGTAACACGCCGGGCGTGACCGGCTTTATCGGTGCGGGTAACAAACCATCACCTCTTCCCCGTAAGGACGTCGAGACGTTCCTGGCGGTCAAAGAAGACGGCGATGAGCCGAGCCGCAAGGGCCGTCCTCGTCTTGAGTACGCCATGGGCGAGACGGTACGGGTCAAAGAAGGACCATTCGCCGACTTCCAGGGTGAGATTGTCGAGATCAACGAGGACCAGCTCAAGCTCAAGGTGCTGGTCAATATCTTTGGCCGAGAGACTCCGGTCGAGCTTCAGTTCGCCGAGGTCGGCAAGATCTGAACGTCGTTCGCCCGCCGTCCCGGTTGCTACCGGTCGGCGGGTGGGCTTCAAGAACCGGTCGGCGGTAACCCGGTTGGTCGGCATCGGCTGTTAGGTGTTGTCGGCAACCCAGTTGCCGTGGAATCCGACCGGCACCCTGTGGGGAAGTTGGATCGTTGCCACCGGAGCAGCGGCGATATCGGCGGCGTCGAGGATGCAGAGTTCTGCACCCCGCCGGTCTCGGCCACCGTTTCGTTCGAGGTCGTGTACGAGCACGAACAGCCACCCATCGTCTTCGGCTTGTCCATCGACTTTCGGTACGAACACCGGCTCTGCTCCGCCGCGGCCTGGGCCGTATTCGTGGCTGGTGACCACCCCGGTCGTCACGTCGGTTTTGAACGTGGCGCCATGCAGCCCGGCTATCGACGGCGTGACCTCGCTGGTGTAGCCGTATCGGTGTTGTCGTAGCCCGACGCGGGGATTGTGTCGTGGGAACTCGTGGCCTCGGTCGTCGATTCGTTCTTCGTTCACTCGACCGGTGGTTGGGTTGATCGTCCACCGGTCGAGGGTTGGCAACGAATCGCCGAATGGGCCGAGTAGGTCTTGATCGAACATCCGGTCGTAGCGGCAAAAGTCGATCACTACGTTGCCGTCGGCATCGTCATAGGCATTGAGCGGGTGGAACAACGCACAGGGATTGATGTCGCACCAAATGATGGCGTGGGCAGTGTCCGCATCTCGTCGTAGTAGGCCGACCCGTGGTGGATGGTCGTCGTTCCACCCGAACGGGACATTGATGCCAGCCTCCAGCGCTCGGCCGCTGATCGTCACCGAATGATCGAAGATCACCGCGTAGGTGTCGGTGATCGAAATGTCGTGGATCATCGGCATGTCTGGGACGGGAATATCGACGACTTTGCTGACCGTGGCGTCCTGCTCGACGACGATGTACTGGATGTGGTCCATCAAATCGGGCCAGCAATATGTCATGGCGTGGAGCTGACCGGTGGCCGGATCGAATTTCGGATGAGCGGAAAACGCGGCGGGGAGCGAACCGTTGAAGTCGTTGCGCCCGATGGTGTCCAGTTCGTAGGTCATCTCTACCGGGGTCCCGCCACCCTCGACCATGGCCCAGGTCGTGCCGGCGAATCCGCCGACGTTGGTATTGGGACCGTGTTGCGTGCGGTCGCCAAATGAGGGCCCAGGCGGCGGCTGTTCGCCGAGCGCGCTTGCGACGTTGTCGGCGCGAACCCACCGGTTTCGATACCACTCGACCTTGCCGTCCCTAATTCGGACGCCGTGGACCATTCCGTCACCGGAAAACCAATGGTGTCGGCCTGGGTCCTCCACCTGTCCGATGGGGTTCGGACCGTTGCGAAGCCATCGCCCTTCCAGCTCGGCCGGTATCTGACCACTGACCGGAAGGTCGAGCGCGGTCACCTCCTCTGTAACAGGTCGACAGATGCCCTCGAGGTACGGGTTGTTGGTACTGGGCCTCTCTGGGGGCGCGGGTTCGTCTCGCTGGGTTTCGTCGCTCATCGATCCATCGTGCGACACAAATATTGACACTGTCAACATTTGTGTCGGTGGGTAAGTGGAACAGCCGGTTCGGGGTGGCGAGTGTCGCCCGGCGTCTTGCTAGTGTTGGTCTCGCGGTCCGGTGGTGTGCCGACGATATGTTGGCGATATGACTGCTGACGCGGTCGCGGGTTGGTGACGGCCCGCCAGTCGGGCACACTTCTGTGTTGCTCTTTTCGGGCCGAACTGCATTCGTCCGAACCATCACCAACGCTGAGAGAGTTCAATGGCCAAGAAGCAAGTACTCGCCGTCGTCAAGATCCAGATTCCCGCTGGTCAAGCATCGCCGGCCCCACCCGTGGGTACCGCCCTCGGTCCGTATGGCTTGCAGATCATGGACTTCTGCAAGGAGTACAACGCTCGCACCGAGTCGCAACGGGGCCAGGTGGTCCCGGTTGACATCACCGTGTTCGAGGATCGGACCTTCACGTTCGTCCTGAAGACGCCACCGACCTCGGAGCTGATCAAGAAGGCGGCCAAGGTGGCCAAGGGTGCCGCAGACCCTCTACGTGAGCCGGTCGGCACCATTACAGACTCGCAGCTGGCTGAGATCGCCGAGATCAAAATGCCGGACCTTAACGCCTACGACATCGATGCTGCCAAGAAGCAGATCGCCGGCACCGCCCGCCAGATGGGTATTTCGGTCAAGGGCTAATCGAACGAGCAATCTGCCCGGGAAACCCGGTTCGGGCAGCTCGGGTGTCGGCGTGACCGTCACCCGGTAAGTGCGGCAACCGAAACGGTTGCCACCGACGGGAAGCCTCGCACGAAAGGCGAAACATCATGGCAAAAGGTAAGAAGTACAGCGACGCGACCAAGCGCTACGACCGGGAGCACCTTCACGGGCCGACCGAGGCGATCGAGTTGGTGAAGAGCTTGGCATCTGCCAAGTTCGACGAGTCGATCGACGTCTCGATGGTGCTCGGTATCGACCCCCGTAAGGCCGATCAGATCGTCCGGGGCACCGTGGCACTTCCTGCTGGTACCGGTAAGACCGTGCGGGTAGCCGTCTTCGCTACCGGCCAAGCCGCTACCGCAGCCGAAGAGGCTGGCGCCGATCTGGTCGGTGGCGAGGAGCTCGTCGCCGAGGTCGAAGGCGGAATGCTCGACTTCGACCTGACGATCGCCACCCCCGAGTTGATGCCCCAGGTGGGCAAGCTGGGCCGGGTTTTGGGCCCTCGTGGCCTCATGCCGAACCCAAAGACCGGCACCGTGACCCCCGATCCGGCCAAGGCTGTCACCGAATTCAAGGGCGGAACGGTCGAGTACCGCACCGACCGCTACGGCAACGTCCATGTCTCGGTTGGCAAGGCCAGCTTCGACGTGCAGGGTCTGACAACGAACTTTGCCACGTTGATGGACGAGATCAATCGGGTGAAACCAGCCTCGGCCAAGGGCCGCTACGTGAAGAAGCTCACCATCTCGTCGACCATGGGGCCCGGGGTCAAGATCGATCCGACCCGGTTGGACGAGGCCTCTCTCCTCGACGCGAAATAGCGACTCGACAGCGAGCCTCGAAAGAGAGAACCGCTGAAGAAAGTCCCAGCGCCGCCGGAACTCGGTAGGCTTGCTGGTCGAATCGAATACTTTTTCGCCCGAGACCCCAGGTGTGTCGGCTTTGCCGGCGGCAAACCCTGGAGTAGGCGATCTCTGCTCTTCTGAAACTTCCTCCATCGAGGGTGGTTCGGTTGTGGTGATCGGCGAACAAGTCGTCGATCGATACCCGAAACCAACCCGAGAAACGAGAGGAGGTGCACATGGAAACCGAGGAACGCCAATCTGGCGTCGACACTCCGGAGCGAGAGCCCCGGGCTGACAAAGTAGCGATCGTCACCGAGGTTCGGGAGCGGCTAGAACAGTCGTCCGCCGTCGTCGTGACCGAGTACCGTGGCCTAACGGTCAAGGCGCTCGCCGAACTCCGAGGGGCACTCCGTCCTGCTGGTGGTTCGTACAAGGTGTACAAGAACAGCCTTGTCCGTCGAGCCGCCGGTGATGCCGGAGCCGATATTCACGATCATCTAGTCGGCCCGACAGCGCTGGCCTTCACCGAGACCACACCGAGCGGTGAGCCGGGCGATGTGGTGACGGTGGCCAAGGTGCTTCGTGACTTCGCCAAGGCGAATCCCCACCTGATCATCAAGGGCGGCCTGTTCGAAGGCGAGCCTATCGATGCCGATGGTGTCAATGCGCTGGCTGCTGTTGAGCCACGAGAGGTCCTTTTGGCCAAGCTGGCCGGTTTGTTTGCTGCTCCAATGCAGCAGTTCGCCGGTCTGTTGCAGGCATTGCCACGCGACTTCGCCTATGGGCTCCAGGCACTGATTGACAAAGGTGGTGCTGGCGATGCGCCGGCCGCCACCGCCGAGCAAGCCCAAGGCGCTGCCGAGGGCGATGTCGAGGGCGATGTCGTCGATGATTCGGCGGCCGAGCCACCTGCGGCATCCGCCGAGCAAGCCCAAGGCGCTTCAGACGCCGACCCGGACGCCGCTGAGGCGGTCCAAGACACAGCGGATCCAGACACAGCGGATCTAGACACAGCGCAAGCAGAAACCGCGCAACCAGACGCACCAGAGCAAGACGCACCAGAAGAAGAGGAATCCTGACCATGACAAAAGAAGACATTCTCGAAGCGATCTCCACCATGAGCGTGTTGGAGCTTTCCGAGCTACTCAAGGACTTCGAAGAGAAGTTTGATGTCACGGCCGCCGCTCCGGTAGCCATCGCTGCGCCCGGTGGTGGCGCCGAAGCCGAGGCCGCCGAGGAGCAGACCGAGTTCGACGTCGTCCTCACCGGCGCCGGCGAGAAGAAGATTCAGGTCATCAAGGCCGTTCGGGAACTCACCAGCCTTGGCCTCAAGGAGGCAAAGGACATGGTAGAGGGCGTGCCGAACAACGTTCTTGAGGGCGCAAGCAAGGAAGACGCTGAGGCAGCCAAGGCCAAGATTGAAGATGCTGGTGGTGCCGCCGAACTGAAGTAAGCGGGATCCAACCTGGTTGGACCAATCGTGGATGTGAGGATCCACCCCTCGGGGTGGGTCCTCACTCGCGTCACGGGTCGGGTTCTCCGGGGGTTTGATCTGGTACTCTCAGGTCGCCTCGCCGGCGGGCCAAGCGACAAGAACCTTGACCTGCGGGGCCAAAACTTCTAACATTTGGCGCGAATTCGGTTGTTGACCGCCCGCGCACGGCTATCCTTGAGAGGCCGTGCTTGCTCGCTCATTGGTCAATTTCGACATTTTTTGGTTGAAGGTTCACCGCGTCCAAGCTCGGCCCGTAGCTGCTCGTGCTCAATCTGTTGGTGGTGCCCCTTGCCTGCACGTACTGTCGCCCGCGATCGCTACTCCTTCGGCAATCTTGACGAAGCTATAGAGCTTCCTGATTTGATTGCTGTCCAGCGGGATTCGTTCCGCTGGTTTCTGGAGGAGGGCCTCGCTGATGCGTTCCGAGACATTAGTCCGATTAAGGACTTCACAGAGACGCTCCAGTTGGAACTGGAGTTTGATCCTCATGACGAGGACCTAAAGCCATACCCTAAGTTCTCCGTCGAGGAGTGCAAAGAGAAAGACATGACGTACTCGGCCCCGATCTTTGTTCGGGCCCGGTTCATCAACGCCACGACGGGCGAAATCAAGGAACAGACGGTCTTCATGGGGGATTTCCCAATGATGACCGACAAAGGAACGTTCGTCATCAACGGCACCGAGCGTGTCGTGGTGTCCCAGCTGGTTCGATCGCCTGGTGTGATCTTCCAGCCTGGTGAACGGTTCCGACTCCGCAACTTGGCGAAACACCAGATGGTGACCGGAACGATCCACCCCTACCGAGGCGAATGGATCGAGTTCGACGTCGAGCAGAAGCCGGGCAAGGACCCGACCGCTGGAGTGCGGGTGGCTCGCAAACGCCGCCTCTCGCTGTTCACGATGCTGCGAGCCCTCGGGTTCGATGAGGAGAACGCCCCGGGCTTCCTCGAAGCCTTCGTTCGGCACTACGAGTTCCTGGAAGGTCAATGGGAGAAGGATCGCGAGATCGCCCCAAGCCAGGACGAAGCGCTGATCGAAATCTACAAGCGAGCCCGGCCCGGCGAACCGCCGACGTTGGAAGCAGCGCGGACGTATCTCCGAAACGCCTTCTTCGAGTCTCGCCGCTACGACTTGAGCCGGGTTGGGCGATACAAGCTCAATCGTAAGCTCGGCCCCGAGATCGCCAAGCTCGAGCAGTTGTTTCCGATGCTCGATATCGACCGGCCCGAAATCGACCAGCCGGTCCTCAGCCGGTGCGAGGTGCTGGCATCGGCTACCTACCTGCTGCATCTGATGGTCGCCGAGCCCGGTTACCGCCTCGATGACCAGGATCACTTCGCCAACCGCCGGGTTCGGTCGGTGGGCGAGCTGATTCAGAACCAGGTCCGCATCGGTTTGTCCCGTATGGAGCGGGTCGTGCGTGAGCGCATGACCACCCAAGACGTCGAAGCGATTACCCCGCAAACCTTGATCAACATTCGCCCCGTGGTTGCGGCGATCAAGGAATTCTTCGGAACCTCGCAGCTGTCTCAGTTCATGGATCAGGTCAATCCGTTGTCCGGGCTGACCCACCGTCGCCGCCTTTCAGCGCTCGGACCTGGTGGTCTGAGTCGTGAGCGGGCAGGGTTCGAGGTACGTGACGTTCACTTCAGCCACTACGGCCGGATGTGTCCGATCGAGACACCGGAAGGCCCGAACATCGGGCTCATCGGATATCTGTCGAGCTACGCCAGAGTCAACGACTTCGGATTCCTCGAAACCCCGTACCGCAAGGTCAACGATGGCAAGGTCTCCGACGAAATCGTCTACCTCACCGCCGATGAGGAGGAGGAATACGTCGTCGCTCAGGCCAACGCCAAACTCGACGCCGATGGTGGCTTCATCAACGATCGTGTGCTGGCCAGACGATCGCCCCAAGCCGCTTCGTTGCGGGACCTAAAGCTACAGCTCGAACGAGACGTCTTCTTCGGCGCGACGACCGAGATCAGCCAGGTTCCAGCCGACGAGGTTCAGATGATGGACGTGTCGCCGAAGCAGATCGTATCTATCGGCACCGGCCTCATTCCGTTCTTGGAGCACGACGACGCGAACCGGGCGCTCATGGGCGCCAACATGCAACGCCAAGCCGTACCGCTCCTCACCGCCGAGGCACCATATATTGGCACCGGCATTGAGGCCCGGGCCGCGGCTGACGCCGCCGACACCCTCATCGCTGAAGAGGACGGGTTGGTCATCGAGGCCGATGGTCGCATGTTGGTCGTCGAATACAAGGAGTCGGGGAAGAAGATCCACCGGCTCCTCAAGTTCGATCGGTCGAACCAGGACACCTGCATCAATCAGAAGCCGCGGGTCTCCCCTGGCGACCGGGTGCGACGAGGCGATCTTCTGGCCGACGGCCCCTCAACCGATAACGGCGAGTTGGCTCTCGGCAAGAACCTTGTCGTGGCCTTCATGCCTTGGGAGGGCTACAACTTCGAAGATGCCATCATCCTGTCCGACCGCTTGGCTAAGGACGACGTACTCACGTCGATCCACATCAAAGAGCATGAGATCGATGCTCGTGATACCAAGCTTGGTCCAGAGGAGATCACCAGAGACATCCCGAACCTCAGCGAAGACATTCTGGCCGATCTCGACGAGCGAGGCATCGTGCGGGTCGGGGCTGACGTCGGTCCGGGCGATGTGCTGGTCGGTAAGGTCACGCCAAAGGGCGAGACAGAACTGACCCCTGAGGAACGTCTACTTCGAGCCATCTTCGGTGAGAAGGCACGCGAAGTGCGCGACACCTCGCTTAAGGTTCCCCACGGCGAGACCGGCAAAGTCATCGAGGTCAAGGTATTCAACCGCGATGACAGCCACGAACTCCCGCCAGGGGTTAACCAGCTCGTCCGGGTGTACGTCGCTCAGAAGCGAAAGATCTCTGTAGGCGACAAGCTGGCTGGGCGTCACGGCAACAAGGGCGTGATCTCCAGGATCATGCCGGTCGAGGACATGCCGTACATGGCTGATGGAACCCCGGTCGACATCATCTTGAATCCGCTCGGCGTTCCCTCACGTATGAACGTTGGTCAGGTTCTCGAGTCACACCTTGGCTACGCCGCTCGATGGGGTTGGGACGTTGACGGTGAGAGTGTCGGCGAAGCGCCGATGCGAGGCACCGAGACCAAAACCCGGCCATTCACCACGCCGTCGACCTTGGTGTCGACACCGGTGTTTGATGGAGCCAAGTGGGATGAAACCGAACTCGCTGGGTCGAAGCCGACGATCAAGTCGATCTTTGAGAACCTCAATCCCGAGTCGGTAGACGGTGACCGTCTGATCGGCGCCGATGGTAAGGCCACCCTGTACGACGGCCGCACCGGTCAGGCGTTCGATAACCCGATCATGGTCGGGATCATGTACATCCTGAAACTGTCTCACCTGGTGGACGACAAGATCCACGCCAGGTCGACCGGTCCATACTCGATGATCACCCAGCAGCCGCTCGGCGGTAAGGCACAGTTCGGTGGCCAGCGCTTCGGTGAAATGGAAGTGTGGGCACTCGAGGCGTACGGCGCGGCCTATTGCCTCCAAGAGCTGTTGACCATCAAGTCGGACGATGTCCTGGGCCGGGTCAAGGTCTACGAGGCGATCGTCAAGGGGGAGAACATCCCCGAACCGGGCATCCCAGAAAGTTTCAAGGTGCTCATCAAAGAAATGCAGGCGCTGTGCCTCAACGTTGAGGTATTGGCCGAGGACGGCAATGAGATCGAGATGCGCGAACTCGACGACGAGTTGTTCCGTACTGCCGAAGAGCTGGGGATCGATCTCAGTCGCCCAGAACGAGGATCAGACGAAGACGACGCGGCCCGTGCCGCCGGCCAACGAAACTAGACCAGGGAGACGGGATCAACATGCTCGACGTAAACGATTTTGATCAGCTCAAGATCTCCCTGGCCACCGCCGGTTCGATTCGGACGTGGTCAAATGGTGAGGTCAAAAAGCCGGAGACGATCAACTACCGCACGCTCAAGCCAGAAAAAGACGGCTTGTTCTGCGAGAAGATCTTCGGCCCAACCAAAGACTGGGAATGCGCGTGCGGTAAGTACAAGCGTGTTCGCTTCAAGGGCATTATTTGTGAGCGCTGTGGCGTAGAGGTCACTCGCTCGAAGGTTCGCCGCGAGCGGATGGGCCATATCGAGTTGGCCGCCCCGTGTGTCCACATCTGGTACCTCCGCGGCACCAGGTCGTGGCTGGCGTACCTCTTGATGGGCACCGAGCCTCGTGAAGAGCTCAAAGCCAAGCAGCTCGAGAAGGTCATCTACTTCGCGGCAAACCTCGTCACATGGGTTGATGAGGAGAAGCGCGAGGCCGACCTCCCGAACCTTGAGGCTGAGGTCATCGAGGAAAAGGCTGCCATCAACAAAGAGATGGAACTCCGCCTCGCCGAACAGCACACCGATCTCGAAGCCGAGATTCGCCAGATGGAAACCGACGGCGCGAAGGAGACCGAGATTCGGGCTCGCCAGCGTGCCTTTGAAAAAGAACTGGCGATGACCCGCGAGCAGTACGAGATGGAGATCGACGTACTCGACCGGGCGTGGGACGAGTTTAAGGAGCTGTTCGCTCGCAAGATTCTTGAAGACGAGCTTCTTTGGCGAGAGATGGCCGACCGATTCGGCGACTACTTCGAAGGCGGTATGGGGGCTAGCGCCATCGCTCAGCTGATCGACCGCATCGATTTCGACTCCGAAGAAGAGAAGCTTCGAGCGGCCATCGATCCTGAGGAAGGTGTGAAGCCGCTGTCGGCCCAGCGGAAGCAGAAGGCCATCAAGCGCCTGAAGATCGTCGCCGCCTTCAATCGACGGGATGAGAACAACGGTCGCCTCAATGATCCACGGGCCATGATTCTCGATGTGGTCCCGGTCATTCCGCCCGAGCTTCGACCGATGGTCCAGCTCGACGGTGGTCGGTTTGCGACGTCAGACCTCAACGACCTGTATCGGCGAGTGATCAACCGGAACAACCGCCTCAAGCGGCTTCTCGATCTCGGTGCCCCCGAGATCATCGTCAACAACGAAAAGCGGATGCTGCAGGAAGCGGTCGATGCGCTGTTCGACAACGGTCGCCGTGGTCGTCCGGTCACCGGCCCGGGTAGTCGCCCGTTGAAATCGTTGTCCGACATGTTGAAAGGCAAGCAAGGGCGGTTCCGCCAAAACTTGCTCGGCAAGCGTGTCGACTATTCCGGTCGTTCGGTCATCGTGGTCGGTCCGACACTGAAGTTCCATCAGTGTGGGCTGCCAAAGATCATGGCGCTCGAGCTGTTCAAGCCGTTCGTAATGAAGCGCCTCGTCGACCAAGAACTGGCCCAGAACATCAAGTCGGCGAAGCGGATGGTTGAACGACGTCGGCCGCAGGTGTGGGAAGTCTTGGAAGACGTCATCCAGGAGCACCCGGTCATGCTCAACCGAGCGCCGACACTCCACCGGCTCGGGATCCAAGCCTTCGAGCCGGTACTGGTCGAGGGCAAGGCAATTCAGATCCACCCGTTGGTGTGCACCGCGTTCAACGCAGACTTCGACGGTGACCAGATGGCGGTTCACCTGCCTCTGTCGTCTGAAGCTCAGGCCGAGGCGCGGGTACTGATGTTGTCAGCGAACAACGTGCTGTCGCCGGCCCACGGGCGACCTCTCGTCACCCCAACCCAGGACATGGTCATCGGTTGCTTCTACTTGACCGAGCTGACCGAGACGGAAAAGGGTGGCGGCACATACCGAAACGTGGCAGACGTCGAGCGGGCATACGAATCCGGGCAGATCGAGCTTCATGGCGAGATCATCTTCAGGCACCCGGACTTGCTTGAAACTCCAGCAAACGGCTCGGCTGCGAAATACACGACCACCACCGCTGGTCGTGTGCTGTTTAACGAAGCGCTTCCTGAAAGCTTTCCCTACGTGAACGAAGCCGTTCGAAAGCGGGACATCGGCGAGATCGTCGACAATCTGGCTACCGGCTATCCAAAGGCCGAAGTTGCGGCCAGCCTCGATCGCATCAAGTCGCTGGCCTTTCACTTCGCGGCGAAATCTGGTCTTACCGTCTCTATCGACGACGTCCAGACCCCGTTTGAGAAGAAAGAGATTCTCGACCGTCACGAAGGTGAGGCTGACAAGATCGAAGGCCAGTTCCGGAAGGGCATTATCACCGACGGTGAGCGTCGCCAGAAGGAAGTGGAAATCTGGACGCACGCTACCGACGAGGTGCGGGAGGCCATGGAGGTCAATCTTCGATCGAAGCAGTTCAACCCGATCGACATGATGGTCGGCTCCGGAGCCCGAGGGAACATGATGCAGGTACGGCAGATCGCCGGCATGCGCGGCCTGGTGGCCAACCCTCGCGGCGACATGATCCCCCGTCCGATCAAGTCCAACTTCCGTGAAGGCTTGTCGATGTTGGAGTACTTCATCTCCACTCCTGGTGCCCGTAAGGGTCTCGTCGATACCGCCCTTCGTACCGCGGACTCCGGCTACCTGACCCGTCGTCTCGTCGACGTGGCGCAGGAGGTCATCATCAACGATCGCTCTCCCTTCGAGGAGGGCCGACCGGTTCGCGGCCTGTTTTTGGAAGACGTCAAGCCAGACGGCTATTACAACAAGGACACCGGCGAGGCCTCGGACCCAACGGACCCCGATGCCCGGATGGTGCGTACATATCTAGAGACCCGCCTCTACAGCCGGGTACTAGCCGACGATGTCACGCTGGCCGACGGCTCGGTGATACCCCGCGGCACCATGGTGCTCGAGGATCACATGGAGACCCTCCGAGACGATCCCGAGGTTACCCGGGTGCGGGTGTTGTCGCCGTTGACCGACGACTCACCGATCGGTATTACCGGCGCGAGCTACGGCATGTCGCTGGCGACCGGTGAGGATATCGAAGTCGGCGAAGCGGTCGGCGTTATTGCCGCCCAGTCGATCGGTGAGCCGGGAACGCAGCTTACGATGCGTACCTTCCATACCGGTGGTGTGGCCGGTGGTGCTGACATCGCCGGCGGTTTGCCCCGAGTGGTGGAGCTGTTCGAAGCTCGAAGCCCGAAGGGTAAGGCCACCCTGTCCCGGATTTCTGGCACCGTGCGGATCGCCGAGGATGAGGGCAAAGGCAAGGTCGTGACCGTGATCGGTGACGACGGTACCGAGGATGATTACACCATTCCGTTGGCGGCCCGCCTTGAGGTTGTCGAGGGGCAGGAGATTACCGCCGGCGATGCCATCGTCGACGGGCCGCGAGATCCAAAGGAACTGCTTGAGATCCGAGGCATCCGAGAAACCCAGCGGTACTTGGTCGAAGAAGTGCAGAAGGTATACCGAGATCAGGGTGTGTCGATTCACGACAAGCACATCGAGCTGATCGTGCGGCAAATGACCCGCCGCGTTGCCATTCAGGAACCGGGAGATTCCGATTTCCTTCCTGGCGAGCGTTGCGATCAGTGGCAGTTCGCCGACGTAAACAAGCGTTTGGTGACCGAGGGACAGCGACCAGCCGACGGTCGACCAGAGATCATGGGCATTACCAAAGCATCTCTCGCTACCGATTCGTGGCTGTCAGCGGCTTCGTTCCAGGAGACGACACGAGTATTGACCGAGGCTGCCATCGAAGGAAAGTCCGATGGCATGATCGGTCTCAAGGAGAACATCATTATCGGCAAGCTGATCCCGGCTGGCACCGGTCTGTTGCGGCACCGCGACTTCAACACCCACGCCCCGGACTATCAGCCGATGTCGTTCTACTCGTCGGAAGGCGAGGAACAGGACCCGGCCAAATGGCTGGCCTCGATCGGGGCTGAACAAGCGGCTGAAGTTACTCCGCTGCCGACGGTTCCAGCGCCAGACGAAATCGGCTAACCACCGGCAACCTTTGGTTGTTAGAAGAATTCCGGGCTTCGGCCCGGAATTCTTCGCGTTTGGCCCGGGTGCTGCGTAATCCGAATAGCGAGATTGGCCAGACCGTTGGGTGGTTATCGGGTATCGGCGGCCAACGTTCGCCATATCCCGATTCCCGACAACCCGACCGTCCAGGCGGCGATGATGCCCACCGTAGGCCAGAGGCCGAAACTGATAGCGAAATCGTCGCCGAAGCTGTCGCCGATAAGCAGGGCTTGGGCTGCTTGGACTGGAAGCACCGAGCTGAGCCGGGGATCGATAAGCAGCAACGGGAGGGAGACCAACCCTTCAAGAATGAACGCCCAGGCCACGATCAAGGTCACCGCCACGACCTGATTGCGAACGATCGTCCCGACGGCCAAACCTACGGCGGTGTATGCCGCGGTGACCATGGCGACACCGAGCAAGATCCGAGTCGAGTCTGGTCCCCACGGCATCTCTCCGACCCGTATGAGTGCCCAACCGGCGATGAGGGCCAAGATAGTGGTGAACAATACGGCGGCGAACGCCAGACCAAATATGAGGTACGCGCCGATGCGGGCCAGCAGCTGAGGCCAACGTCGTGGTGTGATCAGGTGGTTGAGAAACTCGGTGCGGTGCCGGAGCTCACCCGTAGACCCGACGGCTCCGATGATTAACGCCAGAGGGATGGCGGCCGACGCGCCAGCCAACATGCCGGCTACTTGGCCCGCCGATAACGAAGGTGATCCATCTGGATACTCGATGACGATGACTTGGATGACCCCGACCACCACGGCGATCACCCCGGCGACAGCCAGGAGTACCTTTGGTGTCCGGATCGTGAGCAACTTCAGCAGCTCAGCTTGAAACAGGCGCATCAGCGTTCCCCTTCCATGGCGGTTGTCTGGACCGAGGTTGCCGACGGGCTGGCGAGGTCCGGGGCACCGGCCTCGCCGCTAGCAACGCCGGTGGCGCTTGGCGGTGGCCCTCCCGGTTGAGGAGGTGGTGGTGTACCCACCATCTGAAAGTAGAGCTCTTCGAGCCGTTGTTTTTGCGGTACGAGTTCGTGGAGAAGTATCCCGGCTCGGCCGAGGAGTTCGCCGACTTGCTCACTGGTCGCGTCGACGAGGAATTCATTGGTCGTCTTGTCGCTTGTGCCGGCATCGACGGGCCGAGGGGAACCTACGGCGACCGTCGCCTCGTTCACGTCGAGTGACGCCTCGGCCAGAACAACCTTGGCTTCGGCCGGTTGCGGTGTGCGGACCCGCACCGCCGGTGTCAGCCGTTGCTCTAGCTCCCGAATCGGGGCAGCGGCCTTGAGTTGGCCACCGCTGATAATGACGACGTCGTCTGCGATCTGTTCGGTTTCGGCGAGCACGTGGCTCGACAGGAGCACGGTCCGCCCCTCGTCGGCGAAGCGCCGCAACAAGCCGCGAAGCCACTGGATACCTTCGGGGTCGAGGCCATTCAACGGCTCATCGAGGATGAGTACCGGCGGGTCGGTGAGCATGGCGGCGGCCAGGCCCAGCCGTTGTTTCATACCCGTTGAGAACGAACCGACCCGTCGCTTCGCGGCATAGGTCAATCCACTGAACTCAAGAACGGCATCGATCCGGGCGTTGTCGACACCGACCGCTTTGGCCAAGATTCGAAGATGATCCCGACTTTTGCGGCCGGGATGGAAGCCGCCGTCGAGCAGCACACCGACGGTGTGGAACGGCCGAGCGAGCTGGGGGTAGGGGATACCGTCGATAAGCGCGGTGCCGCTGGTCGGTTGAGCTAACCCGACCAGCATGCGGAGCGTCGTCGTCTTGCCCGATCCGTTCGGTCCGAGGAATGCCGTGACTCGACCCGGCGTTGCGGTGAACGACAAACCGTCCACCGCCTCGACCTGACCGAATCGCTTGGTGAGTTCGTCGATGGCAATAGTTGGCACGGTGACACAATAGTGGTGCACACAGTGGTTGATGGATCGGGCGACGGCCGTCGATCCGCTACTCTCTCCGCCACCGTTTTGCCGGTAGCGGGTGGAAACGACCAGTTCGGATAGATCTCGGTTTGGCTAGATTTTCAGGCGCCGGTTTACCGCAAAATGATGGCCAAGGATTGGCTGACCGTCAAGAGATGGTTAGGGCTCAATAGTATTGTCGAACGTTTCCCATGCCGGTAGTGGGTCTGCATGATGAGCCCACCCATCGAAGCCTTCGGCCACCTCCTCGTCGTTGAGCACACAAGAGTCGAGGCTGCTGCGAATTTCGTCTACATCCATATCTATGCCGATGAACACCAACTCGATCGCTCGGTCACCCACGAGAGGGTCCCAACGCTGCTCGATATCGGCAATCTCGTCTGGTTCGAGATCCCACTCCTCGCGTCGGGTGGCGGCGAGCCACGGCGCAGCAGGTTCAAACGTGATGGTCGGGCCAGCTTGCTGCCAAAGAGCTTGGGTGTCGGATCGGCTCGAAACCCAAAAGAAACCCTTCGAACGCAGGACACCAGCCCACTGGCCTGCCGTTAGTGTGTCATACAGCCGCTCGGGGTGAAACGGCCACAGCGACCGATACACAAAGTGGCGTATGCCGTACTCTTCGCTCTCGGATACGACTGGTTCATCGAGTGTGTCGGCGTTGAGAAACTGAGCCCAACCGGGGAAGGCTCCCGTAGCGTCTGGGTCGAAACGGCCGGTATCGAGAAGCTGATCGACTGACACGTCACCGTGTTGAGCGATGGAGATGTTCGCGTCGGGGTTGAGGGTGCGGCAGAGGGCGACGACCCGCTCAAGATCCTCAACGGACACCAGATCCGGCTTGGTGATGACGAGCATGTCGGCGAATTCGATCTGATCGACTAACAGTTCGGCCACGCCTCGTTCGTCACCCTCGTCAGCTCCGATCCCGAGGTCGGTCAAGTCGGCGTCGGAGTCAAGAAATTCGAGCAAGCGGGCTGCGTCGACCATGGTGATCATGGAGTCCACCCGTGCCCGGTCGGTCAGGGTCAGCTCGTCGCCGGTGTCGACGATGAACGTGGCGGCAACAGGCATCGGTTCGCTAATACCAGTGGATTCGATCACTAGGTTGTCGAATCGCCCCTCGTCGGCGAGACGGCCGACCTCAACCAATAGATCCTCGCGCAACGTACAGCAGATACAACCGTTCGTCATCTCAACGAGGCGCTCCTCGGTGCGATCGAGCTCGACTTCGCCATTGACCAGGGCGGCATCGATATTTATCTCGCTCATATCGTTGACGATCACAGCGACCTTGCGTCCGTCGCGGTTGTTGAGAATCTGGTTGAGTAGCGTAGTTTTGCCGGATCCTAGAAACCCAGATAGGACGGTTACGGGGAGTGGCTTGGTCGCCTTTGCGGGCATAGAAGACTCATTTCTTGGGAGCGAGATTGGGTTTGGACTGGTCGGTGGCGACGGAGCAAGGATTGGGGCATAGATTTCGTGGCGAACGCCGGTGATGGCTTTAGTAATGCGTCTCGCGCCGTGTCTCGCACCCCAAAGGTTCCCGGCAGCCGGTCCGAGGGGGATGGTGGCCAGGCGGCCCAATAGATACACCGGCTCGTTTTTGAGCTGTAGGTTCTCGTCGAGAATGGGGTGCATGTCGACTACCGGATGCTGGGCGGTCAGCTCGTCGAGGCAGCTCAACGTTGCAATGTCGGGAATGGTGCCCGTCGCCAGCCAGACCTGGTTGGCGTGGATCGTGCTGTGGGTGTCTAGGTTGAGCTGGCAGGTGCCGTCGGGTTGAATCGATGCGGACCGCACCGATGTTTCCTCGTGAATCGTCAGGGCACCGTCGGAGGCGAGTGCATCTAGCCGGTTCCGCATCCACGGGGGGATAGTGCCCCCGCCTCGAGCGGTTCGAGCGGCGTCGAGGCGCTTGGCCGGGTCGGGCTCAGCGGCGAACGCTCGGAGATTTCTCGGGCCGAGCCAGCCCGGGTCGGTATCGAAGTCTCGGGTCGTTAGCGGTCGACGGGCGACCAGGCGGACGCTCGCTCCTCGTTTCGCCGCACCGCAGGCAAGATGAGCGGCGCTCAATCCACCGCCGACTACCACTACTTCTTGGCCTTTGAGGCTGGAGATCTGTCTCAGGTCGACATCGCTAGCGTAGGTAATCGGTCCGGTGGGGTCGTTTGGGAGGTCTTGTGCCCAGCTGGGAACCTGCTGGCGGTGGGGGTTGGCGGCCACAACAAGATGACCTGCTCGGATGGTTTCGTCGCCGGTCTCGATGTGGACGACGCCTTGTTCGCTCGTGATTCTTCGTGGCTGCGAAGCGGTAGGGGTGTCGAGGCCGGTCTGGCGGATTAGATGGGCGCAGAACGAAGCGAACGCTTCCACGGTTGGTGGGTTGTACGGCAGGCCGGACGGGCGGAGTTGCTTGTTTGTGAGGTGCCGCTGCAACGCCGATGGGTCTGGCGACGGACTGTGGACGATGGGCGACCGCAGCGTGGCGATGTCGGCACGAGCCATCTGGTTGTGCCAAGTCGATAGCCAGGCGCCGGAGGGGTCGATGACCCGGAGTCGAATCGACGGTCGAGCCCAAGAAAGATGTACTGCCGCCGCCAACCCATGAGGGCCAGCTCCGAGGATGCAGACGTCGACGTCCACGTGCTTGTCGGGGGTCACCCGCTCATACTACCCCCGACTAAGAATGGTTCTCATTGTTGATTTAGGATTTTCGTGCCGTACTGGTTACGCACTACTTGCGGCGAAGTCCATACCGCGGTCGTGGGTTGCGACCGACCGTTGATCCGTCGATCTTTGCGCTACCGTTTTTTCGATGGCGGTCGAGACGGTTACGTTCTTTTTTGCCCTTCTGGCGGCGGTGGCGGCGTTGACAACAATGGCCGTCGTTTTTTCTGCGATGGCCGGTGATGCTCTCGGTGTGTTGACGTTTCTCCGACCGGTTGCCATCGAGTTGGCCGCCGCCGTAGCCGTGACCGCCACGATCGGTTCGCTGTACCTTTCCGAGGTCGCCGGATTCGATCCATGTCGACTCTGCTGGGTTCAACGAGCGTTCATGTATCCGGCGGGGTTGCTGCTGGTGATCGCCGCGGTGACCGGTCGGCAAAAGCCGATGTTGGTGGCCGGTCTACTGGCAATCGGCGGCTTGGCCGTCGCCGTGTTCCACCGTGTCGAACAAGCGGCCGGCGGGTTCGGCAGTATCTGCGACCCGTCGACTCCGTGCTCATCGCGGTGGGTTGAACACTTCGGGTTCGTCACTATCCCGACCATGGCGGCCGCAGGTTTTGCCGCCGTCGTTGCGCTCGTGGCGCTGGCTAGCCTGAGACCGACCGAGGCAGCGATCGACCGGAGCTGAACGACGATGGCACAACACGAATCGACCGAAGACTCGAAACTGGACGGAGGATCTTCGGCCGGCACCACGCTCGATTCGAGCAAGGCGTTCCCGCTGCTCGTGGGTGCGGTGTTGGTGGTTGGGTTGGCTCTCGTCGCCTTTGCGGTGACGAGGGGCGGCGACGATGCAGCCACGAATGCAGGGGGCGCATCGGAAACCGAAAACGCTTCCGATCCGGCGGTCGAGGGCGATCCCGCCCCGGCGACCGATGAGACCGATCCGGCCGCCTCCGGTGAACAGACCGCTCCGGTCGAGTTGACCGGCGACGCCATCCCGCCAATGCCCGAAGGGGTCACGGTCAGCGACGCCACCACCGATCCGGCCGCCGGCACCGAAGCACCGACCCTGGTCGGCACGAGCTTCGACGGCGAAGAGGTAACCATCGGCCCGGACGGCACAGCGAAGGCCATCTACTTCGTCGCCCATTGGTGCCCCCACTGCCAGGAGGAGATCCCAGTGGTCCAGCAGTTGCTGGATGACGGTCTCAAACCCGACGGGTTGGAGGTGTATGCCGTTTCGACTGCGGTCGAAAGCGGGCAAGGGAACTTTCCACCTGAGGCATGGTTGCAAGAGGAAGGTTTTCAACCAACAACGATTCGTGATGACGAGACCTCCGCCGCGTTCGCAGGCTTTGGCGGCACGGGATTTCCCTATGTGGTCTACCTTGACGCCGAGAACCGAATCGTCGCTCGTTCGTCGGGAAATCTCGATGGCCCCACCACCGAACAGCTGTGGCAAACAGCGGCCGGTTGATTCCCGATTCTGGTCGCCATTGACGGCCGGTAGTATGTCGTCGATCGATCATTCGGGAATAGAGACCGTCAGTTCGTAGCTGGCGTTACCGCGGGTGCCGCCGATACAGAACTGATAATCCCCGGACTCGGGGGCCACGAACTCGTGGGTTGTAAGGTCGGCGCCGATGAACGATTTGTTTGGCGTAAATACGGTAAATACCGCGTTGTCTTCGAGTGAGGTCAGCGCCAAGAGGACTCGCTGTCCTTCTCGGATATTGGCAATATGAACGTGTCGGTCGCCACGGACTACCGCATCGGTGACCGAACCCTCGGTGGTGCCCGGTGCAAAGTTGACCGCCTGGCGTTCCAGGACTCGGGAACCACACCACTCGGCGTGAACCTCGTTGACATCGGCGAGCCCATCGGTTCCGTCTGTGGTGGCGGTAGCGCCGGGGTCGGCGGCATCTTCGGTTTCGTCTGAGGGGTCGAACGATGCCCCATCGGACGTGCTATCGCCTTCTGCCGGCGAGGTCGAGGCGTCTTCGTTTGTTTCGGGCTCGTTTGTTGCGGGCTCGTTTGGTACTGAGTCGTTCGGAATGGAGTCTGTAGAAGGCTGAGCCGCATCGGTCGTGCACCCGCTCAGGGCGAAGATGGCGGCGAGTACGCCGAGGACGGCGAGCCTGGCCTTCATCGCCTCGGGGGTTGCAGTCGTGTGCAGACGGAGCCGATGAATGGTCGGGTTGGTATCCATGGCACGTCGATCCTGTCGATGTTGTCGGGCCGTCGTCATCGGACACGGCCCGTAGCGGTTGGGTTGTTCACCTATCTTCGTCTGTTCCTGGTGTCTAGTGACTTCAGGGGATTTTCTTACCGTGGGAGCCACGGATCTGCGCCGCCGGTCAAATTGTGGAATGCTCTACGAGGTCCCGACACCCGAGCATGGCTCGATGCGGCGCCCGGGGGGACGACGCTAGGACAATCCGATAGTTACAGAACAAGGGGGCGCATTGTGCAGGTCGAAGTGACCGTCAATGGCCAAGCAAAGTCGGCCGATGTCGAGCCGAGGACGCTGTTGGTCCATTTTTTACGTGATGAGTTGGGTCTGACCGGCACCAACGTCGGTTGCGACACATCCTCGTGTGGCGCGTGCACCGTTCACATCGGGGGAGAGTCGGTCAAGTCGTGCACCGTGTTGGCGGTGCAGGCAAGAGGCGAGGACATCACGACGATAGAAGGGATGGCCTCCGACGGCGTTCTCCACCCGATGCAGCAGGCCTTTATGGAGTGCCACGGCCTCCAGTGCGGCTATTGCACGCCGGGAATGGTGATGGCCGCTACGTCGTTGTTGAGCGAGAATCCGAGCCCGACCGAGGCCGACGTGCGCGAGGGGCTTGAAGGCAACCTTTGCCGGTGTACCGGCTACCACAACATCGTCAAAGCGGTACTACAAGCGTCGGGAGGTCAATCATGACCGTGATGGGAACGCCGAGGCTTCGCAAGGAAGATCCGAAGCTGCTTACCGGCGAGAATAAGTTTGTCGACGACATCCACGTGCCCGGCGAACTATGGATGGGGATGGTTCGAAGCCCGATGGCTCACGCCAGGGTTACCTCGGTCGACACGTCGGTCGCCGCTGGCATGGACGGCGTGCACGCTGTCTACACCGGCGCTGAACTCAACGACATGGGCTTGTGGGCCGCACCGCTGCCGTGTGCTTGGCCGGTCACCGACGACATGGTCAACCCGCCGCACTACCCGGTAGCGGCCGAAGAGGTTCACCACGTCGGTGAGATCGTGGCAGTCGTCCTCGCCGACACCCGATACGGGGCTGTCGATGCGGCGGAGGTCGTCGAAGTTGAGTACGAGCCGCTTCCGGTAGTGCCATCGATCGCCGCGGCCCGAGATGGCGATGCCGTGGCCCATTCGGATCTCGACAGCAACAAGGCCTATCACTGGCCGCTCATCCCCGACCCCGACGCGTTAGAGGCCGCGTTCGCCTCAGCAACCCACACGATCAAGGCCGAGTTCGAACAGCAGCGCTTGATCCCGGCCGCCATGGAACCCAGGGGTGTACTGGCGGTTCCGTCTCCGGCCGGCGGTGACGTCACGCTGTACAGCGCAACTCAGGTGCCGCACATTCTCAAGGTGATGATCGCCGCCACCACCGGCTTGTCGGAGAGCAAGCTACGGATCGTGGCGCCGGCGGTCGGTGGTGGTTTCGGAGCCAAGCTAAACGTCAACCCCGATGAGCTTCTTTCGGTTACGTTGGCCAACAAGCTCGGTCGAGCGATCCGGTGGACCGAAACCCGTTCCGAGGCGGCATTCTCCACCCATCAGGGGCGTGGTCAGCTACAGACGATCGAGTTGGCCGCCGACGGCGACGGCAAGTTGACCGGCGTTCGGGTCCACCTCGACGCCGACATGGGTGCCTACATGATGTTGATCACCCCCGGGGTGCCACTTCTGGGAAGCTTCCTCTACACCGGGGTCTACGACGTCCCGGCGTTCGGTTTTACCTGCGACGGCTACTTCACCAACCTCACCCCGACCGACGCCTACCGTGGAGCGGGACGGCCCGAGGCCAGCTATGCCATCGAGCGGGCGATGGACCTATTGGCAAACGAGGTAGGGGTCGGACCGGACGAGATCCGGCGCCGCAACTACCTGGCAGGCGGAGGCCATTTCGAGAACCTCGAAACGGCATCGACGCTGGTGTTCGATTCCGGTCACTATTCGCCGAACCTCGACGCCGCGCTCGAACTCTCCGGCTATGACCAGCTTCGAGCGGAACAGGCAAAACGCCGGGCCGACGGCGACACCAAGCATCTGGGAATCGGGCTCTGCACCTACGTCGAGATTTGTGGCCTGGCGCCGAGCCGAGCGCTCGGTGGCCTGAACTACGGTGCCGGTGGGTGGGAACATGCCACCGTCAGATTCCTGCCGACCGGCAAGGTCGAAGTGGTGTCTGGATCGACGCCCCACGGCCAGGGCCACGAAACGGCGTGGTCGATGATCGTTGCCGACAAACTCGGCGTCGACCCCGATGACGTGACCGTCCTCCACTCCGATACCGCAATCAGCCCACTGGGACTCGACACCTACGGGTCGCGTTCGCTGTCGGTTGGCGGTGTAGCCATAGCGGTTGCCTGCGACAAGGTGATCGACAAGGCGAGGGAGATCGCGGCCCATCAATTGGAAGCGAACCCCGACGACCTCGATTTCGAGGCCGGTACGTTCGCTGTCAAAGGCTCGCCGGACAAGACGATGCCGATCCAGGCGGTGGCGTTCGGGGCCTTCACCGCTCACGACCTCCCGGACGGGATGGAACCGAATCTGCAGGAGCAGGTGACCTGGGACCCACCAAACTTCGCCTTCCCGTTCGGTTCCCACGTCGCCGTCGTCGAGGTCGACGAAGAGACCGGCGGTGTGGAGCTGCTGGACTACACGGCGATCGACGACTGCGGCAACCAGGTCAACCCCTTGATCGTCGAGGGCCAGGTACACGGCGGCATCGTCCAAGGTGTTGCTCAGGCACTGTGGGAAGGGGCGAGCTACGACGCCGACGGCAATTGTCGGAATCCGTCGCTGCTCGACTACCTCGTTCCCTCCGCGGCCGAGGTTCCGAACATGAAGCTCGGCTCGACCACCACACCGAGTACCAGCAATCCCCTCGGCGTAAAAGGCGTCGGAGAGGCCGGCACTATCGGATCGGCGGCGGCGGTAATCAACGCGGTCTGTGATGCCCTCAGCCCGATGGGAATCACAGATATGCCGATGCCGGCATCGCCGGCCACGGTGTGGAACGCGATCCAGCAAGCAAAGAACAACAACGAGAACGGAGGTGGCCAATGATTCCCGCAGCATTCGACTATGTCGAGGTCGACTCGGCAGAGGCGGCGATCGCCGCGCTCGGCCAGCACGGCGACGAAGCAAAACTGATGGCGGGGGGACACAGCCTCCTTCCGTTGATGAAATTCCGGTTGGCGTCTCCTTCGGTGGTGATCGACATCGGCCGTATCGCCGATCTCAGTTACATCAACGATGCGGGTGATCACGTCGCAATCGGCGCCCTCACCAAACACCGTGCGGTAGAGACGAACGAGCTGCTGAAATCGCAGGTCCCGATGTTGGCCCATGTGGCATCGCAGGTTGGCGATCCGTCGGTCCGTCATCGTGGCACCATCGGAGGCTCGATCGCTCACGGCGATCCGGCGTCGGATCTCCCGGCGGCACTTCTGGCCCTCGGAGGGTCGGTTGTGGCCAAGGGACCGAACGGCGACAGGGTCATTCCGGCCGCCGATCTATTCACCGGTTTCCTGGAAACGGCGGTGGCGTCGGACGAGATGTTGACCGAGATCCGGGTCCCCAAGGCCGCCGGTGCCGGATGGTCATATCAGAAGTTCAACCGGCGGGCCCAGGACTGGGCCAGTGTCGGGGTGGCCGCCGTCCGCAACAACGGTGCTTCCGGCGTGGCCTTGGTCAATATGGGGCCAACACCGGTAGTGGCGACAGCGGTACAGGACGCATTGGCGTCCGGGGCCGACGTGGAGGCAGCGGCTGCGCTTGCCGCCGACGGCATGTCACCTCCTGACGACCTCAACGGCGACCCGGCATATCGGGCCCATCTCGCTCAGGTACTGGTCAAAAGGGCGCTAACCGAAGCGGCCGCCTGAGCCCGGTGCACCGCACTACCTAGCGGCGAGAAGGCAGCGTGAAAGCGCGCCTTCGCGCTGTTTGGTGTGGCGGTGGCTGAGATGGACTAAGGTTTCCAACCGGATCGTTCGTGGGCCCACTCTTGGGGAGAGGTACAGAGTGGGCCCACGAGCGGTCTTTTGTTTTTCGGCCACTGTTGTCGGCAGTTGAGGGGGCCACTCAGCCGGTTTTTTGTCGCCGTCGGTCGGGCCAGATCACCATGATCCAGTGTGGAAGCCGAAGGTGATTCTGAGGTTCGTTGCGGTGCCTACTACCCTGAGAATTCGTGACAGACGACACCGAGCCGAACTCCAATGGACCGAAGTCGGTCGACGCGGTGCTCACTGCTCTCGGCGACCACGAGTATCTGGCTGATGATGGCCTGGCGACTGCGATCTTCCTCTCGCTCACACTGGGGAGGCCGCTTTTCTTAGAGGGCGAAGCCGGAGTCGGTAAGACCGAGGTTGCGAAGGTGTTGTCTCGCTGGACCGGCGGTCGTCTTGTTCGGCTCCAATGTTACGAAGGCATCGACTCGGCCCAGGCCGTCTACGAGTGGGACTACGCTCGCCAGCTCCTCCATCTCCGCACTGCAGAAGCTACTGGTGCAGCCGTTGAGGGACAGGCCGCCAAACTCGAAGCGGAGTTGTACGATCCCCGGTTTCTGATTCGCCGGCCGCTCCTCGACGCACTCAGCCAGACCGATGGCCCGCCGCCGGTGCTGCTGATCGACGAGATCGATCGGGCCGACGACGAGTTCGAGGCGTTCCTGTTGGAAGCGCTGTCCGATTACTCGATCACTATCCCTGAAATGGGCACGGTCCGAGCCGAGAAGCCCCCGGTGGTGGTCCTGACCTCGAACCGCACCCGTGACGTTCACGATGCGCTGAAGCGTCGATGTCTGTACCACTGGGTCGAACATCCAGATTTCGACCGGGAGGTGGAGATCGTCAAGTTGCGGGCGCCGGGGGTTGGCGACACGCTGGCTCGGCAGGTGGCAGCGGCCGCTGAAGCTATGCGGGGATTCGGCCTCTACAAGCCGCCCGGGGTTGCCGAAAGCATCGACTGGGCGCTCTCGCTGGCCGCCTTGGGACGCGATCAGATCGATGATGCCTCGGTGGCGGCAACACTCGGCACGGTGTTGAAGTACCGCGAAGATCAACAACGCGTCAGCGAAAAGGGCATCGCAGACATGGTCCGCACCGCGGTGCTCGGTGCCGACAGGTGATGCGGCGACAGT
>CALIFY010000086.1 GCA_938021675.1 uncultured Acidimicrobiales bacterium
CAACGCCCTTTGGGGGCACCAAGGCCAGCGGAATCGGCCGAGATGGCGGTGATTGGAGCTTCGATTTTTACATGGAAACCAAGAATATCAGCGTGGCTCTTGACACTCACTTGATTCCATCTCTGGCAAACGAATAAGGCATTTGAAAGCCAATTGTCGCCCATTGATTCGTGGGCCGAGGTGTGGCCGGTGGGAGTGCTACCTCATCCCAGGTTTTTCGTTGCTGATGCATGACTACCAATAGGCCCGGATCGGGTGTAGAGGGACTGACCCTTGATAAGAAGGTCGACCTCTCCGTCAAGCGGCCGCCATGGTCGGCACCACGACGCCATTCGTCGACCCGACACGGGCTGTGCCGCCACCCGGCCGGCGTCTCGGTCCAGCGACGCCTCCAATCCCAACGGGCGTCTGCGGTCGGTCAGCTCTACTTCATTCGATCATGGCCGGGCGCAAGAACGGCGCAGGCTTAACAACTCGAACCAACACGTTCCGAGAGGGCGGTCGACACTCCACTGTTTGTGCAAGACTCTGATCCGGGCCAGCCGTCGGGTCCGGTGAGGAGAGCAGAACGAATGACCCCTGCCGGCGATAAGGGTGAAAACACGATGACCGGGGAAGAGCAGCCAACCGCCGAATGGCGCCAGGCCACAATGGCGGAGAGCGCGTGACACTCGGGGCATTGGCGGTCATCGCCGTTTTCATCATCGCCCTGGCACTCGCCGCAAACCCGATGAGCCGGCTACCGGTCACACCTCCGATGCTGGCGGTGCTGGTCGGTCTTGGAATGTTCGGCCTCGGAAACGAACACATCTCGATAACGCTCGGTAGCGAGGAAGTGTTGCTTCTCGCCGAGGTAACACTCATCGTGCTGTTGTTTTCCGACGCGTCTCGGATCAGCCCCGACTCGCTACGAGATACCAGATCACTGCCGTTTCGTCTGTTGCTCGTCGGTTTACCGCTTACCGCCTTTGCCGGCACCGCATCGATAGCCTGGATACTGACCGATTTGAGCTGGACTCAGGCCGGACTGGTTGCTGCCATGCTGACGCCAACCGACGCGGCGTTGGGGCAGGCGGTCGTGTCGAGCCCGGTCGTTCCCGCTCGGGTACGCCACGCGCTCGAAGTGGAGTCGGGGCTGAACGACGGATTGATCGTGCCCGTCGTCGGCGTCTTCATTGCGCTGGTCGAAGGCGCCGAGTTGGAATCGAACGGTGCTATCGCCCTCGAAGCGTTTGGAGAGGTAACGATCGGTCTCGTGGTGGGAGCTGTCGGCGGCTTCGGCTTCGGCAAGCTGGCCACGGTGGCCTTGGACCGTTCGATGACCAGCTTGCCCAGAATGCGATTGGCGGCGCTGGCCGCTCTTGGTGCCACCGTCGGCTTGGCCATATCGGGTGGAGGTAACGGCTTCATTGCCGCGTTCGTCGCCGGTATGGCGCTGCGTCTCGCCGCCGGCGAACGTACCGAGGGCTGGCTGTCACTTCCGGACAATCTCGGCCAGCTCGGCGCGATTGTGGCCTTTGTCGTGTTTGGTGCCACGATGGTCGGGAGCTCCCTCGGCTCGCTCAACTGGGCGGTCGTGTTGTGTGCTCTGGCGATGCTTACGGTGGTGCGGATGGGGCCTGTCGCCATCGCACTGTTCGGCAGCGGGTTGCAACGGCCGACGATTGCGTTCATCGGCTGGTTCGGTCCGCGCGGTCTGGCGTCGATCTTGTTCGCGCTGACACTCAGTACCGAAGCGATGGTCGACGAACGTGAGCAACTAGTCTCGATCGTGACGATCACGGTCCTCGGTTCGATCTTCCTGCATGGGGTAACCGCGGTTCCGTTGTCTAATCGTTACGGCACATGGCTTCGGGCTCACCCGGCTGGCGACGTGCTTGATGAACACCGCGAGGTCCCCGTCCAGCGGACGCGGCCAAACCTCATGACCGACACCTGACGAGTACAACGGCGTCCTGAACGAAAGCTGAGCGCAATGAATCCCACCCCCGTCGCTTCTTGGAGCGAGCTGCCGAACCGCGAGCCCCGTGCTGCTCGCGTCGGCAATGTCGATCTGGTCATCATTCGGTTCGAGGACAACCACTCCGTCTTGTACGGGCGCTGCTTACATCGTGGCGCCATGATGGCCGACGGCCACCTCGACGGTGACAACTTGATCTGCGGTCTGCACGGCTGGGACTACGCGGTACAGACCGGTATCAGCGCCTACAACAACGCCGAGGTGTTGAACAAGTTTTCGAGCTGGGTCGAAGATGATCAATTGCTCGTCGACGCCGACGAGATTGCCGCCTGGGAGCAGGCCCACCCGCAGCCGTACGACCGCGACGCCTATCAGGGCGACTACCAAGATGTCCACGGTGCGCCTGAAGAACCACACGTCAGTCTGATCCGTCGGCTCGCCGACGAAGGCCTCAGCTATCTGGGCCATCACGGGCCGGTGACATCGATGGGGGTGCCCCGCGATCGGTTGCCTCTGTGGGACGACCTCCAGTTCGTCACCGCCCAGGTCGCCCGCCGGCCGCTGCTCGATGAGCACCCCGTTGGGTCTGTGACCACGATTGGAGCAAACGCGGCGCGGCCCCTCGTACTCGATCTACCGATCTTCGTGTCCGACATGAGTTTCGGTGCGCTGTCGCAAGAGGCCAAGGTGGCGTTGGCCAAGGGGGCCGAACAGGCTGGAACCGGAATATGCAGCGGGGAGGGGGGCATGTTGCCGGAGGAGCAGGAGGCAAATAGTCGCTATTTTTACGAGTTGGCCTCGGGTCGGTTCGGTTGGGATATCGATCGAGTGGCCCAGGTGCAAGCCTTCCATTTCAAGTTTGGGCAAGGGGCCAAGACCGGTACGGGAGGTCATCTTCCGGGCAGCAAGGTGCAGGGAAAGATCGCTGAGGTCCGCGGGCTCGAACCGGGGCAGGACGCCATCAGCCCGTCTACATTCCCCGACCTGGTAAACGAGGACGCCTTCCGAGACGTCGCCATCCAGGTTCGCGAGGTTTCCGGCGGCATCCCCGTGGGCGCCAAACTCAGTGCGCAACATATAGAGGACGACATCGACGCCGCCATCCGCATCGGGGTTGATTACGTGATCCTTGATGGCCGTGGGGGAGGGACGGGAGCGGCCCCCGTTCTCTTCCGTGACAACATCAGCGTGCCAACCATCCCTGCCTTGGCTCGGGCCCGTCGACATCTCGACGCCCGAGGGCGTCAGGACATCACGCTCATCATCACGGGAGGGTTGCGTACCCCATGGGACTTCGCGAAAGCGTTGGCGCTCGGCGCCGATGCGGTGGCGGTATCGAACGCAGCCATGCAGGCGATCGGGTGTCTGGGTATGCGGGCCTGTAACTCGAACAACTGCCCGGTGGGAATCGCCACCCAACGACCGGAGTTGAGAGCTCGCCTACCGGTGGATGAGGCGGCCGACCGATTGGCGCGGTTCTTCGCCGCGACCAACGAACTCATGATGGTCCTGGCCCGGGCCTGTGGGCATGATGCACTCGATCAGTTCTGTCTCGACGACCTCACGACGTTCGACCGTGATATGCACCACCTGACAGGTGTGGCATACGGTGGCGTGAATCCCTAGCACCTATATTCCGGACACCGTCAACCCGCACCACCGGGATACCTGACGCCATATCAGGTCATTCGGTCACGAGACCATCACAGGAAGAAGATCATGACGACGATCCCAGTGGGTGCCGACGACCGGCTGCCGATGGTTGATGTTGGTTGGAGCCTCGACAACACCTTTGCCACCGATGTTCCCGAGTTGCATGTCGAGTGGCAGCCGGCATCGGTCCCCGAGCCTGAGCTTGTGACGTTGAACGCCGACCTTGCACGCGAGCTTGGAACCGACCCTGGGGCGTTGACATCATCTGACGGTGTGGCGGTGTTGGCCGGAAACGCCACTCCGGTCGGGTCGAGACCGACGGCGATGGCTTACGCCGGTCACCAGTTTGGAGGGTTCTCCCCTCGGTTAGGCGATGGGCGAGCGTTGTTGCTCGGCGAGGTCACGGGTGTTGATGGGAGACTTCTCGACATACATCTGAAGGGATCGGGCCGCACACCGTTTTCCCGGGGCGGCGATGGCAGGGCCGAACTTGGGCCGATGCTTCGCGAGTTTCTCGTGGCTGAAGCGATGCATGCGCTCAACATCCCGACCGCTCGGGCGTTGGCTGTCGTCTCGACCGGCCAGGACATCGAACGGAGGGGAAACGTGCCGGGCGCTGTCCTCACCCGGGTAGCAGCTAGCCACATCCGCGTCGGAACGTTTGAGTATGCGGCCCGGCTGGGGGACATCGAGGTGGTACGGCGGCTGGCCGACCATTCGATCCAGCGTCACTATGCCGGCATCTCCGATGACGGTCGGTACCTCGCGTTCCTCGATGCGGTCGTCGGCGCCCAGGCGTCGCTCGTCGCGGAGTGGATGCTCGTCGGATTCATCCACGGGGTGATGAACACCGACAACGTGACGGTCTCGGGTGAATCGATCGACTATGGGCCGTGTGCGTTCATGGACCGATACGACCCGAAGACTGTATTCAGTTCCATAGACCACGGCGGGCGGTATGCCTTTGGTAACCAGCCGGAAGTCAACCTGTGGAATCTCGCTCGGCTGGCGGAAACCCTCTTGCCGTTAATCGATTCGAATAGCGAACACGCGGTCACGGCCGCCACCGAGGTGCTCGACACCTACACGAGCCGGTTCGGAAGTTACTGGCTCAACGGTATGCGAACGAAACTTGGTCTTGTCGATTCCGAGGCAGCGGATGAGTCTCTTGTCGGCGAACTGCTCGATCTTCTGCGAGTCAATAGCGCCGACTACACCTCGACGTTCCGTCACCTCGCCCGATCCCTACGAGGAGACGACGACGGGCGTGACGCATCGTTCGGTGTTCTGGGTGGTGGCGGCGGCTGGGTTGAGAAGTGGAACCGCCGTCTTGGTCAAGAAGGCCGTGATCGGGAGACGGTGGCCGACGAGATGGACCGGGTGAACCCGGCATACGTTCCGCGCAACCATCTCGTCGAAGCGGCGCTCGACGCAGCGACGTCTGGCGACTTTGAGCCGTTCAACGCACTGTTGGCGGCGGTAACCGCACCGTTTGAGGAGCGATCCGACCTGGCTCGCTTCGCCGAGCCGGCTCCCGAAGGCTTCGACGGCAGTTTTACGACCTACTGCGGCACCTAGGAATCCACCGAAGTAACGAGCGTGGCGGATAGACGCATAATTTGAATACTTTAAACCGGGATGGTATTTAGGAACGGTTCTCATTACACTTGTCGTCGCAGATAGTACGAGACTCGTTCTCGTCCCTAGGAGGGCAATTCTGATGCCGAATCAAAATCTCAGTGGGATGGATTCTCACCCTCAGGCAGAATCGCGCCGCGCCACCAGACGCCCCATGAGGGGACATGGTCTCTCATTGGCGGGTGCCAAGACCGCAAAGACTTGTTTGTCGGTGCTGTTCGGAATGTCGTTTGTAATGGCGGCCTGCGGTCAGAGTGGCGATGCTGACGCCGAGCCGGCCGCCGATGCTGATATTGAGCCGGCGGCCGCCGATGCCGATGAGTCGGCGGGCGCCGAACAGGATGGCTCTCGGCCGACCGTTGTTGCCTCCACCACCATCTGGGCCGACATCACCACGGCGATCACCTGTAATGGACTGGTCGACGTCGAAACGTTGATCCCTGTTGGGGCCGATCCTCACGTCTTCGAACCGTCTTTGGCTGACCGAGCGCGGTTGGATGAGGCCTCGCTCATCGTGGCCAACGGACTCGGGCTTGAGGAATCGGCTATCGACACCATCGAAGCAGCCGAAGGCGACGGAACTCCGGTGTTCGAAATGGCTGACCATGTTGAGACCATCGAGTTAGGCGTTACCTCCGACGAGCACGGTGACGAAGAGGGTGGCGAGCATGGCGACGAGCACGGTGACGAAGAGGGTGGCGAGCACGGTGACGAAGAGGGTGGCGAGCACAGCGATGAGGAGGGCGACGAGCACAGCGACGAGGAGGGCGACGAGCACTCCGAACACGGCCACGATGGCGATGATCCTCACATCTGGTTTGATCCGACCCGGGTCTCGGCAGCGCTCCCTGCGTTGTCCGACTCGCTGGTCGAAGAGCTGGGACTCGATAGCGCCGAAATCGAGGTGTGCGTAGAGGAATACCAGGCTGAGCTCGCAGAGATCGATGAAGAGATCGTTGAGCTAACCGAGACCATTCCGGTCGACGGTCGCATACTGGTCACCAACCACGACTCACTCGGGTATTTTGCCAATCGATATGGCTTTGAGATCATCGGTACCGTCATTCCCTCGCCTTCGACGCTGGCTGAGTCCAACCCCGCCGACTTGGAGTCGTTGGCGCTAGACATCGAGCAGACCGGGGTGCCGGCTATCTTCACCGATGAGCAGAGTTCCTCCGACGACGCGATGGCCCTTGTCGATCGTCTCGACGGCGACGTTGCGGTAGTGACGCTCTACACTGGCTCGGTCGGGAGCTCCGACACCGGCGCCGACACCTACACCGGCCTACTCCGAACCAACGCCACTCTTATCACCGAAGCGCTTAGCTGATGCTGTGAACTTTTTGACCGAGCCCGTTGAATGGTGGCTCGAGCCATTCCTCTCAAACGAATTCATGCGCGCCGCGTTGTGGGCCTCCCTGCTCACCGTCGTCGCTACGTCCGTGGTTGGAACATGGGTCGTATTGAGAGGAATGAGCTTTCTTGGCGATGCATTAGCTCACGGTGTGCTGCCGGGTATTGCAATCGCCTTCGTGTTGGGCGTCAATACCACGGTTGGCGCCCTGGTCGCGGCCCTGGCCATGGTCGTCGGTATCAACGTCGTTCGCTCCCATTCTCCGTTGCCTGAAGACACGACGATTGGGGTGCTCTTCGTCGGTTTTCTAGCGGTCGCGGTGGTGATCATGTCCAGCCAGGCCGGGGCATACGCTGGTGATCTGAACCGGTTCTTGTTCGGGTCGGTGACCGGGGTGGACGAGGCAGACCTCGTACGTCAAGGGATTGCCGCCGTGATCTCCCTCGTTGGCGTCGTCGTCTTCTATCGCCCGTTTCTCGTCATGACCTTCGATGAGGTTCAAGCCCAAATGTTGGGGCTTCGACCCCGCCTCGCCCACGGCGCACTGCTCGTACTTCTTGCCATCGCCATCGTTTCTTCCTTCGAGGTGGTCGGCAATCTCTTGGTGTTCGCCTTTCTCATCGCCCCGCCGGCGGCCGCCACACTTCTGGTTCGCCGAGTGCCATTCACGATGGTGACCGCGGTGGCTCTTGGAGCGGTTTCTGCCATCGTCGGATTGCTGGTCAGCTTCCACTATGTAACCGCCGCCGGTGCGACGATGGCCGCGGTGGCGGTCGTCGTCTTCTTTATTGTGCTGGCGGGGACGTCGATTCGTCGTCTCGGTGTTCGCCTGGAGGTCTAACGGCCTTCTGGGGGTTGCCAGAGTTCGAATCGTCGACCATCGCAGTCGACGGCCCACCCGAAATGGCCGTCTTCGCTGTGCTCTTGCTCATCGACGACTTCGACTCCGGCGTTCCGTAGATCATCGAGCAGACCCCACCGATGCCCGTGACCGTTGCCATGAACGCACTGTAGTCGGTGAACCGATCTGGACCCAGAGGTGTGGGTGCCGCCGGAGAAGAACGATCAGAAAAAACGCAAAAGTTCGCGTCGGTCGAGATTTTTCGGAAATTGCGAAGCGGAAGACTGGCACTTGCGATGGCAGCTCGTCAATCTAAGGCTATGACGACTTACCGCACCGATGTCGAAGTGATGTCCGCCCTCCGTCGTGACAACGGACAGCGATGGGACATGATCAACCCCGAGCACGCAACTCGGATGAGGCTCCAGAACCGGTTCACCACCGGCTTGGACATCGCCCGATACACCGCAGCCGTGATGCGGCGCGATATCGAGGAGTACGAGGTCGATAGCGCTCGGTATACCCAGAGCTTGGGTTGCTGGCATGGGTTCGTCGCCCAGCAAAAGATGATTGCCATCAAGAAACACCACGGAACGACGAAGGGGCGATACCTGTACCTGTCCGGGTGGATGGTGGCCGCACTTCGCTCCGAGTTTGGGCCGCTACCGGATCAGTCGATGCACGAGAAGACCTCGGTTCCGGCACTCGTCTCGGAGCTGTACACATTCCTCAAACAAGCTGACGCCCGGGAACTGAACGAGTTGTTCCATGACCTCGACGCCGCCCGAGTATCCGGAGATGTCGAGTCTGAGGCCAAGGCCATGGAGGCCATCGACGGCTTTGAGACCCACGTCGTGCCGATCATCGCCGATATCGATGCCGGGTACGGCAACGAGGAGGCCACCTACTTGCTGGCGAAGAAGATGATCGAAGCAGGAGCGTGCTGCATCCAGATCGAGAACCAGGTGTCAGACGCCAAGCAATGCGGGCACCAGGACGGCAAGGTGACCGTACCCCACGAGGATTTCGTGGCCAAGATCCAGGCCGTCCGGTACGCCTTCATCGAACTCGGTGTGCCCGAGGGGGTCATCGTTGCTCGGACAGACTCCCTCGGGGCCGGCCTGACCCAGAAGATCCCGGTTTCTACCGCTCCGGGGGATCTCGCCTCCCAGTACAACTCATTCTTGGACACCGAGCCGATCGATTCGCTCGATGACGTTTCCGAGGGGGATTTGCTACTCAAGCAAGACGGAGCACTCGTCCGTCCTGTCCGTTTATCGAACGGGTTGTACCGTTTCAAACCCGACACCGGGTTCGACCGAGTGGTTCTCGACTGCGTAACCAGCCTTCGTCATGGCGCAGACTTGCTATGGATCGAGACCGAGAAACCTCATGTTGGGCAGATCAAGGCGATGGTCGATGCGGTTCGGGAACAGGTGCCGGACGCCAAGCTGGTGTACAACAACTCGCCGTCATTCAACTGGACCCTCAACTTCCGTCAACAGGTCTACGACGCCTGGCTCGACGAGGGTAAGGACGTGACCGAGTACGACCGAGACGAACTGATGAGCGCCGACTACGACGACATGCCGTTATCGGTCGAGGCCGATGCAAGAATCCGATCGTTCCAGGCCGACGCCGCCCGCGACGCGGGGATCTTTCATCATCTGATCACCCTTCCGACCTATCACACCACCGCGCTGTCTACCGACAACCTGGCTCGTGGGTACTTCGGCAAGGAAGGGATGTTGGCCTACGTCTCTGGGGTCCAGCGGGAGGAAATTCGACAGGGCATCGCCTGTGTGAAACATCAGAATATGGCTGGCTCCGGTATCGGGGATGACCACAAAGAGTACTTCTCCGGAGATCGTGCCCTTCTGGCGTCCGGTCAAGAAAACACGATGCATCAATTCGGTTGAGGTCGATCGGCCACTTCGGGTTCACGGTCGAGCGTGCCCGGGCTGGCCTATTCACCGTTCGTCTTCGGGCGGTTGACGGAGCCACGGTTCGTCGAGTTCCCATGGGTACATGGGGGCGTCGGCGTCCTCGTCGACTTGGTCCACCGATTGTTCGGTCAACCAGCGGGCGACGAAGAACCCGACGATGAAGCCGAACAGGTGACCTTCCCACGATACGGCATCCTGAGGAACGAGGCCGGCCAACAAGGTCCCGTAGAACAGGATGGCGACGAGGGCGGGCGCCAATTGGTTGGGACGCCGATCGTTGGAGGCGTTACCGAGAAGAGCGCCGAAGAAGCCGAACACGATACCGCTGGCTCCGATGTGGTTGCTCCCCCCGGCCAGGAGCCACGTCAGCCCGCCACCGCCGATCATCACCGCGGCGGTGATCGCCAGCAGGTGCCGCACGCCACGCAACGACACCAGCCAACCGAGCATGATGAACGGAACCGAGTTCGACAACACGTGTCCGTAGTCGGAGTGGAGCCATGGTGTCCAAAAAATGCCGTCGAGCCCGTCTATTCGCCGAGGGTGGATACCGCCTCGTTGCAGCGTGCTGTCCAGCAATTCGTTGTCGACGATCTCGACGAACCACATGACGAGCACTGCCACCGTCAGATACAGGATTCGAGACGACAGCAAGCGGACCAGGGCTGGCCGGGGTTCGGCGCTCATTCCTTCACGTTAGGGCTGATCGGTGGCGACCGCTCGGCGGCTGCCACCGAGCGCTACTGGAAGGGGTAAATGGATCCGAGATCGAGGATGCCGGTTAGTTCGTCGAGCGCGGCCATAGATTCTTGGGCCAGCGCCGGATCGGCGAGGTCGAACGGGGATAGCTCCTGGCGATAGTGCCGGTCGGCCCACTCGTCGAGGCTGTCGAGTAGCTCGTCATCGACGATGACCCTGCCGGCCAAGGCCGACACTTCGTCTTCGGACAGCGAGACCCGAAGCCGCAGACAGGCCGGCCCGCCACCGTTTCGCATACTTTGGCGGAGATCGAACACCCGGGTGGCGGTGATCGGGTTTGCGGGGTCGGACACGATAGCGTCGATGGCCGCCGCGGTCCGTTGGTTCTCGATCGCATCGGCGGCGACCACGAGCAGCATCGATCCGTCGTCCAAGGAAATGAGCTGCGAATTGAACAGGTAGGACGTCACCGCGTCGTCGAGCGACACATCATGGCGGGCGACGACGACCGGGACAACGTCGACCTCTGGCGCCCACTCGCGAATGTGTTGCTCTACCTCCGATACCGAAACGTCGGTGCGACCGTCGACGGCGAACGCATCCTGATGGCAGAGGACAACACGCTCGTTTGCCACGCACACGACGTCGTTGTGGAACGCTCCAGCATCGACCGCGCCGTCGCTTTGCCTCACAAAAGTCGTTCGCTCGATGCCGTGACGGCGGACGATCGCTTCGAATGCTTCCCTTGTCTGGCGACGAGGAAACGAGCCGCCGGCGGTGACCGACTCGCCCGCGTGACGACCGTAGACAAATACGTGGGTGCCAGGACTGGCGTGACCAGCCGAGATCCGGGAATGATTGGCGGCACCCTCGTCGGCGAAGGCGGGAGTGGCGGGAAGCGGATCGTGAACCACGAATCGTTCCGGGTCGGCGAAGATCGCTCTCAGTGTCTTCGTCGTCTGAGCCGACTCGATGGAACGGTGTACGTTGGCCACCAGATTCGCTGGGCTGAGATGCACTCGGTGGTCAGCGGTGTCGACAGATGGAGAGACCGTCGCCGCGTTTGCTGTCCACATTGCTGATGCGGACATCACCAGCGGCAGCAGTTCCGCTGGGACGGTCATCGACTGACCGGACTCAGGTCTCGGTGTTTGGTCGAATCCGAGCGTTCGCAGTGTGGGGCCGTGTGGTCGGGCATGGGGAGGGAGCACACCCTGGGTGAGTCCGAGATGGTGCAAGGCTCGCATCTTGGCCAGTCCCTGTTTTACCGCCAGCCGAGGGCTGGCGATCGCCCCGGCATTGTCGGCAGATGCCACGTTGCCGAAAGCCAGCCCGCCATAGTTGTGGGTCGGGCCGACGAGTCCGTCAAAGTTAATTTCTACCACCGAACCGTTGGCCATCTGTTGGTTCATCGGTTGTCTTCATCAGGTCGCTGCCCGGACAGCTCGACGATTGGGGTGATGTGGTCGAGGTCGGGCTTCGCGAGGCTGGCGACCGGGTGGGCCACGTAGTCGGCGGCGTGAAATCCCGCTGGACGGTGATTGCCCGATGCGCCGATCCCTCCGAATGGCGCCGCCCCCGATGCGCCGACGGTAGCGACATTGCGGTTCACGATCCCCGCGTCGAGGAGGGGTTCTAGCGTCGCCCATATCGAGTCATCGCTGGTGATTACCGCGGCGGCAAGTCCGAATGAGGTGTGGTTTGCCTCGGCGACGGCGGAATCGAGGTCGGCGACGCGAATGATTTGCAGGATGGGTCCGAAGATCTCCTCATCTGGCCGGTCGGAGATTCCGGTCACGTCGAGGACGCCGGGGGAGACGTACGCTGGACCCCGGTCTTGCGTCGCGGCCTCGACCAACGGGGTGGCGCCGAGACCGATGAGTGAACGTTGGGCCCCGAGTATCCGGGCCGCCGCTTGAGCGGAGATGACCGGGCCGAGGAAGGGCGGGGGGTCGGCCGTCGGCGCATCGACCAGTAGTCGAGCGGTCAGGTCGGTTACCGCGTCGATGATGGCCTGGCCGTCGGAGTTGTCGGAAACGATCAGCCTCCTGGCGCAGGTGCAACGCTGGCCGGCCGACAAAAACGCCGATCGAACGACGAGGGAAGCGGCTGAGGCCACATCGTCGACGTTCCAAGCGATGATCGGGTTGTTGCCACCGAGTTCCAACGCGAGCATCACGTCGGGTCGTCCAGCCAACCGCCGGTGAATGGCTCGACCGGCGTTCACCCCTCCGGTGAACAGCACCGAGGCCGTCGATTGGTGATCGATGAGCGCTTCGGCCACATCGATCCCGCCATGTACGACGTTCAGCACGCCGGGTGGCAATCCGGCTTCGACCCAGAGTTCAGCCATCCGCTGGCCTATCGCTGGTGTTTGCTCGCTCGGTTTGAACACGATCGTGTTACCGGCGAGCAACGCTGGGGTGATATGACCGTTTGGAAGATGGGCCGGGAAGTTGAATGGTCCAAGCACGACCGTCGGACCGAGCGGACGGTGGGTGACGGCCAGCGTGCCAGCGGCAAGGTCACCGGTGGAAGTGCCTGTGCGTTGATCCCGGGCTGCTATTGACGTCTCGGCCTTTCCGATCATCGCTGCCACCTCGGAGGCGGCATCGGCCAATGTCTTTCCGACCTCGGCAGAAATGAGGTTGGTCAGTTCCTCGGCGTGTTTTTCGGCCACGTCGGCGAAGCGGCGGACGACCGCGTCGCGATCGTTCGTCGTGGACCGACGCCAGGTTTGGTAGGCGTCCGCCGCGGCATCGATGGCGGCTGTGGCTTGCTCGGTCGACGCTGCTGCACCTCGCCAGGTGGTATGTCCGTCGATGGGTGAGGTGGTGTGAAACGGCGTGCCGTCTCCGGCGACCCAGATGCCGTCTAAGAGATTGAGGCCGTCGTTCGATCGGGTCATCGGCCGGCCACCTCGCCCTGTCTGCCGGCGGTCCGTCGAGCCGGAGAGATCAACAGCTCGATACCAGGAGCCCAACCCGTTTCGTCCAAGACGTCGGCCGGTAGCTCGATGGACTGGTCAGACGTTTCGGCGATCCGGGTCGTAGCGACGGCGAACGAGTCGAGCGTCGGATCGGCGACGAGCATCAGCGGCCCATCGAGGTCGTTCTCTTTGGCTTCACCGGCCAAGGTCACCGACCGGGCCGCCCGCACGATTTCCAGATCGTCGATGAACGCATCGAGGCAGAGGCCGGCATCGAAGATATCGACGTAGTTTCGATTCCGCATGCCTTGTTCTTCCAGCAGGGCGGCGGCCGGTACTGCATCCGGGTGGGGGCGGCCGATGACGGCCTGGGCCGGTTCGGGGAGCAAATCGGCGTAGATCGGGTAGGTGGGGAAGAGATCGGAGATGAAACGGAACTCGTGTCCGCTCCTGAGGTCGGCGTCGTTGAATTCAAGCTGAAAGAATCGTCGTCCGACCGCGTCCCAAAACTCGGACCCTCCGTCGGAGTCGGTGAATCCCCGCATCTCGGCCATGACCCGATCGGGGAACCGTTTGCGGTGGGCGGCCATAAATAGAAATCGGGAGAGGGAAAGGGTTCGGCCTCGACCTCCGCCCCGGCCGTCCGGGTGGAGAAAGAGGGTGCCGACGACCGACGTTCCGGTGTAGTCGTTGACGAGGTGGAGCAGCCGGGTATCGACCCGTATTCCGAGATCGGGCGACGACTGCGAGATGCTCGAAACCTTGTAGCTATAGAAGGGTCGTTCAAGCCCGACCGTGGCGTAGATTGCGCTCATCCCGAGCAGCCGGTCGCCTTCGACCAACACGAAGAGGTAGGCCTCGTGACCGTCGACCAGCGAACCGGGGGCGGTGCTCTTGACCGCCTCCTCGATTCGTTCGGCCATGCCGTCCCTGGTCGTGGGCATCGTGGTCATCGTGCCGTCGGCGGCGGCCGCCAGCTCGACGAGCCCGTCGAGGTCATCTGTTCGGACTTGTCGAACGATCATGGGGTTGTCCTTTCAGCGGCGGTGGGCTGGCCGTTTGTCGGCAGCTCGGCTATCGAAGTGAGCACGTCGGTGAGAAGGGTCACTGTGGCCGGCAAGGAGGTGAGGTCGGTGAATTCGCCGTCGGTGTGGATTCCTCCGCCGCCGACGCCCAGGGTGTCGACGACGGCCAGGCCGGCCTCGGTCAGGTTGTTTCCGTCGCACACGCCGCCGGTATCGGTGAACGTGCCTGGCAGGTCGGCCCTGATGGCTCGGGCGGTCACCAGTTCGGCCAGCTGGCGGCTGGCCTCGGTCCACGGTTTTGCCGGTCGATGGATTCCCCCGCTACGGGTGACGGTGAGGTCGTGGTCGGTCTGTTCGGACGCGATGGCGGCGTCGATTTGTTGGAGGGCAAAGGTCAAATCTTCGGTGGCCGGTGCCCGGAGGTTGATTCGCACGACACAACGATCGGGAACGGCGTTCAGCGGTCTGGAGCCGACGATGGCCGCCACGTTCACCCCCATCCGAGGTCGAGTGCCGGTCAACCCGTCGGCCACCATCGCCAGCCTTGCCGCCCCCAACACAGCGTTTCGGCCGCCGGTCAAGTCTCGTCCGGCATGGGAGGTCCGGCCTTCCACCACGAGGACGACGTTGGCGCTGGCCGGTCGCGAACCGGCAAACGATTCATCGGGTAGCCGCGGTTCGAGCGCGAGGCCAATACCGGTTGTCGCTCCGGCCGCGGCGGCGGTGAGGGCATCGGCGGACCCGAGAGATCCGGTCTCTTCGTCGGCGTTGATCATGATGTCGACTCCGAGGTTGGGCGCCAGGTCGTGTCTTTCGAGCGCACCGAGCGATCGGCACACTGCGACAAGGCCGCCCTTCATATCGGCGACCCCTGGCCCTCGGAGCAATGAGTTGTCTCGTCGTGCCCGCTGAAAGGGGTGGCTCTGGTCGAATACGGTGTCGGAGTGTCCCACGATGAGTACCCGGTCGGCGGCCGCTGGCCGGAAACGAGCGAAAAGCATTGGACCGAATGAGACATCGATACCGGACCCGTCATCATCGATGGCACGTCCCAAGGTGCTCGGTCTTACTTCGACGTGGCATCCGATGCTTTTGAGCCGGTCCGCCAAATGGTGTTGGACCGCCGCGGTGCCGAGGTGGTTGGTCGTCCCCGAGTTGATGTTGGCCAACGTTGTAATTTCGGCGGTGGTGTCTTCGAGGTCTCGGCGTTCGCCGGCGATGATGGTGTCGAAGGTTGCATTGTCGATCATTGGCTAGTGGTCTTGCCGGCCAGTTCGGCCGCTGCCTTGGCCAGCCCGTCGAGGCCCTCGGCCGCTTCATCCTCGGTGAGGTTGAGGGCCGGCGTGAGCCTGGTGACGTCGGGTCCAGCGAGCAAGGCGAGCACGCCGTGTTCGAGTGCGGCTAGCTGGAACTCCTTGGCTCGGCCCCGGTGAGCTTTGGCGAGGGCGGCGCCGAGAAGCATGCCCCGGCCCCGAACCTCTTCGAAGAGGCCGGTCTTGTTGCCGATGGTTTCGAGCCCCGTCCGCAGTTGGTCGCTTCGCTCGGCGGCCGCAGCCTGTAGCGCTGGGTCGGAAACGGTGTCGAGGACGGCGTTGGCAACGCTGCAGGCCAATGGGTTGCCGCCGAAGGTCGAGCCGTGGGTGCCGCGCTCGAACGACTCCGCGACCCGTGCCGAGGCCAACGTTGCCCCGATGGGGAACCCGCCGCCAAGCCCTTTCGCCGAGGTGATGATGTCCGGTCGCACCGACGCGCCGTTTTGGCCGGCCGTCATGTAGGCGTACAGCGGTCCTGTGCGGTGCAGGCCGGTTTGAACCTCATCGAAGATGAGGAGTGCATCGTGGGTATCGCACAGCGATCGGGCCGCGACGAGGAAGTTCGGGTCGAGGGTGATGATGCCGCCTTCGGCCACGATGGGTTCGAGGATCACCGCTGCGGTGTCGGGACCGACGGCGTTGGTGAGAGCGTCGATGTCGTTCGGTGGTACGTGACCGATTCCGGCCGGTGTCGGGCCAAACCCTGTCCGATACGTGGAGTTGCCGCCGGTTGAGACGGTAAAGAAGGTCCGGCCGTGGAACGATAACTCCAGCGAAACGATCCCGTACTTTGTGAAGTCCGACGGGTCGGGTTCATCGGTGGGTTGGGTGGCAACCCACCGATTCCAGGCGTGCCGGCGGGCCAGCTTTAGCGCCGCTTCGTTTGCCTCGGCGCCAGAGTTCGAGAAGAAGACCCGGTCGGCGAAAGTGTTGGCCGTCAACCGCTCCGCCAGTTGGAGGGCCGGTTCGTTGGTGAACACGTTGGAGAGGTGCCACAGTCTGTTCCCCTGCTCGGTTAGCGCACCGACCAGCGCTGGGTGGCAGTGGCCGAGCAGGTTCACGGCGATGCCGCCGGTGAGATCGATGTAGCTCGTTCCGGAGGTGTCGACAAGCCGGGAACCGGTGGCGATGTCTGGCAGTATCGGCAGCGGACCATATGTCGACATCTGAGAAGCGGCGAAGCGTTCGGAGGGGGAGGGAGCGTCCGCTGTGGGAGATCGATCGGACTCCGACGCTCGCACCGGTGGTGTGGAGTCGGCGTGGCCGCTGGTCACGGTTGATCCGGCGTGGTCGCTGCGGAGAGTCATACCACAATGATAGAAAAAATCGGACAGCGGCTGAAGAGCGATTGTTTAGTAGATTTGATGAATCGAAAGAAATTGCCTTGCGATATGCAGATACTTCCTGTCAGTATCTTCTGCATGGATGATATCGACTGGCAGATTGTCGAATCGCTTCAGGCCGATGGTCGAATGTCGTTTCGGCACTTGGCGGAGCTCGTCAGTCTCTCGCCTGCGGCCACAACCGCTCGGGTGCATGCATTGGAGCAGCGAGGGGTAATCGTCGGGTACGGCGCGCTGATCGATCCGGAAGCGATCGGTCGGTCGGTACGGGGGATTATCCGACTCACCGGCAGCGCCATAACAACCCGATCGATGAATCAAGCCGAGCAGTTGGCGACTCGGCACCCTGCGGTTCGTCGGTTTCACCAGGTGCTCGGTGATTGCGACGCCATTCTCTATGTCGAGGCGAGCGACCTGGCCGAACTCGATGACCTGGTGACCCAGCTCGGCGATCACGGCCAGACCACGACAACTCTCGTCGTGTCCTCGACGGTGATGGACAAGCCGTTCGCCAACCCGTCCCAGGCATGACGTAAAGATCGGGGCTCGGTGGTGTCGGTCGTTCCTCAAGCCTCGAGGGCCGGACCCCGATCATTTTGACGTGGCTCGAATCGTCCGTATTGCACTCGTGGCTCTGGCCGTTTCGGCTGCGTCCTGTTCTGCAATGAACGACGAACCGCACGCCGCCGATTCCGGTGCCGACGAGTCGCCCACTGCTTCAACCCCGCCGGTCCTGAGTTCCTACGCCTTCGAGACCTACATTTGGAACGAAACCGGCGAGCAGGTCTTACGAAGCAGCGGCGCCCACGATCCGGTCAACGGCAACTCGGTGGTCGTTCAATCACTGGCCGCAATGTTCGGAGCGGCGGCCGATCCCGACGAGGACCTTCTCGTCGAACAGGTCACCACGGACGGCACCACGTATTTGAAGGGGCTTGTTCCGCTATTGGTCGACCTCGAAGAGGTCGACCCGACCGTCTGGTATTTCACCGAGACCGGGGAAGTACTCGACGATGATCCCCTCGGCGCGGTTCATGATTTCGACGGGCTGCGAGACCGATTGTCCGAGTTCGCGTCGATCGACGACGGCGATCCGACCGGTGGTGACAACCCGGCCTTCACGTATCGACTCGAAGACCCCGTTGACGATGCGTTCATCGGGACGGAC
>CALIFY010000087.1 GCA_938021675.1 uncultured Acidimicrobiales bacterium
CCAGGGCTTTCGGCTTGGCGGAGGAGGTGGGATTCGAACCCACGGACCCTTGCGAGTCACACGCTTTCCAAGCGTGCCGATTCGGCCGCTCTCGCACTCCTCCATGTCGCAGCAAACCCTACATCCGATTACGACGGATCCGCGGCAGATTCGATAGGATATCGAGACTGAACAGCATCTGTTCTGGCAGGTGGCGGTCGGGTCCTGTGCAACCTAGGCCCGTGAACCGAGTCAGGGCCGGAAGGCAGCAGCTCTCAGCGGAACCCTGGGTGTGCCGCAGATCGCCTGGCCGCTACTTGCGAGAACAGATGCTGGTTCGGTTCTCCACCGAAAAAGTCAAGGCGTAGGGCCCTCCGAACAAGAAGGGCGATCGGCCTCGGCGAGGTTCGGTAGCCGTCAGCGGGGGACGTTGTAGAAGTTCTGGGTTCCCCAGTCGGTTCCCTCCGACTGGACATGCCCGACGCCGAGGTGGGTGAATATCGGCGACACCATCGAACAGTAATGTCCGTCCGATTCACGCCACCCCTCAAAGAACGTTTGGGCGATGACGTCCTCGTCATACCCCGAGGCCCAGGCCACGTTCTCGCCGGTGGCCTGATACTCAACGTCAAGCTCGGCGTACCGGGCACGGGTCGATTCGTTGGGTCGGTGCGTCATCTCACCGGCTACACCCATCTGGAAAGACCAGTCGCGGGCCAAGTGAACGGAGACCACTTCGTCGAGCAACAAGGGCTCCACCGGGGCGTGCGTGCCCTTTTTGATAGACACGTTGTGAAACTCTCCACACGTCGAGCCGGTGACCGGTTTCTGCCTCTTCAGCGGCCCCGTCGGGTTGACACGAAGCTCGTTGGTCAGCCTGACAATCTCTCGCTCGATCTCGCTCAACGAACCAGCCGAATCGGTTCGCTTCGACGACCCACCGCTATCGTTCGGGTCGGTTTCATCACCCTGCTCGGTCGGAGGCGGCCGCTTCTCGTCACGACCCGAGCTGCCTGCCGTGGTGCTCGGTGTGCGCTCGGTACTAGTCGTTGTCGAGTTCGGCGGGATGGTCGAGGCGGGAACGCTGGGCGTCGCCTCAGCCGCTGCCTCTGCGGCAGCCTCCTCCCCTGCTGCCGGTCCAGCCGTAGACGGAACTTCGACCACGATGGCCGAGCCGTTGACCGCCGCCGAAGGTGCACTGGACGACAGATCTGCGCCGACCGGCGGAGGCGCAGTGAATTGCGGTCCCTCCACCCGTACTTCGGTTGGATTTCCGGACGCCCCCTCCTCGACATCGAACGAACGAACCATGACCAGCAGCGCAGCAAGCACCACAAGTCCGGCCACCCCCCCGACGATTGTGTTCTGGGTTTGCCGCGTCATCAAACTCCGCCAACCCTTCGACTGCCCGCGCTTATTGTGGCCCGTAGTCGAGCCTACTTCTGCGAGCTATCGAATCGCTATCGAGTACAGCCGCCACGGTGTTGACGACCGGAGCAGACGCCCGCCTGTGGAAACGTCTCACTCACTTATCTGTCCACCTTTTATACCAGGCTTGTAACGATTTACTAGCGCACTAGGGCAGAAGGACCGGAGGTAGGCTCGACACGTGGCCCACCAGTCGCTCTACCGACGTTACCGTTCTCAGAAGTTCTCAGAATTGCGCGGCCAGTCGCACGTCACATCGGCGCTACGCACTGCTGTCGCCGAGGGCCGACACGGCCACGCCTACTTGTTTAGCGGTCCACGCGGTACCGGCAAGACGTCGACCGCCCGCATTCTGGCCAAGGCGTTGAACTGTTTGAACGTCACAGATGGCGAGCCGTGTGGCGAATGCGACAGCTGCATTGCCATCGAGCACGGCAAATCCTTCGATCTCCATGAGCTCGATGCGGCCAGCCACAACAAGGTCGACGACATCCGAGACCTCATTTCCAAGGTGCACCTCGGATCTCCTGGACGTACAAAGGTGTACATCCTCGATGAGGTTCACATGCTCAGCCCTGGAGCAGAAAACGCGCTCCTGAAGACGCTGGAAGAGCCGCCGGAGCACGTCGTTTTCGTACTGGCGACCACCGAGCCCCACAAAGTTGTGCCGACCATCCGGAGCCGCACGCAGCACTTCGAGTTCCACCTGCTCCCAGCCGACGAATTGGCCGAGCACGTCCGCTGGGTCATCTCAGACGCCAACCTCGACGTCGAAGACGACGCCATCGACTACGTCCTCCAACAAGGCGGCGGCTCGGCTCGTGACACGTTGTCAGCCCTCGACCTTGTCGCCGCCGGCGGCGTGCCAGCGGGAACCGATGTAGGCGTCACCATCACCCGTGCCATCGGCAACCGCGACCCGCAGGCCGCGATCGCCGCGGTACAGGATGGCCTCACCGCCGGCCATGAGCCTCGGATCATTGGAGAAATAACCGTCGAGGTGTTACGGAACGCGTTCCTAGCGGCGATGGGCATCCCGCTTCCCCAGCTCAATGATCGCACGCAAGCCACAAGCGCAGAACTGGCCGCTGAACTCGGTCCCCCAACCCTGACAAGGTCGCTCGAAGCCATCGGCCAAACCCTCGTAGAGATGCGTCAGGCCCCCGACCCGAGGGTGCCGCTTGAGGTCACGCTGCTACGACTTTGCCGAAGTGCTGGCGGAACCGACACCGCCGATCTGATCGACCGTATCACCGCCCTCGAGGGTGCGGTGGCGGCACTGAACGCCCAGCTCGAATCCGGGTTGGCCCCTCAGCCAGCACGCGCCGGCGCGCCACCGGCCGCCGATACCGCGGCCACAGTCACGCCACCACCCACGGCGGCATCGCCTTCTCCACCATCGTCCGGTGCTCCCGATACCGCGCCGCCAACCGACCCACCCCAGAAAGCCGGGCCGGCCAGCGAGGCTCGCACCAAGTTGGAAGAAACGACGACAAAGGCCCCACCGTCACCGCGGACCAGGCGTCAAGGTAGCCCCCGGACAACCCGGCCAGCACCCGACGAACCGAGCGTCCCACGACCACAACCGGAGCCAACACCAGAGCCAGCGCCAGCGGCCGAAACGCAGCCGACCGAAACCAAACCGGCACTACGATCCGAACTTACCGAGGCTGCCGTACGGGACGCGTTCAACACCAGACTCGAACATCTGAGTCAAAAGGTGCGGGTCAGGTTCAAAGGCGGCCAGGTCGACAGCGTCGAAGGTTCTACGGTCAATTTTGCTGTCCCCAACGCCATCCACCGTGACCGATGCGCCGACGTTGGCCATGAAGTTGAGGCCGCCCTAAGCGATCACTTCGGTCAGGCCGTAACCCTCCAAATCGTCGTCGATAGCAACGCGAGTGCCCCCGCCCCGGACCCCGCCAGGGCGGCACCGGCGGCGACAAAAACCCCGACCGGTGATGCGGACGAGGACATCGGGCCGGTGGAAGATCTCGCCGACGCCACCGAACAGTCAGCGAACGGTATCGACCGGCTTACCGAGGCGTTTCCCGGCTCGACGGTGGTCGAAGCGGCGACCGACCAGCACCACTGAAGCCGCCGACGCCCCGTTCCTACCATCACCACCAACAAAGAAATGAGAATCTGCCATGTCCGATCAACCGTTCGACCTCGGTGCCCTCGTACAACAGGCACAAGCCATGCAAGAACACGTGGCGGCAGCCCAGGAACAGCAGGCGAAAATGGTGGTGACCGGCTCGTCCGGCGGCGGCAAAGTCACCGTCGAAGTGACCGGAGCCGGCGAGTATCGCTCGGTGTCGATCGCTCCTGATGCAGTCGACCCCGACGATGTCGAACTCCTGGAGGAACTGGTGCTCGCCGCCCTGCGGGACGCTCGGGCCAAGTTGGGCGAGAAACGAAAGGAGACCCTGGACGATCTCGACGTGCCGGACCTTGGTAACCTCGGCGGTCTCCTCGGCGAGAGCTAGCGGGAGAATCGATTGCCATGAGCGTGTACGCCAAACCGGTCGAGGTACTCATCGATGAGTTGGGTCGGCTACCCGGGGTTGGACCTAAGTCAGCTCAGCGGATCGCGTTCCACATGCTCAAGGCCGACCGAGTCGACGCCAAACGGCTGGCCGATGCGGTGATGGCCATGAAAGACAACGTGTCGTTCTGCGAGCGGTGCTTCAATGTTGCCGAAGGTGCGACGTGCACGATCTGCAACAATGGCGAACGCAACCAGCATCAGCTTTGCGTCGTCGAAGAACCAAAAGATATTTCGGCGATCGAGAAGACCGGAGCGTTCTCCGGCCTCTACCACGTGTTGCTCGGCTCGATTAACCCTCTCGAAGGAATCGGCCCCGACCAACTGAAGATCCGAGAGTTAGCCCATCGGGTGGCAAGCGAAAACGTGACCGAGGTCATCCTCTGCACAAACCCGAATCTGGAAGGCGAGACGACGGCAGCCTTTATTGCTACCAAGGTGCTCGCGCCGTTCGACCTTCGGGTCACCAGGCTCGCTTCGGGCCTCCCCGTAGGTGGAGATCTGGAGTATGCCGACGAATTGACCCTTGGTCGAGCCCTCGAAGGCCGCCAAGACGTCGACGGCTAACATCTCATCTGCCGACCGAATGCGTCGAACGCATTACGTTTAGCGGGCTTCTGCAAGCGAATCTTCATCGCTATCGTCGGCGTACGTCGTGACGCGACGACCGGGTCGGCGGGGAGAGGGTACACCGACCCGGGTCGTTACCCGCTACGACGTCCCAGTGACTGTGGCGCGGGCGGTATGGGTAAACCAGCCACTGGAACGTCGTAACGATGTTGCCTTTATGTTACAGCGAATGACAGAGCAATGACAAGACCTTTTTCCATCTTTTTTGAGGATTTTTATTGCCGCTACGACAACGTTGCTGTACGACCTAGGGGGCACGGACAGCGAAACTGGCTCGACGGAGAGAGGCACGGTAGGTAATCTACCGCACTGCCTTGAGCAAAATGGCATCCCCTTGGCCGCCCCCGCCACACAGACTGGCAATCCCGTACTCGCTGCCACGTCGTTGCATCTCCAAAAGCAACGTGAGAGCGATCCGGTTGCCGGACGCCCCGATCGGGTGACCAAGGGCGACCCCACCACCATTGACGTTGACCACGTCTTGACCGATCCCCAGATCGGCAATGCTGGCAAGCACCACCGCAGCAAACGCCTCGTTGATCTCAAAAAGATCGATGTCCCCGACCGACATTGATCCCCCCGGAGCACGCTCCAACGCCTGGAGCGCAGCCTGTGACGGCTTCGTCAACAGAGACGGGTCACCGGCTACCTCTCCATACGACACGACCTCTCCGAGCGGCGTAACTCCGAGCTCCTCGGCCTTTGCCTTACTCATCACCACGGTGGCCGATGCACCATCGGAGATCTGTGAGGCATTCCCCGCCGTAATACTTCCCTCGCCGGCTTCCAAAGCAGAGCGAAACGCCGGTCGAAGGCCGGAGAGCGTCTCGGTTGTCGTTCCCGGCCTGATGCCTTCGTCGGCGTTCACCACAATCGGATCGCCCTTGCGCTGCTTCACCTCGACCGGGACGATCTCATCGTCGAATCGACCTTCTTTTTGCGCCGCCGCCGCCCGCTCGTGCGACTGGGCGCTCAACGCGTCCTGCGCTTCCCGGGTGATCGGGGTTGACGCCATATACCGCTCCGTGCCTTCGCCCATGGCACACCCGTCGAAGGCGCAGAAGAGCCCGTCATACAACATCGAATCGACCGCTGTGGCATCACCGGCCCGATAACCGGCACGAGCGCCTGGCAACAGATACGGGGCATTGGTCATCGACTCCATCCCACCGGCAACCACGATGTCGGCCTGACCGGAGGCGATCAACAGGTCGGCCAGACGGATGGCGTTGAGACCGGAGAGGCAGACCTTGTTGATTGTGGTGGCGGGCACCGACATCGGAATGCCGGCGTTCACTGCCGCCTGACGAGCGGTGATCTGTCCGGCGCCAGCCTGCAGCACCTGCCCCATGATCACGTGATCGACCTGATCAGGCGACACACCAGCTCGCTCGAGCGCGGCCTTGATGGCCACGCCACCAAGGTCGGTGCCCGCCATCGAAGCGAATGCTCCGCTCAGTTTTCCGATCGGGGTACGAGCCCCGGCAACGATGTACGACCCAGCCATTTCAGTCCTCTCGACGGTCGTGTGAGTTCACGATTCTGGACGAGTGTGACCGAACAAAGGGGAGGGCGCCAACAGGCGACCTCCCCTTTGCAACAGAGATGATGGGTGATGGCTACCCGCAGGTAACTGAATCAGTGCGGCTTGCGGGCGCCTTCCACGGCTTCCTGCATGGCCTCTCGCACCAGGCGGGCGAG
>CALIFY010000088.1 GCA_938021675.1 uncultured Acidimicrobiales bacterium
GTCGGTAGTAGCCCACAGTTTGAGTTTTCACCACCGAGCGGGCTCTCAGCTGACTCCCAGGGAGCTCCCGGGAGGTGCACGGGTTCGATTCGTAGATTGTGTAGCGACCCCACCGTTGGGGTCAGCGTCGAACACTCACAAGGGACCTACACATGAAGAAGCTCATTATGCAGGCGCTCGTTGCCGTCACTTCCGTGTCGATGCTGGCCGGATGTGGAACGGCCACCAGCGCTGCGAATGCTGACACCGGCGACGTAACGACCACCGACGCCGCATCAGCTACGGGCGCCCCTTCCGAGAACGAAGGCACAGTGGTCGCTGTCATCGAGGAGAATGTAGAGCCTCATACCGGCGCCAGCACCGACGAGTACGACGAGTCCACCGTCGTGGACATCTCGCTCGGCCCCGACATCAGCGCCACCTCCGATGCAGTCGTGGTCGATGGCACCACGGTGACGATCACTTCAGCCGGTGCCTACAAGGTGAGCGGAACGCTCGACGACGGCGAGATCATCGTCGACGCCGCCGATGATGCAGCTGTCCAGATCATCCTGGACGGCACAGACATCACCAATACCGACGGTGCTGCCATTGCGATCATGAACGCAGACACCGCAACCGTGACCCTGGCCGAGGGCAGCGCAAATACCCTCACCGACGGCGACGTCTACGTGTTCGCCGAAGGCGAAGACGAGCCGAACGCTGCGTTGTTCAGCACGGCCGACCTGACGTTGGGCGGAACCGGCTCGCTGACGGTCTTCGGTAACTACAACGACGGTATCGCCAGCAAAGACGGCATGGTAATCGTCGGCGGCGACATCGTCGTGGACGCCGTCGACGATGGAATCCGCGGCAAGGACTACGTCGTGATCGAAGGTGGCAATCTTGAGATCACCGCCGGTGGAGATGGGGTCAAGTCCGACGAGGATGAAGACCCCGAACGGGGATACATCAGAATCGCCGACGGTCAGATCGCGGTGACGTCCTCCGACGATGGCGTGCAGGCGACAACCGATGTCGTGATCACCGGTGGAACCCTCGACGTCGTCGCCGGAGGAGCCACCGCCAGCGATTCCCCCCGAGGTATCCAGGGCGACGAGATGGTTGCAATCAGCGGAGGATCCATCACCGTCAGTTCGGCCGACGACGCTGTCCATTCGAACTCGACCGTCAACATCGACGGCGGAGATTTGACGCTCGCCGCTGGCGATGATGGCATCCATGGCGACCTCTTCGTGACCATCAACGGCGGATCCATCCTGATCACCGAATCGTTCGAAGGGATCGAGTCGGAGGTCATCACCATTAACGACGGCAACATCGACATCACCTCTAGTGACGACGGGATCAACGTCGCAACTGCAGAAGCGGCAACGACTGAAGACCCAGCCGTCACACCTGAGCCCGCCACGGACGAGGCAGCTGTGCAACCCCCCGTTGACGGTGCAACTGGGCGACCAGCACGCGGCGGAGGCGGAGGACGAGGCGCCGGTGCCGGTGCCGGTGCCGCCGACCCTGATGCTGTCGGCGTTCCTGACGATGGCGCCGGTCCCGGTGCTGGGGCCGGCCCCGACGATGGCATCGGCGAGCACTACGTGTACATCAACGGCGGGACCATAGCGATCACGGTCACCGGCGATCTTGCTGAGCAAGGCGACGGAATCGATGCCAATGGCCACATCGAGATGACCGGCGGTGTCGTCGCAGTGAGCGGCCCAACGGACACTCGCAACAGCGCACTGGACTACAGCGGCGGAAGCTTCACCATGACCGGTGGCATGTTCATCGGCACGAACATCAACGGTCGAAACTCTGAAGGCATCGGAGACGGATCGAGCCAAGCTTCCCTCTATGTGGCACTCGATTCGGTTGTCGAAGCCGGCACGTTACTCCACATCCAATCCACAAGCGGAGAAGGTCACGTGACCTTCGAAGCAGCGAACGACTTCGATCTGGTGGTGTTCAGCTCACCCGAACTGACCGTAGGCGAGACCTACGAGATCTACGTGGGCGGAACCGGGAGCGGCGGCTCATCGACCGGGCTTTACGAGTCTTACACTCCCGGCGTCTTAGCAGGCACCGGGACCGCCGCCTAGGCGGCCGGTCGCCACCGTCCGAAGAGGTCGAAGTCGCTCCGATGCCCGGTGTTCTCCCTCGCTTCTCGTGGGCATCGGGGCGAGTTCGAAGGGTACGATCCTGGCCATGTTCGTCAACGGTGAATGGATCGATGCCCGATCGGGTCGCAGCTTTGCGGTGACCAACCCGGCAACCGGCGAAGCGATCGGACACATGCCCGATGGCGGCGCGGTCGATGCTACCGCCGCCATCGACGCCGCCGACGCCGCCTTCGACCGCTGGGCGGCCACCACCGCCTTTCACCGAGCCGACGTGCTGATGGACGCCTGGCAGCTCATGGGTGAGCGGGCCGCCGAATTGGCCGAGTTGATGACGACCGAGCAGGGTAAGCCACTGCAAGCGGCCCGATTCGAAGTTGGCTACGGGGCAGACTTCATCCGGTGGTTCGCCGAGGAAGCTCGTCGACTAACCGGAGAATGGCTCCCGTCGGGCCGACCGGACCAGCGCTTCCTGTCGGTCCGTCAGCCGGTCGGCGTTGTGGCCATGGTGACTCCGTGGAACTACCCGATGTCGATGCTGACCAGAAAGATGGCGCCGGCCCTGGCCGCAGGCTGCACGCTGGTGTTGAAACCGGCAGAGGCCACCCCGCTATCGGCCAAGGCCATCTTCGAGATCTTCATCCAGGCCGGGGTCCCCGACGGGGTCATCAACATGGTGACCGCATCGGACCCGGTGCCTATCGGCGAGGTCTTCACTTCCGATCCTCGGGTCAGGAAGCTGACCTTCACCGGTTCGACCGCGGTCGGTCGACTGCTGGCAGCCAAGGCCGGCGCTTCGCTGCAACGGGTGTCGGTCGAGTTGGGCGGGCATGCCCCGTTCATCGTCTACCCCGACGCCGATCCCGAGCACGCGGCCAAGGGCGCGACCGCTCTCAAGTTCCTCAATGCGGGGCAGGCCTGCATCAGCCCAAACCGGATCTACGTCCATCGAGACGCTGCGGCAGCGTTCACCGAGACCTTGACCGGTCGGGTCGAGAAATTGGTGACCGGCAACGGCATGACCGATGGGGTTGGAGTCGGACCGTTGGTCGACGCCGCCGCGGTCGACAAGGTGGCGGCCCAGGTCGAGGACGCACGGGAACGAGGGGCAGGCATCCCCGTCGGCGGCTACCGGCTATCCGGGGCCGACCTGGGCGACGACCGGCTCGATCAGGGCCACTTCTACGCCCCGACAGTGCTGACCGACGTCAACCCGGACATGACCGTCTACCGAGAGGAGACGTTTGGCCCGGTGGCCCCCATCGTGATCTACGACGACGTCGACGAGGTCATCTCGCTGGCCAATGACACCCACTACGGGCTGGCCGCCTACGTGTACACCGACAGCCTCAAGACCGCGGTCTCGGCGTTCGAAGCGCTGCGTTTCGGCATCATCGGAATTAACGACGTGAACCCGACGTCGGCCTCGGTTCCGTTCGGGGGCATGAAGGACTCCGGCGTGGGCCGAGAGGGCGGCCACCAAGGCCTCGACGAGTACCTGGAGATTAAGACCGCCGGCATTTCACTTCGCTGAAGCGGCCCAACGACCTTGGGAATTACACGGTCAGACCGTGCCCATCGAACATGTCGAGCGGCACGTTATGCGAACCGAAGATGTGCGCGGTTTCGAATTCGCCGCCGGCGCGAACGTCGGGAATGCACACATCCGGGTCCTCGCGTCGAACCGGCGCAGGCGCCCCGCATCGACCACTCCGACGACAGCCACGATGATAATTACACCGAGCGCTGCGTTGGGAAGGGGGCGAACAGTGGGGTGAGGAACATGATCGTTCCCAGCACGATGCCTGCGGCGATCAACGATGCCAGAGGAGTCCGCGCTCGGGCGTTGTCATCGACCGCGGTCCGGGAGAATCCTCCGGTGACGGAGTAGCCGCCGAAGAGAGACTCCGGGGGCGAAGCGTTTCAAAGCGAACAAAACGGCAAAGGAGACCCGCCCAAAGTCGGCGCCGTTCCATCGGCGTCGGGCATGTTGGCCAACACTTCGAGCACGGTTTCGTAGAAGTGTTCCTCACGTTCGATCAGAACGCGAGACCGGCGGCCAGATCGCCCGGAACGTCCCGCGGTCGTACCGACGAGCCCATACCGCAACGGACAAAAACCTGGCTCTGCGCACCACACATCCCCATATACGCACATTTGGACATTCTGCTAACTTGCCCCGCAAGTACGTTCGCCACTGTCGGCCCAGCCAGAAGTTGCTCTGACGCAACGCGCCACTCGGCCAGAAGTTGGCAAACCTCCGCATGTACGTACAATCAAGGTTCTCTGACCAAAAGGAAGACCCGTGAGAAAACACACCAGCCGACTCGCCACTTCAGCCGCCGTCGCCGTAGTGCTCGCAGCAGGGTGCGGAAGCTCCCCCGAGCCGGCAACCGAAGCGGCTGATCCGATCGAGACCGAAGCAGCCGCCGACGCCACATCGGGCGTCCGACTCCTGACGGCACAGGAGGGCGCGGCCGTTCAGTCCAACCCGCCGACCGATCTCGTCATCCTCGACGTCAGAACGCCGGAAGAGTTCGCCGAAGGCCATCTCGAGGGCGCCGTGATGATCGACTTCTACCGCAACGATTTCGCCGAACAACTCGCCGACCTCGACCCCGACGTTCCCTACCTCCTTTATTGTCGATCGGGGAACCGCAGTGGACAAACCACCGCCATGATGGAGCAGCTCGGCTTCTCCGACGTCGCCGACATCGACGGCGGCATCCTCTCCTGGACGGAGGCCGGCCTGCCGACGGTAACCGAATGAACGAACGACCCCGACCCAACGGGTCGATCAGGCGTACGGTCCACCCGTAGTGCCGGTGGAGTACCCCTCCACCGATCCACGACCATCGCCGTGAACCTCAAACCGCGCCACCAACGCTTGCCTCAGATACCGGGTGATCGTTCGCTGAAGTGATTCCCAGAATCAACACCGCACGGAAACGTCAAACGTGTCGGCGACCGATGTGCTCCGGGATGACGATCCGACGGCCAACAAGCAGGGGTGGGCGCTTACCGAGTTCGTGACGACCCCCGACTCGACACACACCCATCTCCCCCACGCAACCTGAAATCGACGCCGGTGGATGATCACCGGAAAACGAGAACGTCCGGAAACCGCTGAGTTCCGGGCAGTCGGGTTGGTGGCCGGGACTGGACTTGAACCTGTAATGCTGCCCGAACGCTGCCCACAGAGGATCGTAGACCTGGAGCCAGAGCCCGCTCCACGGTCCTCAAAATCTGGATTTGTCCACCTCGTTAGTACAAATTCAAGCGACATTCTTCGGCGTCTTTACTCAGTGCTCTCGGACCAACTGATCGATGCTAGCACTTTCACCTTTTCATGGGTTTTCTCGTATCAAACACGACTCAACCAACTCCTATTTACCAGACCGGGGGGCTCGATACGAACGGAGGTGGTTCATGGTTGGAATCAGTAGAGGCTCTGGTACCAAACAGGGAACAATGACCAATTCAGATATCGGCAGGCAGCCGTCTTTCAAGGGCGGAGACAGCCTGCGGATCATGCTTGTTATTGCCTTAGTTGGGGGTGTTCTTGCGTCGCACGTGCACAGTCGTTCTTCAATGGATCTATCGCCGTGGAAAGGAGGCGGGTTCGGCATGTTTTCAACTATTGATTCACCCGGTGATCGCCTATTGAGAACCACCATTCATACCGATATTGGGCCAATAAATATCGCAGCACCCCAAGATCTCGGAGATGATGTGTCGACCGTTCTGGCCGCACCCTCAGAACAGCACATCGAGGATTTGGCTTTCAAGTTGGCCAATCAGACCTGGGTGACCCAGAAACCCGACTTTGATTCGGTAATGACGCCGGCCGACGCTACTGCGGCGGACGCCATGGCTGATGCGCTGGCCCTCTTTGTCGAGTCGTCCACCGTGCAAGCCATAGACGACGCTTCATTCGACCCGAACCGACATCATAGGGTCCAGGTGGACGAAGCCGTCGTGACCGTATACCGCTTGGAACCAGATGGGAACACCAGCTTTCGACCGGTCAAATTGGCCGGCGGGTCGGCTTTGGCGGTGCCTGGTGGTGATTTGTCGTGAGTACCACTCAACTGCGCCGCAGCGACGCCGAACCCGAGACGGCCGGCGAGGTCATCGACCCCAACCGGCTGCGAGTGAGCTTCACGAATGGTCTCGCCGAACGGTTGGGCCAGACCGATGTCCCCCTGATTCTGACCCTCTTTCTCGTCATCCTGGCCACCAGTTCAGCGTGGTACATCCACGTTCCAGTCGTGTCGGCGGCCATTGTCGGCGTGCTGTTCCGGAACGCGCTTCTCGCAGCGGGCTTCTGGTACGGACTAGCGGCTGTGCTGGCCGCTGATGTTGTCGCCCATCGGTGGAGTGTCGACAACCATCAGTACCTCATCGTCTACTGGTGCCTCGCCCTTGGCGTGTCGGCGGGCGCAACGAGACCCCTCGAGGTAAGGCGCTCGTTGGCTCGGACGCTTATTGGTGTCGTGTTTCTACTTGCGACGATCTGGAAAGTTTTGTCTCCAGACTTTCTGGACGGGTCTTTCTTGACCTACACCCTTTTGACCGACCCAAGATTCGATGAGGTAGCCAGGGGTCTGGGTGACGCCAACCTTCAGGATCTTGCGGCGAACAGGAGTGCACTACAGGAGCTTCACGACCCGAGAAATCCGGTGACAACACTCAGCCTCACTTCGACAACGAAAATGGGTGGCGTCGGCCTGACGTTAGCGTGGCTAACAATCATCGTAGAAGCAGGCGTTGCGATCCTCTTCCTTCTTCCAGAGCGCCTTCGAACAGCATTTTCGCCCTTACATAGGCTCCGCGACCCACTGCTCGTTCTGTTTGCTCTAGGAACCTACGCAGTGGCTCCCGTTGTTGGTTTCGGCTGGGTTCTCTTGATCATGGGGCTGACACAACGAGACAAGGAGTCGACGTTTGTTTCTGTTCTTTATGTCGCATCGTTCTTGGCGATTTTGGCCTTCACTTCCCCGTGGGCTGACATCGTCGGGATAACAACATGAACACAACATGAGGAGAAATAAATGAATGACAACGAGAAAGCAATTCCGAAAGACGATGAACTACCCGCCCCGCAAGTCGGCACGACGACGGTGTTGCGCCGGATCGGTCAGTCGATACTGATTATTGCTGTGTTCGCCGGCGTGTTGGTCGCAGCCTCGGCTGGTCCATCCGCTGCAGACTGGCGAGAAGAGTGCATCGGTGAAGGCTGCTCGGGCGAGGAGAAAGAAGAGCTGTTCGAAAGCTTCCATCACGAGTGCGTGGCTGAAGGCTGCTGGGCTGAGGAAGTCGGCGAACTCGCTGGTGCAGGTTTGGACAGCGGCGGCAACGTCGTGAGCAGTCCACAGTTCTTCCAGATGATGAACTACTTCCAGGCTCGCAGCAGCTACGACGCTTGGCAGGTAGATGTTCGCCCCGGCCGGACGGACACGTTCTTCAATGGCCTGTGGCGGGAGATCGTCGCATTCTTCGACGGGCGGGTTATCGGCTTCGGCTGTGACTACGACATCGAATCGAGCTACGTCGGAAACTGCGGCCTTTGATTCCTTCTCCGACGCTGGTTCAAGCGTCGAGATCGGTCGCATCTGGCAACGAATGACTATCTGCGTCCCCGGCGGAACGCCACCGGGGACGCAGATAGAACCCCACAGAGAGCCGCCAAGACCGACCTCACCGGCACCACGGACCTCACCGACCACCATCAACTTGTCCATCGGACTGGGTGGTCAACAGGTTCATCACGTTCGGATCGATCGGGTCCGCCGAGAGTCGAAAGGGCCACCCGCAGCTCATCGGCTGCGGGATCTTTTCGCTGCGGTTCGAGGGGCTCTTCCACCCAGGAGAGTACCGCCTCTCCAATCAGCCGAGTTCCGCAACGGTGACCTCGACGCTTGGCGCGACCGGGACCACGCAGCAAAGACACACCATCATGAACAACAAGCTGAACCCACGAGTGAGAACTCACGACCGCTCGCCCTGCGAGCGAACCGAAGCCGCCGACGTGGTGGCGTCGACCTCTCGACAAGTTCGTCCGGCGCTAGCTAGCGCGACGCTACAACGTCGAAGCTCGCTCGATGACCGCTTCGCAACATTCGTCGAAGGCAGGATGGACGGGACCTACCCAAAGGAGCTCTCCAATGACCTGGTCTTGAAATGCCTGTCGTGCTGGTTCAGACGGTGCGGCAAAGGCCGGCGATACGCCGAATCCCTCGTTGGGCCGGATTCGGGCGTTTTCCCCCCCGTGATCGCCAAATGTCCCGGCAACAAAAGCACCACAGCCTCAACCGCCAACAAACCCAGTAATACAAGTGGGAAAGCCCAATTCATCCGCCCAGCCATAGGTGAAGTATTCTCCGGAAGTTGCATTGGCCGTGTATCAATCTCGCAAATTAACTCTATAGCCACGTAAATATACGGTAGCTGCCGAAATTTCGCCCCAAATTCTGGCCATTAAAAGGCAATCCGTCGATTATGTGCTGAGTAGGCGGGCTCA
>CALIFY010000089.1 GCA_938021675.1 uncultured Acidimicrobiales bacterium
GAGGGCGGTATCGAGTTGGAGAAGGCGACGAACGCTGTTGATGCCGATGTGCCGTCCGGGCCTGGTGTGCCGGTTGGTGGGTTGGTTACGTGGACCTATGAGGTGACCAATGATTCGAATACTGCGTTGTCTGGTGTAACGGTTGAAGACGACCCGGTTCAGACCATCGTGTGTGATGGCCATCGCGATGACATCGACGGTGACAACGTTCTGGATCTTCTACTCCCTGGTGATTCTGTGACGTGTACGGCTTCGGGGACTGCTGTTGCTGGTCAGTATGAGAACAATGCGGATGTGGTTGGGAATCCGGTGTTGCCTGATCTTGGTTCGTGTGGTTGTGAGATCGATGATCCGACGAGTTGGCCCGATGATCCGGATGGATACGACGATGTTGTTGGGCCTGACGGTGAACCGATTGATGATCTGACCGCTGTTGATCCTTCTCACTACTTTGGTGTTGAGGGTGGCATCGAGTTGGAAAAGGCGACGAATACGGTCGATGCGGACAACCCGACCGGCCCCTTCGTCGTCGTCGGGGGTGCGATCACATGGACGTATCAAGTCACCAATAATTCGAACTCGGCGCTTACTGGAGTCGTCGTTTCCGATGTTCCGGTGCAGACGATCTCCTGTGACGACCATCGGGGCGATACTGATGGCGACAACCTGATTGACCTACTCGTGCCGGGGGATTCAGTCACCTGTACGGCAACCGGGACTGCGACAGCCGGCCAGTACGAAAACAATGCCGGTGTCATAGGGAATCCGGTGTTGCCCGATCCTGACACCTGCGACTGTGATATCGACGACCCAACCTCGTGGCCCGACGGACCGGACGGCTACATTCCGGCAACGGACTCTGAGACCGGACAGCCGCTTCCGCCGCTCGAAGATTTCGATCCGTCGCACTACCACGGTGTCGATCCGGCAATTGATCTGGAGAAGGCCACCAACGATGAGGACGCTGACCTGATCCCGGGTCCGATCGTTGCTCTTGGCGACCCCGTTGTCTGGAGTTACACGGTGGTGAACACGGGAACGACTGCCCTGACAAACGTAACGGTCACCGACGTGCCGGTTCAGACGATCGCCTGCGAGGATCACCGCGGCGACACCGATGGCGACAACATCATCAACCTGCTCCACCCCGGAGACGCGGTGATATGCACCGCCACCGGTACGGCCGCCCCAGGTCAGTATGAGAACAACGCCGAGGTCATCGGTACTCCGGCGATGCCCGATCCCAACAGCTGTGGCTGCGACAGTAGCGACCCGACAACATGGCCGGATGACCCAGACAGCTTCGCTGTCCCCGTCGACCCGGAGAGCGGAGAGCCGTTTACCGAACAGGTTGATGGTGACTCCTCCCACTATTTCGCAGTCGAGGGTGGACTCTCGGTCGAGAAGTCGACGAACGGCAACGATGCGGACACCGCCTCCGAGGGCGACACGATCACCAGGGGCTCGGATATCACGTGGAGCTACGTCGTGACGAACGATTCGAACGCGGCGATGGCCGACGTCCGGGTCACCGATTCGGATGCGACGGTGACCGTCGACTGCGGCAATGGCTCAAACGTGCTACCTCTGCTGCTTCCCGGCCGGAGTGTAACCTGCACCGGGGCCGGTGTCGCAGGCGTAGGTCCCTACAGGAACGTTGCTGAAATTTCCGGATCGCCGGCGACGCCCGATCCGGAGACGTGTGGCTGCGACCCGGCCGATCCGAGCACCTGGCCCGAAGACGTCGGTGTCTACCTGATCGAGACACCGCGCCTTTCTCAAGCATCAGACCCCTCGCACTACACCGGAACGCCTAGTTCTCCCCTCGCCTTTACCGGCTCGGAAAGCGTGCGGCTTGGGTTCTACGGCCTGCTCCTCCTCTCCGCCGGGTTTGGTCTCGTCACCATCCGCCGCAAGAGAAGGTACGACGATACGATCGTCTCATCATGAGAAAATTAGTCTCGCCGCTTCTCTTCGGGTTTCTCGCCCTCACCGCGTGCAGCGGTGTCGACGAGACCGGTCGAACCGCTCGTCTCTCGGTGGATCCGCCGGAAGGTCATCTCGATGCCCGACTGCCCGAGGACACCAGTTCTGAAACTGTGCCTTCCGATGTCGAAACGTTGTGGAGTTCGCTCGGGGCCGAGCCGGATTTGGCCCGATGTTACGCCGATCTTTTTGAGCGCGAAGGAATCCAGGTGGCAGACGAGCTGGATGTGGCCAAAGCACAAGCTGAATTCACCGATGAGCAGGCGGTCGCCTTTGCCGAGTGCGGACCATGAGATCTGGCGCACCGACCGGTCTGTGGGCGTTCGTTCTTATGGCGGTCGGAGTGGTGCCACTCGTCGCTGCCTCGTGTTCGCAGGATGGCTCCTCTGACGAGAAAACGTCGAACGACCCAATCGAAATCTCCGACACGCGACCGCCAGGACTACCGCAACCAGAACCAGCAGATCTGGACGACATAGAAAAGGTGTGGATTGATGCCGGAGCCTCGCCAGAGGTGGCGGGGTGCCGACGCGTCATCCTCGAAGAGAATGGGGTGACCGAGGTGTCCGACCTCGCCGACCTAGCCGAAGCGGTTAGCTCGCTTCCCGAGGACAGAGCGGAGGACTTCGAGGACTGCTTGTCTCTCGATTCGTAGCAACGCCGGCTGAGACAACGGCGACGATTCCATCCGACAGACGTATCGTCGATACGGTGGCAGATGTGCCGAGCACCGATGCCGCCTCCCATATCAAACCAACCGTAGTGACCGGCGCCCATGTCAGCGTGGACGATGTCCGCTGAGCAGTTGCCGCCAACGGATTTCGAGCTACCGATCGAGGTGCCGACACCTCCGCCGGCCGTCGGCCCGGGGCCATTGCATGGCGTTCGAGTTGTGGAGATTGCTCACCCGTTTACCGCGTTCGCTGGACGGCTTCTGGCCGACGCAGGGGCTGATGTCGTATTGATCGAACCGTCGGACGGCGCAGACCAGCGGTATCACGGCCCGTTTGCTGAAGACCACCCCCACATCGAGATGAGCTTGGCGTGGTGGGCGGAGAACGCAGGTAAACGAAGCGTTGTCGCCGACCTCGACACCGGGACCGGCCGCCAGTTTTTTCGGCGAATCGTCGGCTCGGCCGACGTGTTGCTCGAAGCCGAAGAACCGGGTCGGCTGGCTCGCCTTGGCATCGACTATCCCGATCTAGCCGGCCGACCGATCGGCGGTGGTTCGCGTCCTTCTGCCGGTCCGTCGCCGGTCAACGATGGGTTGATCCAGGTAGCGATAACCCCGTTCGGGAGAGGCCGCGTTGGGGATGGCGCGGCAGCCGGCGGGGCGGCTTCGGCAATGACCGATCTCACGCTGATGGCTAGGGGCGGGTTGCTGTGGTCCTGTGGGTACGACGATCACGAGTTGCCGCCAGTCCGGGGGCGGGGCAATCAGGCGATACGTATCGCCGCCCACTTTGCGGTGATGTCGACGCTCACGGCATTGGTCGCTCGCTCCCGTCACGGCGGCCAGTTCGTCGATGTGTCGATGATGGCGGCGGCTAACGTCACCACCGAGTCCGCGTCGTACTCGTGGTTGGCGGCTCAACAGACCGTGCAGCGCCAAACCGGCCGCCCCGCCGCTCCCGAGCCGTCCGAACCGAGCCAATTTCGATGCGCTGATGGGCGCTATGTACACATTGGCAGGATGCCTTCTACACCAGCTGAATTCACCGCGTTACGGTCCTGGCTCGACGAGCTCGGTCTGGCCGAGGAGTTCGCATCGACCGCGGTATTGGAACGCGGCATGCAACAGGAACGGCTCGACCAACAAGTGCACGCAGACGATGGCCCGTCTGGAGATGTGGTTCGCGGTGGCCGTGACGCGATGGCGTTCATCGCTGGTCGATTGACGGCTCACGAGGCCTTCGTCGGGTTCCAGAAGAGAGGCCTCGCGGCCGGAGTGGTTTGGTCACCGGATGAAATGATGACCGATCCGCACCTGGTCGAGCGTGGATTTACCGCTGAGATCTATCAACCACAACTCGACCGCACCGTTCGATACCCAGGGCCGCCCATCCGGTTTACGTCCTCTCCGATGGGAGTGCGCAACCCGGCTCCGACACTTGGCGAGCATTCCGCTGAGGTCGCTCAAGAGCTCGATTGAGCCGGTCGAGGTTATGGGGCGGAACTTCCAGTCCGACCACGGCGTTAGGTAGTGACAGAGCATGTTCCCACCGTCCCGTGGCATGCTTACGGCAATCGAATATCTAGCGAGAAGAAAGATCCATGCCTTACATCATCCTTTTCATCCTGATCGCCATCGTGGTTTTGATGGGAGTGTTTGCGGTCTCGATCTATAACAAACTTGTCAAGCTGCGCGAGCGTGTTCGTAACGCCTTCGCTCAGATCGATGTCCAACTCGAGCGGCGTCACGACTTGATTCCCAACCTCGTCGAGACGGTCAAGGGCTACATGAGCCATGAACGGGAGACCCTTGAGGCAGTAGTCGCGGCTCGGGCCGCGGCGACTCAGGCTCGCATCGAGGTGAAGGGCGACCCGGAAAATTTGGAGGCGATGCAGAAGATGGCATCCTCTGAGGGGGAGTTGGGTGGAGCCCTCAGCCGGTTGATGGCCGTGAGCGAGGCCTACCCCGACCTCAAGGCGAACCAGAACATGGCTCAGCTCACCGAGGAGCTAACGACTACCGAAAACAAGATCGCGTTCTCGAGGCAGAATTACAACGATCAGGTCAGTGCCTACCAGACGCAGAAGACCACATTCCCGTCTGTGATATTCGCCAACATGGCGGGGTTCAAGGACTCGGCGTACCTCGACCTTGAAGAGAAGGCCCACAAGCGCGAGAACATCAACGTCAGCTTCGACGACAGGGACAATCCGTTCCCACCCCAACAGGGCGGGTTGCGCGACTGATCCGGCGCCACTGCGCCAGATACCGTTCTGACGATGGACTTCCAGAGCCAACAGGAAGAAGCTAAGCAGAGCACGACGCGATTGATCGCGCTGCTAGTGCTTGGCTTGATCGCCATCATCGCCGTCGTTTCGGCGTTGATGATGGGGTTGTTTTACTACTCGAGCGGGACCGTTCAGCCGTTGAGCGCCATCGGTGTCGCCGCACCGTTGACGACGATCGGGGTAGTCGGTGCGTCGTTGGTGAAGTCGGCTCAAATTCGTAGCGGGGGCGGCTCGTACGTCGCTGCATCGATGGGCGGCCGACCGGTCGATTTCAATACTCTCGATCCGGCCGAGAAGCAGCTGAGCAACATTGTCGAGGAGATCGCTATCGCTTCGGGCATGCCTGTACCGGCGGTGTTCGTCCTCGATCAGGAGCCGTCGATCAATGCTTTTGCTGCTGGATGGACCGCTGACAACGCCGCTATCGGAGTTACCCGGGGCACGTTGCAACACCTAAACCGACGCGAACTCCAAGGGGTGATCGCCCACGAGTTTGCCCACATCCGAAACGGCGACACCCGGATCAAAACGCGAATCATTGGGTGGGTGTTTGGTATCGCGGTCATCACCGTGCTCGGTCGTATCCTCCTTCAGCATTTGTGGTGGGCTCCGCGCCGCCGAGATGACCGTGACAACTCGGCCATGCTGTTGCTGGCGGCCGGGATCGGGTTGGTCGTCATCGGTTCGGTCGGCACCTTGTTCGCCAGAATGATTCAAGCCGCCGTCTCCCGTCAACGGGAGTATTTGGCCGACGCGTCGGCGGTGCAATACACCCGCGACCCGTCCGGTATCGGTGAGGCGTTGATGAAGATCGGAGGGATGACCGATCAGAACCGGATTCGCGCTGCTCATGCCACCGAGGCCAGCCACCTCTTCTTTAGCTCGGCGATGTCGAACAGTCTCGCCTCTCATCCACCGTTGACCGACCGAATCAAACGGCTACTCCCGAGTTGGGACGGGGAGTTCGCCGAACCGGATTTGGTGGAATCATCATCGCGTCGCGGTCGACCGCAGGCCGGCCAGGCCCCACAGGCCCGACAGCAAGGTGGGTTTTTGCCCGGGCAGGTGGCTATCCCCGGCATGCCCGGAAATCATGGTTTGCCGATCGATCCGACGATCCTGGCCGCCGGCGGTGCCGGTGCGTCGTCATCGCTGGCCGGGGCGCCGGCTCGACCAGCACCGGGCGACACCTCTGGGAACCGGACGGTCGAGGAAGCCATCACCCAACCGGCTACTGAGGCTAGATATGGGGCCCCGGTTTTCACCGGACCGACCGATGCTCACATACACCACGCCAGGGCCTTACTGGCCCGGATTCCGGAGATGACCCAGGGGTATCTCCACACACGGCAAGGAGCGGTGGCCGCCGTTGTTGGTTTGCTCGTCACGACGGATCCGTCAAGCCGTCCCGGCCAACTTGCTCAGGCCTCGTCGCTCACGGGAATCGAGGCCGAGTATCTCGATGCCGCGAGTCGGGTGATCAGTGAACTCGATCGGTCGCTCCAACTTCCGGCGATCGATATCGCCTTGCATTCGATCCGGGAGACGCCATTCGAGTTCAAGCAGGCACTGGCCCAAGCCATCGAAACGATTGAGAGCTCACGCCACGATCAGGATCTGTTCCGTTGGATGTTGCGTCGGGTCATGTTGCGTCACCTGGAGGACCAGTACGACGACGGCTCAGCCCGTCACGCCGTGCCCCTCGATCAACTCGCAGCGGACGCGGTGACCGTGTACGCCATGATGTCTTGGTTTAACAGTGCTGGGCCGTCTCAAACTCAAGGGGCGTTCGAAGCAGCGCTCGGGGTCATCGGGTCGCCGGTCGCCGCGGTGCCGGCGCTCGAAGAGTTGACGGTTGAGCGGGTGGATGGGGCGCTGGAGCGGCTGTCCCATCTCGATCGGGTGGGACGAGAAGCGTTTGTGATGGGAGCGACCGCCGCCGTGCTTCACGATGGCACGACCACCGCCGACGAGGCCGAACTGATTCGTGTGGTGGCGGATGCTGTTCGCCTGCCGGTACCGCCGCTGCTTCCCGTCTGACAGCTACGGTTTGGTGCCACGCTCGGCCTTTGGTCCACGGGTAACGGGGTCTCGCGGTTACCAGTATTCTTCGTAGTGGATATTTCCTGGTCGGTTCCGTTTGTCGAGGGTGAACCCTCGCTCGGTGAGTAGTTGCACCACTCCGACCGGTTCGGGGAACGAAGAATCGCCGTCTTTGTCTTCTGGGAGACCGATCATGGCAGGGTTTCCGCACAGGAACGCGTGGGTGTCGTCAGGACTGATGGGATGCCCGAGGATTTTGTCGAACGTCTGGTTGGTGATCAGATCTTGCAGGTACTGCTTCGGCACGTCGGGCTCGCGGGTCGGCATTGGTATGTAGTGGTAGTTGGGGTAGCGGGCTTCGAGTTCCCGGTGAGTTTTCAGATACCCGAGGTCGACCCAGTTGCGGACCGTGACCGTGGCGATGATTGGGCCGGTATGACCTTTGCGTAGAAGTTCGGCGATCATCGAGTTGTGTGGAGCCTCGCCGGTCCCGGTGGCGAAGAATATGACGGTGTCGGCGGGGTCGTCAACCGATTCGAGGGTGTATCGGCCGGCAACCTTGGGTCCGAGGTAGATTCGGTCGCCAGGGGTTTTTCGAGCCAGTCGTGGTGTGAGCGCTGGAACGTGGTTCTCATCGGCTTGGACCAACACGATGTAGAACTCGAGTTCACCGTCGGTGTCTCCTGGGGCGAGATAGCCGGAGGGTTCGAAGATCGGGTGTGATATCGAATACGACCGCCGGATGAGTTTTTCCCATTTGTTGTCAAGATCGTTGTCGATTGCGTCGTCGATCCGGTCTTCCCAGTAGCCGAGACCGAGCGATGCATATTGCCCCGGGATGTGGGAGGTGTCTCCGTGATCGGGCCGCACTCGTAGGACCCATAGATCGGAGTGGGTGGGCTCGAAGCGGGTGATGGTTGCGTTGTAGTGATCGGCTCGAAGCTCTTCGACGATCGACTGGTGCCGTGCTCGTCTTGCCACAGTTGATTTGGCGACCGGGGCGGCAAGGTCGGGGAAGCACGCTTCAGCAATTTGACTCCCGATCTGCCAGGCCTGCGCCGTTGGAACATCACGGCCTGGTTCGGGCTCGCCGAGGAACCAGACTCGGTTGGTTTCGAGGGCCTCGGCGCTCACGTTGAAGGCGTCGATGGTTGGCCGGCGACGGTGGGAGGCGAGGACGATGTGGTCGAACTCAAGGTCGGGGGTCCGACGGTCATTGAAGTATGCGATCGGAAACTTGTCGTTCTGGCCGATCTCGTCTGGGACGGCTCGGTAGAGCACCGTTGCCCGTCGTTCACGCTCCAGTTTTCTGAGGATCGAATCGGCTGCGGGGGCCAGCATCGCCGGGTCCATTCCTCCGGCCGCCATGACGACCCGAGCGCCTGAATTTGCTGCGTCCCACACCAGCTCGACGGCGTTGTCGGTGTGGCCAACGATAAGAACGTCCCGGTCGTCGATCATGGTGGGGAGTTCGTCGATGGTCACTCGGTCGCTGGTCGAAGCGAGCGGTGGCTGCCAGTGGGGGTCCCGGTCTCGTAGGGCGATAAGACAACCGTGGCTGACGTAGCTTCGCAAACTGGTGGTGATCAGGAGTTCGTTCGTTGCTTCGGTCCGTTCGATGCTCAGAAGAGATTCGCCGTATGAGACGTCTACCTGGTTCATCGGAACGAGAACATCGAAGGCGATACTGTCGCCCGGCTCGATGAGCCGAACTCGTTTCAGACCGGACTTGAGGGAGGAGATCGCAACCGAGAGGCCGCCGGCGGTCCCACCGATAATGATGAGGTCGTAGACGTCATCGAGCTGTTCTGACATTGGGCCCCTAGCAGTCTTGTCGGCTACGTATAGTAGCTATCGCCGATCGCTTGGAACAGTACAACCAGGTTGTTCTCGTATCGATTCCGACGGGTTGCGTCGTGAGGGACCGGTCGGGTTGGTCAGGTCGTGGGTTCCTGTCCGGGCTGGTGTCGTTCTGCGGCCCGTTAGCTGGTGCGTAACGTTAGGTCGTGACTTGACGATCTGGTTGTTGGGAAGCCCAACGGTCGAGCGCTTCGATGACTTCCTTGGCCCTTTGTTCATCGAGGTGCCGGACGCCCGACCAGTTTATTGTGGTCAGTTTGGGAGCAATGTTGGTTGTGAGAAGTTGAGCGATTTGTTCCGCTTGCAGTTCGTTGTCAGACCGATGGCTGTTCCAGAGAGTGAGGGTCGTTAGGTTGGGTAGCGCGAGAATCTTCTCAAGGGCAACAGGGGAGAAGTCCCCGGTGATTTGTCGAACATTGTTGAGGCGGCCGGTGGCTACGAAAGCGTCAAGGACGAGGTGTTCTGTGGCGGCGGTGATGGTGAACTGAATCTCGCTACCTATGGCGTACTGATCGAGGTCGGCGAGCGAGCAAAATACCGGCCCGATCGCGTGGTGCTTGTAGCGCTGTACATCGTCTAGTTTCGTGATCTGCTGAGGTAGGCCAACAGCGACGAGTTCCCCACCTGGGTTGAAGCGCACTCTCATGCCACTTCCGCTGCCTGCGGTTAGCCCAACTCGGACATCCGACGAGGCTGGCGACCGTTCACGATCCCACCGGTAAGACTCACGAAGATTGGCATCATCTTTGATCTTGGTAGTGTGGCGGTATGCGGCGAGCGCGCCACCAGGATGCCATTCAAGAAGCTCATCCTCAAGATACTTGCCGTCCTTGTATGGCAGTATTCGATTGAGATGATTGGGTTCTTTAGGGTTTCGCGACACGGTGATACCGGTGAACGCTTGTCCTTTGTATGTGTACGAGTAGTCGGGTTCTTCAATGAGTTGGCCGTTCGACATCACACCATCGAAGTCATACACGACGAGATCCTGGTTGAAATCTAGGAGCGGTTCGACAAAAGGGCCGATCCGTTGGCCGTCGGCGAAGGTGTGCATATGGCACGAATCATCGGGGTGGTGGTCGATACCAACCCCGGTGAACGCAATACCGTCAAAAAAGGCGACACCGTCGATGACTGTCAATCCGTCGCTAAAAACTCGAAGTACTGCATCGGCATCGGCTGGATGGGTTTGATCTTCGGTCACGGACCGCCCTCCTCAATCTGAGCGTGAGTTGAGCCGCCAACGATATTGGCGTCGCCCAGTATGCCAGAGCAGTGCGGGCAGGACGGCATGAGGCCATTGTTGCGGTTCAGGACCACTACAGAAATTTCGTCGAGGTTAGCTGAAGGCGACATCGCTCTCGCGTCGCTAACCGCGGCATTGAAGGCGATCACGTCTGCGTCAATACCGGGAAATCTCGCTCCGTGCACGATCGACTCGCCAGAGACCGGGTCGAAGTGGTGCAATGGAACCCGGTAGACCGGATCGCCATCGCGATCGAAGCCAGAGAACTTCGTGATGTAGCTCTCGATCTGATCTCGAACATAGGGGTCCAGACTTGACCCGGCGGCCTCGTGGAGAAGATCGAGCTCCCGAACATAATCCCCGAGAGCATTCTCATGGATGACTGCATACTGCTGTGTGACAACGACCCCGTTAGATAGTGTTACTTGTCCGGATGTACGCTCGACGTATTCGGCCAAGTCGACGTTAGAGAGGTCAATACCAGCTTCGTTTGGGAGTTTGGAACTGGGTTTGCCTCCGCCACCGACGAGTCTTGGTGGGACGGTGGTGACGTGGGGGCGGCCGTTTACGTTGTGGATGGCGACGGCGTGAGCTGAGGCGCTTGTCCGATCGAGTTCGAGCAGGTGGGTGTACCCAGCGATGGCGGCCGGGTCGGTGATGCCGACGGATCGGGCTTGATCGAAGGCTTCTTGGGACACGCCGGGGTGGTATGCGTTGGCGGTCGTGAACGGGAGACGGTGCAGATTCCGGCCGATGGCGATCGGTGCTACCCCTTGCCCCACGACGGCGAACCCGAGCTGGCCGAGCCGTTTCCATTTCTCCGATTCTGGGAGGTCGCTGGTCAAGATCTGGTTCGCTTGGTAGCCGATCGATCCGACCGAGTAACCGCCCTCTAGCACGTTGAGCCCGCGTAGCCCGTTGGTCGCCCACCGGTTAAAGTTTCCGGCTCGGGCGCTACGGGCGGCCCAAGCCGAACCGCCGGCGGTCGCTGCCGTCAACGTCCCTTCGACTACCTGAAGCACATCGCCTCGAACACGCGGATCGGACCAGTCGAGATCGGCGCCGTGCCGTTGAAGCTGATATAACCCGGACAGACCTTTCCCGGCCTGATACACGCCGGTGGCGGCGACCAGACCGCCGCCAACAAGGGCCGTCGGAGGGAAGAACAGCAGCACGCCACCGACCACGGCGACACCCCCCATCACCCACGGTTCAGCGTGCTCCCAGAACGTGTCCACATAGGACTCGGTGGTAAAGGAGATAGAGCGATAGTCGGCCCCAGCGACCGGTGACACGAACGTTGAGTTCGCCGTCGAACCTTCGGTCGTACCGGTAAAGACGACCTGACCTGGTGGTAACCGGCTGTGGTTGTACCAATCGTTGACGCTGCTGAAATGCTCGCCGGCAAGATCGACGAACACGTTGTCGCCATCGTCATTGGTCGTCTCGAACAAGTACATCTCGGCCTGGAACTGGCCGGCATTCAGATACACGGGGACAACCGACACGCTCGTGCCGTCTGCCCGGTGGGCGTTTATCTCGTCGACCGTGGCCTGAATTTGACCTTGAATGGCCGGGTGAGCGGCACCACCCGGAACGTCCTCTAAGCGGTCCCCAACTACCGCCATGACGAGATCCTCGGTGGGGCCTTCGCCAAGTTCGGCCAGCTCGGCCGTTCGGTCAGCGTTGTTGAACTGGCCGAGGTGGCTTCGGCCGAGCCACGTATTCAGCGTGTTGTTCAACGAAAGGTCATCGGCACGGTCGAAGGTCTCCTCCGTCCACCCTTGATCCAACGCACCCACTAGGTACATGGCCTGTGTCTGCTCCGGTAGGCCGGACCCAAGGCCGACCTTATCGATCCAAGGCTCGGACCGGCCGAGTGCTCGAAGCTGTGACGCTTCGGTTGTCGTCAGCTCTCGGCCAAGCTCCGCCTCGGCCAAAAGAACCGCCAGCTCGGCATTGACCGCCGGGTTGTCGAAACCAGAGATGTCATCGGCAAACGTGCTGTCGGCGTCCCAGTCCGGGTTGGCTAGCGCCAAGCCCACCATCTGGTTCCGCCGTTGATAGTCGACCTGTTCGCTGAACCCGAACAGGTTCTGTCCTTGGTCGGTGGCGACGATTTGGCGGATCCGCAGCTCCTCTCCGAAGGTGAGGTCGCCGGATTCACCCGAGGCGAGAAGTTGGGCGCGAGCCATGTCGATCGCCACGTCTCCGATCACCCGACCGCTGTCGCCCTCGCCGTACCGGCCACCGAAATCGTCAGCGGTCCAATAGACCAGGGACGGTGCAGACACCACATCAGCGGGGCTATCCGGCACGTCGGGTTCACGCCCGAAGAAGGTGGTGTCGATCAACTGCTCCCGCATCATCGGATCGACCACGGTCGGATTGGCGCTCAGCAACCGAGCACCCTCGGGGGTCATAAAGATTTCCGACAGGCGTTCGGCGTGGGTGGCTTGAGCTTGAGGATCTCCCTGGTGAAGGACCACCCCGAGGGCGTTTCCAAGTTCATGCCCCAGGTAACGCTCCCCGTCTGGGGCCCACGTCGAGTAGCCATACACCGGTGGCAGATGATCGAACAGGCCGACAACGAACGCCTCGGTGGCCGGGGTGACGTCGTCCCCGTTCGCCCATCCATCGTTGAGGCCAACCAGCGTCGATGCGGCCAGCCGGTCCCGGCCGATCGCGCCTTCCGGCCCATAGAACACCGAGTAGGTGTCCGGAAGTTCAACCGATTCGGGGACGACCAAGGCGGCGGCGAATAGCCCGGCCGCTATCTCGACATGCCCGTCGGTGCCCAACGTGATTGGTTGCGAAAGCTCGCCGACCAAGGCCGCTTGGTCCGCCGGGTCGAGATCTTCCAACGCTCGACCGGCGAACATGGCCGCCACGGTCTGCGACATGGGATCGGTTGGGTCGACCAACTCAAGTCGAACCGCTTCCCTGGCATAGGACCGTCGGAGTTCGGAATCGAGCGAGTCGTTGCCGGTCGCGATGTACGGCACCACCATTTGGGGAATCTCGGGGTTGAGGTTGGTGATGGCCTGGGCCCGGACGAAGCCGTCGACCGCCGCCAGTCGCTCGTCGTCATCCAGCGGGCCAAGGATCGATCCGCCCTCGTACATCGATTTGAGGTCGCGGTCGTTCCACATCAACTCCGACGCGAAGCCGGGACCAAGACCGACCGTGCCGTCGATCACCGCCAGGCGGAGCGAACCTTCGATCGGATCCTCGGTCTCCACCGTGAGGGCCATCACGTGAGCGACTCCGTCGGCGGCGGAGAACTTGTTGTCGACGTCTCCATCGTCGTCGTTTCCTGCGTCTAGCCGGTTCCTGGCCGCTTCGTCCTCCTCGAAGAACCGCGCCGCGGCAACGATCCGTTCGTACTCGACGGACGCCGCGTCGCCGACCACGCCCTCATCGGCGAGCCAGTCCAAGATCTCGTCGTGGCGGGCTCCCTGAGCCACAGCGGCGAACTGTTCCCGACCGACGACATCGTCATCAAAAGCGCCGTCAAAATACTTGGCCACGACATAGGTGTGCGCTACTTCAGGGTCGACAACGTCGAGTACGGTCGCCTCCCGTTCCGCTTCCAGCGATGCGACGTCGTCCAGATCACCACGAGCCTGAGCGACGGCGATCAACGTGTCGAGAGAACGGATTCGCCCGATCGCGTCGACCCTGGCCGCCCGCTCCTGGTCGGCGGCGAGAGTATCGACCGGCACGGCATCGAGACCGGCTTCGGAGATCGCCACATCGATGACCGATCGGGGTGCGGTCACCAATCCGCTGTTGTGGGGATCGAACCGCAGCAACGCATCGCGGACTTCTCGAACGAAACGGTTGTTGACCGTCGCGTGAGCGAAGAGCTCGGCCATCGGGTCGGACGCCGCGCTCGGGCTTTCGCTCGGGGCGAAACCAAGCTCCTCGATCACTTGGGACCGAGTCGTTGAAACGTCCTCGAAGCCCTCACCGAGGAGTTCAAGGTAGCGGTCGCCGTGTTCTACAAAGGCGCCCAAGTCGTCTGTGTCGGCCGACACCTCAGTAGTAGCGGCCGTCGTATCGCTCACCCCGCGATACTAGAGACACAAATCAATTCGGACGATGGTGACCGGTCCCCATCAGGCGATAAGAATTTTGTCAGGCGATACGTTGCCGAGCCGGAGGACCGCTGAGATTGAACGACGAATTGGCGTCGACCAGGAACCGCCCTCGCAACGCTTCACGACCGAGCAACATGCGAAAGCCCATCCCGGCCCGGTTTGCCAAGGTAATGACGATCTCTTCTGTACGATCGCCGAGCCGAGCAGGAGTCTTGATCGATGGGCGCTCCTCGACCTGACCGTTCGAACTCCGGACCCGACGCATGTCGAGCAGCGGGGCCTCAGCGGCGACCTTGCCCTCGTGGTCGGGATCCCAGTGCTGCACGTGGAAGCGAACCCACCGAGCACCATCACGTTCGAAATACTGGATGTCGAAAGCGTGGAGTGCGGATGATTGAGCGCCGGTGTCGACCTTCGCCTCGACCCAATCAACTCCCAGCGTGGGAAGACCCACCCACTCCCGCCATCCGATTGTGGACGCACGTTGACTCACCTCGACAGTATGCCTCGAAGCGGTCGGTCGCGTGCGTCGATGGTCAGATGTGGAGGGGGTGCCCCAGTGTTGCCGCAACCGACTCGGCGAATCCTTCGCCGACCGTTGGATGGGTGTGAATGGTGTCAGCCACATCTTCGAGACGAGCCCCCATTTCCAACGCCAGGCCGAACGCAGCGGACAATTCGGCTACCGACGTTCCGACGGCCTGTAATCCCACGATGAGATGATCGTCGGCGTTGGCGACGGCGCGAATCAGACCGGCGTCGCCGTCGAGGCCGGTTGGGCTCAGCGTCATAGCCCGCCCGTTTGCCTGCAACGGGAATCGGCCAACAATGACTTCGAGACCGGCGGAACGGGCGTCATCCGGGCTCAATCCAACGCTGACGATCTCAGGGTCGGTGAACACGACCGCCGGGATCGCTGCCGGGTCGAACACCGACGCCTGGCCGGCGATCACCTCGGCAACCACCTCGCCTTGTTTCATCGCTCGATGGGCCAACATCGGTTCCCCGGTTAGGTCACCGATTGCCCAAACGTTTCGCATCGATGTGCGGCACCGCTCGTCGATGGCGACGAACGGCCCATCGCGGGTAAGGCCAAGCTCGTCGAGCCCTAGCCCGTCCATTGCCGGCGTTCGACCGACGGTTACCAGAATATTGTCAGCCGGGATTTCCGTTGACCCGCCGTTGCCCTCGGCGTCGGCCGAACGGGGAGATACGAGGAGCCCACCGTCGGTCGCCTCGGTGGCCAACGCGTCGGTCAAGACCGTCACCCCCAAGTTCTCGAGGGCCGCCGCTACCGGCCCAACCAACTCTCGGTCGTACAAGGGAAGGATCCGGTCCTCGGCCTCCACCACCGTCACCGATGCACCAAGATTGGCGAACGCCATACCGAGCTCCAACCCGATGTACCCGCCGCCGACGACGGCCAGCCGATCCGGTACTTCGGTCAGCGATAGGGCGCCTGTGGACGAGATGATTCGCCCCCCAAAGGGTAGGGATGCCAACTCGACCGGAGCAGACCCGGTGGCCAACACGATGTGGTCGGCGGTTATTCGTTCGGTGGAACCGTCGGAGACGGCTACATCGACCGTCTTGCCGTCGACCAGTCGAGCCCGGCCGCTGACCACCTCGGTTCCGGCCTTACGAAGCAGCCCCCCGACGCCTCGGTTCAGTCGACCGACGATGCCGTCTTTCCAGGCCATGGTGGCGGCCAAATCGATACGAGGTTCGGCGACGGTGATCCCGAAGCGGCCATCGGTCGCTTGCTCTCCGGCAACGGCGAACTCCTCGGCCGCATGGATCAATGCCTTCGACGGGATGCACCCGACGTTGAGGCACGTGCCACCCAGGGGTTGGTCATCGATAACGATCGCCGACAGGCCGAGCTGGCCGGCCCGAATGCCGGCGACGTACCCGCCGGGTCCTCCGCCGATGATCACGATCGGCACATGGCGGGATGAAACAGGAGCGTCAGAAATAGTCACTTGATGTTACCGATCATTCATCTTTGAGAAAGAGGAGGGCGGGCTGTTCGACGAGTCGCTTGATCGCTTGGACGAATTGCGCCGCGTCCCAACCGTCGATAACCCGATGATCGAACGACGAGGACAGATTCATCATCTTGCGTGGCACAAAGTCCCGTCCGTCCCAGACCGGTCTCGTCACGATCTTGTTGACCCCGACGATGGCCACCTCGGGGGCGTTGATTACCGGAGTGGTGACCAGGCCACCCAACGGGCCGAGGCTTGAGATGGTGATGGTCGAACCCGACAGCTCGGTCGGAGTGGTCGTGCCGGCCCGAGCCGCGGTGGCCAGAGCGGTCAATCGGTCGGCCAGTGAACGAAGCGTTTCGGCCTCGGCATGACGGATCACCGGTACGACGAGCCCGGCGTCGGTTTGAGTGGCAACACCGACATGGACGCCGCCGAACTTGCGGAGCACGGCGGGTTGGCCCGGCTGGCCTTCGACGATGTGGGCATTCACGGCGGGGAATTCCGGTAGAACCTCGACGAGTGCTTTGATGAGGAACGGCAGCAAGGTGAGGCGGCTAGCGGCAGCGTTCACCGTCGAGGCCTGACCGTTTAGGGTTGTGCGGAGTTCTTCCAACGCGGTCACGTCGAGTTCATCAACGTAGGTAATGTGGGGGATAGACGTCGTTGCGTTGACCATCCGCTCGGCGATCTTGCGGCGGATCCCGACGATCGGCTGGTCGACTACCTCGGTACTCTGCTGCCGGCGGGGAGAAGACGCCGTAGGGCGTGCCCCGGTGGTGGCACCGGCGAACAGTGCATCGATATCGGCATGGGTGATCCGTCCGGCCGGCCCGGAGCCGGCCACGGTGCGAAGATCTAGGCCGGCATCGCGGGCACGACGACGGACGGCGGGCGATGCGGTGGGCCGCTGGCCTTCAGGGCGCGGTGGGAGCTGACCGGCGTTCGGCGCGGTAGCCGAGGCGGTCGGTAGAGGGGAATCGGATGGCGGAGGTGGCAGGGAGGTCGTCAAACCGGACATCTCGGTGTCGGCACCGGGCGACACCGGCTTTTTGGCGTTCGCCGGTGTACCGCCGTGGGACTTGGTTGCGGGACGGCCCGGGGATCCGGTGACCGGTCGGGATTCCACCTCCACTCCGGCTGGGGGGTCGGCCCCCTCGAGGTCGAGGACGAACAAGCTTTCGCCGACGAGAAGAACGTCGCCGATATCGCCGGCGAGGTCAGCGATGACCCCGTCCACCGGCGACGGTACCTCGACGGTCGCCTTGTCGGTCATGACTTCGGCGACGATCTGATGCCTGGTTACCCGCTGACCGGGTTCGACCGACCACGAGACAACTTCAACCTCGGCAACCCCTTCGCCGACATCTGGAACTTTCACCGAAAAGGCGGTGGTCTCCTCCCCTGATTGTTCGGCACCGTCACCGTTGCTGTCCGACTCACTCATACGTAGGTCACCACCTGGCGAAGCGCGTCGCCAACTCGATCGGGGCCGGGGAAGTAAACCCACTCAAGCCCCACCGGGTATGGGGTGTCATACCCGGCTACTCGGACAATCGGGGCTTCGAGGTGGTCGAAGCATCGCTCTTGAACCTGGGCGGACAGTTCTGCGCCGAATCCGCTCGTCTTCGTCGCTTCGTGGACGATGACGCAACGCCCGGTCTTCTTCACCGAGGTGATAATGGTCTCGACGTCGAGCGGGAGAAGCGTTCGAAGGTCGATGATCTCGGCATCGATCCCCGTTTCTTCGACGGCTGCCTCGGCGACGAAACGGAGCGTCCCGTACGCCAGCACCGTCACTTCTGACCCGGGCCGAACGACATCGGCCTTGCCCAACGGGACGGTGAAATAGCCCTCGGGGACATCGCCGAGTGGGTGTCGCGACCAAGGCTGAATCGGTCGGTCGTGGTGGCCGTCGAATGGACCGTTGTACAACCGCTTCGGTTCAAGGAAGATCACCGGATCGGGATCCTCGATGGCCGCGATCAGCAGCCCCTTTGCGTCGAAGGGGTTCGAGGGGATCACCGTCTTCAAACCAGCGACGTGGGTGAACAACGCCTCCGGGCTCTGCGAATGGGTTTGACCGCCGCGGATGCCTCCTCCGACCGGCATGCGAATAACCAGCGGACAGGTGAACTCGCTAGCGGATCGTGATCGGAGCCGAGCCGCTTCCGACACGATCTGGTCGTACCCCGGATACATGTAATCGGCGAACTGGATCTCGGCCACCGGTCTCAACCCGTATGCCGCCATGCCGACCGCCGAGCCCACGATCCCACTCTCGGAGATCGGTGTATCGAACGAACGGTGTTTGCCGAACTCTTCCTGCAGGCCCTCGGTGCAGCGAAACACGCCACCAAAGAAGCCGGCGTCCTCTCCGAAACTTATCACTCGTTCATCCCGGGCCATCATCACCGCGATGGCATCTCGGATGGCCTGGATCATGGTGAATTTCTTCGACGGCATCGTTGCGTAGCCGTCGCCTTGGCTTATCTGTTCCTCGGCTTCTTGGTGAACGTCCTTTTTGACAACCATGTCAGTACCCGAGTTCCTGTCGCTGCTCGATGAGGTGAGGTGGCGGCTCGGCGTACACATGGCGGAACATCTCCACCGGTGACATCGCCGGACCGCTGTTGAGGGTGCCGATGGCTTCGGCTTCGGCCACGGTGGCGTCGACGAGGTGGCGCGATTCGCTCGTCAGTTCCTCAACGTCGTTCCGGGTCATGTCGCCGATGACCACGAGGTGTTCGGTCAAGCGATCGATCGGGTCGCCAAGCGGCCAGGCCTTCGCCGCCTCGGCCGGACGGTACTTTGATGGATCGTCCGACGACGAGTGGGAGGCCGCTCGGTACGTCACCCACTCGATCAAGGTTGGTCCATGGCCAGATCGGGCACGCTCATCGGCCCATCGCGTCGCGGCGTACCCGGCCAGCAGATCGTTCCCGTCGACCCGAAGGGTGGCGATGCCGTAGCCAACGCCTCGTTGAGCGAACGAGGCGTTCGTCCCCCCGGCGATGCCTTGAAAGCTGGATATCGCCCATTGGTTGTTGACCACATTGATAATGGCTGGGGGTTGGTAGACCGATGAAAATACCAGGGCGGAGTGGAAGTCGTTCTCGGCGGTCGCCCCCTCGCCGGTCCAGCCGACGCCGACGATTCGGTTGTTTTGAATCGCGCCGGCCATGGCCCAGCCGACCGCCTGGATGAGCTGGGTCGCCAGGTTGCCTGAGATCGAGAAGAAGCCACATTCCGGTACCGAATGGAGCACCGGGAGCTGCGCCCCTTTGAGTCGGTCGCCAGCATTTGACAGTACCTGACAGGTCATCTCTACCAGCGAGTGGTTGTTGGCCACGAGGATGCCACCTTGCCGGTAGGTGGGAAAGTGCATGTCGAGACCGGGGCCATAGCCGGGAGAGTCGACGTCGACGGCCATCGCCGCCGAGACCGCCACCGCCTCTTCCCCGAGGGAGGCCATGGCGAACGCCGCTTTGCCCTGCCGCTGGAGGAGCATGAACTGCTCCTCCAAGAGGCGAGTGACGATCATGTGGCGGAGCGCGGCTCGTTTGGTTTCGGCGTCGAGTTCGGGATCCCAGTGGCCGCCGATCGATCCGTCATCGTCGAGGACGCGAATCATGGCGGTGGCCAGATCGTAGGTGTGGGAGGCCGCGGCGTTGATGGCCGGTCGCCGGGCTTCGTCGACCGGTGGGAGCGTAAGGAAGGAAAAGTCGGGGTCCTCGCCCGGTCGAGCCGCCGGTTCTGGGACATGGAGCTTCAGTTCGATCTGTGCCATTGCGTTCCAATCGCCGGGAGCAGGTCTGTCTTGAGCGCTCGTTTTCGACATCCGAGCAAGGCGGTGAGCCGACGGGCGCCCGTTCCGTCACCGTTCAAAGTAAACGCATCTATAGCGGTGCTTCGGCCCCTCATCGCCGCTGGTCAGCCGAGTTGATCGCGGGCGGTGAGCCAGAATTCAGCAGCTACCTCGACCGGATCTCGACCAGATGGGAAGTCGGAAAGAGTCAGGACGGACCCGGTGAACGAGGGGGCGTTCCAGACGTCGGTCCCATGGCCGTCCACGGTTTCGATGCCGATGCGGTCCGGGTACCAGATACTGAGATAGAGGTACGGTTCGTCGATGCCGTGATCGCCCGGCGATGCGCCGTAGCTGCCCCGGTGGTCTTCGTCGCCTACTTCGATCGCCGGGTCGAAGTGTCCCGGCCAGATCTGCGGTCGGGAAGGGTCGACAGAGGCCGGGTCGGATCGGACGAGTTCGAGGGCGGCGAACGCCATCCCGAACCAGTGGCCGAGGAAGTGGGCCGCGGTCTCGTCGATCTCAAGGTCGGCATCGACGTCGCCAACCTCCGGCGAGTCGTGCTCCGCTGCAGTCTCGGTGTCGATCGCCGTTTCGAGGAAGTCAGCGGCTGCCTTGAGCGACGTGATCGGTGCCGACCGCACCGTGCCGTCGCCGCGTTGGTCGACCAGCGTGGCGCCCTCGACCCGGACCTGGCGGTCGAGACCAAAGAACGGGGTGCCGAAGCCGCGGTGGGTATAGCGGAGACCGAATTTGCCGTTTGCCGAGTGTCGTGTCGGAGCGATGACATAGGCTGCGAGACGATGTAGGGCCAGCCGTGTTTCGGTGAGCTTTGAAGGAACGTCGGGCATTCGACGTTCACCACCGAGCCAATGTTGTGCCACCCAGTCGGCGTGCTCTGGCCGTTCGGCCAGTATGTCGTTCCAATCGCTGTGGCCCGGCATTCCGGCTGGCATGACGATGTCGCTCGAACTGGCGGCCGTGGGGTCGTCGGCGAAGAACAACCCATCATCGATAGCGGGAGGCGACGGCTCGAGAACGCGAGCTTCACGTCCGTCCCCCAGCAGTGTGGTCGCTTCGAGTTGGGGATTTCGTACCTGTGGTGTCTCAGCAGTATGTTCCGTGGAACGAGAGTATCTGATCCACCGGGAATCAACCAAGCCCGACCGCCATCTCAATGGGACTGGCTCTAGGCTTCGTTCGGGACCTGGGAGGAAACGTAATGAGTGGGTACGAACCGAATCAGCCAATGTCGTATCAAGGTGGCCCTGGGATGCGCTCGTATGTCGAGCAGAGTCAGGCCACGACGGTTCTGGTGCTCGGCATTCTTGGGTTGGTCGTCTGCAATATTTTGGCGCCGGTGGCGTGGGTTATGGGGAACAAGGAACTTGAGGCGATCGATGCCGGTCGTCGATCGCCGGAGAACCGGCAGCAGGCCAAGATCGGTCAGATCCTGGGGATCATCGGCACGGTGCTGATAATCGTGTCGGTCCTCGTGATCATCGCCATGTTTGGCCTCGTCGCCGGCACGTCCGTCGCTCGATCGTAAGACCAGAACGACTCCCGAAGATGCCGACCCCGAACGTGTCCAGGTCGGGTGGTTGACGGTGCCGACTAGGTTGGTTTCGTTGCGGTAGCGAGCACTGGTACTATCTCGGGGTAGGCATACTTTACGTACCGTGCGTTCATATTCCGTGCGCTCATATTCGGTGCGTTCCTGTTCCGTACGGAATATTCCGTACGCGGATACTCAGAGTGCCTACGTTCTGTAGCCGTGACGCCAACTGCACCCAGAGAGATGCTTGCCATGGGATTCGAGTCGACCGAGGGGCAAGCTGCTGCGGAGGGCCGCCAGGGGGCGAAGCCGACGTGCCGCTTCTTGGTCCGAAACGTAAGTCCAGCGGCTCTCTCCCGATGAAGATGGACGTCGGAATGCACACCCTCGGCACCACCGGGCCTATCGATGTTGAGTCGATTAACCATCGCTACGTCGGCGCTGAAGAGGTCCTTATCGACGTATCACTCCATGTGCCAGCGGGCTGCACGGTCGCACTACTCGGACCATCGGGGTGCGGCAAGACCACCCTGCTTCGGTCGATCGCCGGGTTGGAACGACCAGACAGCGGATCGATCTCTATCGACGGACGGCCCGTTGTCGGACCATCGACGTGGATCCCGGCTGAACGCCGCCGGGTAGGCATGGTTTTTCAGGACTGGGCGCTCTTTCCCCACATGTCGGTGGGAAAAAACGTAGCGTACGGGCTCCGTCGGAACGAGCGAGATGGGGCGACGATTGACCGTTCGGCCCGGGTGGCGGAAAGCCTGGAACTGGTTGGATTGGCCGACCTTGCCGATCGGATGCCGAGCACGCTCTCAGGTGGCCAGCAGCAGCGGGTGGCGTTGGCTCGGGCTCTCGCCCCTCGTCCCCAGGTGCTTTTGTTGGACGAACCGTTTTCCAATTTCGACAGTGGCTTGCGTTCGGCGGTTCGGTCCGAGGTGCACCGGTTGCTTCACGAGGTCGGAATCACGTCGATCTTCGTCACTCACGATCAGGAGGAAGCGTTCGTCCTTGGCGATCAGGTTGCGGTGATGCAAGAGGGGCGGATCGTTCAAGTCGATATCCCTCAAGCGCTGTACGAATCGCCGGCATCGCGATGGTTGGCTGAATTTGTTGGTGATGGCTCGCTCTATGCCGGCATAGCGTCAGGTGCCCAGGTGACAACGCCGGTTGGTGAACTATCGCTTGAGGCCCCTCACCGTGGCCCAGTCGACGTGTTGCTAAGACCCGAGCAGCTTTCGCTGACCGACGGGAATTCGGCTGAGGTCGAGTTCGTTGAGTTCTACGGCCACGATTCGATGGTTCACATATTGGTCGATGGCCAGCCGGTCCGAGTCCGCACCGGGCCCCATCCCGATGTTCGGCGTGGCGACCGGGTCGGGGTGACGTTCACGGGTTCTTCGGTTCGGGCCTTTGCTGCGGCCGACCAATAGTGGCATGCTTCTCGCCAGCCGTGCCTCGCTCTCGATAGAGTGCGTGCCGGTGGCCCCATTGTTTGTTGTTGCTTGTTGTAACACAGCGCGCTATGAAGCGTCGTCGTTTGGCGATCGCTTGGTTGCCTATGGCCCGCCGCTGGCGGCCAAAAGAAGTCCGTCGTCTTCGGCAGAACGTCGTCGGCTATGACCGATGTGGTTATTCTCGGTGCCGGCCCAGCAGGTCTGATGGCCGCGTTCGAGACGGCGCGGGCTGGATATCGCTGCGTCGTACTCGAAGCCGGGTCGCAGGTTGGCGGAATGGCCGCCAGTTTTGACGTCGCTGGCATTCGCGTCGATCTTGGCTCCCATCGGCTTCACGCTGCAACGTCGCCCGCATTGCTCGAACTCCTCCACGGTCTTCTCGGAGAAGATCTTCAAACCAGATTGCGGCAGGGGCGAATCCGGCTTGGTGGTCGCTGGGTGGCGTTTCCGCTCCGCGGTCGTGACTTGGTACGCAACCTGCCGGTCGGAATGACCAGCCGGTTGCTCATGGATTCCGCACGTTCGGTGGCCGTGTCCACCGCATCACACGACGACGGCATCGCTCGATCGTTCGAAGAGGTGGTGTCCGACCGGCTTGGTCCGACGGTCGTCCGTGAGTTTTACGGTCCGTATGTCGAAAAGTTGTATGGCATCGGCGCCGATCAGCTCGACAGCGAACTGGCTGACCGCCGGGTCTCCGCCGCTTCGCCTGGCGACATCGCCCGTCGAGTGGTTCGAGCGTCGAAGCCAGAGGGCCGCACGTTCTACTATCCCCGACGGGGGTATGGGCAGATCGTCGAACGGTTGGCCGACGCGGCAGTTGAAGCGGGGGCCGAGATCTACCTTCAAAGCCCGGTGACCGGCATCGACGTGCTGCCAGATCGGGTCACGATCTCGGCCACTACTCGACGGATCGATGCCGGTGTCGGACTGTCGACTCTGCCATTGAATATTTTGGCGACGGTCATGAGCCCTCGCCCACCGGCCTCGGTGCTCCGAGCGTTCGGAGACCTCCGAACCCGAGCCATGATCCTGGTGTATCTCGTGCTCGATCAGCCACAGTTCACGCCCTATGACGCCCACTATCTTCCCGGACCGGAGACGATCACATCACGGCTGTCCGAGCCGAAAAACTATCGAGACGGTGACGATCCACCGGATCGAACCGTTCTCTGTGCCGAGGTGCCGTGCTGGCCAACCGACGAGATCTGGCGTTGGTCGAACGACCAAATCGCTCGGGCCGTCATCGAAGATCTCCTTCGACTAGGGCTTCCAGAGCCTCGGGTTGTCGATGGTCAGGTATTGCGTTTGCCTTCGGTGTATCCGGTCTACGATCTTTCGGGGGCCGCCGCTCGAACCGCGGTGGATCGGTGGGTGCCGGCGTCCGATCGGTTTGTGTCGTTGGGCCGGCAGGGGCTTCGCGTGCTTGACAACCTCCATCATGTGTTGGCCATGGGTGCAGGTGCCGCGGCGTCGCTTCGGCCCGATGGTCTCATCGACGTGGCACGGTGGCAGGCGTATCGGAGCGAGTTCTCCGGACACACCGTGGAAGATTGAGCACTACTGAGGCATCGACTCGACGATGCATTGGCTCGGACCGGCGACCGTCGAGCAGACTAAGACGATGCGGTTCATCGGGACATGATCGAGCAGAACGAGCACGCACGGCGGAGCAAGGCCAGTACGTCGGCCATGCTCGACGCGGCGACCGATCTTCTCAGGGAAGGTGGGCTGGCCGCGCTGACCTTTGTGGCAATCGGTCGCCGGACCGGCTTTAGTCGAGGACTTGTCACCGCCCGCTTTGGATCGAAGGCAGGACTTATCGAGGCGTTGATCAAGCGCATCGTCTACGACTGGCAGGAAAATACGGTGCAGCCCATGCAGGTCACCGGCAGTGGATTGGAACGGGCGTTACTCATGCTCGACGGTGTGAAGCGCCAGATCGAGTGCGACGATCGACATGTCCGGGCCTTATACATCATTTGCTTTGAAGCACTAAGTGGTGATTCGGTTTTGCAGCAGCGAATCGCCGATCTTCACGCCGATCTTCGAAATGTGGTGGCGGCGTGTCTGCGGCGAGGTTTTGCCGATGGTTCGGTTCGGGTTGGAATCGATCCCGAGCTCGAAGCGACCGTGCTCATTTCGGCGCTGAGGGGAATCGGTTATCAGTGGATGCTCGATCCGGAACGGTTCGATCCTGTTCCTGCGCTTGGTCACCTTATGGTGTCGACCGCCGACCGTTTAGGGACGGTCGAGGAGTCTGCGGTCGAAACCGATCGTCTTCGCCGATATCGATGAAGAGTGCCGGGGTTCGACCGCTCAAGCTGCTCATCGAGCGAAGGTCCCCAGACCGGAATGAAAAACGCGAGGGCACGAGGTGGTCGGCGGTTGGTCCGCCGACCGGCAGGCCCGGACTCCCATGCCGGTTCCGTTCGTGCAAATGGGCTCCGTACCTCCAATTGGTATGACATAAGTCACTTTCGAGTGATGGTTCGGTGGATAGACCGTCTTTGGGTTACTAGCGCGCTTTCTTCTTGGAGGCCCGATTAGTAGTCCTCTCATTCTCGCATCGTTTGCGACTGCGGTATCAACGACAATTGGCGGCGCGGGTATGAGTATTTCTGCTTCCTGACGTTTCTATTGGAGATGCAATGTCCCTTTCGGCCTCAATGAATCCGACCAAGTTACTGTTCGCTGTTGTGGCCCTCGCCATGACGATTGTGGCACTCGTTGGAGTTTCGGCGTCTGCGTCTCCGACGAAAAGGACGGGGCATTCGTCCCCAATGCAATCATCGGCAACAGTCGAAGGAGTACTGGTAGACCTAGCCGTCGACGTCGGCGACCCGTTCGATGGCAGCTATGCAGATGTCAAGATCAAGTCTCGATCTTTCGATGATGGCCGTCAGTGGACGAAGGCTTCGGTCTCAGTCGAGAATGTCAATGCCGATGCGGGTGTTACGTATGGTTCTCACGTGCACGTCGGCCCCTGCGTTGAGGGCGATGGTGACGCCGCCGAAGGACACTTCAATATCACCGAATCCCGTGGGGAAGAAGTCGTCGTGTCAGAAGAAACCGAGATTTGGTTTGAGTTCACCGTCGACGAACATGGCGATGCTAAGGACTTCAGTGAGGTAGATTTTGCCATTCCGTCGGGCGAAGGCAACTCCATAGTCATTCATGAGATGCCGACGGAAGCCGATGGTAGCGCTGGTGGGCGCCTCGCCTGCATTCCCCTCTAAGGGGCGTTCCGTCTCTCAGCAGCGAGCGTTCTGTCTCTGACGGCACCGGTGGGATACCCGCATCATCGGTGCCGTCACAGTCGACCAGAGGGTCGAGGTGTCGGGCTGTTCTTGGACATCAGTATCGGCCATCGGTAAGTATGTGACCATGTCCACTACCGTTGTGAACCGAGTCCACTCCACGGTGACCACCGGCCAACATCCGTACCTGAGTGGTGCGTGGACTCCGCAACACGATGAGGTCGACGCCACCGAGATGGAAGTCATCGGTGAGATTCCTGCCGATCTCGACGGCATATACGTACGCAACACAGAGAATCCGGTTCACGACGCGATCGGTGTGTACCACCCATTCGACGGAGATGGGATGTTGCACTCGATGTCGTTTCGAGGTGGTGTTGCCACCTACCGGAACCGCTTCGTACGGACGGAAGGTTTCCTCGCCGAGCAGGAGGCCGGGCATGCGTTGTGGGCCGGGTTGGTCGGCAACTCGGCGAGGTCGCTTCGACCCGGTTGGGGTGCCCGAGGAGGGATGAAAGACGCATCGTCGACCGATGTGGTCGTGCATGGCGGTGAGGTCGTTTCGACCCATTACATGTGCGGGGATGCCTACCGCTTCGACCCGAACACGCTCGACCAGACCGGGACAGCGAACTGGGTGCCACCGGAAGGCGTATCGGCCCACCCGAAGGTCGATCTCGACACCGGTGAGTTGCTGTTCTTCAACTACGGCAAGACCGCACCGTACATGCACTACGGGGTGGTCGGATCGGACCGCAAGTTGAAGCACTTGATCCCGGTCGAGTTGCCGGGGCCCCGACTTCCCCACGACATGGCGTTCACCAAAAACTACTCGATCTTGATCGACCTCCCGTTCTTCTGGAACCCCGAGTTACTTGAAGCGGGAATTCACGTCCCAACGTTCTACGAGCAGTTACCAACCCGATTCGCCATCGTGCCCCGATTCGGTGGGCCGACCGACATCCGGTGGTTCGACGCCGACCCGACGTTCGTCCTCCACTGGATGAACGCCTATGAAGAAGGCAACGAGATCGTGTTGGACGGCTATTTCCAAGAAAACCCCGACCCGGATCCGCTCGATGTGCCCGGGGTGGATCCTCGGCTTGGCAAGATGCTGGCCATGCTCGACGAGCAATCATTCAAGCCTCGCTTGCACCGGTGGCGATTCAACCTCGACACCGGCCAGACCCGAGAAGAGCACTTGGATCCACGCGTTCTCGAATTCGGAACCTTCAACCAACGGTACGCCGGGAAGAGGTCGCGATACCTCTACTCGACCACCGCTGAGCCCGGCTGGTTCCTATTCAGCGGCATCGTCAAACATGATATGACGACTGGAGATTCCGTCTCGTTCGAGTTTGGAGCGAACCGCTTCGGGAGTGAATCGCCGTTTGCTGCCCGTACTGGTGCCACAGCCGAAGATGATGGCTATCTGATTTCGTTCGTCACCGACACGAATCTCGACCGGTCGGAATGTATTGTCATCGACGCACGCGACGTTGGGGCTGGACCGGTCTGCCGCATCGTACTTCCGCACCAGATCTCAAGCGGCACGCACGCAACCTGGGCCTCCGGTGCCGAGTTTCGAGGCCAACGGTGACGCCACTCGGTGAGGGCGCGCCCGGGTCTTGGGGCGACCCGGCCGGCAATCATCGACAGAACGACACATGACTTGGAAGCTCACCGATGCCCAACTCGACATCCAGCAACGGGCCAGGCAGCTAGCGGTCGAGGTGATCGGCCCGCGGGCGGCAGACGTCGACCGTGAAGAGCAGTATCCGTGGGACAACGTGGCGGCGTTGCAAGAAGCGGGATTCACCGGGATGGGTGTTCCCGTTGAGTACGGAGGGCCGGGCCACCACCTTCATGATTCGATTCTCGTTGTTGAAGAAATGGCAAAGGTCTGTGGTGTGACCGGGCGGATCGCTGTCGAGACCAACATGGGAGCGATCTCCGCAGTGTTGGAATACGGCACGGAGCACCAGAAAGCCTTGGCCGCTGAGTTGGTACTTAACGGCGACAAGCCTGCCATTTGTATCACCGAACCGGGAGCTGGAACCGCGGCGTCGGATATGACAACGCGGGCCGACCGGCACGGTTCCGACTATGTTCTCAACGGAACGAAGCACTGGATAACCGGGGGCACCGTCTCGAAACTGCACCTGATTTTTGCCCGTGTGTTCGATGAGGTGGGCCGAGAGGAGGGAATTGGCGGATTCCTCGCCGTTCGAGATGAAACCCCTGGTTTGAAGTTCGGCCGTCGCGAGCCGACGATGGGACTGCGGGCGATCCCTGAGATGGAAGTCATCTTCGAAGACATGGTGGTGAAGGCCGAGATGGCACTTCCCGCACCGAATGGATATCGCAAAGGGTTCGGTGCCTTGATGAACGCCTATAACTCGCAACGTGTCGGAGCGGGAACGGTCGCCCTGGGGATCGCCACCGGTGCGTTTGAACTGGCCCGTCAATTTCTCCTGGAGCGGGAGCAGTTCGGTCGCCCGATCGCTGAGTTCCAAGGCTTGCAGTGGATGCTCGCCGACATGTCGGTGCAGCTTGAAGCGGCCCGGAGCCTTACCTATCGGGCCGCAGCGTCCCGCGGGCCAGACCGAAGCCCGTTTCCAGATCCGGCGATGGCCGCCCAGGCCAAGATTTTCACCGCTGAGGCATCGATCAAGGTGGTAAACGACGCGCTGCAGCTGTTCGGAGCGGCCGGCTACTCGCGCCGGAATCCCATCGAGCGGATGTATCGCGATGTGCGGATGTTCACCATTGGCGGCGGCACCGCTCAGGCGTTGCGAACGGTGGTCGCATCCCGAGTGCTCGACATGAAGTTGCCCCAGACCCGCGGCGCGTTCTCACCGACCGATCCGCCCACCTAAGCGAACCGGTTGCCGCCAACCATCGTGGAGGTTCTGGCCGACGAGCGACGCGTCCGAACTCAACCGTCGTTCGGGTGTTCGACCCGGTGGTCGGTGGGCTGCGGGGTGACGGTCATGACCTTTACTCCAACGGGAGCCTCGAACCGGTGCCATGTGCCTTGGGGGACGATGATCATCTGCATCGGCCCGAGCGTGTGACGA
>CALIFY010000090.1 GCA_938021675.1 uncultured Acidimicrobiales bacterium
AGAAAAGGTCGTACGAATCTAAACCTTTCCACAGATTTTGAGGATCCCTATCTTCGAACGAGACGACCGATCGATGTTCCATGGCTTACCCAGTAACACAGTTTGAAATCGGAGCTTAGGTTAGGCTAGTAACCTGAAATAGTGGGCTTGACCTGAGACTAGATTAGGCCTGAAGCTCGTCTAGTTACATCCACGCATTTCTATTTCTATCTTCGGCCAGCCTATAGTTTTCACTCGCATGGTCGACAACATGGCCTGCACCTTCAAGAGTTTTGCTCATATTCAGAGCCGAGGTCTCCCATCTCGTTTTTTCTGCTTCATATGCTATTTGGGCCTCGCCCTCCCACATGGCAAGCAAGCCCTTCAGGTCTGCAGCTTGATCCACCAACTCATCCCAAAGCAATCTAGTTGTCTCATTCATAGCCACTGCGGCATTCTGCATACCAGCAGTATTTGCACCGAATTCACCCATATTCCATTTCCTTTCGTAATGCTGCGCTACGCACGCAGCGGACTGCAATTGCTGCTAATCGTTTATCTGGGAACTAAAACTCTGCAGGATCTCTTCATTGGACTGGTCAGCATCAACATAGCCTTGTGTGTTGGCCTCCAGCTTGACGATTACGTTCGAAAGAGCATCAAGGACAGCGACAAAGTGGACGTCCCATTGATCCATTAGTCGATGAAATGAATTGGCGGTCTCGCCCGACCAGTCGCGACCCATGTCAGATCTCAGGCCAAGGACATAGCTTCGTTTGTCGGAATAGTATGAATGCGTATCTTGCAACCGCAATAGGCTGTGAAACATAGCCTCTGTGTTGACTTGCATTTCGGCCATGACGATCCTTTCGATGGGCGGACTACCTAAGCGTTTAGGAATGACTTCGGTTCAGAAGCCGACGCTTCCACGCTCATAGGTCCCCCCAGAGACATGATCGTCACGCAACTTTGCCAAAGTATTTGCAGAACCCGTCTACCAACCGGCACACCGACAACACTTGCGAACGACCGACAAGAAACGGTCCCTCGACCCACGATTCGGATAGACCGACTTGGCACCATCAAGGCTGCGGCGGCGGCTCATCCGGCAGAACCAGGCCGGGGTTCGGTTGAACGGGAAGTAATGTTCGGGCCGCTTCCGGATCGAGAGACGGGCCCGTCGGAAGGAAGTCAAGCACCTCGCCAGGCAGCCACAAAGGATCAACATCACCGTAACCAAGGCTGCTCAACGCCTCGGCCGATGCCAATGGATACTTGACACCGATTTCAGTTATGAGAAACGGCGTACCCGAGTCGTCTCCCGGGTTTGGCTGAGCAAACGCTAGTACCCCACTCCCGGCTGCGATATTGACCAGATCGGCAGCGAGTTCGTTTTGCCCAGGAGAAACGGCAGGCACCGCCACAGACTCCGGCATCGCGGCATGCACACGAAACGACATCGTGACATCACCATCGTCTTCGGTGGCGCCATCGATATGGACACACGGGAGATCATCTGCAGTAAGCTCCTGCAACGTCGGCGGAACCGTCGGCCAACCAAGTCCCAGCTCATCGACCGATGACGTCGGTGCCGCTGCCACATCCGATGCGCTAGCTTCGAGAGCGGCAACCGAACCGCCAGGGTACGACTCGACACTTTCAGGATCTCCCAACAACACTGCGGCGACCGTCTCAGACACGGGGAGCAACCCATCGCCGAACAGGACGTAGTACTGCAACCCAAGGCCAATCCGTTCGACGACGAACACCTGACCAATCACACCTGGGCGGCCAGCGATTTCCGGCCCCTCCTCTCCTTGATTGAAGATTTCCGGAACGGCAATGTCAGGCCCGGGAACCAAGGTGTTTATCCACGACGGATCGACCGTCAACGGAACGACGATGTCATACCCGAGCGCCGACATCACCGCCGGCCCGTCGAGTAAGAACCGCTGCCCGCCGACAACCAAGTATCGGGTCTCGGCCCCGCTGGCCTGGACCAAAATTCCTTCGACCGACTGCGCCGAGGCGTCATCGCTCAGACTGTCTCCGATCGACACCAATACCCCACCATCGGCAGTAGAAGTTGCGTCACTGGAAACCGCACAAATCGACCACGGATCACCCAACAACTCATCGGCTTCGGGAAAAGAGCTGGGGGCTCCAATGATGCCGACCGGCGTACCGCGAGGCACACCTTCCAACGAAGCTTGCGATGCGACAGGCGGATTATCGGCACCGCCGACAGCCAACGCTGCCGACGTTGCATTGAGCGTCGGGTGGAGAACACCATCCAAATAGAGGTAGTGCGTCGCCGTCTCCTTCTCGACCACCAACCCACCATCGGTCTGCCAGTCGGTATTCCCACCAGGCGAGATCAGAGCCCACACCATCAAACCGGCGACAATCAGAATCGTGATCGCCATACCGGCCATCGCGCCATTCGTTGAACGACGCATTGGTGTTTCATGAGCATCGGGCTCACCTAAAACAACGGCACCGACCAACCGTCCGACCATGAACAAGTGCGCATGGAGCTGATCCTTTTTGTCGCGCATCGAAAATCAGCCGGCGATAGCGCGGGCGGTGGCGTACACCCCGAGCGACCCAAAGAGCACAGGAAGGAGCGCCGCAGCCAACAACGTTTCAAGAATGTCGGCTGAACGGCCCCAATAAGGTGACAGCCGGGTGCCCGGCATGGCCGCCGCAGCGAACAACAGCACCGTCGAGGCCACAATGGTTGCAGCCATAGCCACTGCAGGCCGAAGATCTTGCACTATCGCAGCCAGAAACCGCCAGGCGAAGGCCAAAATCCCGGCCCAACCAGCCAACACCACGGCCAGTCGCTGGCGATTCTCGGTGAGCACCCGGCTACGCAACAAGAGGATAGCGATCATCAATGCCGTGAGAACAGTAGAGAAAACACCGGATTCACCGCTGATAAGCGGGAACGAGAACCCGACGACGAGCGACGTGCCGATCAACAACCCAGTCAGCATCTCATTGGCCAGAACCGCACGCTCGGTGACCAACTCCCCCGCCAGCGGGTCGACTATGTCCGCCTGCAAATCACCCGGTTCGGTCGGTAGGTGGGGCGGACGAATACGAGCCAGCCGATAGGCCAGCGACGGCAACACCGGACCCAGCAAGATACACGTAGCCGCAGCAGCCGACGCAGCGTCAACCAAATCCCAGTCGCCCCAAACTTCGAACATTCCGATAGCCATACCTCCCAATCCAAGGGTTCCGGCCGCGGTAAAACCCCCGACAGCCTCATCGACCGCCAACGCCCCGACCAGGGCAGCCACCGCCAGCGTGGCCGAACCGGCGACCAGGACCTCCGGCAGTAGCGCCCACCCTCGAATAGTCGTCGCGCCCTCAGAAACGGCTGAGGTGGAAACCACCGGCATCATCATGCCGGCGACGGTGGCAAAGGCCACGCCGAACCAAGCCGACACCATCGCGTTCGCCGGCAAATCAAAAGAGGTGGCACTCAGCGATGCGATGATCATCAACAGAAGCGACGAGATCGCCGCGGTGATGAGCCCGACCACCGACGGACCGGGCCACAAGAGAACAAACACGCCGAACGCCAGCGCAACCCCGGCTAGCAAGGTGTACAACGAACCGGTCGCTGCAGCAGACCAACGCTGCGAACCACCGGCGACAACCCCACCGACGCCGTCGATAAGGTCATCGAACACCATGGCGGGGATTGGATCGGCCCTCGGTCGGAGATAAAGCGTCTGACCGTCGTACACGTCGCTGGAAGCCAGCGTGGCGTCAGGAGGGAGAGGGGGTCCGCCCAACAGCTGGAGCACCATTGGCTCGCCGTCCAGCCCGTCATCGTTGCAATACTGCATAATGGCGGGCAGCAGCTCAGCAACCGGCGTATCGACGGGAACGGCGAGATCGGCAAACGTGGTCGGAGCAACAACGGTAATGCGGCAAAGATGGGTCGCTGGTGTTGTGGACAATGCCATCTCCTAGTGCGGGTAGCGGGCAGGAGGGAGTCTCGGAATTACGACTGTCGAACAACCCGACCATCACGGCGTTGTCAGGGAATTTTTGAAAGTCGCGTGATGTGATGCACATCGACTAGTCGTGGCGGTGACGGCCTAACCCTTTTTTCAGAGCAGAACCGAGCACCACATGAGCACAATCGTTCATCGGCGCCCACCGAGAAAACCCGGACCGACGGCTCCCAAGGGCGAGATCACGCTCCAAGAGCCGCCGGAACTCCCGGAACCTACAAAACGGAACCTTTCCGGCGGTTTGATGATGCTTCCGATGGGCCTCGGTATGGCAGCCGGAGGACTCGTGATGTTCGCTGGCGGTGGCGGCGCCGGATCATCGTTGACACCGGGGCTCATGGGAGTATCGATGCTCGGCATGGCCCTCATGGGCGTGTTTCGCGGTGGCGGCGACAGAAAACGCAAACTCAACAGCGACAGGCGCGACTACATGCGATACCTGTCACAAGAGCGACGCAAAGTCCGCAAAGCCGCAGAAATGCAACGAGCGGCACAACGCTGGCATCACCCACCTCCAGACCAACTCGGAGAGCTCGTACCCACCGATCGCCTCTGGGAACGGCGGGCCACCGACGACGACTTTGCTCACACACGCCTCGCCATCGGGTCACAACGGCTCAGCCTCCGGCTCACGCCCCCTCAAACGAGACCGGTGGAAGACCTCGAACCGTTGTCGGTAGTGTCGTTGAGGCGATTCATCCAAGCTCACCACTCGGTCGAAGGAGTACCGATCTCGCTCTCGCTGCCGTCCTTTTCGACGGTTCTGATACGCGGTCACGGCGCTCCAGTCGATGCGTTGGCCCGAGCCATCATCTGCCAACTGGCGACCATGCACTCACCACGAGACCTCCAAATCGTCGCATGCGTAGCTCGGGAACGACGGAAGAACTGGGAATGGCTGAAGTGGCTCCCCCACATGCACCATCCCAAAAACAATGACGCCGCGGGACCGGTCCGCATGTTCGCCGAACAACTGCCAGACATCGAGCAGCTACTCGGAGCGGACCAATTCACCGAACGACCACGGTTCAAACCAAAATCACCACCTCCCAAAGGGCAACCCTTCGTCGTCGTACTTCTCGACGGAGTCCGAGTGCCACCAAACTCACGGTTTACCGGAGTCGGGTTCGCCGGTGCCGTCACCATCGACGTAGGCGCCACGCTCTCGCCCAGAGCCCGAAACCACACCATGGAGCTCAACATCGAAGACGACGAACTGTTCGTTATCTCCGCAGAAGAAGACACCCCGCCGAAATCGATCGGAGCCCCGGACGGCCTTAGCCTTGACATCGCTCGGAATCTCGCACGATCGATTTCCCGATATCGGCCGGCTGCCGCCGGGGCCGACGCAACAGCTGAACCCCTCGACGCCAGTGTCGAACTCCCCGACCTGCTCGGCATCCCCGATGTGAGCGCGTTCGATCCCCACACCTACTGGTCCGACCGGGCCAGCTGGCAGGAACTCTTGGTCCCCATCGGCATGAAAGACGACGGGACACCCATCGAACTCGATATCAAGGAAGCAGCCCAAGGTGGATCGGGACCACACGGCATGCTGATCGGCGCCACCGGGTCAGGCAAGAGCGAACTGCTGAGGACGTTGGTGATGTCGTTGGCCTGCACCCATTCATCAGCCACCCTCAACTTCGTGCTCGTCGACTTCAAAGGAGGCGCAACATTCCTCGGACTCGGAAAGTTGCCACACACCTCGGCGATCATCACCAACCTCGCAGACGAGATCTCAATGGTCGATCGCATGGAGGATGCGATTCAGGGCGAGATGGTCCGACGCCAAGAACTCCTACGATCGCACGGTCAACCATCACTGCGTTCCTACGAACGCGCTCGACTGAACGGCGCGGACCTCGAACCGCTTCCCTCCCTCGTCCTCATCATCGACGAGTTCAGCGAACTACTGGCAGCAAAACGGGAGTTCGTCAACCTTTTCGTCATGGTCGGGCGTCTCGGTCGAAGTCTCGGCGTTCACCTACTACTAGCGAGCCAGCGGCTGGACGAAGGACGGATGGGCGAACTGTCTTCGCACCTCTCCTACCGGATCGGCCTGAAAACATTCTCGGCTAGCGAATCCCGGGCGGTCCTCGGAATCACCGATGCCTACGAGAAACCCCTTCCCCCCGGCGGAGGATTCATCAAAACCGACAACGAGACCATAGAACGATTCAAGGCGGCCTACATATCAGCCCCAATTCAAGCCACTCCGGTCCGGCCCAGCCGCGACGACTCACAGGCCGTGGCCACCGGCGTGTCCCGTTTCGCTTTGGCGTATATTCCGCCGGCCGTATCTCCTGAGGTGACCGCTGAGACCACACCAGAACCGGAGGAAGATACGGAGAACGAACACCCGGACCCAGAACGCCCCTCACTCATGTCGGTTCTCGCGGCGCGGCTTGAAGGCTCGGGGCCACCGGCTCACCGAGTATGGCTGCCTCCACTCAGCACCCCACCCTGTTTGAACGACCTGACCCCCGGCCTCGATCCGACCGACGGCCCGCTCCCATCCTCCGACAAACCCCCATTCGGTAGGCTCGTCGCACCAATCGGCTATATCGACAAACCGATCGAACAACGGTGGGACTACCTGTTCGCCAACCTGTCGGGTAGCGGCGGCCACGTCGGCATCGGAGGCGGGCCGCGAAGCGGAAAAAGCACGGCCCTCTGCACGCTGATAATGTCGCTGGCGGTCACCCACAAGCCGAGCCAGGTCGGCTTCTACTGTCTCGACCTCGGGGGAGGTGGGCTGACCCCGCTCACCGGGCTACCCCACGTCGGAACTATCGCCAGCCGCCTCCAAAAGGAGCGGGTGCAACGCACGGTCCACGAACTAACCAAGCTCCTAAACGACCGTGAAACCTTTTTCTCCAACAACGGCATCGACTCGATAAACGACTACCGGCAGCGACGAGCCAACGGGGAGTTCGCAGAAGGGCGTTATAGCGACGACGTATTCCTCGTCATCGATGGTTGGTTCACTATCAAAGAGGACTTCGAGCAACTCGAATCCTCAATTCAGACTCTGGTGTCGAGAGGCCTGTCCTTTGGCATCCACCTGATCGTCGCCACCAGCCGATGGGCCAACGCACGACCTTGGCTTCGCGACGGTCTCGGCACAAAGTTTGAGCTGCGAATGGGAGACCCGATCGATTCGGCCATCAACTCGCGAGCCGCAGCGACAGTGCCTGCCGTTCCCGGACGCGGACTCACCACTTCGAAAGAACATTTCTTGACCGGGCTACCTCGAATCGATGGAAGCTCCGAAACCGAAGACCTGGCCGACGCCTTACGGGCCTCGGTGGACCGAATCGCCAAATCCTGGCCGGATGAAAAGGTCCAAGAGATAGAAACCGTCCCGAAGATCCTGACCCTCGACCGGCTACCACCGGCCGAAGGCACCGCGGAACAGTCATCCAACCTCGTGGTGCCTCTCGGGCTCGGCACCGAAGACCTCCAACCCATCTCACACAACTTCGGAACCGACCCGCACCTCATCGTGATCGGCGACAACGAAAGCGGGAAGACGAACCTCCTAAAGGTCATCGCCCAGGCGGTGGTGGATCGAATGCCCCCGGAGTCAGCACAGATCCTTCTGGCCGACTACCGACGTCAGCTCTACGCCGCCATCCCCGACGACTACCGCCTGGCATACGCTTCATCGGGCAGCCAACTAAAGGACATGATCACCGAAACGGCTTCCGCCCTAAAACAGCGGGTACCCGGTCCGGATATCTCCCCGCAGCGGTTGCCGAGCAGAGACTGGTGGTCCGGCAAGAAACTGTTCGTCCTCATCGACGACTACGACCTCGTCTCGGGCGGATTCGACTCGCCGCTAGCGCCGATTCTCGACCTTCTACCAGCGGGCGGCGACATCGGCTTGCATCTTGTGATCGCCCGAGCTGCCGCCGGGGCAAGCCGGGGGATGAACGACGCTGTCGTGCGGCGGTTGAACGAGCTCGGCACCCCAACGATGCTGTTCTCATGCCCACGAGAGGAGGGAATGTTCGGAAGCGTTCGAGCCGAACGGCTAGCGGTCGGACGAGCAAAGTATGTAACAAGGCGAAACGTACCGACCCTCCAAACAGTACTGCTCGAACCAGAAGGCTCCCTCTCTTCCCCAACGTCATCCGACTCATCCCTCGCCGCGACGCCGGCAGGAGCCGGCTAATGGCAAGCCGTCGAATACGTCAAGCATCGCGGCTCGGCGCCCTCGCCGTCGCCTTTGTCTTGTCCATAGCGGCGACACCGGACGACACGACACCGAGCACAGAGACACCAGACACAGGGGCCGAGACCGAGGGGGAAACCACCGATACAAGTTCGATCGATACGACAACCACCACCGAACCCGAACTCGAATGCGAAGTACGCAATGCCGACCTGTACCTCGGAACCCCATGGCAACAAGAACGAATCTCCTCCGAGCGCGCATGGACGTACGCCCAGGGGGCCGGCGTTACCGTCGCCGTGATCGACACGGGTGTTGATTCCAGCACACCACAGCTGCGGGACAGAGTTCTGCCTGGTTTGGACATCGTCAACGACGGAGGCACCGCCGATATCGATTGTGATGGCCACGGGACATTCGTCGCCGGCATCATCGCTGCCGCACCGACCGCGGCAACCGGATTCGCCGGAGTCGCCCCCGACGCCACAATTCTGCCGGTCCGCCAAGCCAACAGCAATGCAGATGGCACGGCAGGAGCGATGGCAACCGCCATCCGATACGCCGTCGACAACGACGCCGACATCATCAACATCTCGGCCGGGGCGCCAGTAGACGCCCCGGTTCTTTCCGAAGCGGTGGACTACGCAGCGTCGAACGACGTGCTCATAGTGGCAGCGATGTCTAACGACGCCGAGAACGGAAACCCCTTCAGCTATCCCGCCGCATACCCGACCGTCGTGGCGGTTGGCTCAATCGCTGAAGACGGAACCGCAAGCTCGTTCTCCGGCACTTCGAACCCCGTCGACCTCGTCGCCCCTGGCGAGAATGTAGTCAGCTTGGCCGCCGGCACTAGCGGGCACGCTGAAGTGACGGGAACGAGTTTCTCCGCCGCCTTCGTGAGCGGTGTCGCTGCGCTCGTGCTTGAGCGGCATCCAGATCTCACTGCCGAACAGCTCCGGGAGCGCCTGCTCATCACCGCCGACCATCCTGGCGCCGATCGCCCCGATGCCGCATTCGGATGGGGGGTAGTGAACCCATATCGTGCTGTGACAGCTGTGGTTCCTACAGAGGTCGGCTATGAAGTGACCGCCGAGGGACCAGCGATCCTGACCATGCCCGCGTCCGACGCAGAAATTTCTGACGGGGCCCGGTTGGCGAGCGAACGCTTTCTCATCGGGCTGGGACTCGGCGTCGCCATATTTCTCCTATTCGCCGCCGTTATTCGAGCCCGCAATTCCCACCGACGAAACCGATCCACTCCGTCAAACCCCGACCACGGCGCCGCTACCCGGCACTAACCGCCGTTCTGTAAGGGCAACATGACAAACACACGCATGAAAACCAGTGAATCAAGCGACGACGATTTTCATCACAGGTGGCCGCTCCCCGGCGACCCTGAACCGATCGAATCCCAGAGCGACCCATGGGCCGGGGTGCCCGAACCAGATACCCCCGAATCCGAAACCACCGAATGGCAGATCGAAGACGACTGGACGCAACCCCTGCCGCCCGTCACCGTCACGGCCCAAGACTATGGGTTAGGCACCGAGCTGTACCAAGACGATTTCGAGGGTGAGTGGGTCGACCCCGACGACGAATCCGAACAAGACGAATGGGAATACGAAAACGACGACCCCGACGACGAATGGCTCGACCCCGACGAGTTCCTCGAGGACATTGACGAGGACGGCGACGAGTACCCGCTACCACCGGTCTCAACCGCACGACCGACGTGGAGCCTTCGTCCAACCCGCTGGCACCTCGTCCGCCTACAACTCGGACTTATTGCGATAGCGCTTCTGTCGAACCAACCATGGCGTCCGCCATCGGCAATCGGGTGGATCGTTGTGGCGACGTTGATCCTTGTTGCAATTCCACTTCCGGCGAAGTGGCTGCTGCTGATGTTGACAGAAGACGTGGGAACCGGAGTGGTTCAGTTACGGTCCAAGCGGGGATGGCTCAACCCGGTCGACCACCTCCTCAGCGAATTGAAGATCGACAACGCACCGGGCCGTACCGGTGAACCGGTGGCTGTCGCCCAAGACGGGCACGACCTCGTCTCGGCCATCCGAGTGAGTTCACCAGATGACGCACTGTCACTTGCTGACGGGTACGAGTCCATCGTGGAACTACTCCAATGGGGGTGCGAGTGGTGGAGCGACGAAGCAACCGTCCAACTGATGGTGACCGTCCGCGATATCCCAACACGAGGCATCGCCACACCATCAGCGCAGTGGAGCGATCAACGCGGACAACGCCTATCGCCGGTTGGAGGGCAAGACTCTTTCTCGATACTGCGGTCATGGATCGTTATTCGCGTCCGTACGGGAGTCGATTCGAACCACACCTTGAACGGGCCCCTGGCCGGCACCCCTCGGGGCCGGATGCGTCGTGTCTTGCTCGCGATCACCGAAGACATCGAGTCGGCGGGGCTGATCGCCGAACCGCTCGACCCATCAACCTTCCGTCGCTCTCTGGAGATTTCATCAGCCGGCCCAGAGATAAATCTCGGAGCCAGCGAAGCGGTTAGCGGACCCGACGGTCCCATCGACACTGGTTCCCCACGTTTCTGGCGTTTCGGCGACCGCATCCACATCTCCTATGAGATCCGACGGTGCCGCTCCACACGTTTTTGCGACATCCTGGCCGCATTGGAATCCAGTCCAACGGTGGCGGCGGTCACCTCGTTCACGGTTGGCCAAAGCCCAAAGGACCAAGAGGTCCCTCCACGACATCGCCATCTCGCCTGCACGATCCGATTGACCGTCGTCGACCATGAGGCCATCGATGCGGCACGGCATCACATCGAGGGATACCTAGACGACCTCGGCATCAAGTGGCACCGTCTCGACAAGATGCACCGAGAAGGATTTCTCTGCTCGCTTCCCCTGGCTCGTAGGCTCCCTGGCCGGCCGATTCGCCTCTCATGGTCGACCCTGACTGGTCGACACGTACGGTCGTGGCTAAGATCATGGAACGGAGCTTTCTATCACGAAGTTGAGTGATAAACCCCAGTTTCGGCGGTCTCTAGGTTAGCGCACGCTCCCAACTCGATTTTTGGATTCCTCGGAATCCTGCCGCAAATCGCGTACACGGGTAGCCGCTACGAAGGATTAGCATCATGGCACCTCGCATGAGCAACATGCCAAGCCCTACTAAATTGTCGACCCTCACGAATGAGATACCGGTCGACGCAGTAGACCAAGCCGCCAGGGTAAGAGACGCGCCACCCCGTTCAAGCTATTTTCCGGACGCTCCCGACGACAGCCGAACCGCAAGTGTCGCCGGGGCCGATGCCGCCAGACGAACGGCGGACATCCAACCGAACGAAGGCGAGCGACCCGCTCGGTTCGACAACAGGTCGGGGCCGAACCTGCCACCCCGCTCGGGAGCAGCAACACGCCACACGAACACGAAACGGGTCCGAAAAAAGGCCTCGCCCAGAAAAAACCACCCAGCTCGTAAAAAGCTTACTCCGGTCGGCCAGATCGTTGCCGCCTTCGTGGTTGCAGCGCTGCTCTTTTTTCTCTTCTTACTCCTTTTCTGGACAATCAGTGGGGGACGAGGCCGAGGAACGGCCGACGAAGGAGACGGCGACAGCTTCGCGGTGACGTCGGACGACTCCCAAACCGGAATAGGCACAACGCTGGGCCAAGACTCGCAGGACCCACCGAGCCAAGTACCGGAACCAGACTCCGGGGTTGCATCCAACACTCCAGTGCAGCCAGGCACACAGACATTCGTAGATGATTCGCCAACAGCGGAGCCAGGCGCCCCCACCGAGATACTGCCCACCTCCGATGAAACAGACAACGGAGATTCCACTCCCCCATCGGACCCGCCAACACCGACAACACCGACAACATCGACGGCGACGACAGCGACGACCTCCGAGCCAACAACAACTGTTCCAAGTCCAGCGCAAGAGAAATTGGACCGCTCGGGATGGACGGTCTATTCGACTGGGTCAGGGGGTTCGTCGGCGATAGACAACGACATCTCAACCCGATGGGACGGCCCTCGTCAGGCTGTGGGTACGGCGTTCCGGGTTGACCTCGGAGAGGAACAAACCTTTACCCGACTCAAGATCGACTTGGACTACCGCTCACGAGCTGACTATCCCCGCGGTGTAGATGTGTTCGCATCGAACGACCCAGCCGACTTCGGCGAACCGATCGCTTCGGGGGCGGGAGACGCCTCGGGTATCGAACTCGATCTCCCAGAGACGTCTGCTCGACATATCAGGTTGGTGCTAACCGAGGCCGACGCGGCCAGACTGTGGACAATCTCGGAGTTCAACCTCTACACGACCGACGACATCTCGCCCGATCCGACCGTGCCCCAGAGGGTCTCGGCCACTACCTCAGCGCTCAACCGGGACTCGTGGATCATGTCATCGCCGATCCCGGTTGATAATCTTCCCGAAAATCCCACCCCGGCGAAAGCCATCGATGACAAGATCGACACTCGGTGGACAAACGGGGCTGCTCAACGCAGCGGTGACGCTCTACAAATCGATCTCGGAAGGTCGACATCGTTCGGCCACCTGGCCATGGAGGTCATCGATGTGCCGGAGCATCGTCTCGACTACCCGCGGGCGTTCGAAGTCTTCGCTTCGGATGACCCAACCGACTTCGGCGAACCGATTGCCTCAGGAAGGGGTTCGTTGGTGACCAACGTGCCGCTTCCCCCAACAACCGCACGGTACGTCAAGGTCGTTCTCACCGAAGGCCATGGCTTCTACTACTGGTCCGTCTCGGAGATCAACCTCTACGAGCCGTAACCCCGA
>CALIFY010000091.1 GCA_938021675.1 uncultured Acidimicrobiales bacterium
CCGACAGCGGATGGCCTCTACCGGGCCAAGCTGAACAATCCGAGTGACCTCCCCCACACGGTGACCATCGAAGCCGGGGACCTCGAGGTCTTTGTCGCTCCGGGCCGGTGGGCGGTGCTGGAGATCGACGGCGCCGACCTGGCCCCCGGTCAGCTGTCCCTGTTCTGCTCGATCGGCGATCACAAAGATCGGGGCATGCAGGCCCTGATCCAGGTGGCGTGATGCGCTCCGTGTGTGCCGCCGCGCTTGTCGGCGTCCTGGTTCTTGGCGGCTGCGCTCGCCCGGACGACGGCCAAACGAGCCAAGCCCGAGGACCGGAAGTGGCGGAGCAGAAGAACTGCGTGTCCTGCCACACCACCAGCCGAGCGGACAGCGTCGGGCCGACCTGACGCTGGTTGGCAGGCACTACAGAGGAGTTGACCGACGGCACATCCGCGGTGGTCGATGAGGCGTACCTTCGCCGATCGATCGTCGACCCTCAAGCCCAGATCGTCGACGGATACGGGACGGTGGAGATGCCCCAAGCAGATCTGACAGCCGCCGAACTGGACGCGCTGGTCACCTACATCCTGGGACTGTGACCGGCGGGGCCGCAGTGTTACACGTCGTCGGGTTCTCCCGGCGGCTGCGAGACGATGACATTGTGGTGGACCAGCGAGCGACCGCGAAGGCGCAGGCCATGATGTCGACTCGGGGTGCTCACCACCGACGTGAGCGCATGTATCGGGCCGTGGGGGCGATGAGGCACAGCCGTGTCTTCGAGGCCGAGCGCGCCGAGAATGGCGGACCGACTTGCGAAACCGAGCGCGGCGGCCGAAGCGGCAACGCCTGCCGCCACGAGAAAGCTAACCCTTCCCCCGGCCGATGCATACACGACACCGGCGACGATTGGAGCGAGCGCGGTGGCCATGGCCGTCACACTCGTGTTGACACCCTGCGCCAGTCCTTCTTCGTGTTCATCAGCACTTTGGGTTACGACCGACTGCAACGTAGGGATCGTGAGGGCGAAGCCGAGGTTGAGCACAAAGGCCGCGGCCAGAAACGGTGCGACCGACGACGGCATCGACAACAGCACCAAGGCGACGGGCAGCAAACCCAGACCGAACAGCAGCGTGCCAACATCGCCGAGGCGCCTTTGAATGAAGCGAAGTGAAACAAGTTCGTTGAATATCAGGAAGATGCCGGTGGCCAGAAACATCAAACCCGTTGACGCCTCGCTGATTCCAAGACCATCGACATACCAGAGCACAACGACGGTGCCGTAGACCGACAGGGTCATATTGAACAGAGCGCCGGTGGCAAACAGCCGAATCAGGGTTCCTGCGCCCGCCAGGCCACGAGCGGTGCCGATGAGGTTGAGCTGGTGCACGGGGTTGGCGTCGAACGACGGGGCGCGATGTGCCTCGTCGAGGGACTCAGGAATCGTGGTCAGAAAGGCCAACGTTCCGGCGGAGATCACGATGGCAACGAACGCCGTGCCGAGGAACCCTATTGACAATGCCGCGGTGTAGGAGCCGAGGCTTGGCCCCATCAGCAGGGCCACACCGGCGATGGCGCCCTGCGCCGAGAACACCCGAGTCCGGGCGTCCCAATCGATGACGTCGGCGAGGTATGCCGAAGCGACCGACTGGTTACCCCCTGTGAGGCCATCGACGATCCTTGAGAACGCCAACATCGCCAATGCGATTCCGTTCGCCTCTATGAAGTATGCGGCAGCGAACAGTACCCATGACAAGAGGGTGCCGGCTTGGCTGGCGACCAACACCGGTCGACGGCCTCGGTAGTCGGCGTATCCACCGAGCAACGGTGCGGCGAAAAACTGCGCGGCGGGATACGCCGCGATCAGAAGGGCGTACACGACGTCGCCATAACCCAGATCGCGTACGACAAACGGCAACACGGGGATGAGGAGCGTGCCCCCCAGTGCATTCACGAACGTCAAGAGCAGGATCGGCCGAGCAGCAGTCGGCATCAGGTCGCCCATACACTTCGGCGTCGAACAGCCATGGGTTGCAGCATGTGGCAGTCCTCATCTCGTTTCAACGTCGAACGAGGCAATCCTAAAAGATCTTCTTGATTTTGACGAAACCTCTCGGGGGTAACGACGCCGTCAGCCGGGCAATCGGGCAATCGGGCAATCGGCCGACGACCTTCGTCGATCGAATCCGATGAGCGCCCAACTGTAGAATCAGGTGGTGGAACGGCCCGACCTGGCGGAAGAGCTTGAGCACAGGGCCGCCGAGGACCTTGCCGTCCGTCAACGCCTCATCGAGGCCGGCGAACTCTTCGGCGGCTACCACTCCGAGATGCGGGCCGTGCATCGGCGAAACGGTGACCGTCTCGCGGCGATCCTTGACGAGGTGGGGCGCTGGCCCGGCCATCGGCTCGTCGGCACCGACGGTTCGGGAGCCGCCCTCCTCATCGCCCAGCACGACATCGCCAGCCCCAGCCTGATGCGCCGCTGCCGTGCGTTGTACGCGCCGGCCGTCGAACAGGCTGACGCAAACCCGGACGGGTTGGCGTATCTGGAGGATCGAATACGGGCATTCGAGGGGCGCTCTCAGCTATACGGGACCCAGCTCGGCTGGGACGACGACGGCAAATTCGGCCCCTGGCCACCGGTGGAACGAGCCGGTTCCGTCGATGACCGGCGAGCGACGCTCGGGCTTCGCCCGCTGGCTGAGGCGATCGGTGCCAGACCACTGGAACGTCCGTCTTGGCGACCCGTACATGAGGTTCTCGACGAACGTCGACGGTTCAACGATTTCGCACGACGGGCCGGCTGGCGACCTGCCGACGGCGACGCCTAGCCCCAGAAGGTACGTAGTCGCGAAACGAACCGGTCGGGGTCGACGAGGTGGGGATAGTGGCCGTGGTCCGGCCACAACTCGACGACGGCACCGTCGATGTAGCCGGTGAGCCAATCTTCGTACCCCGGACCGGGGTCGATGCCGAACAGCGACAGGTACGGAATCGACGTACCGGCGTACCCGCCGAGGGCACCGTCTACCACTTGGGCGATTTCGTCCTCGCTCATAGTAAACATCAGGTTCCAAACGCCCAACACCACCTCCTGGTCCGGCGTTCGGAGTCCATTGACTCGCCCGATCGATTCTTGGCTGATTACTGGGCCGGCAAGTTCGGCGAACAACCCGTCGATGACCGGGCGGAAGGTCGCCTCGTCCCTCAGCATTGCTTCCACCTCGGCAAGTTGAGCCTTGAACCCGCCAAGCTGCAAACTTTGATCGACGTTGACGATCGAGGAAACGGGGACCGCAGCCCCCGCCGCGCTTACCACCGCACCACCGAGCGAATGGCCGACCAAATGGACCTCACCGACGAGATCCAGAGCCTGTATCACCGCCACCACGTCGCCACTCATGGCTTCGAGATCGTAGCGTTGCGAACGGCCAGACTTGCCGTGACCGCGCAAGTCCATGGTGATCAGGCGATGATCGTCACGCAGCAACTCAACGACAGGATCCCACGTTTCAGCGGATTCCGTTATTCCGTGAACCAACAACACCGGGTGGCCGCCCCCGCCATGATCGGAGTAGCTGATAGAAGTTTGGTCTGAAGCCGTCAGAGAAGTCACGGCACAAGTCTCGCATACCCGACCGGGATCCCGGCCGGTCACCGACCCGGCGGAAGCGAGCGGTGGTCAGTCGAAGAACTGCCATACCCACGGCGGTGCACGACGCCACAGACAGGTTTGTCCTTACCGCCTCCCGGTCGAGACGGGCACCTCTGACCGCTCACGGCTCATGCGGGACGGTTCCCGTTTGCTAGCGGACGGGACGACGTTGCCGGTTCGGAGCGGATTGATGCTTCCTGGCCTCCGACTTTGCCAGCTTCGCAGCACAGCGAGGAACGTCGATCCAACGCTTGCGGTAGTTCCTAATAAGAGGAGTGGCAGCAGGACTGCTTCCGACATGAACATAGTTACTTCGACCTCATTCCGGCTTGGTGATCCACGTTGCGAATGCACATCCCAGGGCCATCAGGGTCACTATGGCGGATGAAACGGCAAAAATCCAGGCTTGACTATCCAATCCTGGCTCTAAGGCATTCGCCATTTGTTTGTTTGCTGAAAATAGCTCGTTATTCAGGTCTCTCAACTGCTCGTTGCTTAAAACTTCAAGCGGCGCCGTCGAATCTATCTGATCGTCAACCCCTCCTCGGCTAGGCCCGGCTACGGCCTCGTATTCCTCGACGGCCGCCCGGTGAGCCACAAGAGCCAAGCGCACTTCATCAGCGCTCTCGTCACCGTTAAAGATCTGCGCCACGGCGAAGCCAAACGGTGAGACCGTAACGATGATGAGCGCGGCACCAACGATGGTCAACTTCGCCTTCTGGTCATCCTCGAAACCGATCGCCTCAGCCAGAGCGGTGGCCGCCAACCCGATCGAGACCAAGAACAACGACCCATCCCCCATGAGTCCAGTCATCGAGAAGTCGATATCACCATCAAGAACCATCAGAGCGGCCGCGAACAAATAGCCAACAAAACCAAAGAAGACTACGAAGACAACAAATCGAAGAACTGAATCAAGTCTTGTCTTTACAAATTCGAACATCATCGCGGCGGTTCCGAAATTCGAGATATGGGGTATGAGGCACGAGATACGAAGGACCCAAGTCGGGTGTAGCGAAAGGGTCGGCGGCAGCCGCTTACACTACCCGCTCCCGCCACCCATCAGTTGGAATTCATACCGAACCCGACTCGAGCGAAGCCCATCGACCCGCAACCGGTGCGGTTACATGGCGTTGACCTTGGGCATGATCTCTTCGGTCAACTGCTTGAGGTCATCGAGGGTCTTGGAGACCGGCACGTCGGTAAACGGTGGCCAGATGAGCGGCATCGTCAACCCAGCCTCTCTGAGCCGCTTCAGGTTCTCAGTGATCTGGTCCGCCGTACCGATCAGGATGTTGCTGCCCTTACCCTGCGGCGTCTGATCGCTTTCCTCGTCTGTGATGACGAACCAGCACATGCTACAGATCTCGAGATCGTCGATCGAATGAGAGCCGTCGAGTTCATCGAGCTCGCGCTCGATCGCGCCCCGCCACTCCACAAGCTCCTCTGGGCGGTCCTGAATCCCGATCCAACCGGCCAGATTGTAGTTGGCAACCCGCTTCGCCGACCGCTTTGGGTCCTTCAACCCGCTCATGAAAATCGGTGGGTGAGGGTCCTGAATCGGCTTCGCTCCAAATCCCGACTTGTCGAAGTCGGCGAATTCACCGTGGTACTCAAAGACGTCGTTCGTCCAGATGCCCTGCATGATCTCGATGGTCTCTCGGACGTGCTTGTGCCGCTTGGGGTAGATGTGGGACGCACTGGCGGCGGCGAACTCCTCAGGCATCCAACCAGCTCCAACGCCGACGTTCAGTCGTCCATTGGAGAGGTGATCGACGGTGGCGAGTTCCGCCGAAAGAACACCAGGAGAGCGATACGGCGTGTCGGTGATACTCATACCGATCCGTACCTTCGTTGTTTTCGCCGCGAGCCAGGGGATCAACGGCCAGCCCTGGTACCACTGGCCACGGGACGACACCGGAAGCGCCTTAGGAAAGCCGTCCATCATGCCGAACGCGTTGACCAGCTCCTCTCGGTCGGAAGCTTCGGGGACAACGATCCGGTCGAGCGTCCAAACGGAATCGAAATCAAGATCCTCGGCCAGCTCGGTGAGATCTTCGAGCTCTTTGACAGATACCTGGTCGCGAAAGTTGGGCAAATAGAGAGCCAGCTTCATGGGACGTCCTCCTGATCGTGCGTGCTTGGATAGCGACGACCAACACTCCCGTCGAGCGGCTCGGCTCCGAATTCCTTACCGGCACTGGTCACAGCTATACGCCAAAGCCTCGCTCGGCTCTGCCACCGGCGACAGACACGAAGGCTTCATTCGAACTGGTGCCCTCGCACCAGTCGAGGGCATCGGTGAGATCAAAGACGACGGCGCGGCGATCGAGAGCGTACGTCCGGCGGTTCAGCGTCGGAGGATGCCGATCCGAGCGGCGATGGCCGTGGCCTCAAGTTTGGAGTGAGCACCCAGCTTGGTCAACACATGTTGCATGTGGTTCCGGACAGTGTTGACGCTCAGGTGGAGCTCTTCGGCGATCGCTTTGTTGCTTCGCCCCAGCGAAGCGATCCTCAAGATCTCCAGCTCCCGCTCGGTGAGATCCGTACCGAGTCGCCCGGCCGACGAGCCGACAACCGACCTCATCATGTCGGCCGACACCGGGGTCTGATCGGAGGCTACGGCATGTACCGCAGCCAAGATTTCCGCCGATCCGTTTCGCTTGGTCACGAATCCATCGGCCCCGGCATCCATCACTTCGTTCAACACCACCGGGCTTGAATACGAGGTGAGGATGAGAATCCGGGCCGCAGGAACCGCCGTGTTCAGCGCGGTGAGCGTCTCAACTCCCTCGGCATCGGGTAAGTCGTAGTCCAGAACGACCACATCGGGGCGCATCGAATTGGCGGCGACAATCGCCTCGGCGCTGTTGCCGACGGTTCCGAGGACAACGATGCCACCGTCTCTAGATAGCGCTTCGGCTAACAGTTCTGCTAAGACTCGGTGGTCGTCGACGATCAACACTCTGATCTTTTTCGACTCGCTTACCCGTGGCACCGGCGTACCTACATCCATTAAAACGAACGACGCTTTGGCCACCTGCACATGGAGGAGACCATAGTGGAGACCGATCTCGACAGGAAACGGGATGGTTGTCGGATCGTGGTCGGGGCCGAGGAGACGGCGGCGGCCCGAGCAGCCTGGCCGGACGTACCGATCGTCGCTCTCGTTCAAGCATCGGAAGCGACCCAGGCTGTGTTCGCCCGCACCGCCGGTGCTGATGTGGTCCTACCGATGGAGGACCTGGCCGCCGGATGGCGAAGCGATACCCCCGGTCTGGCAGTTGCGGTCAGCGCTGCCTCGTCTTTAGCCGAGCGACGCATCGGTGTGCGTGAATCGTCTTGCAATTCGGCCCACGATCTCGGCCAAGCGTTGAGCGCCATCAACCTGGCAGCCGAGTTGGCCATCGGCGAGGACACCAAGAATGAGCGGCTCCTCGACCAGATCCGAAGGCAAGCCCAAGATGCCGGCACCCATGCGTGGCGGGCCGGTCGAGCCGGCCGCGCATCGGAGTTGGCGCTCCAGCCCGTCGATCTCTCGGCGGTGCTGCACCGCATCGCCATCGCCGAACCCGATGTCGCCGTGTATGACGCGTCCGATTCGGCTTGGGTGCTCGGCGACGTCGTACGCATCGAGCATCTTCTCGAAGAGCTGATTCAGCATGGTCGGTATTCTGCGACAAACCAGCGAATCGACGTCACGGTCGGCCCCGCCAGCAAGGTCGAGATCACCATTCGAGGCACCGGCAAAACGCGTTCGCCGCTACCAGAAACCGACGTCGAGTTTGGTCTCCTGGCGGTAAGTGAGATGGTCAACGACCTTGGTGGCTCGTTGCACGTTCACCGACTCCGACCAGCTAGCGGCCACGGTGGCCAGTTGGGCCATGAACGAGAAAAGACTGGTGACCATCTCACCGTTCGATTCACACTACCCCTCCTGCCGTACCAGGGCCGCAACACCGACCTGGTGACCGTCCCACCAGACAACATGGCGATACAGACCGACATCCTCGAGGGCGTTTTGCGACACGCTCCCCTCTCCGAGTCGCTCGAGGCGATCGTTCTCGCCATCGAACAACAACTTCCTGGAACAAAATGCTCGATTCTGCTCCTCGACGAGCACCTGTGTTTGCATCACGGTGCCGGCGCCAGCCTTCCCGAGGCGTATCGCACCGAGATCGACGGCGTCACAATCGGTTACGGCCAAGGTTCATGCGGAACAGCAGCGTTCCTCGGGCAGCCGGTCATCGCCGCCGACGTTGAAACCGACCGCCATTGGGGCAACTTCAAAGACGTGGCGTTGGAGCACAACCTTCGCTCGTGCTGGTCGACCCCAATCCTGGCCGCCGACGGGGGTGCCGTGCTCGGGACCTTCGCCGTCTACCGTGCCGACGTATGGGAACCCGACGAGGCGGCTACCCGTCTGGTCTCCCGCTTCACCCACCTGGCGGCGGTAGCCATCGGGCATCATCGGCTGTTCAGGGCCGTGGCCGAAAGCGAATCGCGCTTTCGCGGCGCGTTCGAAGGAGCAACGGCCGGCATGGCCCTCGTCGGCCCCGACGGCGCATTCCTCAAAGTCAATCCGGCCCTCTGCTCCATGCTCGAAAGCAACGCTACGGATCTGTGCGGCGGCAACATGCTGAATCTCGTCAAACCAGCTCATCGAGATCGGATCAGGGACGGCTGGAATGAACTGTTGAACGTGTCGAGCCCGGCCGACAGACAACACCAGGAGCCGATCGAAGTTCCGATCGAAGACCACCCGGGTGACGAACCGCTGTGGGTCTCGTTGCGGAGCTCACTCGTCAGCACCGACGACGGCGACCAACGATATTTCTACATCGAGATTCGAGACGTCAGCGCCAGCCGACGTCATGCGATCGAACGTCAGGCCCGTGAAGCGGCGGAGGCCGCCAACCTGGCCAAGACCGACTTCCTCGCTCTGGTCAGCCATGAACTACGCACGCCGCTCAATGCCATTCTGGGATTCGCTCAAGTAATGCAGCTAATCGATCTCGACGCATCGCAACAGGAATCGAGCATCGACAACATTCTAAAGGCCGGTCAGCATCTGCTGGATCTGATCAACGAGCTGCTCGATCTGTCCATGATCGAAGCCGGCCAATTGTCAACAGCGATCGAAGACGTCGACGCCGATGACGTCATCGATGAAGCGCTCCAGATAGTCCGACCGCTCGCTGACTCCCGCGATATCACCCTGCACTGCGGGCTCGGTTCACGCTCGGCGGGCACTGGCGCAACGTACTGGGCTGACACGAACAACGATGGGTCGACCGCCGAGGTCGCCCCAGAGCGCGGAGAGACGAAGACACAACACACCGTGCTCCACGCCGATCGCCAATGGGTGAGACAAGTCCTTATCAACCTGCTGGGCAACGCCGTGAAATTCACCCCGACCGGAGGTGAGGTCGGGATTGTGGTCGGCCAGGCGGCGGACCATACGGTGAGGATCCGGGTACTCGACTCGGGGCCAGGCATACCATCGGAGGCGATGGGTGACCTATTCCAACCATTCCACCGGCTGGAGCCCGACAGCCACCCCCAGGCAGAAGGTACCGGCCTCGGATTGGCCGTCGCGGCCCGGCTTGTCGAGCAGATGCAGGGCCGCATCGGTGTGGAAAGCGAAGTCGGGTCCGGCAGCTGCTTCTGGGTTGACCTACCTGGAAGGAGCAGACCAGCCAATTCGGCGCTCGCCCAGTCGACGATGCTTCGGCCGACGATGCCAGCTGAAGTCGACAACCACCCAACGACCGGAGTAGTGCTCTATGTCGAAGACGACGCAGCGTCGGTTCAGGTCATCACAACCGCGTTGGCACTCCGACCAGGCATCGAGTTGCAGACAGCCGCCACCGTCGCCGATGGCATCGCAGCGACCAAGAGTCAGAGTTTCGACGCCATCTTGCTTGACATCGGCTTGCCCGACGGTTCGGGCTGGGATCTGTTTCGAACGCTTCGCACGCAACCGGATTCATCGTCGACGCCGGTACTGGTGCTGACCGCAGGGCCAGACGTCGTGCCATCCGACGGGCCCAGTCCCGATTCCGTCATGGCAAAACCACTCGATATCGGTGCCTGTCTCAAAGCGATTGACGGTCTATTGGCGTCTCAGCCGACGTAGCTCGCCGTCACCGACTGGAATGCCGGTAGCCGTAGGCCTCGATACGCCCGATGAGCGATTCGACGCGAAAAGGCTTCACGACCACCTCGTTGAATCCGCTATCGAGGGCCGCCTGCAACTGGCGGGCCGAATTGACCCCGGTAATCGCCAAGATGGCCACGCCGTCATGGCCGGGGCTCGACCGCAGAGCTTTGGCCAGGGCGTACCCATCTTCCCCACTGCCGCCTCCCGAGAACGTCAGATCTGACAGGACAACATCGGGGCAGTCGGCGGCCACCAGCGCTAACGCATCGACGACGTTGGTGGCGCTCGACACCGAGTGCCCAAAAGCCGTCAACGTCAGGCCCATCAACTCGATCGTTGGGAGGTGATCGTCGACCACAACTATTCGCACCCCAGACCCCTCCTACTGGACACTGTGCTTAACGAGACCTTACCGCGCCGAGGTTGTCGGCACGAAACGCTCGACCACCCACAGTGGCGCGAATGCATCCCCGCCGGTGACGCGTCGGAAAGGTTCGGCGTTCGAACCACTGCCCTAGGGTCCGTGAGTAGATCGTTTCGACGTCAATTTTGGGGGCAGCAATGGGAAGAGTAGACGGCAAGGTTGCACTGATTACCGGAGGGGCCCGTGGCCTCGGCGAGGCAACCGGGCGGACCATGGCCGATGAGGGGGCCACCGTTATTTTGACCGACGTGCTCGATGACGACGGCGCAGCGCTTGCGACGTCGATCAACGACTCCGGCGGCTCAGCTGAGTACATCCACCAAGATGTGACCGACGAGGCGGCGTGGGATCAGGTGGTGAACGACATCATCTCCCGCCATGGTCGGCTCGACATCTGCGTCAACAACGCCGGCGTCGTGCTCGACGCCAACGTCGAGGACACCTCGCTTGAGGACTTTCGTTGGGTGAACTCGATCAACAACGAAGCGGTCTTCCTTGGAACACGAACCGCCATAAAGGCGATGAAAGAACAGGACCCGCAAGGCGGCTCGATCGTCAACATCTCGTCTATCGCCGGACTCGTCGGTATTGAGAACCTGGCCGCGTACAACGCTTCGAAGGGCGCCGTTCGCCTATTCAGCAAGTCGGCGGCCCTCCACGTGGCCAGCCAGGGCTACAACATTCGGGTCAACACGGTTCACCCCAGCTATACCTGGACACCAATGGTTCAGCTTCTCGGCGACAACACCGGCGACCGTGATGGCTTCTTCAACGCACTTGGCGAAGCCCACCCGCTCGGCCGGCCCGGTGTACCGATGGACGTCGCCTGGGGGGTGCTGTACCTTGCGTCGGATGAGTCGACCTGGGTCACAGGCTCCGAACTGGTCATCGACGGCGGCATTACCGCTCGCTGATCTTCGCCAGCGGCACTGAACGGTGATTTACCCGCTTACCGTCAAGCAACTGATGGTTGCCGCCGTGGAGCGGTTCGGCGACCGGACGGCGCTCGTTCACGAGGACCGGTCGTACACCTACGCCGAGCTGGCGACGCAGGCTAACCAGCTCGGCCACGCCCTTGTGGCACTGGGAATCAAACCGGGAGATCCGGTCGCCATCCTGCTGGAGAACGGCATCGACTATGTCGTCGCCGATCAAGCGATAGCCAGGATCGGAGCGGCCCGGGTGGCGCTCACCGACATGCTTTCGGCCAAGGACATCGCATACTGCCTTAACGATTGTCAGGCGACGGTGGCTATCGCCGGCGAAACCATGCTGTCGACCGCGGTCGGATCGGGGTCGACGTCACTGCACACCATCTTGGCCGTAGGCGACTCGGTGCCCGACGCCGAGTCCGTCGGGTCGGAAGCGGATGACAACTCTTCGGCGGCGCCGGCCATCACCCGGTTGTCGGACGCCGTTGCCGGCCAGCCGAGCTCCCTGCCGGAGAGTTCTCCGTCGGCGACCGACCTTGGCCTGATCATCTATACCGGGGGCACCACCGGTAAGTCCAAAGGGGTCATGCATCATCAGACCGGGCTGACCCTAAACCTGCTCTCCCAGATGATCGAATCCGGCATCGGCGAAGACGAACGGGTGCTGCTGACCTCACCGCTCCCCCATGCATCTGGATTCCTGCTCCAGGTCGCATTCCTTCGCGGCGCCACCGTGTTCCTCGATCAGAAGTTCGACCCCGTCGCCGTGTTGCGCCGGATCAGCCAAGACGGGGTCTCGTTTACGTTCATGGTCCCGACGATGATCTACCGCCTACTCGATGCCCTCGCCGAACGTGGGGGTAGCGATCCTGGCGGTGCGGACGACGGTGGGAAGTCCGGCGATTCGGTCGACACCACCGCGCTCCGAACGATTCTGTATGGCGCAGCTCCGATTACCGAGGACCGCCTTCAGCAAGGCCTGCAACTTCTTGGCCCGGTGTTCGTGCAGCTCTACGGCCAGACCGAGGCACCCAATTTTCTGACCCGGCTGCGCCGAGAGGACCACACGACCGACCCGCGGTATCGCCATCGGCTCGCCAGCTGCGGCCAGGCGGTAGCGATGGCCCGTATCAAGATCGTTGACGCCAACGATCCCGATAAGGGGGAGCTTGCCATCGGCGAGGTAGGCGAGGTCATCGCTTCGTCCCCGTACAACATGAGCGGCTATCACAATCTTGGCCCAGCCACCGCCAACACGCTTCGAGACGGCTGGCTCTACACCGGAGATATCGGCCGCCTCGACGCCGACGGCTACCTCTATCTTCTCGACCGCAAGAACGACATGATCATCTCCGGCGGCATGAACGTGTACACCACCGAAGTGGAAAGTCTCATTGCCGGCGTCGACGGGGTGGGGCAAGTAGCGGTGACCGGCGTACCGCATCCGGATTGGGGCGAAGCGGTCGTGGCCTTCGTCGTCGCGGAAAGCAAAACAGACACCGACCTGCTGCTCGACCGAGTGATGCAAATCTGCCGAACCGATCTCGCCAAGTACAAGGTTCCCAAAGAGATCTTCTACGTCGATCTGCTGCCGACCACCGCATTCGGAAAGGTCGACAAAAAGGCGCTCCGAGCCTCGATCGCTGACTAACAGCTCGTTTGACCACCATCGATCGAATGCAAACGGTGGGCGAGATGTTCCCTCTCGGCGTCATTCCTCGTGAGGGAAGAGGCGTGCCGCAGCGATCGTCTGGCCTGATCTACGTCGCCCTCTAACGCGTGGAACTCCCCATGACAGACATGGAAATACGGGTAATCGTTCAGTCGTTCAACGTGCTCATCCGACAACTCGTTGAGCGCCACGAGGCCCGCCGCTCCACCTCGATGGTGGCCGATGGCTGCAGCCCGATTCAATGCCATGACCGCATCATCGTGGTCGGCAACGAGCACGTCGTACAGGTCGATGATGCGGCCCCAATCCGTTGTCTGGAAACTCTCCGCGGTGGCGTGCAGGGCAGCGATCGCTGCTTGGAGCTGGTATGGGCCACGTCGGCCTGCGGCGTGAGCTGAAGCCAGCACCGCCAGACCGCGGCCGATCTTAGCCCTATCCCACCGATCTCGGTCCTGGTCGGCGAGCAGAACCATCGACCCGTCGACGGCGATGCGGGCAGCCCGACGAGCGTCGGAGAACAACAGGAGGGCGAGAAGCCCGGCGACCTCGGGTTCATCGGGAACGAGTTCGGCGAGGAGGCCGGCGAGCCAGAGTGCCTCCTCACAGAGGTCGCCCCGGACCAGCGACGCGTCGGCGGCGCTGGTGTGACCCTCTGTGTAGATCGCGTAGATCACGGCGCTCACGACCCCAAGCCGCTCGACGAGCCGCTCACGATCGGCTCGAAACACGATGTTGGCGCCAGCAATCTTTCGCTTGGCCCGGGTCAGTCGTCGCGTCATGGTCGACTCCGACACCAGGAACGCTCTGGCTATCTGTGCCGTCGAAAGGCCGGCGACGATACGGAGGGTGAGCGCCACCTGACCCTCGGGGGCCAAGGCCGGATGACAGCAACCGAGGATCAAGGCCAGGCGGTCATCTACCAGTCCGTTGGCGCCGGCTCCTGTTTCGGCGCGATCGCTGTCCGCTCGACGTCGCAGTTCGGGTATCCGATCGTCGAAGCTCCGTTCCCGGCGAAGCCGATCGATAGCGTTACGTCTGGCCGTCGTCACAAGCCATGCGCCTGGCGCGTCGGGCCATCCATCGCTCCACCGCTTCGCCGCCGTGGCGAACGCCTCTTGAACCGCATCCTCGGCGAGGTCAAGGTCGCCGAGATCGCGTACCAGCGTCGCGACCACCTTCGGCCATTCGGAACGAAAGACCTGGCTAAGGTCGGCCGAATGGTTCATCGGCTGTTGGTCACCCTCCGTCGTGGTCTGGGTCGTCCGGCATCTCCATGACCGGCCTGACCTCAACGAGTCCGTGGGGGTGAACCGGGCTCCGCTCGGCCCAGGAGATCGCTTCGTCGAGATCGGCAACATCGATGATCTCGAAACCGCCAAAACTCTCCTTCGTCTCGGCAAAAGGACCGTCGGTGATCACAGGCGATCCATCCCGAACCCGAACGACCGTTGCGGTGACCGGCGGCTGGAGCGCCTCGCCCGATACCCAAACCCCTGCGGAGATCAGCGCCTCGCTGTAGGCATACCAAGCGGCCATCTCCGCTTGACCCTCGTCGGAGTCCGGATCGGGGCCTGGCCGGTTCTCGTCGTCCCAAAATTGCAGCATGTACTTCATCATTCTCTCCAGTTGAGCTCGTGCGATCGACCCGAGCAGTGTCGGGTGAAAGGTCGACGAATGGACACCTCGCAATCGGACACCCCACCAAGAAATTCTCGTGCTGCTCTTCCCGACCAGCTTCTTCCTCGCGCCCAAGGCCACCGTCGTGTCCTGTCTAAGACTCGGTACTATTACGATTTGATGACACGAATCGAGCGGTGCGCGCCGCTGCGTCGCAGCAATGGTCGTTGTTTGGCGAGTCCGGATCCAAATTCACAACTTTAGAGGAGCTATTTCGTGCGGCATTTTCGCAGCGTTTGGCTGTTGCCTACTTTCGTTCTGGCTGCCTTGGCGGGCCTCCTGACCGTTGGACCCCTACCAGCAAGCGATGCTGCTGGGCCAGATCTACTACCGATGACCGTAACCAACGACAGCGGCCGGGGTGAAGACGTCTTCCTCTACCTCCTGGGGGTTGATACCGAAAGCGGACAGTTGGGATACCTAGATGCCAGCGGAACATTCGCCGCCTGGCCTCAGGGGTCACTCCCGCCATCACCAGCGCCCGACGTATCGTTGGCCGGTCCACACACTGGGGAGACCGTCACCGTCAATATCCCAAAGGGATTCTCGGGACGTATGTACCTGTCGTTCGGCGAACGGCTCCCGTTCGGACTGACTCCTGATGGCCTGGTCCAACCGGCACCGTGGTCCGACAGCGATCCGACAAGAGACATCCTGTTCGATTGGAGCGAATTCACCTATGTCGACGGTGGGCTCTACCTCAACAGTTCTCAGGTAGACATGTTTTCCGTGCCTCACATGGTGACGGTGACATCGTCAAACGGTGATATCGCTCAAGCCGGCGAAGTGGTGGAGAACGGCCGGAACGCCATCATTCAGCAAATTGAGGCGGAACCAGGCTGGAGTGATTTGGTGGTACGCAGAGATGACGGAACCGTGCTCCGAGTTCTCTCGCCAGGCAAAGCGAGCGAGAACGGCGCCTTGAGTGAAACCTATTTCGACTCCTATGTGGATGAAGCGTGGGCGGCGTACACCGATGACGTGTTGACCGTCCAACCATTCGGTTACGAGCCTGAAACCGTTTTCTATGGACGGTCCGATGGTGAGACGTTGAGATTCACCGACGGGTCGGGCCAGGAGGTTGCGGCGATCGCCAAGCCGTCGACGAGGGATGTTTGGGGGTGCGACGGAGCTCTCGGCGCCCCCAACGACCAAGTGGTCGGACCGATCGCCCGCACCTTGTGCGCCGCGTTGCATCGTTCGACGCTCGGTGTGATCCATACCCAACCAGGTGGGTCGGCCGTCGACTTCTACCAAGGGGAAATCGCCAACCATTACTCTCGAGTCATTCACCAAAATATGGTTGATGGACGGGCCTACGGGTTTGCATTCGACGACGTCCAAAGCCAGGAGTCGCTGGTGTACAGTCCAGACCCCGCGAGCGCTGGTGTCGTTCTGTCGCCCTTTGGTGAGCCAGAACCGGTTCCGACGACCCCAGAATCGCCAACCGGCTAGCGAACCAATGACGCTCTAACCTGACGGCGACCCCCAGGGTGACAGACATATAATCGACCGATGGTCGGCGATTCGTGAACCGACTCCCGACCTACCGGTAGGCCGAACACAACCCGCCGGGTGGGCAGACGCCGGCCTTTCGCAGATTGGTTCTTGCACCTGACGCAACGGCAGGTTCTACGGTCATTGTCGTGAACGAACCACGACGGCCCGAGACACTCCGACGAATTGGGGAAATCGCCACCGCCTCAAACCTCACCGTCCGGACCCTCCGGTACTACGAGGAGATCGGGCTGTTGACCCCCACCGCTCGCAGCGAGGCCGGGCACCGGCTCTACGGCACCGCCGCAGTGGAGCAGTTGTACCGAATCTCGCTCCTCCGTGAGCTCGGTCTGCCGCTCGAACGGGTCGGCGCAGCCCTCGGCTCCGATGGCACCGACACACGCTCGCTTTTGGCCGACCACCTCGCCGCTATCGAAGCCAGACTCGTTGCCGAAAATCGGCTCCGTAGCCGGCTGATTCGTCTCGTCGATGCTATCGAAACGAACGGCACCGATGCTGCCGATGGCGCAGGGAACGCCGAACGCAATACCGCAGACCACCTACTTGAGATACTGGAGGATATGACAATGCTCAACACCAGCCTTGACCGACGTATCGCCATCCTGGTCTACGAAGACCTCGAAACGGCGTTCGACTATCTCACTCGAGTCTTCGGCTTCGGGCCAGGTCAGCTGACTCGAGCCGACGACGGCACGGTTGTCCACGGTGAACTCGAGGCTGGTGACGGCGAATTCTGGCTCCATAGCGAGTCCGAGCCTTTCGGTTTGCGATCGCCAGCCAAACTCGGGGGCGCCAGTTCCACCATGGCCATTCTGGTCGACGACGTCGACGCTCACTATCGTCACGCCACCGCCGAGGGGGCAAACATTCGATACGAACCGGTCGATCAGCCGTACGGCTATCGCGAGTACAGCGCAACCGACCCAGAAGGCCACCTTTGGTCATTTATGAAGGCGTTGGACTGACCGTCCGATCTCGGCGAGCAGGGTTCCCGAACTGGTTTGCCGAAGTGGTTGGATTGCCCCACCGCTGACGAACCGCACGCCGAGATCCACACCGGTCTATCGCTCTGGCTCGGCATGAGCGGCCGGACCAAGGCATGCTGGTACTCGACATGACGACGTCGACCCCATTCACACCCCCTCACCTGACGGCCGATCGATAATCATGCCGGATTTCGCCCAGAACGGGCCGATTACCACCATTCACGACCTGGGAACGGCTCGACCGGAACGGCTAGAGGAACAACTGGTCGACGCGGCCACCGGCGCTCCGATCGGCGTCGTGATACCGGTAACGGCAGCCGACATGCGTGCTACCCCGTTCACCACCATCGTCGACGAGCTCTCCAAGGCCGAGTTTGTCGATACCGCCGTGGTCGTCCTGAATCAGTCCGACTCGGTTGACGATTACCGTCACGCCAGCGCCGTGATGGCTCCAATGGGTCAGCGGGGCCATCTGCTGTGGACAGACGGGCCGCGGGGCCGCTCGATCGAGGCCGAACTGGTCGATGCCGGTTTCGTCGCCGGGGCGGGAAAGGGCCGCGCCGTGTGGACGGGAATCGGCTACCTGTTAGCCGACCCGTCGCTGTCGGTGTTCGCTCTTCACGACGGCGACATCGTGGACTACGACCGGCACCTCTTGGTCCGCCTCTGCCTGCCGCTCACCCATCCGGCATTCAGCTTCGATTTCGCCAAGGCCTACTACGCCAGAGCCAGCGATCGAATGTACGGAAGGGTCGCCAGGTTGTTGCTAACCCCACTGCTCCAGGCCTTGCGGTCGGTGTTCGGGGAAGAGGAGCTGCTCGTTTTTCTCGGTAGTTTCCGGTACCCGTTGGCTGGCGAATCGGTCTTCACCGCGTCGTTAGCTCGAGCCAATCGAGTTCCCGGCCATTGGGGATTAGAAATCGGCACGCTGTCGGAGGTGTTCCGCAACACGTCGGCCAAGCGGTGCTGCCAAGTCGATCTCGGCCGGTCCTACGATCACAAACATCAACCCTTGTCGCTCGACGACCCCGGCCGTGGTCTCCTTCGGATGGCCGACGACATCATCGTCACCCTGTATCGAACGCTGGCAAGCCGAGGCGTGGTGATCGATGAAGCTCGCTTGGTAAGTGTCCGGTCGGCGTACCTCCGGGCAGCCCAAGACGCCATCCGTCAGTACAGCGCTGATGCGGTCATGAACGGGTTGCTCTATGACCGCCATGGTGAAGAGGAAGCGATCGAGGGTTTCGCCGAGGCGGTTGGCCGATCGGGCACTCGCTTCGTGAACGATCCGATCGGGGAAGCAGCGCTGCCCACCTGGGCCCGCGTTATCGATGCGATTCCCGACATTTCAGTTCGGCTCAGAGCGATGGCTTCCGACGATGCCACCGAGTTCGGGTGACCGAGGCGTCATCGCCCCTTTCCGTCACCCCCGAGACGTCTGTGACGTAGCTGTCAGATCCGCTCTGACGACGAAGCAGAACACCGAGTAGAACTCGTCTTTGTCCCACTCGTCCTGCGATGGGAAGAGGAACGCATCAGGTGCCAGCTCGCTCGACAACTCGGCCTGACCGGTGTACCCGGCAAGCAACTCAGGGCATACGGCAGTGCCGTGGGCGACCAGGCTCTCGCTGCCTGGAAAGGAGCCTCCGGCCGCCGGATGTTGACTGATGGCCGCCAACTCGCTGTTATGAGGCACATCGCAGTCGATCGGTTCGACCAATTCAACGGCGTCTGCGCCCCAGGGAAGGTCGAGGCAGTCACCGATGCGAAGCTCGATGGTGCGAACGAGACGGGGACGCAAAGCCTCAGTCGTCGCCGGGTCCGATGGCGGTGGTGCCGCTGCGATGGTCGTCGACGGTTCCGCCGATCCGGTGCCACGGTCTTGGAGATCGAGGTCCGATTGGGCATCGCCGGCGAAGGTCTCGACCTCATTCCCAACACCGGCCTCGTGTACGTCTCGGCCATCGCCCCGACTCGCCAACGCCCAAATCCCGAGACCGGTGATCGCCGCCAGAACAATGGCGGCTCCGACGAGAATCGGAACTCGGCCAGAGGGCGTGTTCTGTGCTGACGTCCCACCGCCCGGCAAAAACGAGCCGGTATCGGCCAGCGATACCCCACCTATATGACCACCACCGGACGGGACCGCTGTCGGACCTCCCGGCGGTGCCGGAGGGATGGATTGTTGGCTACCAGCCGACGGTGGCGCCGAGCTATGCCCACCACCAAACCCAGCCGTTGGCGGAGTCGGTGGTTTCGAGGAGTCGACGAGATGTTTTGGGGGCGGTGGTGGACGGCGATCGGTGTCCGCCGGCGGAACCGGCGGCTGGTTCTTCGGCGGATCGGGCGGACGATCCGCCGATCCACGCCCAGCCGCGACGACGTCAACCCGGTGAAATGTGGACGGCGGCGGATCGGGTGGACGACGTCCAGCGGATCGAGGGTCGGTCGGCGGTGTGATGGGCACCGACGACGCTGGAATCCCGGGGCGGGTCGGTGTTTCCGCTTCGATCTGCCCCGATTCGGCGCCGGCCACGTTCGTCGCCGCTTCGAGCGCGTCTACAAAGGCGCGGGGTGTCTGGTATCGGGTCTCGGGGCTTTTCGCCATCGAGCGCTCGACGCACTCGCAGATAGCGTGCGGGGCAAGGTGGCGAAGATCGGCCGGCGGCTCGTTGATCACTTTGATGCTCATCGCCAACAGCCCCTCTTCGGTATAGAAGGGCATGCTTCCGGCGATCAGGCTGTGAAGCGTGGCGCCCATCGAGTAGATGTCGGTGCGAGCATCAAATCGAGCGCCTTCAAACGCTTCTGGCGCGGCGAACGCCGGGGTGAACTGCACCGCCCTCGACACTCCAGGGTTTCCGTCTACGAGGCGGGAAATTCCAAAGTCGACCAGCACCGGGTTACCGCCGTGGTCAAGCATGATGTTGTCGGGCTTGAGATCGAGGTGGAGAACGTTGAACTGATGGGCATGTTCAAGCGCCTCGCCAACTTTGCTGATGAGTCCGGTGGCCTCTCGCCATGGCATCGGCCCGCGTTGGAGGCGTTCTTGTAGGGAGCCGGCGGCGTAGTAAGGCATGACGAGGTACGGCAAGCCGGTCTCATTGACACCAGACGAGAAGATAGGGGCAATCCCGGGATGAACTGGCATCCGAGCCATGAGCTGCCGCTCGCGCTTGAATCGGCGCAGGTTGTCGGCGTCGGCTGAGAGGTGCACCATCTTGACCGCAACCGCTCGTTCGAGGTCGGTTTGTTTCGCCCGGTACACCACGCCGTTTCCGCCAGCGCCGATCTCGTGCGCATCTTCAATGTCTTCTATGCCGAGATTCATTCACTCCCCCGCAACAACGCCCACGCTACTGCAGCTGCTGGCACTTGCGAACCACCCGCAGTCCATAGATTCCTTCATCTTGAGATGGATCCATCGGCAATCGACCGTCCGAGCCGCTGCAGATGCGCTAACCTAAGTAGCTCGTTCGAGCACACGTTGCTCATGCGGGCGTAGTTCAATGGCTAGAACCTCAGCCTTCCAAGCTGATGATGTGGGTTCGACTCCCATCGCCCGCTCCAAATTGCTCACCAGGGAAAGACCACAAGCGGCGACCTAGTGCAGTCATCCGGATCTGTCGACGTGCCCAAGCGACCCAGATTTGGCTCTTCTTCGTCGGTGATGACATCCCATCCGGCAGCGGCTGCCAACGAGATGCTGTCAGGAGACTCCTCCGCCTCTCCTTTTGGCTCCCCCGCCTTCAAGGCTGCAGAGGGAGTTCAGGTCTGTTCATCGGCGGCCACTCTCTCGCCCCATCAAGCCATTCTGGTTCATTCACGACCGGCGGAGTTCGCGGTAGATGGTTCCCAGAATGGCTCCCATCAAGGACCGGGCCGACTACGCGCCAAAGGGGTTGATGAGCCCTATTCCGCACTCCTCGAAGTCTTTCAGATTCCTGGTAGCAAGTTGAAACCGATGATGCCGCGTTATCGCAGCTATCTGCCCACCGGGCGCGTCGAGGGGGCGCCCGAGCTTGCGACGACCCGCCATAACCTTGCCGTACTCATGGGCGCAATCCCGGTCAAAGACAAGAACACGATCGCCAAAGGCTTGATCAACGAACTGGTAGACAGCCCTCGACAGCGAGGTTCGACGATTTCCGTCTGGGAGAACCTCCACCCCGTAGCTGATTTCGCCGAGGGTGATCGCCGTTACGTACAGGTCCGATGACTCCTGCATGTTGAGCCACTCGACAACCTCGGCCGAAGGTGATGGTCTAACGACATCCGAGATGACATTCGTGTCGAGAACAATCATTAGGCACCGAGCTCAACCGGGTCATGAGCGCCATGTTCTGGTAACTCAAGTTCGTATCCGTTCACAGGCCCGAACAGGGACAAGGCGAAATCTCCAAGACGTTCGGGCGAGGCAACGGCCTGAGCAAGGATCTGTCGTGCCTCCTCTTCCATCGACACTCCATGAGCTCCAGCGCGTTTACGAAGACGCCTAACGACATCTTCATCCAGTTTGCGAATACTTAGATTTGCCATGCCAATACGCTAGCACAACGCTGGCATCGCAGGCAACGCGCCATCAATGCGATCTCCCGCTTCACGGCGAGGGGGTCGAGGCCCCAGTCGCACACGGTCGCTGACGGCCAGTTACCACTCGTCCCCGTCGTGGAAGTCCGGCGACGGACGTGGCAGGCCGTGACGGATGGGGTACCAGAAGTCTCGTAGTGCGACTCGTAGTTCCGTGATCGTCGCCAGAGGGCATTCAGGCTACTGGTGCAACTGGAACCCGTCGGTCTCGCAAATAGGCGAGCCAAAACGGGACGGATGTCCGTTGCTGAGACTTCCGGTGAAACCAATCGATAGGCCATCGACTGGGGCCGACGGCCGAATACCTGCACCCCCGGCGATCGGGCCGTAGTGAATCGTATGACTGCATTCGCTGACGGGTCCTTATTCGATCTCGACGGGCTCGAATGCTACGAAGGTATTCATAGGTTGATAGTAGGATTCAAACCCATCATCACTGCAGTCCAAATCAAAGATATGGGCAGAAGATAGACCGATGGCATCTCCCTCAAGGGTAAAAAGCGGGCCACCGCTGTCACCGTCCCGTGAGCAGACGGTTGTCACAACTGCTCCAACGAGGTGTGGGCCGCCCAACCTTTTTACTTGTCCGCAGGTGGTACCGGTCGTTCCACCAGACGCGCAAACCACCATCCCCACGGTCGCGGCTGTGTTGCTATTCGTGATGTTGAGGCGACTCCCGTCTAGCCCTACTTCGGGATCATGATCCTCGTCGGCATCTACCTGGACACCACGCATACTGGCGACACCGGTACTGTTCAGCTCGACAACAGCCACGTCTCTGCCCCAGTCGTTGTCAGTTCTCGGACTGCCGCTGCTACTGACGACCTTGCCGATGTGGACGGGATCGCCTTGCCCAGCCTCAAAATCCCATATCTCATCGCCGGCCTCGAAACAGTGGCCAGCGGTAAACAGGAACTTCTTGCCATCGCTCTTTCTTTGCATGTTGAAACCCGCGGAACACCGGCCACTTGTAGGTGTGGTTTCACCTCGACTGATATAGTCGCCGCCGAACAGTAATGAGCCGCTGGCTAGTTCGATTGGTGGCTGGGTCTCAATGGTGATCGGTACGCCAAGAACGGAGAGGTCTTCTTCAACTATTTGGAGTGTCTCGGTTGTGGTAGTGGCGGGAAGCTTGACGACCAGCCCATCGCGCGTGGGGGTGGCCGACACTTGGAACTCGTCGACTTGGCGTGTTTCCAGAATTGTTTCTGCTTCGGCAGCGATCGCGTCTAGTCCTTTGATCGGCTCGCCAACCACAGCGATCGCTCCAGCGATTTCGACTACCTTGGCTGCTTCTCGATCGGCGACCGTTACCGTCAACTGCCCGGTCTCGCCATCGATGACCGGGTAAAGCACTCGATCTCCAAGCTCGTCGAGTAATGCATTGGCGGTTTCTACCGATTGGGCGTTCGCGATCAGCGCGGCGTCAGCTTCGTCGGCGTTCAGTCCGTACTCGTCGCCAAGATATACGCGGGCAGCATCGTGAACGGAAGGCTCGGACTCATTACTATCAACAGGCATCAGCCCAGCGGTTGACACGAAGATCGCTATTCCGGCGACCAGGGCACTGCCAACAGCTAGTCGAACACGGCTAGAAACCATCGAGCGAACCTCCCGGTCAGCCAAAGACAAAAGACGGAGGAGAACACGTTTGTCCTCGCCATGGTGACTCAAGCCGAACTCTTTTATCACGCTAGAAAGAAGAATCTGTCGGCTGGATTGAAGGACGGACGAGGACTCCAGAACCACCCCGCCTACTAGCAAGCGAGGTTTGAACAGCCATACAGTTGCCGCCGACCGCAGGGTTTGGAATCACATTATTGCCGCTTAAGCTCGTGCGGTCGCAGAACGGATCGCCAGCAGCCTTGAGGCACCGAACCAGACGATGCTGACCGACCTCGGCTAGTCGCCGTTTCCGATCTCTTGATCCGTCCGGTGTGACCGGGACTGTTGCGTGTGAACTGCGCTGTCGTTGTGGCATTGTCGAGTGGGTGCGAGCTGCGACGATGTGGCTGGCAGGTCAGTAGGTCTCCGGAGGGAGCATTTGCATGGCAGAGGTCTTGTTGTTTCATCACGCCCATGGACTCACCGCCGGCGTCGTTCGATTCGCCGATGAGCTGAGACGAACCGGACATACCGTCCACACCCCCGACCTCTATGAGGGCCAGACGTTCGATGATCTCGAAGCAGGGGTCGGCTACGCTCAAGAGCATGGCTTCACCACCATCATCGATCGAGGCGTCAGCGTCGCCAGTGAGTTGACCGACGACCTGGTCTACGCCGGCTTCTCCCTCGGTGTTCTCCCAGCGCAGAAGTTGGTACAGACCCGGCCAGGTGCGACAGGTGCACTGTTGTTCAATGCATGCGTTGCTCCAGGCGAGTTCGATTCCGCGTGGCCAGATGCCGTCCCGCTACAAATCCACGGAATGGATGCCGACACGATTTTCGCCGGGGAAGGCGACCTGGAGGCAGCCCGCAAACTCGTAGACGGCCACGACGATCGACAACTGTTCCTTTACGAGGGCAGTCGGCACCTCTTCGCCGATCCCAGCCTGCCGTCCTACGACGAAGCGGCCGCCGACCTGTTGACGAACCGCGTCCTCAAGTTCCTCGTCGCCATCGATCACGGGTCGGAGGCACGCTGAGCCGCCTGCTCGATAACGCTCTGAGAGGGACGGCCAAGAAGCACCCCATCACGGCACTTGCCGAGCGCTCGATTACGCTCGGAGGGCGGAGGGTACAATCGGGCCCGGTCGGGAGAGTCGACAGCGCGACGGTCATTTCGTCGTCGCCCCTTGCCGCATCACAGTTTGTCCGCGTCAGAGTTGCCGCAAATGTCGTCGCTGCCTTTTTCGCCATCTATTTTGTCCAGGCCGCCGTCGATGTTCGGTTCTTCCTTCGGGGTCACAGTTTCCGTGGACGCGTTGGCCGATTTTTTGACCCACACGCGTCGATCGGCATGGGTTGTACTAACCATGCCGAAAACTCGACACCGTCGGTTGACCTCACGTCGACCAACCGTGCCGCAGACAACCTAGGAGAAAAGTGAAAAAACGGATGACGAAGTTGTTGATTGTGCTCGCTGGACTTTTTCTCGGAATGATAGCGACGGGACTCAGTGTGTCCCCAGCAGATGCGCAGAGTCAGCAGGAACTGGCCACACAGTGCCGAGCAGAAGCCAGGGCAAACCTCGCCGAAGGTGTCCGGAATCGGCGATGCTCAAGAGCGGCCCTCAATATCGTTGAGGGCCGGGCGAGTGTAGCCATCTTTCGCTGCGTGAACGCTGCCGACTCTTCGGGGTTTGGTATTTGCACCCAAGCGGCAAGAGATATGTTCCGCCAAGACCAAATCTCGGTGCAACAACAGATGCAGAGGCTTGACCGGCGCCTCGACCAGCTCAGATGCGATGCAGCCGGAGGGCAAATTAACTTCATTGGAGCGTGTGTGCTTTAGGTATGCCGTCTGTCGGTCGGCTCAGCAAAGGCATTCCGATTACCGGACGCCACACCAACTGAACTCGTCGGCCGAATGACGCAACCGACTCTGAAGCAACCGAGGGCGACGTCAACCACTCGCTAAGGGAGCGGACTACACCTGAGACTACGGCCGGCCGTCACAACTAGGTTTCCAGTCGTTCTCTTCATCGAAGATGGTTGAGAAATACTGAGATGCAAGATAATCCTGCTCCTGAAGATTTGAGCGAAATCCATCGGACCTTTCAAGCGTATCGTTGAACCACGCCTGAGTCGTCCATGCGAAAATCTCACCCGGCATGCCACCCGCAAACTGGAGCGATTCCGCAATCCGGCCATCGTAGATGTCTTTCATGTCCTGCCCGAGACCAAGGCGAAACTCAACGAGGTGGCCAAATTCATGAAGCGGCGTGTTCCAAGCTCGCCACTTTGGCTCGACATCGGCGTAGAGAGTATCGGCTGCGGTCGCACAAACAAGTTCTTCAGCCATGACCATCCACTCGTAAGAGCCAGCGTTCTTCAACCCAGGGGCGGCATTGGGTATGCTCGGATCGTCCTCGGAGAGGATCAAAATATAGGAACCTGCCATTTCATCTTGGTCTTGTTCGTCCAACATACTGTCGACAACATTGAACGCCATTTCATGTGCTCCAAGCATGACCCAATCCGAAACACCCCCCGTGCCGAATATATGTATGTCGAAGTCTTCAACCAGTACATATTTCTCGACATCGTAGTGATACGCGACCGTCGCAGAGTGATTGTAGATATTTCCAAGATTGTCTGGAACGCCTACGACGACCCCACCCTCCAAATCATCGGAATCAGCACTGGCAACTGTCGCCACCAGAACTCCAACCACAAGGGCGACCAAAGTGAACAACAACTTTGAGTTGTTGGAGAATTTCACACCCATGAGATCTACCTCTAGTTTCTATATATGAACCGGCCTGGGGATGATGGAGGCGTTCTGTCCTGGAAGGATGGACGTTATGTCGAAGTCTCCGAAGCGTTATCCGCCGGAGTTGAAGGAGCGGGCTTGCCGGCTCGTGTATGACTGGCGCAAAGCGCGTCAGCGGCACAACGGCGGGTTCGTCGAGATCGGTGAACAGCTTGGTGTGCACCCCGAGTCGCTGCGTGCGTGGTTCAAGCAGTGGCAGATCGACATGGGCGAAGCGCCGGGCCGCACGACAGAGGATCAACGCCGGATCATCGAACTTGAAGCCAAGGTGAAAGAGCTGGAGCGTTCGAACGCGATCTTGCGATCTGCTTCAGCTTTTTTCGCGGCGGAACTCGACCGCCCACCGAAACGATGATCGCCTACATCGACGCCCACAAGGCCGAACACGGGATCGAGTCGATCTGCGCAGAGCTGCCGATCGCCGTGTCGACCTACTACGCCGCCAAGACCCGGCCGCCGTCGCAGCATCAGCTCGACGACGATCGCCTCCTGGTTGAGGTGAAGCGGGTGCACAAGGCCAACTACGGCGTCTATGGCCGGCGCAAGGTCTGGGCCCAGCTGAACCGTGAAGGCTTCGCGATCGGTCGAGACCGCTGCGAACGGCTGATGAAACAGGCGGGCCTTGCTGGCGCCGTTCGGGGAAAGAAACCCCGGACCACCACACCAGACCCGGCAGCGGAGCGGGCCCCAGATCTTGTTGACCGAGACTGGAAATCGGTGACCGCGCCGAACCGAGTGTGGGTCGCGGACTTC
>CALIFY010000092.1 GCA_938021675.1 uncultured Acidimicrobiales bacterium
TGAACTCGTGGTGACCAAGCAACACGCGTCCGGCTTCTTTGGGACCGACCTCGCCGACCAACTCCAAACGATGGGGGCCGATTCCCTCCTGTTGGCCGGTGTATCGACCAGCGGTTGTGTCAGAGCGACAGCAACCGATGCGTCGGCCTCAGGATTCGTGCCGTTCATCGTTCGCGACGCCGTCGGCGATCGGACCGAACAGGTACACAACGCCAATCTGTTCGATCTTCACGCCAAATACGGCGACGTCATTTCGCAGGACGACGCGCTCCGCTATCTTCGGTCGCCCATTGGACGCTCGGACTGAGCGCCGGTCGTTTGGTCGCCGGTCATCAGCACGACCGGCCGGCTGAGGCGGACACTCTTACTCCTTACCGGCTTGCAGGTTGTAATCGCAAGACGAGTAACAGGCGGTTTCCCTGCACAGATCACGAGGATCGGCGCAGTTGCCAGCGACCGTTAGCTCATGCCCCCGCAGGTTGGACACATCATTCATGTGAATGCCATGGTCCGCATTGCCGGCAACTGTCAGATTCTCGAAGTACACGTTCTCAAGCTGCCCCATCCGCAGGCCATGGCCGGCCGGGCTGTCAAAGAAGCCACCGCTAGTGGCATTCGTCTGTGTAAGGGTGACATTGCGGACCCGAAGCAGGTAGATGTTGTGCCACAAATCGGTGGTACCCCACCCATTGTTGTGGAGATTCAAGTCGACAGCGGTGACGGTGTCCGCACCCTTAATGTGGATGCCCATACCTCCGCAGTCGCTGACCTCGATGTTCTCCATCGTGATGTTGCGGTGTTGCAGAGATGCAGCATTGGACGCATCGCCACCACCGTCGATAAAGATTCCCATGTGATCGGTACGATTGCGGTCCGAAACGTCGCTGGTATCGACCGAGCATTTGATGTGAAGATCTTCGAATCCAACGTTGCTCAGGCTGCCACCACTTCGACCGCGGTAGAACAACGGCTCGTCGATCGAGCCGGCCACCGACCGGTCCCACGTAATGATGGTTTCTGAGCCTTGACCGACGATGTCGACGTCGCTCTGCAACTGCAATGTCTCCCGCAGTACGTATGTTTTCGCGTCGAGGGTGACCACCCCGCCGCCGCTCGCTGCGATGTCGTCGACGCACGACGGCAAGTCAGTGGTTCCCGGGCAATTGCCGGTGGCGGGCGGGACGGTCGAGGTGCTCGATGGACCGGTCGTCGTCGGGACCTCAGTCGTGGTGGGTGCCACGGTCGTCGGCGGAGCCTCAGTCGTGGTAGGCGCCACGGTCGTCGTCGAAGGTGGGATGACCACCGTCGATGGCGGCGGCAAGGCGTCCGTGACCTCGAATTCGAAAATGTGTCGCCCGATCGACTCGCCGCGGCCACTATCGCTCGAAAAGGCTTCTACCGTCATGGTGTAGGAGCCAACAACAATCTCGGTGCCAAAGAAGTCGCCGCCCCGATTGCCGAACGCAGCGTACGGTGCGGTGTTTTCAATACGGCTGTAGCTGACGGGACCGCTCAGATCGAATGTCACGCTTTCGGTTGCGGCCGGTGCCCCAACGAGATTCAGGGCGAAGCTCTCGGCTGCAATATCAGCAAGATGAAGAACCTGTTCATCGTCCGACACTACGCCGATGACCAGTTCGCTGTCGGCGTCGATCACATCGAGATAGTCGCCAGGTCGTGCTGCGTCAGCACCGATGGCTGGTCGGGCATCGAAGACACCTAGCCCCACCGCCGACCCGAGGGTCACTACCACCGCGAAAACTGTGGCAAAGACGAAGAAACGCCGGGACAGGCAGAATGGCGACAACGATCCGAGCTTTGGTGACACCCTTACCAACTCCTACTAAAGACGAACCAGCCATGCCCAAGGTTTAGCATGACCAAACGATCGGGCGACCTCGAGATCGACCCCACCTTGCTTTATGTCCATCACGGCCGGGGCGTTCCTTCGAGGCCGAAATACCTGCTCCACGAGGTGGTAGGGCCAGTACTGTCCAACGAGTCAAGCCGACGCTCATGTGGCCAGGATTGTTCCCATCGTGGTATCCAATGTCATGGACCTAGGTATCTTTATTCCAATCGGCAACAACGGCTGGATGATGTCGGAGACGGCACCGCAGTACATGCCGAGCTTCGACCTCAACCGAACGACCGCTGAACGGGCAGAGGCCGCAGGATTCGAGTTCCTGCTGAGCATGGTGAAACTCCGAGGGTTCGGGGGCGACACCGAATTCTGGGACCACAACCTCGAATCGTTCACCCTGATGGCCGGCCTCGCCGCCGTCACCGAGAAAATCAACCTGTTCGCCTCGGTGGCGTTACCGACGATGGAACCGGCCATGGTGGCCAGGATGGCCGCGACCATCGACGACATCTCCAACGGCCGATTCGGGATCAATATCGTCTCGGGTTGGAATCAGTCCGAGTACTCCCAAATGAACGTGTGGCCCGGCGACTGGTACTACGAGAAACGGTACGACTACGCCACCGAGTACGTGACCATCATGAAGGAACTGTGGGCCGACGGCGTATCGGACCTCAAAGGCGACTACTTCCAGATGGACGACTGCCGGCTTTCTCCACCGCCCCGGGACGGCGGCGTACCGTTGGTCTGCGCCGGCCAATCCGACCGGGGTATGCAGTTCTGCGCCGAGTACGGCGACTACCAGTTCATCATCGGCACCAGCGACTTCGACGTGGTACGGAACGACGCCGCCCGTCTGATGAGCGCCGCCGAAACCAGCGGCCGCGATGTCGGCATCTACGTACTGTTCCAAATCACGATGGGCGAGACCGACGCCGACGCCGAAGCCCGATGGGACCACTACCGGGGCGGGGCCGACCTTGAAGCCATCAAATTCATGACCGGCCAGGCCGAACTCGACACCGCAGGCGCCACCGCCGAAAAAATCACCGAAATGCAAGGGGCGTTCAACCTCAACATCGGCCCCATCGTCGGCTCACACGCCACCATCGCCGCCCGCCTCGACGAGGTCGCAGCCATCGACGGCGTCAAAGGCGTCATGTGCGTGTTCGACGACTATCCGGTCGCCACCCAAGAATTCGGCGAGAAGGTCATGCCACTGATGCAGTCGCGACGCTGACCGACGGTCGGCGCGTTCCACTCCGAGTCAGAGCGCGACGGCGACCAATGGTGGTCAGCCGCGCCCAGGTTCGGCTCGCCGGGAGGCAAGAAGCGCGCCGCCGATGATCAAACCGGCACCGACGACGGAAACAGCCGCCACCTGATCGCCGCGGATCGTGACACCGAGCAACAGCGACACCACCGGAATGAGGTAGGTGATGAACGACGCTCGTACCGCACCGACCCGACCGACGAGCGTCGCCATCGTCCAGTAGGCCACCCCGGTTCCCACCGCCCCCAACGCAACGACGGCGACCACCGGTCCGGCGTTCCACTGGTTGTCGCCGAGGCTGAGCAACGCCGGCGGCGTCACCCACACGGTGGCCAGACCCAATACGCTGCTCATAAGGGAGACCGCCCCGTAGCGCTGTTGCAGCGGCGCCGACAGGTTGATGGCGAAGCCGTAGCAAACGGTCGCAACCAACACCAGAACCACCCCGAAGGCCTCCGACGACCCCTCGGTGAGCGCCGGTGCGCTGATGAGGGCCGCCCCCAGAAAACCGACACCAAGCCCAAGTAGTTGCGGGCCGCGAGGCCGCTGCCGGAACAAGACGACCGCCACGATGGCGACGAAGATCGGCGTTGCGCCGTTCAGGAGTCCGGTGAGGGCCGAGTTGATTCGCTCCTGGGCCAGCGGAAAGAGCGAAAACGGCAACCCGACCCAGAGAACCGACAGCAGCAACACGCGGAGTCGGTCTTCGGGACGGACCCGCTGAGCCGAGCCGGGGCGGGCAAGGCGCAGACCCCAGAGGGTCATCGCCCCCAGGCTCACTCGACCGAAGGTCACCATGGCCGGGGTGAGCCCCTCCAGAGCGAAGGCGATCAACAGGAACGACGCACCCCAAATCACCGAGACGCCGACGAACAACCCCCAATCGGTGGGGGAAAACTCCTGGGTGTTCTCGGCCGTGGTTCTGGTGAAGACCCGTTGGTTCAGCTGCGTCACCGACCCCACTGTGGCAGAGGTTCAGTTCAGCAGCTCATCAATTTAGGAGACCACCGAGCCGAACGACCGGCCGACGACACACCGCAGCGCTACGTTTCCGGCCGCGGGGTTGGAGTCAAACCACGAAAGGCGAACGCCGCGGCCGGCATTCGATCGCTCGGCTGCTCTCTGCTCTGCAGCTTCTCCGAGAGGTTCGAGCCATCTCCGCGATGTCCAGCGGCGAAGGCGCACAAAATGTTTGCCTCGTCCCGGTTGAGACCGGTTTTCTCGTAGGCGAGGTCGAGTTCAATGCCTCCCATCAAGTGCACGGCCAACCCCAGTTTGGTGGCCTGGTGGGCCAGGCTCATGGCCGCCGCACCGGTATCGAACTCGGCTGTCCGAGCCATGAACCCTTCGACGCCGGGCCGCGACGCGATCAGACCGATCACCGGTGCAGCCACCGCCCAACCACGGTTGAACTCGGAGATGATGGCCTCCATGTCGGCCCGGTCCGGTCCGTCGGTCTCGTAGAAAAACACCCACGGTTGGTTGTTCATCCAGCTCGGCGCCCATCGGGCCGCCTCGAACATCGCGGCCAGTTGTTCGTCGCTGACCGGAGTATCGGAGAACGAACGGGACGACCAGCGTTCAGCGAAAACGGGGTCGACCAAAGGTGAATCCGGGGAACGTTCCATCAGGTCATCCTAGGGTCAGAACGGCGGCCTATCGGGAATCACGTGGCCCGGTCCGGTTGTATTTGCCGGATGATCGCCTTCGCCGATTCGCTGATGTCTGTGGCGGTGGTGCTGGCGTCGCAGACGCTGATCCGCATCGCTTGCCGGCCATGCCAGTTGGTGCCGCCGACCCAGCAGGTTCCGTCTCGCTGGACCGCTGTGATCACCGCATCGGTCGCCTCATCTGTCTCGAAGGCGACAAGCACCTGGTTGAGCGCTGGCTCCACCAGCACCTCGATTCCCGCGTCACCGAGCAACGTCGCCATCTGCTGCGCTCGCTGGCACAAGCGGTCGACCAGATCGGCCACGCCGCGGCGTCCCAGGTGGGCGTAGACGGCCCAGGCCTCAACACCGCGGGCCCGCTGAGACATTTGGAGCCCGAGGTGGGCGAGCACTCGATCGGAGTCGGTCGAAACGTACGCGGCGTCGAAGGCCAGCGAGCGACGAAGGTGCTGCTCGTCTCGAACAATCGCGATGCCACAATCGTAGGAAACGTTGAGCCATTTGTGGGCGTCGGTCGCCCACGAGTCCGCGAGATCGACACCGTCGACCCGGTGGCGTTGGAGCGGAGACGCCGCCGCCCAAAGACCAAACGCTCCGTCGACGTGAACCCAAGCAGAGCGATCTTGAGCTGACGGGATGATCTCACGGAACGGGTCGCTATGGCCGGTGTTCACGTTGCCGGCCTGGAGAAGCACCAACGTGTGATCGTTCAGTTCCGGGACTTCCGAGGCGATAACCGCACCTTGGGTATCAACCGGTACGTACTCAATTTGCGACGTGCCAAAGCCGGCCGCTCGAAGCGCCTTCCGGACCGATACATGGATCTCGGCCGACGCAACGACTCGTAGCCGAGGAGCACCAGCAAGACCATCGCGATCAACAGACCAGCCAAGCCGATGAAGCAACGAATCTCGGGCGGCTAACAGACACGTCAAATTGGCGATCGAAGCACCAGCACAAAAGGTCGCAACAGCGGTGGCCGGTAGACCGAGCAACTCACACGTCCACCGTGCGGCCAGGTCATCGAGGTGAGCGGCGACCGGCGACATTGCCGGAATCGCGACGTTCTGATCCCATGCCGTGAGCAGCACCGCCGCTCCAGCTGCAGCCGGATCGGTCCCGCCGGTCACATACCCGAAGTAGCGGCCGCGTGTCGATACCACCGTCGCCGGTGAACCGATCTCATCGAGCTGTTCGACGACGCCTGTCGCATCTTCGCCTCGTTCCGAAAGCGTCGTCGAGAACCGATCCAGCGCCGCCACCGACGCGGCGGTCGGGGCGACGGGGCGAGCGTGGCTGTCGGCGATGTAGCGAGCGGCACGCTTCGCGGCGTCGAGCACAACCGTGCTCTTCAATTCATGCGGCGAGCGGCCGTCGCCAGTACCCATCTACCCGACCCTTACTTCAGTACCGCAGGGGGAGGCCAGACGCCGACCACTTCTCCGGTCTCGATGAGGTGGCCGACCAGTGCCGACAAGTCGGTGCGAAGTTGGTCTCCGTCGTCTTGGCCGAGGACCATCGCCGGGTGGCCGCTCAACCGATCGGTGACCCGTTCTACCTCGTGACGAAATCGGCGACCCTCGTCGGTGTAGGTGCCGTCGGAGTCGACGAGACCCCGATCGGCAAGGCGACCCACCGCGGCCCGCCAGTCATCCTCGGTCCAACCCCGGATGCCGGTGATCGTCGGTTGATTGCCGTGGCCGCTGGCCGCCATCAACACGTGGCTCTCAATGCCATCGATCTCAGCCGCGGCCAGTGCCAAGTTGTGGCCGTCGCCCCGATACTCCCGCCACAGCGTGCAGGCGTGCCACAAGACCATGGCCGGGTCGTCGGCGTCGGGCCAATCGAGGGCGGCGTACGACGCGAACAGCGGGCGGGCATCGGTCGTGGCACCACGAATAGCCCGCTGAGCAAGGTCGGCGGCTCGACGCATGGCCACGTCGAAGTCGCCGCCGCCGAAGATCCGGGCCATCGACGCCGCAACCAACTCCGCCCGCCGCTCCGCAACCGCGGCCGGCGAGAGGATGTCCCATACCGCAGGCACCGCTCGCTCGATCATCCGAGGATGGAAGTTATAAAACGTGGCGACGACCACCGGCACATCGACCGGCCCCATGGGCGCCGGCCGGTACGCAAAGTAGGCATGCCACCAACCGGCAAACCCATCGCTCCGCAGCTGGTTAATCTCTGCCGAATAATAGGTGACAGCGTGGAACGGCTCGACCAGCCGAGCGAGATCGCGAGTCAAACGGCCCGCCTCGTCCGGCTTCGCGTCGGTCGGCACCTGTCCCATGAGGTCCGACGCTACACGAACGATCTACGATCTAGCCATGAGCACTCTGGTCACCGACCGTCGTTGGGAGTTTTGGATCGACCGCGGGGGCACGTTTACCGATGTGGTGGCCCGACGGCCCGACGGCAAAACGGTGACCCACAAACTGTTGTCGGAGAATCCGACCCGCTACCCCGACGCGGCCATTCAAGCCATACGCGACCTTCTGGGTATCGAGCCGTCCCAACCCATTCCCCGAGAGGCCATCGCCGCCATCAAGATGGGAACGACGGTGGCCACCAACGCCCTGTTGGAACGAAAGGGTGAACCGACGGTACTCGTCACCACACGAGGCTTCGCCGACGCGCTACGGATCGGGTATCAGGCCCGCCCCGATCTGTTCGCCATCGATATCGTTCTCCCCGATCTGCTCCACACCGAGGTGATCGAAGTAGACGAGCGGATCGCCGCCGACGGACGGGTTCTCGGCGAGATCGACCTGCTGGAGGCAACCGAACAGCTGCGATCAGCAAAGGACGCGGGATTCGACTCCGTGGCCATCGTGTTGGTCCACGGCTACCGCCATACCAAGCACGAAGAGCTACTAGCCCGAGCCGCCCGCGACGCCGGCTTTGCTCAGGTATCGGTAAGTCACGAAGTGAGCCCGCTGATGAAGTTCGTGGCCCGGGCCGACACCACAGTGGTCGACGCCTACCTCTCGCCCGTCCTCGGCCGTTACGTCGACAGCGTTTCCAACCACCTCGGGGCGGCGTCGGGCGAGCCCCGCCTGTTGTTCATGCAGTCCAACGGTGGCCTGACCGAAGCCGACCGCTTCAAAGGAAAGGACTCACTACTTTCGGGACCGGCCGGCGGCGTCGTCGGTATGGTCGCCACCGCTCAGGCTGCTGGGTTCGACCAGCTGATTGGATTCGACATGGGCGGCACGTCCACCGACGTCTCCCACTTCGCCGGCGAATTGGAACGGACCTATGAGACCACCGTGGCAGGTGTCCGAGTCCGAGCCCCGATGATCAACATCCACACGGTGGCAGCCGGTGGCGGATCGCTGCTTCACTTTGATGGCAGCCGGCTCCGAGTCGGTCCCGACTCAGCCGGAGCCGACCCTGGCCCCGCCTGCTACGGCAACGGCGGGCCGCTCGCCACCACCGACGCCAACGTGTTACTCGGCAAACTTCGACCGGAATACTTCCCATCGATTTTCGGATCCGACGGTAACCAATCGCTGGCTGTCGACGTGGTCCGACGCCGATTCGAGGCGCTGGCCGGCGAGGTTGCGTCGGCCACCGGGATCGAGACGACCCCAGAGACACTGGCCGAAGGGTTTCTCAGCATCACGTGCGACAGCATGGCAAACGCAATCAAGAAGATCTCGGTCCAACGCGGCTACGACGTCTCGGAGTACACGCTGGTCTGTTTCGGAGGTGCCGGCGGGCAACACGCTTGTCTTGTGGCCGACAATCTGGGAATCGAACGCATCCACATTCACCCCTACGCCGGTGTCCTGTCGGCGGTAGGTATCGGCATGGCCGATGTACGAAGCGTGTCGGAACAGACCGTGGAGGCCCCTCTCAACACCAAAAACCTCGAAGACCTCGGGCCGGTATGGCGCCTGTTGGAGTCCGACGGCAGAGCGGAATTGACCGCCCAAGGTGTTGCACCGGACCGGATCGAAATAGTTCGCCGAATCGCCCTTCGCTACGAAGGCAGTGACACGTCACTGTTCGTCGTCGGAGATGAGATGGCGGATGCCAAAGCCAAATTCGAAGCGGTGCATCGTTCCCGGTTCGGGTTCGTTTCCCCCGAGACCGCTCTTATCGTCGAAGCAATCCAAGTAGAAGTGGTTGGCCGGGCCGGCACTATGTTCGATGCCACCGCCTGGGGCGAACCGATTGAACCGGACGGCGGCGTGTCGGTCGAGCGATACCCGGTATGGATGGCCGGTCAATTTCACTCCACTCCCTTTCTCCAACGCACCGATTTGCAGCCAGACGAACCACTTCTCGGCCCCGCGGTACTCGTCGAGGCAACCGCAACCACGGTGATCGAGCCCGGGTGGCAGGCGATGGCCAGAGACGACGGCGACCTCATACTCGACCGGGTCGACCCAAGACCCGGAGCGATCGATGCCGACCGACAAGAACAATCCTCGACAACCGACCACCGATCGGCCCACGTCGATCCGATACGGCTCGAAATTTTCAACAACCTCTTTATGAGCGTGGCCGAACAGATGGGGGTGGTTCTGGAGAACACGGCGGTCTCGGTCAACATCAAGGAACGGCTCGATTTCAGTTGTGCCGTGTTCGGGCCGGACGGCGACCTGGTGGCCAACGCTCCTCACATGCCAGTTCATCTCGGCTCGATGAGCGAGTCGATCAAAGCAACGATCACCCGCAACCCCGACATGAAGCGGGGAGACGTGTTCGTGATGAATGCGCCGTACGCCGGCGGCACTCACCTTCCCGATATCACGGTGATCCAACCCGTGTTTTCTGATTCAAACACCCGACACACAAACAGTGACTCACTTGACGATGGGCCGATCTTCTATGTTGCGTCTCGTGGGCATCACGCCGACATCGGTGGTTCGGTCCCCGGGTCGGCCCCCTACAACTCGACAACGATTGAACAGGAAGGCGTCTTACTCGACAACCTTCTGCTCGTCGAAGCCGACCGGTTCCGCGACGACGCCATACGCACCGCCCTGACCCGGGGCCCATTCCCGGCCCGTAACCCGGAGAAAAACGTCGCCGACCTGAAGGCCCAGGTGGCGGCGTGCGTGAAGGGAGCAAACGAACTGGCCAGAGTTATCGACCACTATGGACTCGACATCGTTCATGCCTACATGGCCCATGTGAGAGACAACGCTGAAGAGTCGGTCCGCCGAGTGATCGATGCATTGTCGGACGGTTCGTTCGTTTACGAAGCGGACGACGGCTCGGTGATCGACGTCACCATCACCGTCGAAAAAGAAACCCGCTCAGCGGCCATCGACTTCACCGGCACCAGCCCAACCCATCCGGGGAACTTCAACGCGCCTCCGGCGGTAGCTCACGCCGCGGTGCTCTACGTTTTTCGTTGCCTGGTCGACGATGACATCCCGCTGAACGCCGGCTGCATGAAACCGCTTCGTATTGTGCTGCCTCCCCAGTCCATGATCAATCCGTCGTACCCGGCGGCCGTTATCGCCGGCAACGTGGAGACGAGTCAGATGCTGGTCGACACCTTGTTCGGCGCGTTGGAAGTCATGGCGGCGGCGCAAGGCACCATGAACAATACGATCTGGGGAAACGACGAACATCAGTACTACGAGACCGTGTGCGGCGGCGCCGGTGCGACACCCCACGCCGATGGTGCGAGCGCGGTTCACACCCACATGACAAACTCCCGCCTCACCGACCCCGAAGTGTTGGAATGGCGTCATCCCGTGGTGTTGGAATCGTTCGCCATACGAGATGGATCAGGCGGTCCGGGCCGGTACCGAGGCGGCGATGGGACCATCCGCAGGGTGCGCTTCGATGAGCCGATGGAACTCAATCTGATCTCCGGCCGACGTCGGGTTCCCCCGTACGGCATGGCCGGCGGCGAGCCGGGCATGGTCGGGCAGAATCGGATCATCCGGGCCGACGGTTCAATCGAAAACTTGGCCGGCGCCGACCGGGCCGACGTGTTACCGGGCGACGTCATCGAGGTTCGAACACCGGGTGGCGGCGGCTACGGGCCACCAGCCAACAGCGAGGCCAACGACTAGGCCCCGCCTCCAGTACGTCGTCACCAATGCGCCGTGAACCACTCGGAGTTCCGGGACAACAAGACCGTGACCGAACGCCCCTTACAACAAGACCGTTCCCGTCACGCAGGTGACGACTTGGCCGCCGACCCACACCTGGCCTTCCTCATCGGTGTCGACGTGAATCCGCCCCGCCCGGCCGACGGCCGAACCTTGATGGGCGGTATAGGGCACCTCGGTTCGGCCGGTCTCCAACATCCATTGGGCCACCGACGCGTTGAGGCTGCCGGTCACCGGATCCTCAACGGTGCTTCCATCCTTGGGGAAGAAGGCACGGAGTTCGAAGGCCGCATCGCTACCTGGCGGATACGGGCCGACAACGCCAATGTCGTGAGTGACGACTCCCGGCTGTATCGCAAGAACCGCTTCGGCGTCTCGCAGCAAGAGACCAACCCAACCAGGTCCATTGTCGATCCACGCTGCGTCGACAACATCGTCGGTCTCGATACCGAGCTCGCTCACGAGAAGTCCGAGGGTGTCGCCGTCGACGGGCCCCGATCGTTGTAGCTTCGGCGCCCGAAACGCCAGCTGATCGTCGGCCACACGCAGCGGCACCAACCCCACTCCGCACTCCTGTACCACCGTGGCACCACCGCCGGGGACCCCGCCCCGGTCGAGCCAAACTCGACAGGTGCCGAGGGTCGGGTGACCGGCAAACGGTAACTCGGCCATGGGGGTGAAGATCCGCACCCGGTAGTCGGCACCGGGCAGCGTCGGTTTGAGGAGAAAGGTCGTCTCCGAGAAATTCGTCCAGTTGGCAAACCGTTGCATCTCATCGGTCGTGAGACCTTCACCGTCGGCCACCACCGCCAGCGGGTTCCCGCGGTACGCCTCGCCGGTAAACACATCGACCTCGAAGTATGGACGATCGGTCGATGGGGCTCGGTCGGAGGTCACGAGTTGATCTGCCCAACGACCGAGACCGGGGTAAACCGGACGAGAAGCCGGCCTTCGGACACCATCGCGGCCCGGTACTCATCCCAGTCAGGATGGGCTTGGCCAGACACCTTCTGGTAGTAGTCCACCAACGCATCGACGGTGGCATCGGTCGCGTCGGCGGCCGGCTCGGTCAACTCGACGATGCCATCGAAGGAAAGGTACGACCATGAGCCCGGGTCGGTGATGTGCAGCACGACCCGAGGGTCGCGACGCATATTGGCCGTCTTTGCCCGATCAGCGGTGACCGAGATCACGAACCGTTGGCCATCGAGCCAGTAGGAGATGTCGGAGGACTGCGGTCGGCCGTCGCGCCGAATCGTAATGACGACGGCGTTCCGCCGATCAGAAGCCCAGGCCAGAGCATCGTGAAGTTCCATACCGGACAGCCTAGCTCCGACCCCGGACGTGGTTCTTACGACCTACTATCGGTGTGTAGACCCGTCGAGGGTCAGGCGGATGGTCCCACATTCAACGACCGTCGTCTATCATCACAAGGTGGAACGGGCAGCACAGGGGCAACTCGAGAGATCCTTGACGCTCCGCCACGTGTTCGCCTTGAGCGCCGGGGCCATGATCTCTTCCGGGCTCTTCCTACTCCCCGGCCTTGCCGCCGCCGAAGGTGGCCCGGCCGCCATCTTGTCGTACTTTCTGGCCGGGATGATGGCTATTCCGGCCATGTTGAGCGTGGCCGAACTCTCGACCGCGATGCCAAAGGCCGGCGGTGCCTACTACTTCTTGGAGCGGGCACTCGGCCCCGCCGTCGGCACGGTGGCTGGGATGAGTACGTGGGCTTCGTTGGTACTGAAGGATGCCTTCGCGCTCATCGGCATGAGCGCATACCTTAACCTTGTTGTCGACATCCCCAATAAGCCGCTGGCCCTCGGCCTGATCGCCGCCTTCACCGCGCTGAACATCTTCGGTTCAAAGACGAGCGCCTCGGTCCAACTTGCCCTTGTCGCCTTCGTTCTGGCCGCCATGGGTATCTTCCTCGCCTTCGGCTTGCCCGGGGTTCCGAGCGGAGGGGGCACGCTGCAGCCATTCTTCTCAAACGGGTTCGGCGGCATGCTTTCGGTGGTCGGGCTCGTCTTCGTCAGCTACGGCGGTCTGACCAAGGTCGCGAGCGTTGCCGAGGAGATAGAGGACCCATCCCGCAACATCCCCCTCGGCATGGCGCTGTCGCTGCTCGTCAGCACGATCGTCTACACCCTTGCGGTGTTGGTGGTAATCGCCGTCGTCCCGATCGACCAGCTTTCCACCGACCTCGTCCCCCTGGAGACCGCGGCCAAAGCGTTCCTTCCTGCGGCCGGCACAGTACTCATCGTGATCGCCGCGTTGTTCGCCTTTTCGTCGGCGGTCAACGCCGGCATCCTGGCCGCCGGTCGATATCCGCTCGCCATGAGCCGAGAAGGCCTTATCGGACCGATCTTTCAGCGGGTCAGCAAGCGAAACACACCGGTCGCCGGCATCCTGTTGACCGGCGCCGCGATGGGCCTGGTGGTGACCGCTCTCGACGTTGCCGCCATCGCCAAACTGGCCAGCGCCTTCGTATTACTCACACTCGGTCTGGTCAACTTGGCTGTGCTCGTGTTGCGGACCGCCGATATCAAATCGTATGCCCCCGGGTTCACCGCTCCGCTCTTTCCGTACTTGCAGTTCCTCGGTATCGCCATCGCTCTGTTCCTCATCATCGAACTTGGCGCGTTGGCCATGCTCCTGGTGGCCGCATCGATCCTGATCGCCACCGGCTGGTATCTGGCCTATGGTCGATCGAGAGTTGATCGGGTCGGTGCCATTTACCACGTGTTCGAGCGGTGGGGCCGGGCCGCCGACCGCAGTCTCGATCGCGAGATCTCAGCGGCGATGCAGAGCCATGGCCTGCGCCCCCAAGACGAGTATCCAGGTTTGGTCGCCAGCGCCGCGGTGATCAGCATTCCCGACGGGCACTCTTTCGGCGAGGCTGCTCGTCGGTCATCTGAGGTATTGGGTCACCGGCTCGGTCTGAACCCGGACGATGTGACAAACCGGTTCCTGGAAACGGGATCATTGTGGATCCAACCATCGGATAAGCATCCGACGGCCACACCGGTGGCGTTCTTCGATACCGACATCGAGCACCTGATCGTCGTCCGATCAGCCTCTGGGATTCGGATCCCGGCTCATTGGGGCGGACAGGACGAGACGGTAAACGCCCTGTTCTTCTTGGCCGGCTGCAACGAAGGTGCCGGCCGTTCGCTGCGGCTGGCTGGCGAACTTGCCGCCTATCTACACACCGACACCGGCCGGGCCATGATCGATGCGACGTTCGAGAGCGAAGTAAAAAGTGCCCTACTCCCCGAACTGGATATCGCCCAGTACACACTGCTGGCCGAAGTACCGGTCGGTGAGCTGATCGGGCAGCGGGTCGGCGATCTGAGGCCACCCGACGAGGTTCATCTCGAGGTGGTTCGCCGCGATGGCAGGATCCTCAAGATCGACGACGACTTGGTACTCCAGGCCGACGACCAATTGATGGTCATCGGCCCACTCGACAGCTTGCCGGACGCCGACGGCCTGCCGCCCGTCCTCATACCGGAATGGAAACCGCCAGACGCTCACCCTCACTCTCCCCCCGATGGCCCCACCGGGGGCGGCGGGGGTACCTCAAACTGCACGGTCGACGCGGCCGACGACGCGAACCCTCTCGACCTCCTCGAACCAGAGCCACTGGCGCCTTGAGCACTCGAACACCAGTCCGACCATCGATCGGTTAGCCACCGCGTCGGCGATGCCACAACGCTGCAGCACCGCCGACGCCATCAAGACCCAGAGTCGAGATCGCCGCCGACGTTGACGGTCAAGGTGAGTACTGGTGGATCGTGATCGGAAACCTTGTGGCCATCGGAGAACGGCCCGGTAAGGGTCGGCTGTTCGAGCTGGCGGTCGAAATAGGCCGAGCCGAAATGGGCGTACGCCAGTTCGGGCGAGAAGGCAGCGAGCCCATCGGTCACCAACATGTGGTCGAGGGTTTGAAGTACGCCAGCGAACTGGAAACTGTACGCCTCGTCGGCCGGCACGGTATCCCACAGATTGTCGAGGGTGGTATTACCGTCTTCCAGAATCGCAAGTGGCGAATCATCCTCGAACGCGTTGAGGTCGCCGGTCACCACGACCGGCGTACCGGCCGCTTCGAGAGCGGCAACTTCATCACGGACAAACGTGGCCTGGGCATTTCGACATGAGTCCGGGGCCGCCTTCGACGACCAGTGGTTGTTTATCACCGCGAACGTTGCCCCTTGGACGGTGACATCGACCAACAACGGAGGACGATCGAAGAGCAATCCGTCCACATCTCCGCAGGAGTCCGTCGTCGGATCGGCCGCCGTCCTACCAAGCTGGACTGTTCCGTTGAGCGTGACCGTGTCTTTGATGAGAAACCCGACATCGATGCCTCGATTGTCGTTGCCCTCTTCGAGCACCGCCGTATATCCGCCGAGCGTGGCCGCCACGTCCTGAAGAATGGCGAGATCTGCAACTTCCTCGACGCCGACGATATCCGGCCGTCGCAGCAGCCGATCGACGGCATCGACGATCCGATCGCGCTTGTTCTCATATTCTTGCGTCTCAACGGCGGCACCATCGTGGACAACCCCGACCGGGAAGAAGTTCTCGACGTTGAGGGCGGTAACCCGGACCTGGCCAGGGCCGGCAGGCTCAACCCCTGAGAACGGATAGTCCACGCCGGTATCGACAACGGTTGGGAGGTCGCCGGGCTGGACAAATATTTTGTAGAGGCCGAAGGTGTACCCGACCGGACCGGTGGCGTTTTGGACCGTGTCGAACAAGTCGGCCGTTACCGTGGCCGGCGATGGTGCCTCGGGTTTGCGCGGGATGGCTGGGTTTCCGGCCCCAGCCTCACCGACAAGCGCCACCAGCCCCGGCGAGACGTCGGGCCGGATCATGATGTCGGCGGTTGGACCCGGTGTGACGATCAGCTCGCCAAACCGGTTGGTGCCTCCCGAGTTGGCGACGCCCTCGGCCAAGGTGACCCGCTGTCCTTCGACCTCCTCCCAGCCATCACGATCGATGGTGGCATCGACGACAACGGCTGTCGGCAGCGGGTTTCCGCTGGATACCGTGGTAATTGTGGCTCCCGACGAGATCACCGTCAGCTCAAAATGTTCGGCGACGGTGCCGGTGACCTCGACAAGGTCACCGAGCTGAAACGCCTCGACATCGTCGGACTCGGTCGAGAATTGGACGTAGATTCCCTCCGAGGTCGTCGGATCACCGTCGGTATCTGCATCCTCTTCTTGGACAAAAATGCCGCGGTCGGTATGGAAGATCGACCCTGAGTTCGCTTGTCCGGCCAGATCGTCCCAACCGGTGACGACACCAGAGATCGTCACGACGTCGCCAACCAACGGTGAGTCGTCCGCCGGGTCACCGGCCGATGGGAACGGGGTCGGCACATCAGGGTCAGGGGCCGGCACCGCCCCTTGGATATCGGAGATCAGCGTCACATCCCCCGGTTGTTCACCCCCGACGGTTTGACCGTCGTTCAACAGACCCGGGCTCCCGGCAACCGGACCGGTCCAGGCGAAATCATTGGCCACCACTCCGATGCCCGTCAGTTGGAGCGACGATCCGATCGGCGTGGTGCTCTGCTCACTCACACCGAGGTCGGTCGAAACCAAGCCGTCGGCTGGACCGTCCGTGGCGGTCATGACCCCTTCATATGACCAGAACTGGACTACCTCAGACGATGGATCGACCAAGGCCAGACCGTCTGGTCCGCCGTTCTGAATCGATCCTTCATCCGACGAGGCGCTTACCGCACCAAAACCAGAACCCTCGTCGGGAATCGTGCCCGAAACGACAATCGTGTCATAGACGGCGCCGTCCGAGCCGTTGTACAGCGCAACCGTCCAGCCCGACAGGTCGATGCCGGCGGGACCCGCCACCTCCACGAACTCACCGGTATCGGCGCCGCTGTTGTCGTAGTGAACCTCGTTTAGGAATATCGAGGCGGTCACCCCCGGTTCGGCCGAGGCCGGCGTTGCCATCGCGGCCGAAGCCAGGATGAGAAGCAGCGCCATAAGGGCACGGACCACGGGGGTTCGGCTTGGAACGACCTCAGGTCGTCGACGGAACGTTTGGCGGCGCATGTGGTTCCTTTCGTTTGTATCGATCCTGAGCATCTCCTAGGCAGGGAACTACCACGTTGCCGCTATGAGGCGAGATGGTTGCCATCCGGGAAACACGAGGGATGAGTCCTCTACTCTTTCATGGGACGGACCCCGTGTTGGCGCGCTCGGTGCGGTGTGGACGGGGTGCTGGCATGTATGCCACCCCGATCGCTGACTCGCGCCATGATGGTCCCATGACCGGACAAACGTTCCTGCCACCGTTTCTCTCACCGTCGACGACCTCTATCGGCCGGCTTCCGATGACGGCGCCACTCACCGCACCCGTGGGACGCAGCGTCCATTCGTTGGATGGAAGATGGGAGTTCCAGCTCGTTAAATCACTCGACGATGTTCCAACCGACTGGCCTGATGGGAACCGCGCCGATGGTGCAACGACGATCGAGGTACCGGGCGTCTGGACCCGCCAAAACCTCGGCGACGCTCCGCAGTACACCAACATCGTGATGCCATGGGCCGGCCGGCCGCCGGCGGTCCCCGACCGGAACCCGACCGGCCTGTATCGCACGACGTTCACTCGACCGACCGAAGAACGGGTCATCGTCACCTTCGACGGGGCAGAATCGATGCTCGTCGTCTGGTGCAACGGCCAGTTCGTCGGTATGGGGAAAGACTCGCGCCTGCCATCCTCATTCGAGCTGACCGACCATGTCGTCGATGGCACGAATCGGTTGGCTGCGTTGGTTACCCGATGGTGCGATGCCACCTGGATCGAAGACCAAGACCATTGGTATCACGGTGGACTCCACCGGTCTGTCACCATCACCGCCACGGCCGCCATCTACATCGACGATCTGGTGACCACCGCCGACTACGACCCGGTGGCGCAAACGGGACGCCTTCAGGTCGTCGCCTCGATCGGCTCGCCATCCCCGCTACCCGCCGGTTGGACCGTGGAAGCCACCCTGAATGTCGCAGGCGAGGCGCAGCGCAGCGCCGACGTACAAGCCAGCCCACCGGCGACCGGCCTCGACGCCATGCTCGGCGCCTACGACTTTCAAGGCAACGATGCCGTCATAACGTTCGACGATGTACCGGTCGACCCTTGGTCGGCCGAATCTCCCAGCCGATACGGGTTGACCGTCTCGCTGATCGACCCACGCAACCAACTGGTCGAGACCGTTATCCGCTCGGTCGGCTTCCGTCGGGTGGAGGTAGGAGGACGTCGGCTCCGTATCAACGGCAACGTCGTCCGCATCGACGGCGTCAACCGACATGACCATCACCCGGTCACCGGCAAGACGTTGACCGAGGACGAGATGCGAGCCGAGCTGATCACCATGAAGCAACACAACATCAATGCCGTTCGCACCGCCCACTACCCGAACGACCATCGCTTGCTCGATCTTTGCGATGAGCTCGGGCTGTACGTCCTCGACGAATCGAATGTCGAGAGCCATGCTGGACACGAATCGCTGGCCCGGTCTGGCCTGTTCGACCTGGCCATCATCGATCGAGCGAGAAGAATGGTGCGACGCGACCGGTCCCACCCGTGCGTCATCGGTTGGTCGCTCGGCAACGAATCGGGTCATGGCCCGAGTCACGATGCCGCTGCGGCCTGGATCCGAGCCGTCGACCCAACCCGATACCTTCACTACGAGGGCGGGATTCACCTGGCGTGGACGCCAGACGCCCCGGAGGAAGATCGGCATCGGCCACCGACGGCAGCCGAGCAACTCATCAGCGACGCCGTGTGCCCGATGTACGCCACCGTCGAACAAGTAGTGTCGTGGGCTGAGTGGGCCGAACGTACCGGCGGAGACGATCGACCACTCATCCTTTGCGAGTACTCCCACGCCATGGGCAATTCGAACGGTGGCCTGGCCGACTACTGGGCTGCGTTCGACGCCTACCCGGCACTGGGCGGTGGCTTCGTGTGGGACTGGCGCGACCAAGGCCTGGCAGAAACGACCGCCGACGGTCGCCGGTGGTGGGCCTACGGCGGCCACTTCGGCGACGAGCCGAACGACGCGAACTTCTGCATAAACGGTCTGACCGACCCAGACGGTACCCCTCACCCTGCCCTTCGAGAACTGGCCTGGCTCGCTCGTCCGGTATCCATCGGGTTCACCGGCGACATCGACGGTGGGACGGCAACGGTCGAGAACCGCCATCATGCCTGCACCCTCGATCGGTACCGAATCCGGTGGGAGCGGGCGGTCGACGGGGCTCGGGACGCGTCGGGCGAACTGACGGTGCCCGAAGTCGCCCCGGGGACGAGCTGCGATATCGCTCTTTCGCTGCCCACTGTCGACGGTAAGGCGATCCATGCCGTGACCCTCACATTCGTCGTCGAGTTGGCGGCGGCCACCGGCTGGGCACCGGCCGGACATCGGGTCGCCTATGACCAAGCCGTTCTCTCCGCTGCCGACGGGCCGGCCGTCGTCGGGGTCGGCAACGATAGACCACTCAACACCGTCAACACCGTCGATCTCTTGGATCGGGTGATGCCGACGCTGTGGCGTGCTCCGACCGACAACGACGGCGTGGCCCAGGGGTGGACCGCCCCCTTTACCGGCATCCGACCGACGTGGCTTGAGTGGGGGCTCGACCGATTGGAGATAGCCGACGACGAGCGATCAACTCAAACGGCGACCGGCGACGGTCAGGAGGGAACGAGCAGTGTCACCAGAACCCGATCGCTGGGAGCGGCACGGCATCGAAGCGACGCCACAATCCACGGCGACGGTCGAATTCGGGTGGTCGACGAGTTGATCGTCCCCGCCGAGTGGCGAGATATCCCCCGGGTCGGCGTCACCTTCGATCTCGACCGCCGCTTCGATCGACTGCGCTGGTTTGGCCCGGGACCGGACGAGACCTACCCCGACCGCCGGTCCGGCGCCATCATCGGTCGCTGGGAGTCGACCGTCGCCGAGCAATACCACCCGTACGTCGTTCCTCAAGAACATGGCGCCCACATCGACTGTCGATGGTTTGAACTGCTCGACGAGGCCGGTGCCGGCATTCGAATCGTTGGCGAACCGCACGTCACGTTCTCGGCCCGCCAACACGGTGACCGGGCACTCACCGCGGCCACCACGTTGGCCGAACTCGAACCCCTCGACCATGTCGAGGTGCACATCGATGCAGCGGTTCGCGGCCTGGGCACCGCAGCCTGTGGCCCGGACACCACTGTGGTTGTTGGACCCGGCTCATACCGGTGGGTGTGGTGGCTGATCCCGGTGGGATAAGGGCCCACACCACGGGTTCCCAAGATCTTGGGCTACAAAACCCCTGGTCAGAGCGCTGTTCCCCGGTTTCTCAAGAAATTTGGGAACACCGGGAACTTTTCGCCTCACCGCTGCGACTAACCCTATGAAGCGAAACAACAAGGAGAGCGACTCGGGCCACAACCCCTCTTTGGCCCACCGATGGACAGTACGACAACTGAATCACATCGGCACACAAGTTCTGGTGCCTGGTAGCGGACGTTCACCACCGTCCCTTCTACATGGATATCTCGGCGGAAACCCACGTAGAACGGACGGCAACTTATACCCGCTGGATGATCTCTACCAGGTGCCATGCTCTTCTTGCGCTTAAGACCCTGATCTCAGCTGACTCTCTACGAGCAGCGGTCAGGGTCTTTCTTCTTTTCCTTATCTTCTGTTCCGTATATAGGACACGCCGTTCGCCACCCACACCGGTCTCCACGTCGTTCCGCTACGCATCGTTGGCAGCTCGGCTGATGGTTACCGCCGATGTGTCCACCGGAACCACCGCAACGTGATGATGGCGGACACAGCCCCCCACCCTCCGATGACGAGCCAGTGATCCCAGGGAAATGGGGTTCCTTCAACGAACGGATCGAAGCTCTGGCGAAGTGCGAGGCTCAGGTGCCGGACCGGAAAAAGGTTTCCCACCGTTTGAACCCAACTCGGCGTTTGGTCGCCGACGATGAATACATCGCTTATGAAATAGAGAGGCAGCATCACCGCGTTGGTTACCGCCGGGGCCGCGTCTTCTGACGTAATGATCGTGGTCAGCGCCAATCCAATGGCTACGAATGCGGTCGACCCAACCAGCAATGTGACGACGAGTGACGGAAGGCCAGACATCTGGACTGACACCCCAAACAACAGGCGTCCCATGACGACGATCAACACAGTCATGACGACCGAGATAATGAAACCGGCCAGTCCTTGTGACACGACGAATACCCATTGAGGGATCGGCGTGCCTCGGAGCCTTTTTAGCATGCCCCGTTCCCGTCTGGCCGTCATGGAGATGGCGAGGTTGACCGCTGTTGCCGAAATGATGGCCAACGCCAACACCCCAGGAACATAGAACGTGGCAAGTTTGACGTCGCCGGAGATGGTCTCATTGCCAAAGATTGAGGTGAATAGCACCAAAAAGATGAGCGGCAGCACGATAGTAAAGAACGTGGCCGCCGGATTCCTGCGGAAAATGAGCAGGTCGAAACCAACTTGATGAGCCAAACGAGACATCGGCGATGTTGTGGCCGGCACCGCTTCGGCGGTCCCGCTAATCGTCTCGCTCATACTTCCGCCTTTTGTTGAGTAGCGCTACCGGTAAGGATCAAATACACGTCCTCGAGCGTTGGCCGGGCAACGCTGAGTTCGTCCAGATCGGCACCGACTTGAAGCGCCCAACCGGTGAGGGCATGGACGATTTCCGTCGCTCGATCCGATGAGACCTCGATCGACGCCCCACCGACGTCGTCGCGCACCACCCCCAGCGCTCCAGGAGGTGCCGGTTCATCTCGCCCTGGACGCCAGGTGATGTTGGTCGGCGCCGCCACTTGAGTCGCCAGTTCATCGGCGGTGCCGTTGGCAACGATCTCACCGGCCGCTATCACTACGATCCGGTCGGCCAGATACTCGGCTTCGTCCATGTAGTGAGTTGTGAGCAGTACGGTGCTGCCGAGCTGTCGGAGCGCTTCGATCATGCCCCACGATTCACGACGGGCCGAAGGATCGAACCCCGTCGTCGGCTCATCGAGGAATACCAGTGCCGGATCGCCGATGAGGGCCAGAGCCAAGTCGAGCCGGCGTTTCTGCCCACCGGATAGTTTCCCGGTGCGCTGATTGGCACTGTCTGTCAAACCAACGATGTCGAGCACAGCATCGACAGACCGGGGGGCGGCATAGTACCCGGCGTGCATCGCCACCGACTCCCTTGACGTCAGTTCGCTAAACGCCTCCGACTCCTGCAACACGATCCCGATGCGATCCCGCCACGACCGAGACGGTGAGGCTGGATCTTCACCCAACACTCGCACCTCACCGGCATCTCGACTACGAAACCCTTCGAGGACTTCGATCGTTGTCGTCTTTCCGGCGCCGTTCGGTCCGAGAAAGGCCAGGATCTCGCCATCAGCTACCTCAAGATCGATGCCTTTTACGGCGTGAAACCCCCCATAGGACTTCACCAAACCCTCCACCACAATCGCCATAGCTCCGCATGCTACCCCACGGCGAATCGTGGTGCCGGCTTCGTTTTGGTGTCGCTGCAGCGCGCTGTCACATCGCAGCGGCACCATTGAGCAACACCGGTTCAGAGGTCTTAAGCATCGATGAAGTCCCGCTCCATCCCGCTTCGGGTAGGCCACTCTGTCGTCTGCACGACAAGGCCTGACGTTGGGTTGGGCGAAGGAGCATCAGATGCAGAGAAGAACAATGGTGGTGACCGGGAAACTGGCCGTCCTCGGAGCTATGGCGGTTGTCCTTTCCGTACTGTCGGTTTCGACAGCTTCGGCCCGCACCAGCTATACGCCAACCGAGGCGACCTACCAGGTCAACTTCAAGAACATCACGAGCGGCCAGTACCTCACGCCACCCAACTTCGCGGCCCACACCAGCGAGGCCGATGTGTTCCAACGCGGCGCTGTTGCCAGCCCGGGTGTCCAGGCCGTCGCTGAGAACGGCGGTGTGCCGATTTTGGCTGCCGAACTTCAGGCCGCGGTCGACGACGCGGGCCTTGGGGTCAGCGGCGTCGGCGGTGACGAACCACTCGCCCCCGGGGAAGAAACCTCGTTCGAGATCACCACCACCGCTGACCGGTTGAGCATCGTCTCGATGGTGATCTGCACCAACGACGGCTTCGCCGGACTCGATGGACGCTACCTCCCACGGCGTGACGGCCGTACCCGCACCATGTACTTGCGGGCCTACGACGCGGGGACCGAGCGCAACACCGAACTCCGCCAAGACCTCGTCCCCGCACCATTCTGCGGCGACGGCGACGGCAGCGAAGAATCGAACCCTGAACTGGCAGAAAACGGCGTCATCGGCCGCCACAAAACCCTCCGTGGCGTCGGCGACCTCGACCC
>CALIFY010000093.1 GCA_938021675.1 uncultured Acidimicrobiales bacterium
GACGCCTTCTTCGTCGGCGTTTTACGACCAGCGGTTCCGTTGGTCGAACTTCGGCGACGAGTTCCGGCACCGTTGGCCGTCGCCCTTCCGTTCTTGGTCTTGCGTGTTCCCGAACTCGGGCCGCGGCGTGTGGCGGTCACGATGTGCCCAACTCCTCTCTTACCAGACGGCTGAAAGCCAAGCCGCGTTCCACATAATTCGGATACCAATCGAACGACGTGCACCCCGGAGAGAGCAGCACGGCGTCGCCCTCGGCACTCACGCGCTTGGCCTCGTGGATGGCGTCCGCCATCGAAACAGCGACCGAGACCGGGACACGACCGCCGAATACCTCTTGAACCTCGGAGGCGGCGTCGCCGATGGCCACCACGGTTCGAACCGGCGGCACCGTTTGGCGAAGCGGGTCGAGGGATAACCCTTTGTTCCGACCACCGGCAATGAGCACGACCGACCGGAACCCGCCAACGGCGGCGACCGTCGCATGGGGCACGGTCGCCTTCGAATCGTTGTACCACTCGACCCCATTCGAACTTGCAATCAGTTCAAGCCGGTGGGCCAGACCTTCGAACGCCCGCAACGCTTCGACAACACCGTCGACCGAGGCCCCGGCGGCCAACGCGATGGCCGCCACCGCAAGGGCGTTCGACAGGTCGTGGGGTTGGCGACGAGCGAGTTCAGATACGGCCACGAGCGGACCATCGGGGCCGACGAGCCAGCGATTGTCTTCGACATCATTGGGCGCACCGGCCGCAGCCGCCTTCGGTCCCGAAGCGACCCGCCAACTCGCCCTCCGATCACCGGCCTCGTCGTGTGACTCACCGTCAGGGTTGGTGGTGAACGTCACCACGGTAGGCCCGTCTGCTCCGTGCGTCGGTAGATGAGAGGCCACGACGGCGTCGTCCAGGTTGCCGACCACCACCGCGTCCTCCTCGAGGTACGCCCAAATCGAGGCTTTCGCCTTCTCGTAGCCGTCCAGGGTGGCGTGAGCATCGAGGTGGTCCGGTGCAAAGTTGAGCCAGGCCGCAACGTCTGGTTGGAATCGGGCGCTGTGAGCGAGCCGGAACGACGACGCTTCGACGACGAACACCCGAGTATCGGGGTTGTCGATCGCTTGGACGAACGGAAGGTCGGTGTTGCCAACCGCCTCGGCGGTAAGGCCCGACCGACGAAGTGCGTCGGTCACCATGGTGGTAACGGTGGTCTTGCCGTTTGTTCCGGTGATGGCCACGACCGGCCGATCGTCCCACGCTCGTGCGAGATCAAACTCGCTGGCCACCGCTACACCAACCGATCGGGCCGCGGCGAAGACCGGGTGATCATCGGGCACGCCAGGGCTTGGAAGCAACACACTGGCCGAAGCGACGATGTCGTGAAGCTCATCGATCGACGGGGACTCGATCAGGGAAATACCAAGGTCGATCGCCTCTTCTCGCTGATCATCATTCGGACGATCGTCGACGACCAGCGGGGTATTGCCACGGTCGACCAACGCCCTAGCCATCGCTCTACCGGTGATACCGAACCCCACCAGTAGTGGTGCGTCGAATCGCAGCGTTGGGGCAAGCGATTCGCTCGTCATCGGGCACCGACTGAATTGACGTAGTCGCCGTAGAAAATGCCGAGGGCCAGTGTTGTCAGGCCGCCGGCGATCAGCCAGAACCGGATGATCACCTTGGTCTCCCGCCAACCCCGGAGCTCGAAATGATGATGGATCGGGGCCATCCGGAAGAGACGTTTTCCGCCGGTGACCTTGAAGACCGCGACCTGGAGCATGACCGACACGGTCTCGATGACGTAGATGCCGCCGACGACCGGGAGAAGGAGGTGGGTGTTCATGGCCAATGCCATCGTGGCAATGGCCGTTCCGATGGCCAAGGAGCCTGTATCGCCCATAAAGATCTCGGCCGGGGCCGCGTTGAACCAGAGAAAGCCGGCACAGGCGGCGAGCATGGCCACCGCGATAACCGCGAGGTCTAGGGCGTGCGGTACGTCATAGATATCCGTTGCGGGGTCGCCGGTTTGACGAAAAATCCAGAATCCCATCACGGCGTATGCGGCGAACGAGAAGCTCCCAGAACCGGCCGCCAACCCATCGAGTCCATCGGTCAGGTTCACCGCGTTCGAAGTGGCATAGATCAGCAGCACGGCCCACAATGTCCACCCGTAGGGCCCAAAGTCGATTCCGAGGAAGCCGTGGCGGGTGAAGCTGAGCTCCGTACTCACGGTGGTTAGCTGAATCATCAAGACGGCGAACAACACCGCCACGCCGAGCAACCCTGCGGTCTTTAGCCGTGCGTTCAGGCCCAGGTTCCGCTCGCGGGATACCTTTATCCAGTCATCGAGGAAGCCGACAAGTCCGGCCCCACATATGGCACCCATTACCAGCAAGCCACTGCGGGTGATGATGCTGCCTTCCCGACCTCTCGTGAGGGCCAGGATCAGGTCGCTCAACAGGTATCCGCCGAGGGTTCCCAGAACGATTCCAATCCCTCCCATCGTCGGCGTGCCAGCCTTGACCATGTGGCCTTGTGGACCGTCTTCGCGGATCGGCTGACCAATCTTCGAACGGGTGAGCAGATCGATGAGCAACTGGGTGAGTAAGGCCGACAACGACAACGAGATCGCGGCGGCGAGGAGCATCCTGATCACCGCTCCACCTCCTCGGTCGACGATCCGACGTTTCCGAGGGCGTTCAGCGCCTCAAGCGCTACCTGCCGATCGTCGAACTCAAGGGTCAGATCGCCGACGATTTGGTCGGTCTCATGGCCTTTGCCTGCGATCAACACAACATCTCCAGTCGACGCCTCACCAATGGCCAAGCCGATGGCCGCTCGACGGTCGAGTTCAACCAACGCGTCGGCCGGTCGTTCTATGCCGCCCAGAATGTCGTCAACGATTGCCGACGGCCGTTCCGACCGTGGGTTATCTGAGGTCACGATGACCAGATCTGCGTCTTTTTCAGCCACTCGGCCCATCTCCGCTCGCTTTTGCGCGTCCCGGTCTCCGCCACACCCGAACACGACGATGACCCGATTCGATGCCGCGATCTGTCGTGCCGCCCCCAGAGCGGCTACCAGAGCATCTGGGGTGTGGGCGTAGTCCACCGCCACATGAAATTCTTGTCCGGCATGTACTCCCTCGAACCGACCTCGGACCGGCCGGGTGCTGCCGAGGGCACGTGTAATGTTTGCCGATTCTATCCCTAGCAGCTCGGTGGCCGCCGCGGCACCCAACGCATTGAGAACATTGTGCGAACCGGCCAGGTGGAATTCGACGGGACGGTCACGCCATCGGAAACGACTGACCGTTCCCTCACCGGTGAGCCCCTCGGCTTCGGCCAACGAGTATCCAGTGGTTGGAACCATCTGGTCCTCGTGCAACCGGAGACCGTAGGAATCATCCAGGTTGACGACGGCCTGATCTGACAGCTCCGGGCGAAACAGCAGAGCCTTGGCTTGGAAGTACGACTCGACATCGTGGTGAAAGTCAAGATGGTCGTGACCGAGATTGGTAAACATGGCCAGCGCGAACCGCGTTCCCGCCACTCGTTGGAGCGAGAGGGCATGAGAGGAGACCTCCATGGCCACCGCCGTGACCCCTTGGGCTACGAACTGGGCCAACGTCCGTTGAAGGTCGGTGCCCTCTGGCGTGGTCCGAGGCCCGGCCAACGTCCCGATCATCTCACAACGAACCCCGGCCTCTGACCAGATGTCGGCCAGGAGCTGGATGATGGAACTCTTTCCATTGGTGCCGGTGACCCCGATGACGGTCAGACGCTCGGATGGCCGACCGTGAATCTCTGCCGCCACCGGCCCCATGGCGGCCCGCACCTCTGGGACCCGGATCTGTGCGATGTCAGCACCGGTGCCGCGAAGATCGAGCGCCCGCTCAACCAGCAGGGCGGTAGCCCCTCGCCGAACTGCCTGGGTGGCGAAGTCGTGGCCATCGACATTGGCTCCCGGCACACAACAATAAAGCCAACCGGGTTCGATTTGGCGGGAGTCGTGCGTGGCGTCGTCGACCGTTCGATCCAATACCGATCCGGTCGGGAGTTGTTCGGTGGCCGAACCGTGAAGGGTTCCGCCGGTCACGTCGAGCAATCGTCCAATCGAGGCGGTCATGGTGCGTCCCCACCGTCAGCTGTTCCTTCATCAGCGACGTCCCCACCGTCAGCTGTTCCTTCGCCAGCGACGTCCCCACCGTCAGCTGTTCCTTCGCCAGCGACGTCCCCACCGTCTTGGTCATCGGTCGGTGAGGGGTCGGAAGCGATGGACTCATCGGTCGTCTCGGCCGGCGTTTCGGTCACCGAGGGCGCGGCCGGGTCGGCGAGAACCGGCTCCTCTCCGTTGGCCGGTGCCGGCGTACCTCTCACCCGTTCCCCAACGTCGCGTCGAGGGGCGGCATCGTCTGGCGGTACACCGAGAACCCGGAGCGCGTACTGGCCGATCTCGGAGAATATCGGTGCCGCTACCTCGGATGCTGTTGTCGCCGTCTTCGGTTCGTCAACAACCACCGCAATTGCCACCCTCGGGTCATAGGCCGGGGCGAACCCGGCGAAGGTTACGACGAAGCGCCGATTCTCCGGACTGCCGTACCCGACAGTGCCGGCGCCGTCTTCAAACACCTTCCATGCCGTACCGGTCTTGCCGGCAACGGCGTAGCCCGGAATGCTTGCGTTCCCACCGGTTCCATCTGCCACCACGCCAACCAGCATGTCAGTCAATTCCCCTGCTGCAGCTCCACCGATCACCGGTTTTCCCGGGCCGGAGTCGACGAGGTGTTCGGTCCCATCCGGGGCCAAGAGGGAACGAACCAGAATCGGTTGCCGATATGAGCCACCGTTGGCGATAGCGGAATACGCCGCCACCAGCTGTGTAGCGTTTACCGTCACTCCTTGTCCGATCGGGATCGAACCCGCATCGCTCCCGTACCAATCCTCGGGGGCGCGGACCGTGCCGGTCGCTTCGCCTTGGAAGCCGATCCCGGTCGGTTGACCGAAACCGAACCGGTTCAGGTAGCTGTGGATCTGAGTCGGACCAAGCCGTTCAGCCACCTTGATCGTTCCTACGTTCATCGAATCGGCGAGGATCTGGGCCAACGGATACGGAGCGGCGACCCGCGACGTCCGGTCGTTGAACGTCTTTCCGCCAATGTTGACTTGGGGCGGAACTTCGATTGTGCTTTCGCTAGTCAGCCCTAGCTCCTCGATCGCTGCGGCCATGGTGACCGTCTTCAGTACCGAGCCCGGCTCGAAGGTGTCGACCAGCGCAGTATTGGACTTTGGTACGACGCACTGGTTGCTGTCTTCGTCGCGGCTAACCGTTGCCATGGCCAATATCTCGCCCGTTGGCGGATCGGTCATTACCGCCGTAGCCCCTGCGGCGCCGGTGGCGTTGCAGTGCTCCATCAGCGTGTCTTCGGCCGCGAACTGAAGCCGGTTGTCGATGGCGAGCGCCACGTCGAATCCGGCCTCCGGGGGACTCACGGTCCAATCGCCAACAGAGATACTGCCGAAGCGGCCACGTTCGAATTCCTCAACACCGGGCATGCCGGTCATGACGTTGTCGTATTGAGACTCCACCCCGTAGATGCCGCGTTTATCGGGGTCGACGCGGCCGATGATCGGTCTGGCGAGGTTCTCGGCCGGGTAGATCCGTTGTTCCTCGACGCGGACAAAAACGCCAGCCATCTCCGCCGCTGTGTCATCGCTGTCGATCAACGCCTGTACTTGTGAGGCGACATCGCCGGACACCGTTCGGGCCAGCAAGGCGTATCGGTCACCGTCGCTTTCCCCCGCTAGATCGACCGCCAGTTCCGTGGGGTCGACTCCGATCACCGGCCCCAGAAGAGCGGCGGTGGTCTCGCTGTCGCCTACCAGCTCGGGGTCGGCGACGATCTCATTGCTCGGTGTCGAGGAGGCAAAGACGAACCCGTTGCGATCGACAATCTGGCCGCGATAACCGGCCAGCGGCCGCGTACCAGTTCGCTGATCCTCTCCAAGTGTTTGCAGATCTTCGGAGCGGACAGCCTGAAGGTCGACCAGCAACGCCACGAAACCGGCACCGATGATGGCGAATACCGCAAGGAGGAGAATAAGTCGATTCTGAGGATCGAGAGGATTTGTCGTTCGCCGAAAGATTGTCCGCCGAACCGCCCGACGTCGAGCGTCTCTGGACGAGGCGCGGCGGGCCGTCATCCGGACGCGACTCCCTCCGAGACCGCGCTCGATCCGGCAACGGTCGACGTTGGCTGATCGCTGGTGCTGGCACCAGCGAGTACCGCTTCCGGCGTCTCGCTACCGGTGGTGACAGCGGCTCCTGCGAGACCCGAACGAGGCTCTGCCTCGACCGGCAAGGCGCCAACCGCCACCTCCCCGTCGGTCTCGTCGGCAGTTGAAGGAACCGGATCGGCGGTCTCGACGACCGTCTCGACGGACGCGAGCTCAGCAGCATCTTGTACAGGGTCGTAGTCAGAAGCCGGTGCTGCGATGAGTTCAACGTCGCGGGGCTCGGGATCCGGCAACGGATCCGGAGCTGGTGTTGATTCGGTATCGGGCGAGAAGGATACGGGTTCAGGCACGTCGGGAACCGGTCCGTTTGCTGCCAGGTAAACGGGCTCGACCGCTCGAACCATGCCGATCTCAGTCGCTCGGTCAACGATCTCGTGGGGGGCAGACGCTTCATCGACAGCTCGCTCCACCGTGGCTCGCTGAGCTGAAGCCTCGGCGATTTCACTTCGAACGGTGTCGAGTTCATGTTGACCGGCCACGAGTTGGGCGTGAACGAAGGCGACGGCAAAGAACCCGGATAAGACCACGATGAACATTGCAAGCAACGCGTTCCGCCGACGGGCTCGGCAACGGATCGACGCTTGATCGAGCAGGTGAAGCGTGGAACGCCGAGCACGAGCCGACGTACCCCGTGGAGACGATCCGGTCGTCGAAGGCGCGGCCCCCTCGCCGCGCCTCGACGACCGGGCATACCCGCTGGTACGGCGCTTGTTCTTGATCGACCGGCGATTGGATTCGGCAGCTGCGGCGGTCACGAAATTACCTTTCGGGGTGGCGGAAAAAATGGGGGATCATGGCGGTCAGACTGCGAGGTCATGCTGCCGCTCGTTCGATGGTGCGGAGTTTGGCGCTTGAGGCCCGAGGATTGGTCTGCAACTCGTCGTTTCTGGGGCGTCGAACGGCGGGGCGGACGATGGTGAACGGCGCTGACGGCCCCTCGACCGGCAGACCGGGCGGGCGTTCGATTGTCGTCCGGCGACGGAACGAGTCCTTGACGATCCGGTCCTCACCTGAGTGATAGGTCATCACCATGCCGCGCCCCCCGGGGGTCAGGGCGTCGAGTGCTGTCTCGATGGTCGAACCGAGCACGGCGAGCTCATCGTTGACCTCGATCCGAATCGCTTGGAACGTCCTCCGAGCGGGATGGCCACCCCGTCGACGAGCGGCGGCCGGAATGGCGGCAGCCACGATCTGGGCCAGCTCGGCGGTGGAAGCGACGGGGCGTGCGGCCACGATCGCCGCCGATATCCGGCCGGCGAACCGCTCATCGGAGTACCGGTGGATGAGTTCGGCCAGCCGACGTTCGTCGTATGCGTTTATGACATCATCGGCGTCGACGGGACTATCGGGGTCCATCCGCATGTCGAGCGGACCATCGTTGCGAAAGCTAAATCCACGCTCGGCCCGATCGAGCTGCGGGGAACTCACCCCGAGGTCGAAGAGGAATCCGCTCAACGGTGGCTCAACCAAGACTCGATCGTCCAACTCGTCGAAACGAGCACGGTGAACGGTGGCCCGATGGCCGAATCGTTCAAGCCGAACGGTAGAGGCGTCCACCGCTGCCGGGTCGCGATCGAGGCCGACGACCGCGAGACGAGGGTTGGCTTCCAATACCGCTTCGGCGTGCCCGCCGCCACCGATGGTGGCATCGAGGAAGGTACCGGCCGGAAGCGGGGCCACGAGATCGACGACCTGGTCGACCATGACCGGAAGATGATGAAACGAGCTGCCGCCGGGCGAGGGCCTGACCTCCGATTCCTGACGATTCACCTGAGGGTCGCGGCCCGAGCCGGTCGGAGGTTCAACCATCACTCGACGGGCATTCCTAGCTACGTATCGGTCATCGATAACCCCCCGGACTGCGACGTGCGCCAGGTTGTATCTCCTGGGTGGCACTAAGAGGAGTAGCGGGCGGAGTCGTGGGGCAGAAGCACCCCTCCCCACATCCCGGGAGGCAATCGATGATCGATCTGTCAGGTTCGGTTTCGCCCTCACTCCTTTCATGAAGTCGGCGGGTGTAGGTAATTTAATTATGTACAGTGCGTATGAAAATCTACAGTGCTTTGACCCTGATTAGCTTTGAGCCTGATTAGAGGCCAAGTCGAGCAACCGCTTCCGCCAGTTCCTCGGCGGCATCCTCGGTTCCAAAGTCTTCCTGATATGTCTCTGCTGGCCAGATCTCAACTCGGTCATACAGACCGGAGACGACCACCTGCGACTCGAAACCGAGCGCATCGAGCAACTCACGGGGAAGCGTGATGCGCCCTGCGGCATCGAGCTTGACCTCCCGCACGCTGTTCATCAGCTTGCGGAAGACCCTCATCGATATACGAGATGCGGCTGATTCCGCCTTCCATTTCTCGGCGACGACTCGAAACTCGTCGGCGCTCCAGAGTCCAAGACACCCGTCGAGCTGGGTGATGTAGCCGCGCTCGGCAACGAAGGCCCGAAAAGGCGAGGGAAGCACGACCCGGCCCTTGTCATCGAGCGCATGCTCGTACTGTCCGACAAACACTGGTTCACCTCGTTTCTCCTTGTCGTAAAGCCCATGAGCGCTCTCAACGCTGCGTATTGCGGCTAGCTGTTTTCCGAACTTCGTGGGCCCGTCTCCCACTGCGTGCCAAAGTAACCCACTTCCCCCCACCCCGCAACCCAGCCCGACACCAGGAGCGGTTAACGAATCACGGAAAGCGAGAACAGGCGTTCGAAATTACAGGGACGTAACGAATGTGGGGGCTGGACCCACAGTGAGAGAAACCCCAGTAAACGACAGCGTTTTGGCCCCTCACGAGCTCCCCGGCCGACCGATCGGATCCCTGCAAAAACAGCGGTGGGACAGAGTGGGGGGTAATTTTCCTTGTTTGGCTCGCTAGAACCGGATGGGTGCACGCCCCACCGCCACACCCCTCCCGGTCCGCCAATGGCTGGTCGGTCTGGAACAGCACCGGCCTGGCCGGCCCATTTCATTCCGCTACCCCACATCCAGATGTCCCGATCACCCCAGAGGTTTGGGTTCACCGAGTCCACACCCCGGCGTTGGTGCTTGGAAGCACCCAGTCGGAAGAGCTGATCGATACCGCGACGGCCGCCGCCGACGGGGTCGAGGTCTGTCGCCGTCGCTCCGGCGGCGGTCTGGTTTACATAGATCCAGCCACCGACTGTTGGATAGATCTGATCATTCCGCCCTCATCGCCGTGGTGGGATGCCGACCTCGGTCGCAGCTTCCACCGTGTGGGAGAACAGTGGGCCGCAGTGCTCTCCGCGTTCCAACCTCCAGAAATGACGGATCGACCGGTAGTACACCGCTCCCCCGACCGACCAGCATCCAGGCGATTCTGGTGTTTCGCCGGCGTTGGTCATGGCGAGATCACCATCGACGGCGCCAAAGTCGTTGGCTTGTCACAGCGGCGGACCCGACACTGGATCCGGATACAAACCATCGTGGCCGGCTCTTGGCCGACCGAACGCCTCCGCCGCTACGTGACGGCGACCGACACCACCACCGGCCAGGAGCTGTCGAACCACGATCCCGGTCGTGTCTCGGCCGGTCTGCCCCCCTCGTTTGGCTCACCGGCCCCAGACGAACTCGCAACACGGTTCCTCGCCACACTCCCTCCACCATGAGGGTTGGGAGGCTCGATCTTGAGACACAGGCCCGATCGCGAGAGAATCGAACTCTCTTCAACCCAGGGGGTGGGTTACTATCTGGCAATGTCTCGGGCGTTGGTGCTGAATGCGACGTATGAGCCAATCGGGGTCGTCTCTGGCCGTCGAGCCATGATCCTGGCACTGGCCAAAAAGGTCGACGTGCTGGCCGAGACCGGCGCGACCCTCACCTCGTCGCACCTCAACGTGCCCGTCCCCTCAGTCGTACGGCTCCGCTACTACGTCAAGGTGCCGTACAAACGGACTGCGCCGTTGAGCAGACGAGCGGTATTTGCCCGCGACCAGGGAAAATGCCAGTACTGCGGTAAATCGGCCGAAAGTATCGACCACGTCGTACCTCGCTCGCGAGGTGGCGACCACTCGTGGGACAACGTCGTCGCTTGCTGCCGCCGGTGCAACACCTACAAGAGTGACCGACTTCTGGAAGAGACCTCGCTCAGCCTTTCCATCACACCAGCCGCGCCAACCCAGTATGTCTGGGTGAAAGTGGCGGCCGGCACCGTTCCGTCGGCCTGGACGCCATACCTGGAACAGAGCGCAGCCTGAAATGCCCGCCGAGATCGGTTTGGCGTCCACCGCCTTCGGTGCCCTAACGTTACCGGCGCGTCACAACAGCCCATAGACGCCAGTGTCAAGATTCGATAACAAGACCCAGAATCTAGATTCGATATCCAAGTTCGATACCCAGCTTCCATATGCAAAACTCGATATCGAAATCCAATTATCGAGTTCAATATCGAGGCCAACCGATCCAGGCCAATATAAGGACCGAGCCGATGCGACCAACGTATGACGAAGCTGCTGAATCGTTTCGCGAGAAAATTCAAGCTTTTCTCGCTGAACATCTTCCATCGGGCTGGACGGGAATCGGTGCTCTCGATCGCGATGCCGCCTCTGCATTCACCGCCGGATGGCGAGAAGTTCTGCGAGACAATCAGCTTCTGGCCGCATCATGGCCAACCGAGTACGGTGGCGCCGGTCTCACCCCGCTCGAATCGGTCATCATGGCCGAGGAGTTCGAGAAAGCCGGTGTTCCCACCGGAGGAAGCAACGACGTATTCAGCATTCAGATGGTCGGCAACACCATCATCCAGTGGGGTACCGAAGAGCAGAAGCAGCACTTCTTACCCCGAATTATCTCTGGCCAGGACGTTTGGTGTCAGGGCTATTCTGAGCCAAATGCTGGATCCGACCTTGCAAACCTCGGCTGCCGAGCACAACTCGATGGCGACGAGTGGGTAATAAACGGTCAGAAGATCTGGACGTCGGCCGGGCATCTGGCCAACTGGATCTTCGTCCTTACCCGCACAGAACCCGAAGCACCAAAACATCGAGGCATCACCTTCCTCCTCTGCCCAATGGAACAAGCCGGCGTCGAGGTCCGACCGATCACGATGCTCAACGGTGAATCGGATTTCAACGAGATCTTCCTCACAGACGCACGGACCCCGAAGGAACATGTCGTCGGCGAAATCAACGGCGGCTGGGCCGTCGCCATGACCCTTCTCGGGTACGAACGCGGGGAGTCGGCCGCTACGACCCCGGTCCAGTACCGAGGTGAGCTCGACCGGTTGGTCGAGTTGGCGAGAGAACGGGGTAAGAGCGACGATCCATCGATCCGCCAACGCCTGATGTGGTGCTACTCGAAAGTTGAAATCATGCGCTATCTCGGAATGCGAACCCTGACCAAGTTCCTTGCCGGTGAACAGCCCGGTCCGGATGCATCGACGTTCAAACTTTTCTGGTCCGAATACCACAAAGCCTCCACCGAACTGGCGATCGACATTCTCGGTCCTGACGCAATGCATATCGTCGGCAAACTCCCGTCGAGCGCATTCGCCACCGACGGCCCCGGCGCTCCGAACGACTCCGGTAGTTGGGTCGGAACCTTCATGACCGCACGAGCCGGTACGATCTACGCCGGGACCAGCCAGGTACAACGAAACATCATCGGCGAAATGGTCCTCGGGCTACCGAAAGAACCTCGCAGTACTAGCGGGTCGTGGAAAGAGGGAGCAACATCGTGACCGCCGCCCTTCGTGCCGTGCTAGCGGTAGCAGGTCGACCAGATCTCTGGCCGACCGCCTTCGGCGCCGCCCGATCTCTCGCCCCAAATCACTGGTGGCGGCGCGCTCCCTACCTCCCACTCCCCGATCGCCGATGGCTCCGGTTTCGATTGGTGACTGCCTATGGCGGAACAGGCTCACTGACCGACGGAAACTTCGACCCAGGTGACATGATCACCTGGCTTGAATGGCGCAAGAACTGGTGAACACCGACGAAACGTTAAAAACGATCGGTCACCGCGAAACGACATCGCCATGCCGAACTTCGTCAACCATCGGTTTCGGCCGCTATTCGCCGGCGATGATCCCGATGGGACGACCGAGAGACCGAAAGCCGACCGCGGCGGCGCCGATCAACGGTCCAGCATCTCCACAGCCGGCAGGCTCGATCCGCGTGCCTCGACTAAAATCGAGCCGGCAAATCCGATCGACCTCGGCCTGGGCGGCAGCAAAAAACGGCTCGCCAAAACCGAGCGCCACCGAACCGGCCACCAGTACCAGCCCAAGATCCAAAAGATTGGCAACCGAACCGGCCGCCTGTCCGACAAAGGCACCGGTGGCGGCCACGACCGAGGTAGACGCCTCGGCGGCCGGGCGATTGGTGTGAGCGGCGATGGCGGTTCCCGACGCTTCGGCTTCCAATACACCGGCCACGTGGCGGGGCAACGTTCTCCCAGGGCAGGCCACGACCATCTGACCGATGTGCCCGGCGTTTCCGGTTGCACCATCGAGCAGCACACCACCGGACACGATGCCGCCGCCAACACCGGTCGACACCACCATGGCCAAAAAGTCAGCGACACCAACCGCGGCACCAACCCACCCCTCAGCGAGGGCCAACGCTTTGGCGTCGTTGTCGACACGGGTAGGGAGCCCTGTCCACCGAGACAGTCGTTCGGCGAGCGGGAACGATCGCCACCCAGGAATGTTCAGCGGCGAGACCAGCGCCCCGTGAGATGACATCGGCCCGCCACAACCGACCCCACAAACCGAAAAACGCTCGAACGAAGAAAAACGATCGACAAGCGAGGTCAACCGTTCGAACAACACGTCTTCGGGGGCATCGGGCGGGGTCGCTTCGACGGCCCGGTCGAGCAGCCGACCGTCGGCATCCACCACGCCAACGGCTAGTTTCGTGCCACCGATGTCGACAGCAAGAGCCAGATTGCTTGGGGAAGTCGGACCCATCGGGCCAGACCGTAGCCGATCGGTGTGTTTGCGGTAGTGACTCGTCTGTGGCTCCAACCAAGAACCTCCCAACGGAGAACTCCCTTTGCACCCCATTGACCGATAACCTCAGTTTAGTGACGTTGCACACGGAGGATCTCAAGGAGTGAGCACCACAGAAGCCCCAGCGTTTGATGAGACGAGGGCATACCAGTTCGCGACGGCCTTCAACGCCATCCGGGACAACATGCAGCACGTCATCCGCGGCAAGCAGAGCGTGGTCGAGATGACGCTGCTGTGCTTGTTGTCCGGCGGGCATCTGCTCGTCGAAGACGTTCCCGGTGTCGGAAAAACGCTTCTGGCCAAGGCACTCGGTGGCTCTATCGGGGCCAAGATCGGCCGTATCCAGTTTACGCCCGACCTTCTGCCGGCAGATGTCACCGGCGTCAGCGTTTGGAACCGAAATACCGCATCGTTCGAGTTTCGTCGTGGCCCGGTCTTCACCGAGTTGGTGCTGGCAGACGAAATTAACCGCGCCTCGCCGAAGACGCAGTCGGCGCTCCTCGAATCTATGGCTGAGGCCCAGGTAACGGTCGACGGCGTAACCCACAGCCTCAGCACGCCGTTCATGGTGCTGGCTACACAAAACCCAATCGAACAAGAGGGCACCTATCCCCTGCCCGAGGCTCAGCTCGACCGTTTTCTGATGAGAATCTCGGTGGGGTATCCGGACCGGGCAGACGAGCTGCTCATCCTCGAAACACATGAGACCGACGGGATCGTCGATCGTCTCCAACCGGTGGCGAACCTGCAGGATGTCATCGCCATGTGCCACATGGTGACCGCGGTGCAAATCGCCCCAGAGCTTCGCCTCTACCTGATCGACCTGGCAGCGGCGACCCGTGCCCATCCAGCCGTTGCGCTTGGGATGTCGCCTCGCGGCACTCTCAGCCTCCAACGGGTGGCCCGGTCTCGAGCGGCCGCTCAAGGCCGCGTGTACGTCACCGACGACGACATCAAGTCGGTCGCCACCGCCGTCATCGCTCATCGCATGATCTTGCGACCCGAAGCCCTGCTCCAGGGCACGACGGCACCGGCGGTCGTCGCCGACGTTCTTCGGGCTGTGCCGGTTCCTTACGATAGGGTCTGACCGCTTCGTGATCACGTCTCGTCTGCGGACCGACCGGCGTACCGATCGACCGGGAACCGAAGGCCCCTAGATGCGACCGACCCGCGCCGGACTGGGCGTTGCATTCGTCGGGCTTGCGACCGGTATCGCCGGTCGCATGCTCGGCATCATCGAGTTGTACCTCCTGGCGGCGATGGCTGTCGGAGCGGTGATCCTCGCTGCAATCTATACCGCGTCGACCCGCCTTGATCTGTCGATCAGCCGAGTCGCAAGCCCAGCACGGCTGCGGGCTGGTGCTCCGGCCCGCATCGACCTCGCCATCAGGAACAACGCTCGTCGTCAAACACCGGTGCTCTCTGCCCATGACCAAGTCCAAGGAGGTCGGGGGGCATCGGTGCTTTTGGCTCCGCTCGTCGGTAACCGGGGTGAGGCCCGAATCGCCTATCGGCTCCCCACTCACCGACGGGGCCGGCTCACGGTCGGACCGCTCGATCTGTCGCTGGGCGACCCTCTAGGTCTAACCCGAACCCAGCTACGGGCCGCAGAGGTCACCAATCTCATGGTCCATCCCCGATTGATCGAACTGGCGCCGCTGGTGGCCATCGCCGGCCATGATCCAACCGCAGACCAGCAACCGATTCGGGCCATCGCCAACGCCGGCGATGAGTTCTTTGCGCTCCGCCCTTATGTCGTCGGCGACGAGCTGAAGCGCGTGAATTGGCGAGCATCGTCACGCCTTGACGACGAATTGGTGGTCCGTCAGGAGGAACGACCGAAAACCGGCCGGGTCACCGTCGTGCTCGATCGCCGGGACGACGTCTACGACGACGACGGCTTCGAGCGGGCCGTATCGGCCGCGCTCAGCGCGCTCCACGCCGGATTCCGGGGCGGCGATGCCTTGCGATTCGTGACCACCGCGGGCCCTGCGGTGTCCGACATCAGAACCCGATCCGAGCTTGATGCGGTGGACGAGCAGCTGGCGTTAATCGAGACCGTTCAGCGGGCGTCGCTGATCCGCAGTCTTGAAGAGCTGTCTCGGGTGAGTCGCGGCGGTAGCTTGGTCATCGTCACTGGTGCCGCCAGCGAAAAAACCCTGCCCGTCATAGCCGGTGCGAAGAAGGCCTTCGGATTGGTCATCGTCGTCGCTTGTCAACGGTCGCCCGAAGGCAATTACCGTTGGGCCATGACCTACGATGGGTCAACCAACTTCACCGAAGAATGGCGGGTTGCGGTCTCTGGGGCGGGAGCGCATCTGAAACTATAAGAGTGGTGGTCAGCGGCCACCACGGCGAGTTATCGAGAGAGGCCCCCGGGATGAAAGACGAGCAACAGCCACCGATCTGGCTCGAAGTGGCGGCGGCGGCGATGGTGCCTGCGGCCTGCGTCGGGTTCATCCGCGTGTTCATCGAAGCATCGAGCGTGCTACCTATCGTCGGTGCCGCGTTGCTGTCGTCGGCGGTATCGGTTCTCGCCCGTCGCCTCCGCGTGCCCCTGGTCGTCTCCACCGCGATCTCGCTCACGCTTCTGACCGCATTGATCATCAACCGGTATGCGCCCGGCACGGCCCGGCTCGGCATCATCCCTACCGGACAAACACGAGCCCAGTTGAGCATTCTGCTCGACGAGCTGGTTTCGAACTTCCGGGAATTGAAGTCGCCGGTCCCCAACCTGGCGCCGTTCGTCGCCACCGCAATGGTCGGCGCCTGGATTATGGCGTTCTTGACCGACTGGGGTGCGATGCGTCTTCGGTTGGCTTTCGAGCCGGTCTTGCCGGCGGCGTTGCTGTTCATATTCAGTTCGATCCCGCCGGTGAACGCAAATCAGCATCAGGTGCTGGCGACTGTCATATTCGCCGGAGGTGTCGCGGTGTGGGCCGTCGGTCAACGGGCCGCCAACATGTTGCAACGCGGCGTGTGGCTGGCGAACGACCACAAACGCGGACCGGCCAACATCGGCTTGGCCGGGGCGGCGGTGGCAACTGTGGCCGTGATCCTCGGCGCGTTCGTCGGCGGCCGTCTTCCTGGAGCAGGCGCCGACCCGATTTACAGCTTCGCCGAGAACGGCGATTCCACTCGCACCGTGGTCAGCCCATTCGTCAATATCGAATCGCGGTTGGTCAACCAGACGTCGAGAGAACTCTTTACGGTCACATCCGACCAGCCGAGCTATTGGCGGATCGCTGGCCTCGATACGTACGAGGACGACATCTGGAAGGTAGCCGGTGACTTTTCGCCCGAGGATGGACGCCTGCCAGGGCAGAGTTTCGATGACACGTCATCGAGAAACGAAGTAACCCAGCGTTTCGACGTGAAAGCGTTGGCCGCAATCTGGCTCCCGGCTGCGTTCGCTCCAACCGAGATAGTCGACTCGACCGCTGAGGTCACCTGGAACGCCGAGCACAGCTCTCTGACGGTGGCAAACGACATTCCGAGCAGTGACGGTGTGCAATACAGCCTCCTGTCGAGCGTTCCGGCGTATAACGTCGATGAACTTCGGGCATCACCAGACGTTGTACCGTCCGGCGATATCGCCAACCGCTACCTCGGCCTACCGAGCGATCTCACGCCACAGGTTGCGGCGATGGCGGCCGAGGTAACCGCCGACCAGACGACGCGATACGACAAGATGCTCGCCCTTCAAACCCACTTCCGGGCTTTTGACTACAACGTTCGGCTCGGACCCCGCGAGGGCGATCCGATCGAGCAGTTCCTGAGAGAACGTGAAGGCTTCTGTCAGCAGTTTTCGGGAACGTTTGCGTTGATGGCCCGAAGCTTGGGCATCCCCGCCCGCGTGGCTACCGGTTTCACTTGGGGTGATCCGGCCGGGACTGATCCCGAGACCGGAAACGCCATCTATAGCGTGACCGGCCGCCATACCCATGCATGGCCCGAGGTCTACTTCGAGGACATCGGATGGGTGGCGTTCGAGCCAACCCCCGGTCGCGGGCTTCCCGCCGCCGAGTACACGGGCCTCGATGCCGAACAAGACTCGCTGGTACAACCCGACAACCCGGGTGGTCCGACAACGACGACGACGGTCGATGCGTCAAATACCCCGGTTACGCCTCAGCCCCAGAATTCGAACGGCTTCGAAGAGCCCGACGTGATCGACCCGATCGACACCGACGCCGGCGGCATCGGTTTTTCGATCCCATGGCGGTTAGTGGCCGTGGTGCTCCTTATCGGAGCCTACGTGGGCGGCGTGCCTGCGCTTCTCCATTTGCGGAGGCTCTCCCGTCGCAACCGAGCGACAACCCCGTCGGCCAGAGTTGAGGCAGCATGGGCGGAGGCAGCCGAGGCCCTTGAACTTGGGTTCGAACTCGAACGAGTTCCATCCGAGACAAGAATGGAATTCGCCGATCGTCTAGGAGCCGATAGAAGAGTTCCCGCCGAGGAGATCAACGGGCTCGCCGAGGTTGCGACGGTCGCCCGGTTCTACCCGAACGGAGTAACCGATCTAGCCGCCGACCATGCCGATGATCTGGCAGAAACGGTTGAGGCCGAGGTTAAGTCGCGGGTCCCACTACACACCCGCTGGCTTCGTACCCTCGACCCTCGGCGGCTGTTTCGGCCGACGACGAGGATCACCGACAGCGGACAACGGCCACTCGATGATCGGCTCCCAGGCCGTGATGACGAACTGGTCGAATTGGATCAGTGACTTGACCGGTACAAACAGGTAGGCACCGGAACAGTCGGTTAGTCGGAGTCTGGCTCGTCCTTGCGGTCGGCGTCGCGACCAGACTGCGGGTTAGCGGCTCGGAATGCCCGGGAGAATTGATCGACGCCGGCTTTGCCCATCAGGCGCAGGTTCCGTTCGAACCCGATAGCGCTGCCCAACATGAGCAAAAACCCGACGAAGGCGATCAAGAAGTGGATCTGGAGGGTGGCCACCATGACCGCGATTCCGGCGATGAACCCCAGGACCGACCACTTGAGTGAGCCGAGCGCGTGGCGATACACGGTTGTCTCGCTGACCTCGCGAGCAAGGCGAGGATCGCTCTCGTGAAGGTTCTTCTCGATCTCGGCGAGAATCCTCTGCTCATCTTCTGACAGTGGCATTCGTTGTTCCTTACGCCCGGTCCTCGTAGCCCTTATCCACTAGTTTCGCGCATCAGGCTCTCTTGAACAACGCAGCCTGCAACGGAATCCTTCCCATTGTGGCCGATCGGACTAAGAAAACAGACCAATTCGGGTCATTTGCTCTGAGCCGGTGGTCGTGGCTCGTCCGGCCCCCACTGTTGTTCGCCGGTTCGTTTCGGTCCGGGACCCCGTTCACCGGCCAGGGTTACCGGCCCGATCGATGATGGGCCGAACCGATCGCGGATCTCATCGACGGCCGAATCTGCGGCCCGCCACGCCGCCCCTGATGTGTCCGGTTCGGCGTCGGCGTCGGCCCGTAAGAGGTCGTCGAAGGACAACTGATCGGCGATTTCCGAACCCAAGCCCGACGCTCCGACCCCGAGAAGACGGACGCCGTGGTCGAGCAGCCGGTGAGACTCAATCGCTCCCTCGAGCAAGCGTTCGGAGACCGAAACGATCTCATGCCCGCTGTCGGTTGGGCGACCGAGCGTCTCGGCCCGCGTGAGGGTCTCGAACGAACCGAGCCGCACCTTGATATTGACCGTCCGGCCTCGGAGCCCGGCGCGCCGCAACCGGGAGGCCACCGAATGGGCCATCCTCACCAGTTCTCGTTGAAGGTCGGCTCGATCGGTCAGATCTCGACTGAACGTTTCTTCGTGTGAGATCGATTTGGTCGGCCGATTCGGTTCAACCGGTCGGTGATCGACCCCGTTCGACACCGCATGGAGATGCCGACCGCTGGCGTCGCCGACCGTGCGGATGAGCAGTTCGAGCGGCACGTCGGCGAGCTCGCCGACGGTGGAAATACCGAGCCGAGCCAGGCGCTCGCCCGTCTTCGGTCCGACCCCCCACATCGCCCGCACCGGCAGCGGACGCAAGAACGCCTCCTCGTCGGCCACACGGACCTCCTTGATGCCGAGACCGGGTTCGATCCGGCGCCCGACGACCCGGGGCTTGGCCGCTTCGGATGCCAATTTGGCCATCAGTTTCGAGGCGGCAACGCCGACCGAACAGGTCAACCCCTCGCGTTCGGAGATCGTCCGGCGGAGCTCGGTAGCGATCGTCACCGACGAGCCGAGCAGACGGGTCGCACCCGAGACGTCGAGAAACGCCTCGTCGAGCGATAGCGGCTCCACCAGCGGGGTCACATCGCGAAAGTGGGCCATGATCTTTCCACTCACTTCGGCGTAGAGGGCATGATCGCCGGGGAGGAACACGGCGTGAGGACAGAGCTGGCGGGCACGGGCAGACGGCATCGCGGACCGAATTCCGAAGACCCGGGCTTCGTATGACGCAGCCGCCACGACGCCACGGGCTCCGGTCCCACCGACGACAACTGGCTTCCCAGCCAGGGCGGGGTCCTCACGCACTTCAACCGATACATAGAACGCGTCCATGTCGACGTGAAGGATGGCGACGTCGGAGTCGTCCGACGCACTCGACCCAACAACGTCGCTCACGACCGACTGATCCGGCGCGGCTTGCTCGGTCTACCTTCGACGTTGAAGCGGAATACACGACCGTCGTCAACGTCGTCGTCGAGGTGGGCCATCAAGGGCTCGACGACCCAAGGGGCACTTCCCTCCAGCAACGACGCGGCGGCCGCCCGGTCGACGAATTCAGCGGCGACCACGATTCCGTCCGGGTCATCGATGTTCACCGACCCGGAGAACTCCGAGGCCCGGTGAGCTTCGACCCGAAGAAAAAACCCGGCGTCGGGCGCCATGACCTCAACCCGGTAGATAGGCCCAGTCCAGCGTGCAACCGTAATGCCGGTCTCTTCATGGACCTCCCGGGTCAACCCATCGACCATGGTCTCGCCCTCTTCCACGACTCCGCCAGGAGGGCTCCACGCCGAGCTGCCGTTGCGGTGCTTGTTCTCGACCAGCAACAGCCCGCGTTCGTCTACGACCACCCCACCTGCGACCTGCCACTGGCGGAGGCCATCCGGCCCGATCGGCGGGATGTTATCTTCGGACATGCTCTAGTTCTAGCTGAAGCGCCGAGTAGTTGTAGCCCGTATCGCCACAAACAACATCTCGGTACCGTGACCGTCGGCCTATCTGGGTCAAGTAGTTTCACCCACCGGTCGAAGGGTCGATGTGACGATTCTACGAATGAGGGACGTAGGTTTCTCTCGGCCGATGGCTGCATTGACGGCCGTAGCCGTGTTTGCCACAAGTTTGGCCGTGTTACCGGGGAGGGTGTCAGCCGAGGGGGCACCGGTCACCGGCAGCCTATGGGTCGACTTCAACCGGGATGGTGACTTCGACGCAGGGGAAACTGCGGCCGACACCAGCTCATACTTTCCACCAGCTGGGATCACCATCACGGCATACGACATCGACGGTAACACCGCAACCGGGTTCGTCGACCCCGGCGACCCGCCAACGTACTCGATTGATGTCAGCGGACTCGTCGGCACCGACTTCGTCGTCACCTACGAGCTCGATCCGGCCGACGTCACCGCCGGATACACCGAAACCTTCCCCGGGACCGACCAGGTCGGGGCGACTCGAGTCGTCAGCGCCGGCGACATCTCGCATTTCGGGATCCTGCCCCCGTCCGAGTGCCCCCGCTCCGGCACTGGCGCCGATAGCCATGCCAACGCCGCCGACGGCAAAGTATGGACGACTTGTTTCACCAACGGTGACCGTTCCAGCGATCCCCCGGCCGGCTCTCCCGACTTCAGTCTCTTGGGTCTCAATAACGTGGACGGCAACGACGACTTCATTGAGCAACTAGGCAACCGGGATCGGCTCGGCTCCATCTGGGGCCTGGCCTACGACGAATGGTCGGGAACTCTTTACACGTCATCGTTCCTGAAGCGGCACAGCGAGTTGCCCGACGCTGACCAGGACGGCGATAACGATCTTGGCGGCCTCATGTGGCTCGATTATTCCGACGGCCTAGCCCCGACTGAGACCGTCTACGGCACCGACCTATCAGAAGACGCTGGTGGGCCGACCTACGGCGACGTCGAGCATCCTTCGCTGGTCGACGGGAGTAGGGACGTCGACACCACCGCGTCCACTATGCCAAGTTTCGACTCCGACGCCTTCGCGCTGGTCGGGGCAACCGGGATCGGCGACATCGACTTGACCCCTGACGGTCGCACGCTGCTAGTCATGAACCTGGAGACCAAGTCACTCGACCTGTACGACGTATCGTCGGTGCAATCCAATAGTGCCACCGGAGCCCCGGTCTTCTCGTCATCGATCGCAATGCCCGACCCGGGCTGCTCAATCCTGTCCACTACCCCGGCCTACCAACACCAGCCATTTGGTGTCACCACGGTCGACGGCGACACCGCGCTGGTCGGCATCCAATGCGCTGACAATCTGCTGGGCGCGGTGTACGAGATCGCTCTCCCCGGCGGGGCCGCTACCCAGCTTGTGACGCTCGATGCGGCATACTATGCCCGAGCCGACCGGGGCGTCGGCCTAACCGAGACCTGGAACTCGTGGACCGATGACTTCTTCGAGCTGACAATCGAACCAAACGGGGGCGGCTGGCCGACCGGCACCCACTACAACGCATACCGAAGCCAGCCCCTGATCTCCGACATCAACGTAAGTTCCGATGGCTCGATGGACATCACCTTGATGGACCGCTCCGGCCACCAGATTGGCTGGGTCAACCGCAGTACTGACCCGACCGACACCGGAAGCTATTACATAGGTTTGGCATCGGGCGACACATTGTACGTCTGCGCCAATGGTGCTCTGGAAGGCACGGCCGGCTGCCCGGTGGCCGACTCGGCCGAGGGCTTCTACACCGCCGATATCTTCCCCGGTGCCCATCACGAGACCACAGTCGGCGGCGCCTGGGTCGGCGATTGGAGCCCGGAGCACGTCACCGTGCAGATGGATGCTCCCGATGCGTTCAACGCTGGCGGCATCATGTGGTGGCCTCGCCTTGAAGACAGCCCAGAACTTGGCCTGACCGAGTTCTACAGTGGCGTATGGGCTAGCTCGGACCCCGGGGCCGGGTTCTTCTTAGGCAAGGCGGCCGGGATGGGCGATGTAGAGGGCTGCAATACCCCCCAATTCATCGGCGATTACGTCTGGCTAGACGCTGACAGCGACGGCATCCAGGATCCCGACGAGCAACCACTGGCCGAAGTTTCGGTGACGTTGTCCACCAGCAGCGGTCCGATAGCGACCACTGAGACCGATGGCGGTGGACACTACTCGTTCACCTCGGCCGACGGAGTGCTGCCCAACAGCGACTACACAATCGAGTTCGACGTGGGCACGGCCAGCAACGCCCCGTCCGATCCAACCCAGCTCGTACCGACGTTGATCGACCAGGTCGATGAGCTGCGAGACTCCGACATCGATGTAGACGAGCGGCTGGCCGTCACCACATTGCCCCTCGGTATCAACCAGTCCGACCTGGACGCCGGTTACGTCGCCCCGCTCGTCATCGGCGACTATGTATGGTTCGACGCCGACAGCGACGGCCTCCAGGGTCTCGACGAGTCCGGCATCGGGGGCGTTACCGTTTCGCTCTATGCCGACGATGGCGTTAGCCTGCTCGGCACCGCCGTCACCGACTCCGATGGCTTCTACCGGTTCTCGTCAGCAGTGTCCGAGCCGGCGGCAGGCAACGGTGACAACGTAGGCGGGGGTCTACCGGCCGACCAGGCGGTCAGTATCCGGCTCGACAATCCAGACGACTATGCCACGGGGCCCCTCACCTCCTATCGGTTGACCGACCCGGACCAGACGTCGGCCGATCCCGGAGATGTCGATGATGAGGTCGACAGCGACGCAATGCTCGTCGACGGCTTCCCCCAGATGGGCGTGCCGGCTCAGTCGGATGGGGAGGACCTCAGCTTCGACGCCGGGTTCGTGCTGCCGCCGTTGCGGACCGGCAACATCGTTTGGTTCGACGATAACAACGACGGCCGCTATGACCTAGGCGAATCCCCGATCGAGGGCGTAGTAGTCGAGCTCTACCCTGACGTCGGTAACGATGGAATCTTCGTCGAAGGTGTAGACGATGTCGGGCCGGCGTTATCCCCCGATACCCCCGGCGTGAATACGACTGGGAGCGACGGCCGCTGGCATGTCGACGGTCTGGCCGCCGGCACCTACTTCGCCACCATCGCCTCAGGTCAGACCGCAACCATTGACGGCGCCCCACGTTCGCTCGACAACTACCTCTCGTCGAGCGGAGCAAGTCAGGACCCCGGACCGAATACGACCGACAACATCGACGACGGTCAGCCGGTTGGGAGCTACGCCTCAGTCTCGGGACTCATCACCCTGGCAAATGGCGCCCTACCCCAGTCCGAAGTCGACAACACGAGCCAAGACGCCGAGGCCGCAGCAGAGCTGGTGACGGCCGAGTCCTATGCTGACAACGACTCGGACCTGACCGTCGACTTCGGGTTCGCCGAGAGCCTCCGAGTCGGGTCGACGCTATTTCTCGATCAAGAAAACGACGGCGCATACAACAACGCGGACACCGCCCTCGAAGATGTCATCGTCCAGTTACTGGACGCCGATAGCACGATCGTGGCCACAACCGAGACCGACGCTTCTGGCTTCTACTTTTTTGACGGTCTCGAACCGAATGTCGAGTATTTGATTGGAGTTCCCGCCGACCAGTCCGCCGCCCCCGATCCAACGGCTACTACCCAGCTGGTTGCCTCAACGGTGGTAACCGATGACATCGTTGCCGACAACCAGAACCATGGCGCTCCAGCAGATGGTTTCCTGGCGGTGACCGCACCGTTCACCTTGGCCGCGGCCGGCGCCGGCTCGGACGAAGTCGAGGGTGTCGGGGGCGCCGACACCGAAGCGGGCGCAACCGCAGCGTTGACTACCAAGAACGACGCCAACTCCTACCTCGGGATTGACATAGGCCTAACGCCGTTCAACCTTTACCAGGTGGGCAATCAGGTTTGGTTCGACACCGACAACAACGGAATGCTCGATGGCGACGAGGTCGGGATCGACGGCGTTCTTGTCCAGCTGGTCGACGACGACACCGCTGTGGTCGACGAAGTCAGCACTGCGTCCGGCGGCTTCTACTCCTTTACCGACCTCCCTGCTGGGACCTATGCCGTCCGGATTCCCGACGATCAGTCGACCGCCGATGACCCAACCGCGCTCGATGATCTCGTTTCGTCGACCGGCCACATCGACCCCGACGACGTTGACGACGGTACAGCCCCCGAACCGAGCGACGACCAGCGAGACAACGGCGAACCGGTCAGTGGCATAGCCCGGTCAGCATCGGCGCCGTTCGTGTTGGGCGACCCCAACGGTCAACCGGCCGACGACGGTGAACCGGTGAACGAGATAGCCGAGGACGGGGTACTGCCCGACGGCCAATCTGATTTCACCGTGGACTTCGGCTTCTACCAGCCCCACCGGCTCGGCAACCTGGTGTGGGAAGACTTCGACGACGATGGCGCGGTCGACCCCGGCGAACCGGGTATTGACGGAGTCGAAGTAGCGCTGTTGGACGCTGACGGCGAGCCGGTCCGCGACGTTACTGGCGCCGCTATCACCGACACCACCGACAATGATGGCCACTATGAGTTCAGCGACCTGATAGCAGGCACCTACGAGGTGGCTATCGTCGCCGGTCAGAGCGTGCTTACCGGTTTCGAAGCCGGTGGAATCTCGACGGGTGAGAACGAGATCGACAACGACAACAATGCCAACGGTGACAGCGCAATAGGCTGGACCTCCGGTCCTATAAGCCTCGGGCTCGACAACGGTGAGCCGACGACAGAGACAGACGCCAATACCAACGTGTCTGCGGAAGACGCTACCGTGGCCGACGACGCGTCCGACCTCACAGTCGACTTCGGCTTTCACCGTGGCCAGCGGTTGGGGGGCCAGATCTGGCTCGACGAGGGCACCGCTCAGAACGATGGTGTGTTCGATTCCGATGAGAACGCTATCGTCGGCCTCACCACCGAACTCTGGCTCGACGACGGTGACGACGTGTTCGAGCCCGACGATGACACTCGGCTCGATGCAACACCAACTGACGGCGAGGGGAACTACGTCTTCGCCGGGGTGAGGGCCGACGATGCCTACTTCGTGGCAGTGGTACAAGGGACTGACGATCGGATCTCGTCAGCCGGCGCATCCTCCGATCCGATGCTGGACGACAACGTCGACGACGGTACCGACAGCGCCCCAGCCGGATACGTGACCGTCAGCGATTCGCTTTCCCTGGCTGGTCCCGGTCTTGAACCCACCGGTGAGACCGACACCCTTCCGCTGGCCGACGAGACCGAGAGCGACGCCAACGTAGTGACCGACTTCTATCCCGACGACAACTCGAACCTCCAGATCGACTTCGGCCTAATCGAAATGCCGCTGTTCCGTCTCGGTAACCTTGTCTGGGTCGACAACGACGGTGACGGATTGGCCGAGCCGGGCGAACCGGCGCTGCCCGGCATCACGGTCGAGTTGTACGACAGCCTCGATCAACTGATCGACAGCGACACCACCGACGACACAGGCCACTACGAGTTCACCAACCTTGCGGCCGAGACCTACACCGTCTCTATCCCCCTCGATCAGGCAACGCTAGCCCCGTACCGGCTGAACTCGATCCACGAACAGACCGACGAGACCGACAACAACAACGACGGCATCACCGTGGATTCAGCCGCCACCTCCGCCGCCATCACTCTCGGCGAGAATGGATACAACGACGAACCGACCGACGAAACTCTCCGGGCCGGTAGTCCGATCGACGATGACAGCGGCGACGGCGGCGTGGTCGGCGACGACCGCTCAGACATGACCATCGACTTCGGGTTCTACGCCCTATCGCTGGGGAATCAGGTCTTCCTCGATCTTGACAACGACGGCCAATTCGAGCCCGGTGACGACGAGATCCCGATCGAAGGGGTCCAGGTCAACCTGCTCGACGGCGACGGCGAACCGGTGCAGGACGAAACCGGAGCCGACCTTACGGCCGTGACCGACGAACAGGGCCTCTACCTCTTTACTGCCCTGGAAAACGACGCCGACTACATCGTCGAGATCGACGGCTCGAACTTCGGACCCGGCCAGCCGCTGAACGATCACTGGTCGTCGACCGGGACGGCCACCGACATCGTGGCCGATGGCGAGGACGACGGCGTCGACCCCATCACCGTGACCGGCGACCTCGACACATTCGCCGTCCGATCGTCGACGGTGACCATGCAACTGGGTCAAGAACGAGAAGGCGAGGACCCCGACAACGATCCCGACACCGCCGACGATTCGGAAGACCTCACCGTCGACTTTGGGTTCTACTCTCTATCCCTAGGCGACACCGTATTTCACGACATCGACAACTCCGGGGACGACAACGGCGGGACCGATGCCGGACTGGCCGGCGTCGAACTCGAACTGTGGCTTGACGACGGTGACGGTACCTTCGACCCCACCGTCGACTCCCTAACCGACACCAGCACCACTGGCGCTGCCGGACAATACCGGTTCGAAGGCTTGATCGACGACGCCGAATACTTCGTGGTAGTGGCGGCCGATAACTTCAATGACTCCGGAGTTCTTGATGGATTCCGATCGTCGACCGACGATGACCAAACCGACCAACTCGACGGAACCGACGATGGGATAGACCCGACCGCTAACGACCCGACGGTCGTGGCCGGACCAGTAACGGCCGACGCCGGCACCGAGCCTGAAGAACTCGGGCAACACGATCCGACGGTCGACGTTGGCTTCTACACCCTCTCGCTCGGCAATCAGGTCTGGTACGACGTCGACGCATCAGCCACCTTCGATGACGGGGAGACGCCGGTCGAGGACGTCGTGGTCAACTTGATCGACGCCGACACCGGCGAGATACTCGACACCGCCACTACCGATGCCTTCGGCGCCTACCTATTCACCGGCCTGGTAGACGGTCAGGCGTACGTGGTCGAGATACCAGCCGAGAACTTCGATATCGCCGCACCGCTCGACGGCTGGTTCTCGTCCCCGGCGGCTCCGGCCGGGGACGATGGCGATGACAATGGCATCGATCCGGTCATTGTCCCTGGCGACCTGAACAGTCTGGCTGTCCGGTCGGCTGAGGTCATCCCCGAGGCCGGCGTCGACCCCGGGGCCGACGGCGACGGGGTCCCACCGGTCAACGTCGACACCGACACCGATACCGATATCGACGGGGATGACCTCCGACCAGATAGCAACGAGAACTTGCTGGTCGACTTCGGCTTCTACCAGCTGGCGGTCGGCAATCTAGTGTGGCTCGACATCGACAATTCGGGCACGGTCGACGATGGCGAAGAGCCGGTGCCCGGCGTGATCGTCAACCTGCTCGATGCAAGCGGTGACTCCGTGCTTCACCCAGTCGACGGTGCACCGGTCACCGCCACCACCGGTCCTGACGGGACGTATGTCTTCGAGGGTCTTCCCGAGGGAACGTACGTGGTCGAAATTGATGCTGCCAACTTCGTTGACGATGGCCCGCTGGTCGGCACCGTGTCGTCGGAAGGGAACGACGTCGTCCCAGGCCAGGCTCCGGCCCCAGATGCCGACCCGACCGATGACGACGACAACGGCAACTTAGTCGACGCTGCCGGTACACCGGTCGTGGGGAGCCTCGTGTTCGACGCTGTCCGCGCCATCCCGGTCGCCCTGACCGGCGGGGAGGAACCGGTCGATCCGGCCGACGAACCGCTGGGATTGGCCGACGACGGTTCGGCCAACGCCACCGTCGACTTCGGCTTCTGGCCCCACCCGCCGTTCGAGATCGGGTCGACCATCTGGTTCGACTCCGACAACTCGGGCGATGGGGCCGATGTCGATGGCAGCAACGAGCCGGCGGCCGATGACGTAGTAGTCAACCTCCTGGTCCTCGACGAGGCCACCGATGCCTACGTTCCGGCGGTCGACATCGACGGCGGACCGGTCCCCCCGAGCACGACGGTCGACGGGGCCTATAACTTCACCGGCCTCCCGGCCGGCACCTACGTCGTCCAACTGGACCCGGCCAACACCGCCGCAGGCGGACCTCTCGACGGGCACAGCGTGTCGACCGGCCCGGCTTCGGCGACCGACCCCGAAGACCAGGTCGACGGCAACAACGACGGACTAATCGATCCCGAACTCGGCATGGTGTCCGGGCCGATCGTCCTGGCCATCGACGACCAACCCACCGGAGAGATCGACGGTTCGCCGAACGGAACCGACGACCGGTTCACCGACCTGACCGTCGACATCGGCCTCGTCCCTACTCTCGAATTGGGCGATGAGGTCTGGATCGACCTCGACAATGACGGCCAGCTCGACCCCGACGAGGACTTCGCCCCTGACGGAGTGATCGTCAATCTGCTCGATGCCGGCGGGGACGTGGTGGGGACAACGACCACCACCGACGGCCGGTATCGGTTCGACGATCTACTTGAAGGTGACTACATCGTCGAGCTCGACGCTGCCAACTTCGCCGCCGACGGTGGGCTGGTTGGCTACGTAGCCTCGACCGGGGCCGCCTCGTCGATCACTCCCAACGACGATGTCGACCAGAACAACGACGGCACCGGTGAGCCAGGCCAGGTCATCCAATCCGGAGTGGTAACGCTGGCCTTCGCCTCCGAACCGTCGGCCGACGACGGCTCAGCCAACCACACCGTCGACTTCGGTGTCGTCCCCCGCCTGGCTCTCGGGGCCACAATCTGGCTCGACGGCGATAACGACGGCATCCTCGACCCCGAAGAACTGCCGATTCCCGGCGTGGTCGTGCAACTGCTCGACGAGACAGGCGGAGTGCTGGCCGAGACCGCAACCGACGACGAGGGTCGATACTTCTTCGGCGACCTCGACCCGGGCACCTATACGGTGCAGCTCCCGGCGTCGAACTTCTCTTCCGGCGGGGTCCTGGAGAATTACGCCCCGTCGACCGGTCCCGGCGCCAACCAGAATGACAACGTCGACGGCAACTCCGACGGCGTGCTGGTCGACGGCAACCTCCGATCGGGACCCATCGTCTTGTCCTACGGCCAGGAGGTGGCCGGCAACGGCCTGCTCAACGTCACCGCCGACTTCGGCCTGGTCGAGCTAGCCCAATTGGCCGGTCTAGTGTGGCACGACGAGAACGGTGACGGCATCCAGGGTCCGGACGAGGCCGGACTGGGAGGAGTCGAGGTCACCCTGGAAGACGCCGCCGGCGTCGTCATGGCCGAGATCACCGCCGGCGACGATGGCCGGTTCGCCATGACCGGGCTGCCGCCCGAGGCATACTCGATCTCGTTCGTCCTCTCGTCGCTCCCGGCTGGAGCCACCGTGACAACGGCCGACCAGGGCACCGACGACACTGCCGACAGCGACGCCAACGCCGACGCTCGCGTCCTCGACATCGTGCTCAACAGCGGCGACATGATCGACAACATCGCCATGGGTGTCAAGCTGCCTAGTCCGTCGAACAGCGCCGACAATGGGACGGTACCAACTCTCTTGGCCTTCACCGGCCAGCACGGCTCGACCATGCTCGTCGCCGCCGGACTTTTGATCATTGCCGGCGGCGGTCTTCTCCGATCCCGGCGACGGTTGCGCCCAGGGCTTCGAACCTGAACCGAAAGGCGAGCCCCCGAAACTGGGGCCGGCTACCGGACTTGTTGGTAGCCGGCCTCCGGGCTCCAGCGAAACACGATCGTCTCCGCCCCTTGGTCGGCCGGATGGGCCCGAAGGCTGAAGTCAAAGTCGATGGCGGTGGCCACTATGTTGACCGGTGCGGTGGCATCGGGCCGAAGCTTGATGGCTCGGACCGAGAGGGAGGCGCCCTCGCCTTCCAGCCGGGTCAGCAACGTAGGTTCCGACAATTCATCGGCCACCGGCACCACGTACAAGGCGCCGGCCCGAGCCGCCCCTAGCACTAGGACCCGGCTGCCGAGGCTCCGGCCGATGGCGATCGAGGTGGCGTCGAACCCATCACCGAGTAGCGCGGCCTCGCCGGTCCGCCGATCGATCCGCCAGATCGAGCCTGATTCGGTCTCAGGGGTGCTCCCGGTCAGAGAGGTCGCGTATAAGTAGGGTTCGATGCAGTCGACAGCCAGTCCCATGATCCCGAACGGTTGATCGAGCGGATCGTGGGTCAGCGGCAGTTCGGCCCACGGGGCTAGCTCCCCGGTCTGGGGATCGACCCGAAAGATTGTGTTGCGCTGCTCGGCAGGGTTCTCCATCACGTCGATCACCGCCCGCGGTACGGTAAACACCTCACCTCCGGCCGAGATGGAGATGGCGCCCAGATCGCCGGCCTCTGAGTACGAAGGGTGCACGAAGCTCTCCTGCCGGCCGTCCTCGCTCTGAAAAACAACGACAAGGCCCTGCGATTCCCGGGTGGCGGTAGTGAACACTGGATCGATCATCCCAGCTTCGGTGGCGAACGGTGGGGTCCCGTTACACGAGTCGAGCGTGATCGGCCCGGCGATCTCGACCCCGCGACTGGACGTACCAACTGCGACCACAGCTGCTGCGCCGGCCAAGGTCAGCACACCGACCGCGATCGCCAACCCTCGCCGGCTCACCGTGCCAGAGGCCGGAAGATCGGGCCAGCTGAGCATGACGAGACGTCATTGCGGGCCAGGCCATCGTCGCCGACCACGGTCTCGACCCAGCACGCCTCCGACCCCGGAGTCGGATCGTTGTGCAACTCGGGTACGACCCATACCACCGTGTCGGTCCCGCTCAATGTCTCGTCGTCGACAAACTGTTCGGGACCCTGCCGTTGATCGGCGTTGCAGCAGGGGCCGATGGTGACCAGCTCGCTGGCACCCTCCGCCGATGGTCGCCCTTCGGTGAAATACACCCAGGCTGGGTGCTCCTGCTCGTCGTGTTCGACCGACTCGATCGGCACCTCTAGCTCATAGTTATCACCTAGTTGAACGGTGTGGCGTGAGGCCGAGGTCTGAAACCACTCCTCCCGCTCGACCCGGCCACCGTCGATCATCGATAGGCTGGCCGGAAGAGCGACGCGGAGTACGGGTCGGTACACACCGGTATCGCCGCATCCCTTGCCCTGACTGGTGGCGACCGGGCGGAACGTGCCATCGCTATACATCCGTAGGCTCTGACGGTAATTGTAGCTGCACGGCGCCGGCCAACCTTCAGACCAGTAGTCCTGATCCAGACTGAGGCCCACACCCAAGCTGTCGTCGATCGATCGAACGACCGGCACGTCGGCCGCTACCACAGCAGCCTGGGCGAAAGCCGGGCAACCTACAGCATCGGAGTAACCGAACCCGTCGTTGAGGGAGTATGAGACGTGCCAGTCGACCAGCTTGATCGACTCGGCCACCACCGTCCCCTCGAAGGCCAGGTCCTGGATGTGGAGCCCGTCGGAAGAAGTTAGTTGGTAGGTGGCCGACCACGGCCCTTCGGCCAGCTCATGCGACTCGTTGCAGTAGCGCTCGATTTGTACCTCTTCGGCTCGCCGGAGGGTGACCGGCTCAAGCAACTGGTCGGCGTCGTCGGAATCGAATCGGGTCCACGCTGCGCCGGCCACCACCAGCTCGGTAAGGTCGACGATGGCCCAAACCGCCCCGTCGTCGTTGAGGTATGTGGGGGCGACACAGAGATGTTCCTGGCGCTCGCAGCGAGAGCGAGACAGGCTGGTCTTGGTGGAGGCCATAACCGCCTCGTCAGTCCCGACACCGTATTCGGTCCGCAACTCGTCGACCACGGAGCTACTTGAGGCTAAAGACTCGGCCACCTCGATCAGGTGGGCTGGAATGTCAGGAACGGTCCGCGGTTGGACAAACGAGTCTGATACCTCGCCACGGCTCAGATCGACATAGGCGGTCAGCGTCGCATGGTTGGTGTAGTCGTAGAGTTCGACCCTACGACACTGGGCAACGTTGGCACAGTGGTCGGGACTCACGTCACCGGCACTCGGTTGGGTCACCGAAAAAAACTCGACCAGGAAGTTCCCGTCGGCGATCTGCCGTTCCGACTCAGCCCAGAAGTCAGAGTCGAGAAAGATCTCATAGGCGGCCCGGTCCCCGGAGTCGGTATCGAGGTCGAGCAGTGAGAAGGCTTGGCCCGGCGTTCTGACCTTGCGGTAGCGGGCGGCGACGACGACGTCCTCGGCCTCCATTTTGGCCGTCTCGACATCGACTAGCTCGGCCCGGGCCGGGTCGACGGACTCCAACCGGGCTCCATCAGCCCCGACGCAAGCGACGCCGAGCAAACAGATCATCATCGATAACGAACGCGAGGCAACCGACCGAGTCGCAGCGGAATACATCGGCACCGCGTCACCCTAGCTCGACCAAGGTAGTGGAGCAGCGACCAACCAAGTGATACGAATCGTCGCCGCCACACGAGCTGTCAGCCGACCCAAGTCGCGGTTGTGGCCCCCGCTCGCCGTGTAGAAGCCTCTAAGATCTGACTTGTGGATGAGGAGACCGAGTCTGAGGTATCGAGGAGCGTGTCGCCGGCGGATTCGGCAGCGCCCCTTCCGTTCGAGGACCTGATCGCTCCGACGCCCACAAACCCATCGCCGCCAGCGCTCGCCCGATGGCTGGCTTTCGGTTCGATCCTACTCGGGGGTGGCCTCGGCGCTCTCGTGGGATTCGGGATCGGCGATCTCATGGGAGGCACCAGCACCTGGGCTGCGGTCGGCGCCCTGTGCGGCGGGCTGACCGGAGCCATCGGCGTCGGTGTCGTCGCCAACCTCACGTTGCGGGCGATGAACGAATGGCGATCGGTTCAACACCCTGAAGCCGATACTCCTGAAGCCGACGCAAAGGCGGACCGTCGTTCCTCGAAACAGTGGACGAGGCGGCCATCGACGTGAGCCAAGCCGACGTCACCCACCAGAACAAAAAACGTCCTTCGACCTCGGCTCTCGCCGAGCTGGCGTCCTCTCTGGCCACCGAAGCCGGAAAGGTTGTGGCCGAGATGCGTCGTGAGGCGGTGCGCAACCCGGACACAAAGTCGTCGCCGACCGACCCGGTCACCGAGGCCGATCGAGCGGCTGAGGCCGTCATCGTCGACGGGATCCTCGCCGCCAGGCCCGACGACGCGATCATCGGCGAGGAGGGCACCGATAGGTCCGGCACATCTGGGGT
>CALIFY010000094.1 GCA_938021675.1 uncultured Acidimicrobiales bacterium
CTGCTTCGTTAGCCATAACTCCAACCATAGTTGACCTATCGCAAGGTGATCTTATGTGATGGTTACCCCATCGTGGGGTCCGTTGAAACATGGCGTCGCCAAGACCGGACGGTTTGACGTCAACGACCGTAACTCTGGGACTGGTCGCCGTCGGCAACGCCGCCAACCGGTCGCTCACATAATTTGGTGCGACGGCAACTCGCCGTCTTGGGCCGCGGTGTGACGCATCGAGGCGTACGACCTCCGCAGGAGGCGCGATACGTGCATCTGTGATAGCCCAATTCGATCGGCGATCTCACTCTGAGACAGCCTCTCGTAGAACCGCATCCGAACTATCTCTGCTTCCCGGGGATCGAGTCGTTCGACGAACTTTTCGACGACATCACGATTCTCCACACCGGTATAGATCTGGTCGGTGTCGGCGAGCCGGTCGCTGGCCGCATCGTCGATCGAGTCGGTACGAAGGGCGGTATCGGCGCCCAGCGCCGCGATTACGTCCTCCTGGGGAACGCCGAGTTCGTCGGCGATCTCGCATACCTGCGGGGAACGGGACAAGCGATGTGTCAGCTCGTTCGAGGCATCTCGCACCTCGGCCCGCAACTGTTGAATGGAACGGGGGACCCGGATGGCCCATCCGGCGTCACGGAAATGCCGCTTGAGTTCCCCCTCGATCGTACGGCTGGCGAAGGCCGGGAACAGGACGCCGCGATCGGGATCGAATCTGTCGACCGCCTTAACCAACCCGACGAGGGCAACCTGGCGAAGGTCTTCTTCACTAATACCTCGACCGGAAAACTTTTGGGCCAAATAGATCCCTAAACCCATATTTCGCTCTACCAGTCTATTTCTCAGGGAGCGGTCATTCGTGGCGCGAAACGTGATGAATTCCTCGACATCGTTTTCTGGATCGTAGGAGTGACTCACGATGATCTCAGCTTCTCAAGTTGCGGGACTTCTTCATCACTATTTCGTGACCAACGACGCCGCTGCTATCGACGACACTAGCCAGAATTCTTTCGGCCAGAAGGTCCATCGGCGGGAGCGGGAGGCCATCGGATCGAGTGACCGACATGGTCACCTGATCTCCGGACACGGAAAAACGAACATGTAGTTTCGGGGTTGGCGTTTGATTTTCGAGCGCAACCCCAACCGCCTCGCTCAACGCGATTCGAAGGTCGTCGATCTGGTCGAGGTCGAATCCGAGGTCGGCGCCCAGCGCAGCGGCGACAGCACGGGCCGCGCCGATGTGACGTGAGTCGCCGGGAATCCATAACTCGACCTCGTGGTCGTGCGGTGTGTCGTCCGAGTCGCTCCCCATGAGCTGAGGCTAGACGGTTCGTCAACAAAATTTCGTGCATCTTGGTTTGAGTCTGGTTCGAGCTGGGTACTGATTCCATCGAAGCGTTTCCGGCTTGCGAGCTTGAAGCGCCGAAGTGCATCGGAGCTAGAAGTTTCGTTGCATCGGAAACGAATGTTCGGGAAATCTCGCCTCCTCGAATTCGTCTCGACCTGACAAGTCGACTCGACCGAGCTCAACCGGATTCACCTCAGAATGGCTGACAGATCACACACCCACACCGATGGAGAACTCATCAAGCTGGTCCAAAAGGGCTCCAGTTCTGCGTTCGATGAGCTTTACCGACGACACGCCCACTTCGCCTCATGCCTGGCTAGAACCCTCACCCGTTCGCGCCATGATGCCGATGACATCTCTGCCGAAGCCTTCGTAAAGCTTTTTGAGCTTCTCCGAAGGGGGTCTGGGCCAGAGGAAAAGTTCCGGCCATATCTCTGCAGCATGATTCGGAACTTGGCCAACGACCATCACCGGTTCAAACAGCGGGTTGGAGTCTCCGACGAGCTGGAACTGATCGAGGACGTCGGCTGGGAAGATCCGGTTCTGGCCGATGCCGATCGGTCCGCCGCGGTGAGCGCCCTTCAGAAACTTCCCGAACCCTGGAAACGGGTGCTGTGGGAGATCGAGGTCCTCGATCGGCGGCCGCGGGTGATCTCAGCGACGTCGGGCATGACGGCCCATGCGGTGTCGTCACTTGGCCACCGGGCCAGAGAGAGCCTTCGGGATGCGTACTTGTCGGAGTTTTCGACCCCGAAGTGGAGCGGTTGCGAGCCGACAAACTCCCGTTTGGGTGCTTATGTGCGAGGTCGGACCCGTCCCCGGGAAACCGCTCGCATCGAGCGGCACCTGCAGCAGTGTGACAGCTGCGGGGAATCTCTCGACGAGGTCCGTGAGCTCAACAGTTGCCTGTTTCCAGCGGCCAGAAAGCATGGCCGAAGCAAAGCGAACCGACAAGTTTCCGCCGTCGGAGTTCACTAACGTTCATCGCCAGTCTACATCCCAACTATCTGTGTTACAAATATGTGACAATACCACGTGACATAAGGTAGCTCGCCCGGTCTTGCCTTCGAAGCAGATCGGAGACGAGATGAGAACTGTGTCAAATACGTACCGGCTCGTGATGGCGTCCATGATCGCAACGGTGGCCCTTGCCATGGTGGCGAATGAAGTGGGTGCAGCAAGTCGGGCGTCGGGCCAAGAATCCCATCCAGTCGGATCTAGCGCCGAGAACTCATCCCAGCGTTCGCTTGACGAATCACGCCAACGGGTGGCCTGGATGGAAATCCGGCTCGAAAACATCGAGGCCCGCTGGGCCGCCGAGAGTGAGACGTTGGCTTGGGCGGAAAGAGAACGTGAACGCTTGCTGTACCTTCCGTTCGTAGACGACGATGGTCGTCTCGACGTCGATGCGCAGTTCGCCGCACGTCAAGGGTTGCTTGGTGAACTCATGGGAATTCGCCGGCAGCTGTCCGCCGATCGAGCGTCGCTCACCGAGTTGGAGCGACTCGACCAACAACTCGGCGTCGAACCCGTCGGCCGTGTCGCTGGCGGTGGGGCAGGCGGTGGGGTAGGCGATGCCGACGCCGAGCCTCGTGTTGACGCCAAACCCCTTGCCGATGCCGAACCAAATGGCCAATCAGATAGCGGAGCCGGTGCTGAGGCCGATGCTGGTGGCGGTGCCAATAGCGACGTCGGTGGTGAACCCGAACCCTCTGCCGATGCTGAACCTCCTGCCGATTCCGAACCCTCTGCCGATACCGAACGGGATGGCCAATCAGATAGCGGAGCCGGTGCTGAGGCCGATGGTGATTCCGGTGCTGGTGGAGATGCCGGCGTCGAATCCGGTGGCGAAGCTGATGTTGCCGACGGGCAACCCGATAGCCCCGGAGTTTCCGGGGACCACATCGACATCTGTCCGGTGGCCGGTCCGCACTCGTTCACCGACACGTGGGGCGCCCCCCGCTCCGGAGGTCGCTCCCACGTCGGTGTGGACATCATGGCCGACATCGGGACCCCGGTCGTTGCCCCCGTCGCCGGCCGGGTTGAATACCGATCGAATAGCGTCGGTGGCCGATCCTTTCACCTGTGGTCCGACGACGACTATTTTTACGGCACCCACCTCTCGGGGTACGGCGACACCGAAGGCGATGTCGAGGTCGGCGAAATCATCGGGTACGTCGGCGATGACGGCAACGCGGCCGGCATCCCGCATCTGCACTTCGAGATCCATGTCGGCGGACAGGGAAACACCGTGAACCCCTTTCCCGACACCGAAACGGTCTGTGAGAACGGCGGGTGACGGTTAGACGCTGGCCCCGAAACTAGTAAAGGCGATGCCGAGCTGGTCGGCCCGGGCCTGGCCCATGGCCCACTGGGCCTCGGAAATTCCGCCTGGCTCCCAAGGTCCGACCGAACCAGCAGCCACCGCCTCATCGCTCTTGGCTACGATGCCGAACATCTCGCGAACCGCGTGAAGCGGTTTGTCGGCGACGGCGAACCAATCGACGTTCATGAAATCAACGTCTGGCGCGCCCGACAGACCGTGAGATAGCGCGCCCCGGCGCATGGCATCACCGATACGTGTAGTCATACCGTCGTTGGATAGCTGTCCGGGAAACGCTTCGAAGAGACCGGCGCCATCGGCGAGATAACCCGTCTCGAACAGGCTGACCACCATGGCGAGGAGCGAAAAACCCCGAGGGTCATCATTTGCTCGCGCAATGAAGGCGAAGACCTCAAGCTCGGCCTCAACCCGGGTGCCGTAGTCGGCGAGCACGTGGACCCAATCGTGTTGCGCCAGCAGGGGAGGAGCCGAACCGGGTTGACCCGGGTAGCTGAAGCCCCTGGCCTGATAAAAGTCGTGGACGCCCCGCCCAAGCGTCCCGTTCCGAAGTTGACCAAGGTCGTTCCACTTGGCGGCGAGGATCGGGTCATCAGGGGCGCTCTCCCAACCCTCGGCCTCGGAATGGAGCGCAGCCGACCGGTCACTCGACCAGCCCTTGGTGTACCCGTTTCGTTCGAAGTCCACGCTGGCCATGGCACGGTCGGAGCTAGCGAAAGACCGGACAGCGGCAAGAAGATCGTCGGTGATTCCCAACTCCTTGCTGTATTCCACCACCCGCTCGGCCACCTCCTCGGGCAGCGGACGCAAGACCAGTGCGGACAGCACCATCATGTGGACCATGCGCATCCGGAACCCGTGATTACGGAACCGCAAGTTGTGAGCGGACTGGACAGCGCTTACATCGGGCAAGGCTTGGGTGTCGATGACGTGGCCTGTCATCGACTCGAACGTGGCCTGCATTAGAAGGTGCTGGAACTCGGTGTTGCCACCCTCTGGTCTGGTGGCACACAAGATTCCAGCGGCGTTGGTGGCAGATTCTTCGAACGCCGGTGGGTTCAGGTCTACGTCGTCATCGGTCGGGAACGGTACGGGCATGGTGGTCCTCCTCGCCGAGACACGGTAGTTGATCTCGTTCGGTTGGTTCAGGGTTACCGAACGGGCGCCTCTTCGAGCCCGACGACGTTGCGATCGGCCAGAATGAGCAACCAGATCAATGGTGGCACGACGAGCACGGCAGCGACGGCGGCGGCGATTAACAGACCTTGCAGTACGACCGGCGCAGCTGCGCCGCTGGCGATGGTGACCTCGTCGACCAGCAGGTAGGGGTATTGTGCGACACCCCACCCAACCACGATCGACGCCACCGCGGCGGCGGCCGTCATCCGGGCTTCGTTCAGCCGCCCTTTGGCGAGCAAGACGAGCGTGGCCGAACCGGTAAGGGCCGATGTGGCGACGAATACGGCGGCTCGTCCGGTCAGCCCGTCGACCAATTGTTCTGCGTCAACGGCCAACGGCACGATCCCACCAAGGGCGACTGCGCCGGTCAGGCCGCCGACCACCAACGATCGGCGGCGCAACTCCTCGGCGAGATCATCGGCGCCGAGTGAGGCAGCATCCCGAGCCAAGAAGACACCGGCCAAGAACGTGCAAACCAGCACGGCGAGCACCCCACCCAACAACGATGTGGGATTGAGCCACGACGCCCACACAGCACCGGTTCCCGAGGCGGGGACCCGGCCGGAGGCAATGCCGCCGGCGATAGTGCCGAGAAAGAACGGGGTAATGATCGAAGATCCGGCGAAGAGCACGCCGGCTACCCGTGCCCACTCCACGGTCCCGGCGAACTTGCGAAACACAAAGCTGGCGCCGCGCAACACGATACCGAACCCGGCGAGCCAGAACGGAATGGCCAGCGTTCGTATCAACGAGGCGTAGGCCGACGGGAAGGCGGTCCAAAGAAATACCAATACGAAGATGAGCCAGACGTGGTTCGCCTCCCAGACCGGGCCGATGGCATGGTCGATCAGCCGTCGGCGTCGACCGCCACGCTCGGTATCGCCGGCGGTCAGATCCCAAAAGCCACTGCCGAAGTCCGCACCGCCGAACACCGAGTAGAAGAGCACACCGGCGAACATCACCGCGGCGACCGCATCGGAAAGGCTCACCGGTCCGCCTCGCTGGCGTTGCCGGTTTCGGCTGGGGTAGCCGGTTCGGTTTCGGCTGGGGTAGCCGGTTCGGGTTCGGCCAAGCTTTCCGCCGGCGATGGGCCGTAGACCCGGGCCAGGTGGGTGTCGCCGGCCGCCCATCGCCGAGACATCGATCGGATAACCGCCGCCACCGCCACCGTCATCGCACCGTAGACAACGGCCACGGCGATGAAGGTCACCCAGATGTAGTTTGCGTCTGTCACCGCATCCTCGGTCCGGAGGACCTCATAGACGATCCACGGTTGGCGGCCAACCTCGGTTACCACCCAGCCAGCTTCCAGGGCAAAGATGGCGGCCGGGCCGGCCACGGTAAGCGCTCGTAGAAACAAGCGACTGTCCAAGATGTCCGACCCTCCGTTACGGGCCCGTCGCCACCGGAGGGCGGCCCATCCGATGAGGCCGACCAGCGCAGTGCCGATCCCGATCATGGCGGTGTATGCGAGGTGGACAATGCCGGCCGGGGGTCGTTCGTCCTCGGGGACGGACTCCAATCCAGGCAACTCGGCGTTGATGTCATTGGTGGAGAGGAAAGACAGCAGTCCGGGAATTGGGACTTCGACCGCGCCTCGCAACTCACCGTCGATATAGAGGCCGCCAAGTTCGAGTGGCACCCGGCTCCCGGTCTCGTTCAGTCCTTCGAGGGCTGCCAACTTGATCGGCTGGCTCGACGCCACCTGTTGTCCGGCGAAATGGCCGACCACCGGCTGTAGCGGCGTGGCGATTCCAGCGAACAGAAGCGGTACCAGCACCCCAAGTCGATAGATACGCCCCTGACGGCCTCGGAGGAGGAGGCCGGCGTATACGGCCGAGACCATAAAGCCGACCACCATCACCGCCGCCAAGTACATATGGAGAAACTGGAGAAAAACCGTGTCGTTGAAGATGGCAGCGAGAGGGTCAATGTCGACCACCTCGAACCCATCGGGACCATCGACAAGGGTGAAACCGGTCGGTGACTGCATCCAGCCATTAACCGATATCACGAGGAATGACCCGGCGATGCCGGCGGCGGTGATCGGAAGGAGGAGTAGCGAGTGGAGCCGGCCGGGAATGCGTTCCCAGCCATAGACATACAGGCCGAGGAAGATCGCTTCGACGAAGAAGGCAATTCCTTCGAGGGCGAACGCCAAACCGACCACGTCGCCGAAGCGTTCCATGAGGCCTGGCCACAGTAACCCCATCTCGAACGACAGGATCGTGCCGGACACCGCGCCGACGGCGAACAGCAACGCGGCGATTTTCGACCACCGTTGCGCCAGTTCCAGTGAATCGGCATCACCCCGGAGTCCTCGTCGGTGGAGGACGAAGATCAGAATGGGAAACGTCATCCCGAAGCAGGCGAGGATGATATGCCACCCAAGCGACAGGGCCATCTGGTTGCGGGCCGGCAAGAGTGCACCGGAGACCGCATCCTCGGAAGCGAGTAGAGCGATCATCTCACTCTGAGGCTACTGGTCGATGACGCTGCCGCCCCTGTGTTTGCCGGCACCCTTTTGGTGGCCAACGGACGAGCGGGCCGGGCCTTGCCAGTCGGGGTGGGATGCGACTACGTTGTCAATTAATGAAGCAACCACGGTTACAACATAAACTTCGACGTGGGTTGAAACCTTCCAACCGAGCGACCAACCAGCCCGTTGGTCGACCCGGTGACGTCATCGATCGACGCCAATGGATCGCCGCCTGGAGTGTGGTGGCGCTCAACAGCTTTGGCGGCCCATCCGGCCAGATAGCCGTGATGCACGACGAAATCGTGGTCCGCCGGCGATGGGTCGGTGAACGGCGGTTCCTCCACGCCTTGAACTACTGCATGCTCTTGCCCGGCCCCGAAGCGCAACAGCTGGCCACCTACCTCGGATGGTTGCTCCGCGGGCCAGCCGGTGGACTGTTCGCCGGGTCATTGTTCATTCTTCCTGGCTTCGTTTCGATCATGGCGCTCAGCATCATGTTCGCCGCCTACGGCGAACTGACGTGGGTGAGCGGCCTCTTTACCGGCATCTCCGCAGCCGTCATCGCCGTCGTGGCCCACGCCGTACTCCGAATAGGACGTCGGGTGATCAAGAACCGGGTCATGCTCGCGGTCTCGGTGCTGGCGTTCGTCGCCATATTCGTGTTCGAGTTGCCGTTTCCGCTAGTTGTTGCCCTCGCCGCCATCACCGGAGTGATCGGCGGCCGGACACGACCGGAACTGTTCAACCTGATCCAAGGACACGACGAAACCGCAGTGTCCGATGACGATGACGTGTTGGTCGGGGACCAAGACATCATGCTGGGCCGGCCGTCATGGTCGCGGTCGTTGCGGGTTCTTGCCGTCGGGCTCGGATTCTGGTTTCTGCCGATCGTCGGCATCATTGTGGTGTCCGGTCGGTCATCGATTTTCCTCGACGTCGCCCAGTTCTTCTCAACCGCAGCGATTCTGACGTTCGGCGGCGCGTACTCGGTGCTGGCATACATCTCCCAGGAGGCCGTCACCACGTTCGGATGGCTCGAGCCCGGTGAGATGATCAGTGGGTTGGGCATGGCCGAAACGACGCCTGGCCCCCTCATCCAAGTGGTCCAATTCGTTGGCTTCATGGGTCCCTACCGAGCGCCCGGTTCACTGTCGCCGCTCCAAGCCGGCATTTGGGGCGCGGTAATCGCTACCTGGGTTACCTTCGTCCCCTCGTTTCTGTGGATCTTCCTCGGCGCCCCGTTTATCGAGCACCTGCGAGGTCGGCCGTCGCTCACCGCCGCGCTATCGACCATCACCGCTGCGGTCGTCGGCGTCGTCGGCAACCTCGCGGTCTGGTTCACCCTGTTCACGTTGTTTGAAGACGTGACGGAACACCGTCGCTACGGGGCAGTGGTGTACCAGCCCGCGGTGTCGAGCATCAATTGGGTCGCCACCGCCATGGCCGCAGCGTCGGCGGTGGCCATCTTCCGTTTCGGCGTGTCGACGTTGCGAGTCATCGCCGCCTGCGCCGCCGGTGGGATCGCGTACCAACTACTCCGATAAGTGCTAACAACGCAGATCAAAGGAAGCCATCCATGACGAAAAACGTGTTGCTTCTGTGCCCCCACAACGCAGCAAAGAGCGTGGTGGCGGCGGCCCTTTTGACGCGGGCCTCCATCGAGCACGAACTCGGCCTGACCATCGGAACCGGGGGAACGGACCCCGACCAGGCGGTGCTCCCCTTCGTTCGCGACTATTTACGGGACAACGGGATGCCGGCTGGCGACACCCCGCGAACGGTGACCGAGGCCGACCTCACTCGGGCCGACATCGTGATCAACATGGGCTGTTCGCCTGCCGATCTTCCCACCGACCGAGCTGTTGTCGATTGGCAGATCCCCAACTTCAGCGATGACGAACAGCAGGCGTTGTCGGCGCTGGACCACCACGTTGCCGACCTCGTCGACGACCTGATGAACGGTTAGGGCGTGGCCGTTCTCTCACCGCCCGGTCAGCGTCTCCTGTCGGAGGTGACGCTCCAGACTGGTAAAAATCGTCGAGGTCAATGCTCGAACCTCCTCGTCGTCATGGTCACTGTGTAGGGCTCGTATTAGAAGGTCGATGCCGGCCGCTTCGGGCGCATCGAAGCGGTCGTCTTCAACGTCGGCTTCGTGCACGATCTCAGCGATCTTCCACAACACCGGGTCGGCGAGGTCGTGGGCGCGGAGAATGGTCTCGAACGTGACATCGTCGCCGTGGTGGCCGAGTTCGCAGCCGAACATATCGAATGGCGTGACGCCATCGGGTACCTCTGCGACCTCGTCGACATACAGGAACTCAGCGTCGGGGTCGACGAACGTTGCGATGAGCCAGGCCGACGCAGCCCGATCGACGTGAATGCCGGGTCGAGTGGCCCACCTCATCTCTCGGCCCGTTCGCTGCCGGCAGTTCCGGCCGCGGTGATGGCCGCCAACTCGGCTCGTACCTTTTCGGCCTCGGCCGACCCGAAATAGTCGCGGCGCTGGATGTCTCGCCAGGTCCGCCGCCATCGTTTCACGGTGCGCCCATCGGATTGAGGCGAAGCCCGAACCTCGTCGCGCAGCTGCCGATACTCGGTATCACGCTCGGCGTTCATCGAGGCCCGCAATCGAAGATCCTCGCTCTTCGATGCTGGATCGGCATCCCAAACGATCGCATCTCCTCCGGCTTCTTGAACTCGAACCGCCACCCACTGGAGGTGCTCTCTCGTCCGGTCATCGGCCGGAAGAGCGACGAGGCCGTCGCCGATCTTCGCCACCCCCAACCGGCGAAGTTTTCGCCACACCGCAATCCGCGGTGTCGAGGGATCTCTCGGAATCCGATAGCTGAGAAGCACCCACGATGATCCTCGCGATGTAACCACGGTTTCGAGATTATCAGCGCGGAGCGTCGGAGTCGCCTCCGCGTCCCGATCTCGACGGCCAGGTGTCCGCCACCCGGTACCCGAGCGGCCACGGGTCGGTCGGATCGACGTCATAGACGAACCGCCCCGTCCGCCACGCGCTTCCCGTGATGAGGGGCACGATTGCCGGCCGATCGCCGACCGTCGTTTCGGCATCGATGGTCCCCAGAAACTCTGAGTCGATAATGGAACGCATACGCAGACGGTCGCCGAGCACCATCTCGCCCCGGGCATGGAGCAGCGCCATTCTCGCCGAAAGACCGGTACCGGTCGGCGACCTGTCGATCTTGCCTGGCTCGATCACCACCGCATTTTGCATGGTGAGCTCGCCGTCGGCGTGCCGGGTGATCGGACCGGCGATCTGGCAAAAAGAAAGATGCTTCCACTCCGCAGCCGGATGATCGAAGCCGAGTTGACGGTTGGCGGCGGCGGTGATCCGAGCCCCGACCTCAGCCAAGTGCCGGCCACGCTCAGCCGAGATCTCTAGCCCGATATCAGCGGCATCGACCATCACGAAGCTATCGCCTCCAAAAGCGGTGTCGACCCGAACCGACCCTACCCCCGGCACCTCGATCATCACATCTCGGGCCGCGGCAAACGACGGCAGGTTGCGGATCGTGACCGCTCGAACCTTGCCCTGAGCGCAGCGAGCCTCGACGGTGACCAACCCGCCGGGAGCTTCCAAGGTGAGGGTGGTCATGGGTTCGGTCATGGCCACGATGCCGGTTTCGAGGGCAACGGTGGCAACACACATCGAGTTCGAACCCGACATCGGTGGCGTGTCTTCCGGTTCCATAATGATGAAGCCGACGTCTGCCGCCGGATCGATGGGGGGAACCAACAGATTGACGTGACGGAACACCCCGCCCCGAGGTTCGTTGAGAAGTAGCTGTCGGAGTCGGCCGTCGTTGGCGATCCATCGCGACTGCTCCCACACCGTTTCGCCCGGCGGCGGATCGACGCCGGACACCACAACGTCTCCCACCTCTCCCGCGGCATGGCAGCCGATTACCTCGATCGGGCCGACGATCGGCGGTTGGTCGACCGTCATTGCGGCGCAGCCTCGCTCGACCCGGTCCCAGCGTCGAGCGACCGGAAGAACGACACCACGTTCGCCCGCCCAAAATGTTCTGCCCAGTCGCACGGCGTGGCGGAAAACTCGTAGTCGGTAATCGTCGGGTCAGCCCCTAGGTCGATGAGGATCCGGGCAAGTTCGGCATCGCCGGCCAGCGACGCTTCGTGGAGGCCGGTTGCCCCGGCATCACCGGCTCGACCATCGACGGGAAAGCCAAGCTCCACGAGGGTTGGGATCATGTCGCCCCGACCGCGTTCGGCCGCCTCGGCCACCAAGCCGGGGCGCTCGGTTTTCAGCATGGACAACAGGTTTGGCTGGTCGTCTATAGCGGCCAATAGTTCGGCTGGCGATCCGGTGCCGACCAGGCCAGCAGTGCGCTCGACCGCCGTCGGTTCGATCGCCACGCCGGCATCGGCCAACAGGTCCAAAATGTCGAGGTGCCCCTTCCTGGCCGCCAGCGTGGCCGCCGATTGCCCAGACCGACCAACCGGGGCATCGAGGTCGAGTGAGCCAAGCCCGATCAAGAACCGCATCCGGTCGGGAAAACCGCGAAGCGCCGCGACCTCAAGCTCATCGGTCAAAAGTCGGGCCGGAGGTGTCAACGTGTGACCCAACCGGGAGTACCACGGCCCGTCGGTATCGGACCCCAGCCCGAACTCGAAGAGCAATTCCAGATGAGAGGGATCGTCGATCGCCGTTCCAGCCAGCCCGTTGTTGTACAGCGCTTGGCCATCGTTCGGGTCGGCGCCGGCCTCCAGCAACAAACGAGCCAGCGCCAACGCTTGGGGGTGCGGCGGCTGATCACGTTCGCCCCGGCCGAACGCACCGGTTAACGCCGTGAACGGCGGTACGAGGCCCCGCCAGAGGAATCCGGCGTTGGGGTCGGCGCCACGATCGAGTAACAGGCGCGTCGTCTGTAACGTCGACCGCCCGCTCGGCTCATCCGGCTCGATCCGGGAGTACACGCAATACAGAAGCAACGGCCAACGATGAGGTCCGACCGGTTCGTCAACACCTAGTCCAGAGGCGTCGAGGGCGGCTCCAAGACCGACGTGATCGCCGACGACGGCCAACGCGGCAACGGACCGACCGGGCAGATCGGGGTTGTTGGCCAATAGGTGCCGGGCCCGGTCGATCGGGGCAAATGGGTCGACCCCGCGGTAGGTCACGCAGGCATCAACTACCAGGCGGTCTACCAACTCGCCATCGGTATCTTCACCGCCATCGACTGCTCGGTCGCCGGTCGTTCCGTCGTCGGAGTGCCCAAACTCCTCGACCACGCTCAGATGCTGACAAAGATCAGGCCAACCGCCGAACCCGTAGAGCCGGGCCACGACGAGTTGGGCGTCCGAATAGCTGAAGTTTTCGGCCGTCGCCTCGGTGGAGCCGAGAGGATGAAATTCGTTGAGCATCGCCATCGCACCCTCGTCTCCTCGGTCGACGAGTTCGTGGACGAGTGTTGCCTGTTCCTTCAGGTCATCGAGCGACGGTTGTTCGGGAAGCGGTAGAGGAGGCATGACTAATAGTCCAGCCCAACGTACTGCTCGGCCATGGCAGCCTGGGCTCGCTCCGATCGGGCGAGATGAGCGAGCTCTTGGGCCTGAGTTCGACCATCGAACGCCGTCTGGTCAGGGAAACGGTGGAGCAACGTGGTCAACCACCAGGAGAACCTCACCGCACCCCACACCCGAGCGAGAGCGGTGCTCGAATAGGAATCGAGGCCGGTGTCGTCGCCGTGGTAGTGGCCGATCAGCGCACTCGACAAATAGTGCACATCGGACACGGCCAGATTCAGACCCTTTGCCCCGGTTGGAGGCACGATATGGGCGGCGTCTCCGGCCAGAAAGAGCCGACCGAACCGCATCGGTTCGGAGACGAAGCTCCGAAGTGGGGCAATCGACTTTTCGATCGACGGGCCGGTGCGGAGTGAGCCGGCCTGTTCCGGGGGGAGACGGGCCAACAATTCGGTCCAGAAACGGTCGTCAGACCAGTCCTCGATCGTGTCGGTCAGCGGGCACTGAACGTAGTACCGGCTGAGCAGTGGATTTCGCATCGAACACAAGGCGAAGCCCCGCTCATGGTTGGCGTACAAAAGAATCGGCAACGGCGGCGTCTCCGACAGAATGCCCAGCCAGCCGAACGGGTACAACTTCTCGTACTCGGTACGAGCTTCCTTAGGGATCGATGATCGGCTGACCCCATGGAAGCCGTCGCAGCCGGCGATGAAGTCGCATTCGATGCGATCCTTCACACCATTGGCCAAAAAGCTGATCGATGCCGGACCCGACTCGTGTTGGTGGAAGTTGTGCAGCGCAACGCCGTCCGCCTCGAAAATAGGTTCGGCATCGACCGCGTCGGCCGCGGCGTAGAGGTCCTTCTGGATCTCGGTCTGGCCATAGGCCATCATCAGTCGTCCGACGCGCTCCATGGTGTTGACCGAGAGTAGCTCGGTACCGCCCCAGGCGATATTGATCGTCTCGTGCACGTGGCCTTCGGTATTCATTCGTTCACCGACCCCGGCTCGGCGGAGCGTGTCGACCGTGCCCCATTCGAGAACTCCAGCCCGAATGCGGCTCAGCACGTGCTGGCGGCTTTGACGTTCGACAACCAGATGGTCAACGCCGGCCTGCCTCAGCATCTGCGCCAGCAGCATGCCCGCTGGTCCTGCGCCGATGATCGCCACCTGTGTCCTCATTCTCGGCGACTGTAGTGCTGACTCACAGCCGGTACACAGGCTGTCGGGCAACGATGGCCCGATGCGGAACGTACAACGACTTGTCGTGATGGCGGTAGCTTTGGCGGCAGTCGCCGCAGCCTGTGGTTCAGAGCCCGACCCCGATGAGGCCATCACCGCCGAGGAGACCGTCGTCGCCGAGGACAACAGCCCCACTGACGCACCAGAGGAGAACGAGGCCGTACAAGACGGAGAACAAGAGGGCGGACAGGACGAACGACAAGGGGCCGTACAAGAGGGAGAACAAGAGGGCGGGGAACGGCCTGAACGGCCAGCCGGCGACGGCGACGGACGGCCCGAAGACGAACAAGAGTCGGCCGAGCCAGACGTTCCCGTCGACAGCGAAGACGCAGCGATGCGGACCGAGATCGTACGTAGTGCCCAATGGGCAGATGATGTCACGATCACGATCGACGGAAACACCGTCAGGTTTGAGAGCGACGGGCTGCCGTCGCACGAGTACCTCGACGCCTACCTAGCTGATGGCCCCGACGGAAAATACCTGTCCGGCGGCGCCGAGGCGTACGACGCTTCGTTTGAATTCCCGCTCGTGCCGGAGGCCGCTGATTCCCCATCCGAGACCAGTAACGGTCCTATCGGCGTTGCGATAAGTGGTGCGGTGTACTTTGACCCGTACGAAGCGAACGGCGAGGTAGTGGCAAACGACGACAACGACACGATCGACGGTGTTCCGTTTATCGACGCCTGCGGGGGCCACCCCATTCCCCGAGGGACCGACTACCACTACCACGGAATCCCCTACTGCATCACAGACGCCGTCGACACCCCGGGAGCACACTCCACCCTGATCGGCTTCCTCTTCGATGGGTTTCCGATCTACGGACCGCAAGACAGCGATGGCGAGGAACCGACCGACCTCGACGAGTGCCACGGGCACGTCGGTCCGACCCCAGAGTTCGACGACGACACGTATCACTATCACATCATCTCGACGTCGAACTACATCTCCGAGTGCTTGTCAGGGGTCAGCTAAATAACCGGCTCCCGCGGCCCGAATTCACAACGTGGGTGGTCGGCCGGGTGGATACGCTGCCCAAAAGGCGCCGAAAAGAGGCGCCGTACACAAGGAGAATCCATATGAGCTTGCGACTTGGCGACGAAGCCCCGAACTTCACTGTCGACACCACGAGTGGCGAGATCGACTTCCACAATTGGAAGGCGGATTCGTGGGCGGTGCTGTTTAGCCATCCGGCCGACTTCACCCCGGTATGCACCACTGAACTTGGACGGACCGCCGCCTTGCGCGATGGCTTCGAGGCTCGCAACACCAAGGTCATCGCGGTGTCGGTCGACTCGCTGGAAGACCACCATGGCTGGGCGCCAGACATCGCGGCGGCCACCGGCAACGAACTGAACTTCCCGATCATCGCCGACCCGGACCGCACCGTCTCGGAGCTGTACGACATGATCCATCCCGGCGAGGGCGATACCTCGACCGTACGTTCGGTATTCGTGATCGATCCATCCAACAAGATTCGCCTCACCTTGACCTACCCGAAGTCGACCGGCCGCAACTTCGATGAGATCCTTCGGGTCATCGATAGCATGCAGTTGACCGACGCCCACTCGGTGTCGACCCCAGTCGATTGGGTAGCCGGCGGTCGCGTCATCGCCGCACCGACATTGTCGACCGAAGACGTGACCGCAACCTTCCAAAACGTCGAAGAGCTGACGCCGTATCTTCGGTTCGTCGACGACCCGAGCTAACTCCAATACCGCTCAGTCGTTGACCTACGGGCGGCACCGGCCGGACCGGTGACCGCCCGCTAGTCGGCAGATTCGAACTGGGTCAAGACCTTCAACGTCGGGCCCTCGGCTAAGGCGGTTGCGATCAGTTCCTCGGCCAAACATGGGCCGCCAAGGTGCCAGCCCTGGCCAACCTCGATACCGGCGTCGAGGACCAGGGCCGCCTGTCTCTCCGATTCGATTCCCTCGGCCAACGTCACCAACCCAAGATCTTGGGCCATCGTCGCCAGATTCCTAAGGATGAGACGGGCCGATTCTTGAGTGGTTACCGTCGCAACCAATGACTGGTCGAACTTCAACGCATCGATCGGTAGACGGGTCAGGTAGCTGACGGCATTGTGACCCGTCCCGAAGTCATCGAGTGCGATAATGAATCCCGCCTCGGAAAGGCGGTGAATGGTCTCTTCGGCTGACCCGCCAGGAATGATCGCTGCGGACTCGACGACCTCGATGATGAGGTCTCTTCGGCGTACGCTCAGCCGATCGAGGGTGTTGATCAGGTGGTCCACCAATCCAGGACACGACAGCTGGCGAGGGGTGAAGTTGACCGAGGTGCCCTTGTCATGGAACCAGGGCACCGCGTCCTGAACCCGTCGCCAGTCGCCCACGGTAGTGTCGACCAACCATCGAGTGAACGAGTCGATCCGGCCGGTGGCCTCGACCCGCTCGATAATGGTCGGCACCGCAATGGTGCCAAGGGTGGGATGATTCCATCGGAGCAACGCCTCGGCCCCAAGTATTTCTCCGTGTCCGAGGTGCCGTACTGGCTGAAAGGTCATGAACAGTTCGTCGATGGCCGCTTCTTCGATGTCGTTGTCGATCGCCGCCTTAACCGCAGCATCTCGGCGGATGGTGGCGTTGGCGACCGCCACCCTGGTTTGCGACCACTTGGCGTAATACATGGCCTGGTCGGCGTCGTGAAGAATATCGGTGGCGGTTGTCTTGGCCGAGGTCACACTGGCCGCACCGATGCTGAGGTTCACGTCGACGTTGAGCGGACCGACCCGCACCGGCTCGGTCATCGTCGCCGTCGTTCGTTTGGCCAGGTCCGCCGCTTGCGACCCATCAGCATCTTCGGGGACCACGACCAGGAACTCGTCGCCGCCGATTCGTCCTATCTGGCTTCCGTCGCCGAGAACCGATTTGATCCGGCTCGAAACTCCGCAGAGTACTGCGTCGCCGACCGAGTGGCCGTGTCGATCGTTGATGGGCTTGAATGAATCCACGTCGATGTAGAGAACCGAGGGTGGTGCTTGGCTCTCGAACGCCAACTCCAGGGCGTCGACGATGGCGGCACGGTTCAAACAACCGGTCAGACGGTCTGTCCGAGCTAGATGTTCCGCCCGCCGGATCTGGTTGTGCACGTTCAGGAATGAAGCCAACAAGTCGGCGATGGCCCCGACGAGCATCTCGTGGCCATCATCAAAATACCCGGGGGTCGGATGGCTGACGCTGAGCAGCCCGATCGCCTCGCTTGCGCTGATAAGAGGAGCGCAAATCGCGGCCCGTAGACCAGCGCCGGTTACCGTCTGAACTTCCGCGCCCTCTAGCTCGGTGAGGTCGTGTATTCGGGTGATCCGCCTGCTGGTGAAGATGGCGCCGACCAGGGATCCTTTTATGGGGTAGACGAGGTCGCTGGAGGGGAGGTTGGTCTGTCCTCCTCCGGCCAGAAGGCGAAGTTCGGTGGCGGTCGCCTCCGAGATGGCACAACGGTGGGCGCCGGTCATCTCCGGCAGCCACTGGGCTGCGACGTCAAAGAGGGACTGCCTTGTCGTCGCTATGGCCATTTCGGACAAGAAGGCTGCCGGCAGATGCACGGAGCCGTCATCCATAGTTGATACGTCGGACGTAAGGCGAACGTAGTTAGCTTTGCTGTCCGGGTATGAGATGAAGTTCTCTGGTCTCGCGCCGAACCGCTGACTACGTTTTTCCCATGGTGTGGAAATCTCGGGGTGATCTCCTCCGCTGGTGGCGCACCGCGGTTGTCGGGCTGCCACAACGCGAACTTGCACGACAACTCGGGGTTGGCCGCACCGCCATAACGAACTGGGAGCGGGGCACCCGGCAGATGTCTATCGATGACATCAGTGGTATCGACCGTGCGGTCGACGCTGATGGGGTGCTGGCTGCCCTGCTGTGGAGCCTTGGAACCCCCGAAGGCCTTGAGCCACAGCGATTGTGGTCGAACTGTTTTCCTGGGGAATCGACGCCGGTTTGGATGTGGTTGCGTTCCCCGTCGCCACGAATCGAATTCGCCGCCGAGTGGGGCATGTATCGGATGGAGGGTGAGTTCGACGTTGGGCCCGATGGCGTTTTTTGCATTTGTGGCGTCTCGATCGATGATTCGGCACTGGTAGTCGAGTTGTCTCACCCTGGGTGGGTCGATTTCGGGCGAAGTGAACTTCCGATAGAGGTGCTCGATACCCCGGTGATCGATGCCATGGAGCTCGTCTCCCGGGCCACCAGTGCTGGTGGTTCGTTTACCGACATGCTGTCTTCGAATGTGGCGGCACGGTATGAGAAGTCCCGGCCCCGAGAGCTGGCCGCGCTCGACGAGACCAGCCTCCGCTCGGTGGAATCCTTCATTCGAGATACTGGCGAGTCGGTTCCCCCTCAGCAGTGGCCCAGAGGTCGCGAAGGGCGTGAAACGCTCGATCGACCGAGTTTTACTCGGCTGAGAGAAGCCCGCGGGTTATCGCTCACCGAGGTCGCCCGCCGGTTGGAAGAGTTGACTGGTTCAACTTGTTCGAAAGACACGCTCAGGCGCTTCGAGTCGGGCTCCGGTCAACCGGCCGATCCGTTGTTGCCTGCAGCCCTTGATCATGTCCTCGGTGGCAACGGTCACGTTGCGTTGGTGGTCGTGGCATCGGGAAGCGGAAACGCCGCAATTACCCTCCCGGCCTACTGGCAAGCACCGGTTTGGATCGCTTTTGACGGAACGTCTGGTACGGATGGGGACGATGTGGCCGAACTCGGATGGGGTGATTGGCGGCGTGTCGTGCGGGGCAATCTGCCGCTGACCGTCATCTGCCATGCATCGATGGACCCTCTCCGGGTCGCCGCCGCGCCATCGATCCAATGGGTGGTGGGTCTTGGGCGGCGGGAAGGGGCGTGGCCAATCAACAGCGGTTGGGTGCCCGGCAGCGTAGACACCACGCAACAAGCATTGTCTCGCTATCAAGATGTGTTCGTCGGTGCTGTGCAACACCTGGAGAGCGTTACGTCTCGAAGGGGTCGAGGCGACAACAATGACTGAAGTTGTGGGACGGTCACGATTTGGCGCACCCGGCTTGCGGATACGGCCGCAACGGCGTTATATGGAAGTTGGTGGGGCCCTGGGAGGGGCGACTCCCAGGGCCCAGCACCGCCGCAACGGCTCACAAGCCTCAGGCAAGAGCGTTTCAGGTAACCGGAAACCCCCTCGGCTCGGCTGAGGGCCGCCAGAGCCATACTTGCAGTTGCAAACCGAAAAAAGCAAGCAAAAGCAGAGTTAATGCTGTGTAAACGTCGGCTGCAAGGCGCGGTTTCTCGGTGGTGATCCGGCCAAAATGACGTGTAGGACCCGCTCGTCCTGCTGGATCGATGCTCTCCACAATTGTTCCCGTAGTGGGAATATTGGCGTAATGGTCGCTATCGTCCAGATCGCTTGGATTGGGCGGGTCGAAGATGTCCCTGTGAGCGAACCCCGAAGCGAGCGAGCGTGTCGACAGCAACTGAGCTGAGAGACCGAGAGAACACCTCAACCGGTTGGACCCCGGTTGACGTCGAGTTGCTTTCGGCCATGATCGGCCTGTTCCCGACCGATAGGCCACGGCGAGCCAACCGTCATATCGTTATCGTCTCGCCCAGTCTTGGCGAAGGGCTCGAGGTCGACTTTGAACCGGTGAAGCCGACGTCAGGCGCGGCGGTTCACATCCATCCCGACCAGGTTCTTCGATTCGACCCCTCGGTGGATGTACAGGGAATCGCGGTCACCGTCGATCGTGATGCCTGTCCATCTGGATTGTTCCGGCCCGGTGTGTACCACCCCGAAGTGGCGCTCGGCTCGGCCGAGTCCGTGGTGGTCGCGTTGACCGAAGACCTGCTTCGTTTGAAGCGCAAGGGTGGCGACGCTGCCGCTCTTCTCCCGGCCACCGCTGCGCTGCTGCTCCTCCACATAGCGGCCGTGACCCACGCTGCCTCCAGCGGTGACCGCGGCGGCGATCATCAGGCGGCAACCGAACTGCTCGGCCGGTTCCGATCTGAAGTGGAGCGATCATTCCGGTCGATTCGATTGGTGTCGTGGTACGCCGGTGAGCTCGGCACCTCGGCCAAAACGATCAGTCGAGCGGCCGCTGGTCTCGGGTACCCGTCTCCGAAGGAGTTTATCGACGAGCGGGTGACCCTCGAGGCCAAGCGGTTGTTGGTCGACACCGATGAGTCGATCGCCGGGGTCGGTCGTCGATTGGGGTTTTCCGAGGCCACCAATTTCACTAAGTACTTCATCCGTACCACCGGGCGGTTGCCCCACGACTTTCGGACCGGCTTCTAAGCGCTGCCCCGGTCGGTGCTAGCCGCCATTGGGTCGCCGCCACCTCGACCGGCGGCAC
>CALIFY010000095.1 GCA_938021675.1 uncultured Acidimicrobiales bacterium
GGGGAGAATCGTCCGTTGCGGTGGCGTCACGATCTGACGTCACCGCACGTGCCTGCAGGTCAGCCCTTCTTGGCCAGGGTGCCCAGATAGAGTTCGATGACCTTGGGGTCGCTGAGCAAATTGCGGCCGCTGTCGGTATACGCGTTACGGCCTTGATCGAGCACGTAGCCTCGATCGCAGATCTGCAAGCACCGAGCAGCGTTTTGTTCCACCATCACAACGGCGACACCGGTGGCGTTAATCTGCTTGGTCCGAACGAAGACTTGATCCTGCAACACCGGAGAGAGGCCGGCCGATGGTTCGTCGAGAAGTAGTACCTGAGGCTCACTCATCAACGCTCGCCCCATAGCCAACATTTGGCGCTCGCCTCCGGACAACGATCCTGCCCTTTGGTTTAAGCGTTCGGCCAGTCTTGGGAACATCTCGCATACGAAATCGAGTCGGGGTTTGAACATCTTTGGCTTAAGGTAGACGCCCATTTCGAGGTTTTCCGAAATGGACAGCGATGGGAACACGTTCTGAGTCTGTGGCACATAGCCGATTCCGCGGGAGACTAACTCGTGAGCGGTCATGCCGGTGATGTCTTCGTCTCGGAAGTTGACCGAGCCTTCGCTGATCGATATCAGGCCAAACAGGGCTTTAAGGAGCGTCGATTTGCCGGCGCCGTTTGGACCGATTATTCCGACAAGCTCGCCGGGGGCCAATTCGAGAGAGCACCCTTGCAAAATGTCCACGCCCGGGACGTAGCCGGCCCGAATGTCGTCGACGTGAATGAGTAGATCCTCGGCTGCGGTCATCAGGCCTCCTTTTCGATCGCTTGTGCCCCATCCTCATCTTCGAGGGGTTCTCCAATGTCGGGGATCTCCAATTCGGAGCCATGATGGGAGCCGAGGTACGCGTCGACCACTTGTTGGTTCTCAGCAATCGACGCAGGTGGGCCCTCGGCGATTATTCGACCTTCGGCCATCACTACCACCCAATCACTGATGTCTTGGACGACGTCCATATCGTGCTCCACGAAGATGACGGTGCGACCCTCAGCCCGAAGCTGTTTAATGTGACCGAGAAGCGACTGTGTTAACGCCGGATTTACCCCGGCCATCGGTTCGTCGAGCATCACGAGATCGGGTTCGGTCATCAGGGCGCGGGCCATCTCGACCAGCTTCCGTTGCCCGCCCGACAGCGTGCCAGCGAATTCGTCGGTCATGTGGGTCATACGGAATCGCTCGAGTAGAGCTCGAGCTTCCTGCTCTATTTCGTTCTCTCGAGCTCGCCACAGAGGCGATATCAAGGCTCTGAGAAAGTTCTCGCCGCCTTGCTTCTTTGCGCCCAGCATCATGTTTTCCAAGACCGTCAGCTTGGACAAGGCCTTGGTGAGCTGGAACGTGCGAACCATGCCACGGGCCGCCAGTCTATGGGAGGCCACCTTATCGATAGAGGTTCCGTTGAGTTCAACGTGCCCGGCATCTGGTCGGTCAAATCCGGTAAGCAGATTGAAGAAGGTGGTTTTGCCAGCACCGTTTGGTCCGATAAGGGCGGTGATCGAACCCCGTTGAACGTTGAGCTGCTCAACGTCAACGGCGACGAGTCCACCGAACTGTCTCCGAACACCCTGAGCCGACAGGATCGTGTCTGGCTTCGGAACACCGGGCCGCCGTTCGATATCGTCAAACACCCCGGCAACCGGGTTTCCGATTCCGTTGTCGTCGAGCGCTATTGCGTTTTCGCTGCGCTCCTCCGCATCATCGGTCATCGAGGGCCAGCTCCTCTCTCGATCCGAAGATTCCTTGTGGGCGGAACCGCATCAGTAGCATCAAGGCCAGACCGAAGAGCATGAACTTGACTTGGCTGACGTTGAACACGCTCAAGTTGATGAACCGCTCCAGTTCGTCCTCGATACTGGTTCCCAACAGCTCCCGCATCAATGCCTCCAGGCCGCTGATGAGTCCCCAGAAGATCATGGCGCCGATGACCGGCGACCATATTCGGGCGACGCCGCCAATGATGAGTACCGTCCAGATCATGAACGTAATGACAGGGTTGAACGTGTCGGGTTGGACCGACTGTTTGTCGATCGCTTGGAACATGCCGGCGATGCCGCCGATGACACCACCGATCAGAAGAGCCTGAAGTTTGTAGCTGTATGCGTTCTTGCCGAGCGCGCGAGCTGCATCCTCGTCTTCTCGAATGGCCTTGAGGACTCGACCCCAAGGGCTTCGCATCAGCTGCCATGTGAGCAATAGGCAAAGCCCGACGACGGTCCATCCGGTAAGCATGACCCACAGGTCGTCGGCCCGGTATTCGAAGAAGAGGAATTTGTATGACCGGTTGCCCGGGCGGTTAAAGATGTTGAGCGCGTAGAACGGGTCAGCGAAGTCGTTGATCCCTTCAGCAGCGCCGGTTCGGCCCCGGTTGCCGCGCCACCGCACGAGCAGTCTGATCGTTTCTGAGGCAGCGATGGTGGTAATGCCCAGGTAGTCGGCTCGGAGTCGCAGAGTTGGTATGCCGAGCAACAGCGCGAGGATAAGGCAGTAGCCGATACCGAGGAGGATTCCTGGCCAGAACCCGATGTCTAACCAGAACACCGCCATGCCGATGCCGTAGGCGCCTGCCGCCATGAATCCGACCTGACCGAAGTTGAGCAGTCCGGTGTAGCCGAAATGAATGTTCAAACCAATAGCGGCGAGCGCGAACACGACCGCCTGAGTTCCGAACGCTTGAGAGAACGTCTGGCTGACGATGATGCCCCAGTCGATTGCGCCAATCATCCGATCCGCTCCGATCTCCCGAGAATGCCCTGCGGGCGGAACATCAAGATCAGCACCATGACTATGAGAGCCACCATGTTCTTGAGTTCTACGTCGATCACCAGTGTCGACAGGTTGATAGCGAGCCCCACCACCAACGCTCCGACGAGGGCTCCATATGCGGTACCGAGCCCGCCCAGCGTGACCGAGGCGAATATGAGAAGCAGCGTCCGGAATCCGAAGTCCCACTTGACTTGATCAAGCCCGAAGAACGAACCACCAAGCGCAGCCAATGCCGCACCGGCCATCCAGACCACGCTGATGACTCGTTGTACATCGATGCCGGAAGACTCGGCGAGGTCACGGTTGTCGGCCACCGCACGCATCGCTTTGCCGAGGCGGGTGAACTGGAGCAGGCCGCCCACCACCAGTAAAGCGACGGCCGAAATGGCCATCGCGGCCAAATCCTTCGGTGTGAGCTCGATCGGGCCGAGCGAGATGGCTTGTTGGCCACTGTAATCTTTGAAGAAGCGGGGCCCGGCGCCAAAGTTGTAGACGAACAGATACCGCATCAAGATCGACAACCCGATGGTGATGACCATTTGGGCGATGAGGCTGACTCCAGACCTGCGCATCCGGCGAAACAAGAACCGGTCGAGTAGATAGCCGAGGGCGCCGCCGGACACCATGCCGAGGAGCGCGGCCAAAACTAAATGAACTCCAGCCCCGAATGGTCCCGGTAGGGGAGCGAGAAAGCCGATCACCCCAGCCAGGCCGTACGTATTGAAGAAGAAGGTCGTGAGCTGGCCCCACGTCACCAGTTCAGCGTGGGCGAAGTTGACGAGACCGGTCGTTCCGAAGATGAGCGACAGACCGATGGATGCCATCGCCAGGTAGAGACCTTGTTTCAACCCTTCAGCGGTGAGCTGGGCGACCCGCCGACCAGATATTCCACCGCCGCTAGACGCTTCGACGCCGCCGTCTCCCGACGTTAGGGCGAATAGCGCCGATTTCGCTCGTCCGGCCTCGACTAAAACCTCGAGGCTGGCCCGATCGGCGCTGCGGAGCGTAACCCCCTCAGGAAGGGTGGCTGGGTCGAGCGTCACCTCGAATGAACCCGCTTCGCTTACCGGGATCGACCAAGCACCGTCGGCGTCGGTGATCGACTCGCCTTCACCTTCGATGCTTAGGGTCACCCCCTCGACTGGAACCCGTTCGCCATCTTCGTTCTCTACCTGGAGTCGTCCACCGATCGACTGATCGCCACTATCGGCCGACAACTCCGAGACAAGACCGAAGAGGGACATCAGGACGACCGTCAGCGCGACGACCCCCCGTAGCCAATCCCTCAAACCGACTCTCCCCTGCTGCTTGACTATTCGGCAGTGAACCATAGCGTCGTGCAATCATCAACACCAAAGCGCAACCGTTTCAATCATGTGCAGTCCATACGTATTTCTTCGAACAATCGCAGTTGTCCGTATAGGCCCGGAAAGGCTCTCGGTTGCCGGGTTGACGGCCGATCAGGTGTCGAGCAGGTTGCTGAGGAGGCCGCCGCCCCCCGAACTGTTGCCTCCGCTCTGGCCCCCTAGTTGGCCTTCGGAAGGCTGGATCAGGACGAAACCTTGGCCGCTAAACGCCATCTGAAACGTTTCGCCTGTGCCGCCTCGAACCATGGAACGGACGCCGCCCGTCGTGTCCTTTCGAACCGACATCTTGACGCCGGCGGACCACAACACGGCGGCCTGAGGGTCGGCGAACGTCGGCGCTGAGGCCACATCGAGGAGTACAGGAGTGCCGTCGGTCGTCACCGCGACCCAACCGGTTCCGCTCAGCGTTACGTTAAACAGCCCGCCGGCCATCGCTCCGGCGATGCCGCCGCCGACGGCCTTGATATCCCAGTTGATCGAGGCGGAGAAGGCCAGCACGTTCGTGCCGCTAACGCTGATCGTGTCGTTTTCCATGTACAGCACGAGAATGTCGTGGGCTTGATCGGCCAGAAAGACCTCGCCGGCGCCCTTGACCTCCATCATCTCCACGCCTTCGCCGGTCGCTGCTTTCTTCAGCATCTTGCCGACGCCGCCCGAGCCCTTGTTCTCGAAGGTGGCTTCGCCCTGGTACCCCACCATCGACCCGGCCTTGGCCTCGACCGGGCCATGGCTCAGATCGACCTTCAACAGTTTGCTGTTCTGCAGGGTGAACTGATACTCCGCCCCGTCGACCTCATTGAACTGTCCTAGATCGCCGTGAATCGGCATTCTCATCAACCTCCTGTTGGGGGTGCGTGTCGGCACACAGACGAACATCAGAGCACACTGCGGTGCCGGTGGTGGGACATACCCTCAATGGATTCGGTCGAACAGACCATGGGCCCCACCGGGTCCGCCTGATACCCATGACGTTGTGGCTCTAAAGTCTTTCAACCTCGTTGGATGCCTGCCGGTTCGGCGGCGTATCGTATCGGTAGCGGTCGCCGCCGTTTTGGGTGCGACGGCGTGCAGTTCGACGGTCGACGGCTGGGATTCGGTCGGGGCCGCTCGGGCGGCCGATGACTCGGCGCCGACGGCCGACCTTGGTTCGATCGAACGTCCGGCGGGCGAAGGTGCGCCTGGGGCGACCGACGCATCCGCCGATACGGCGTTTGGCGGACAACGCCCACAAGGCGGAGAAACTTCGGCCGGCGAGCCGGTGGGCGGCTATTCGGAACGACTCGCTGACCCTCAAAATGGATCTGCCGGCCAGCCGCCTCCGGGGGCGAACGGAACGGACGGAGACCAAGCGTTTGAGACGTTCGACCCCGATCCGCTCTCGGAACCCGCCCCGGATTCGCTGCCCGAGGTCGAGGTGCCCGAGGTGCCATCTCCCACCGATATCGAACGCTCGCCGGCGATTGTATTGGCTGACGTGCCCGAGGGAGAAGAGATACTCGACACGGTGGTGGCGATCGACGAGGTGCCGGTTGCTAGCGAGCGAGGCGATCTTCGTGATGGGCATCGAAGAAACGAGGTCGGCAGCCTGGTCGTACTGGACGGTGCAGGGGCGTTGGCTTGTGGCCAGATCGAGGTGGCTTTGACCCGCCTCGACGATGGCGACCGTGCCGGAGCGGTGTCGCTAATCGATCTGGCTGCCGACAACGCGGCAGCGGCCGCCGAGCCGTTTCCTAGCTGGGCTCCGAGACTGCGCGACGCGGCCCGTGAGTCAGACGGTGTCGACCCGACCGAACTGGTGGGATTTCTAACCGCCTGCGTCGACGGCGGCTACGAGCTGTAGTCGCGACCAATCACAATAGGTCGACGGCCGCTCGTACCCGCTCCATTACCGGCTCGGCGACCGCTCGGGCTTTGTCGGCTCCAGCGGTCAGCATCGCGGTGACGGCCCCGTCGTCGAGCTCGTCTCGACGTTTCTGAATCGGTCGGAGAAGCTCGATAAGTGCCTCGGCAGTATCGGCCTTTAGTGGTCCGTACTGGGTGTAGTCGTCCGCCAGGTCGACGGTCTGGCGGCCGGTCACCGCGCCGAGAATCGTCAGCAGATTCGAGACCCCTGGCTTTGTCTCTGGGTCGAAGCGAACCTCGCCGTCATTGTCGGTCACCGCCCGTTTCAGCTTCTTCGCCACCTCTGCTTCGGAGTCGGTGAGCAACACCGTGCCCTGGGGAGAGTCTGCCGACTTTGACATCTTGTTTTCCGGGTGTTGGAGATCCATCACCCGGGCCGCAACCGGCGGAATTCGCAGCTCAGGCATGACGAGTACGTCTGTGCCATCGGTTCCGAAACGGGCGTTGAACCGACCGGTGACGTCACGGGTGAACTCGATGTGCTGACGTTGATCGTCTCCCACCGGCACGATGTCGGTGTCGTAGAGCACGATGTCGGCGGCCTGAAGCGCGGGGTAGGTGAACAGCGCCGTGGAGACAAACTCGTTCGACTCGCTCTTGTCTTTAAATTGCGTCATCCGGCGAAGCTCACCGAAGGCGGCGACGCATTGCAAATGCCACGCCAGTTCGGTGTGTTCGCGCACCTGACTTTGCACGAACAGCGTGGAGCGGTCGAGATCGATGCCACACGCGATGAGATCCTTCGCGGTCTCCAACGTGGCCCGCCGGATCTCACCCGGCTCCCTAGGGACTGAAAGGGCGTGGAGATCGACGATGCAATACACGCCGTCGGTCGAGGTTTGGAGCTCAACCCAGTTTCTGATCGCTCCGAGATAGTTCCCGAGGTGAGGGGTGCCGGTCGGTTGGATGCCCGAGAATGCCCGCGGGACGCCGACTTGGTGGCTGTCGGGGCGCCGAGTGTCGGTGTTCATGACACCGTACGATAGGTGGTAGTGCTCGGACTTGACGTAGAGATTCCCCGACGGGGGATTGGTTGAGTGGAGGAGTGGCGTGAGTCGCTCCGGTTCCCAACGCGCTAGAATCACACCAATGTCATTAACGGCTGAACCGCTCTCCGGATCGCTGCCCACAGCCCAGGCCGACCGGCCTGAGGTGGTAGCTACTCCACCCCAAGCGGGGAGCTATCGGGTCAGCATCGATCAGTTCGAAGGCCCATTCGACCTGTTGCTGCACCTGATCCTGAAAGATGATGTCGATCTGTACGAGATACAGGTCTGTGAGATCGTTGATACCTACCTCGACGAGATCGCCCGGCTCGATTCTTGCGATCTGGAAATCTCCACCGAATTTCTTCTGATCGCCGCCACCCTCGTCGAGTTGAAGTGTCGCCGGTTACTGCCGACCGATGACGGGTTCGACCTCGATGAGGAGCTCGGCCTTTGGGAAGAGCGCGATCTGTTGCTGGCCCGGCTGCTTGAGTGTAAGACGTTCAAAGACGCGGCCCTGGTGCTGCGCTCCCTGATGGTCGACGCTGCGCTGTCGCTGCCCCGGCAAGCGGGCCTGGAAGATCAGTTTCTGGCCATTGCCCCCGATCCGTTGGCTGGAATGACAGCCGAGAAGCTCAGGAGAGCGTTCTTGCGGGCGGTATCGGAGAAGCCGAAGCCCGAGGTCTCGCTGTCGCATGTCTCGGTGGTGAAAGCCAGCGTGGCCGATGCATTGGAGGAGTTCGTCGAGTTTCTGCCGTCTCGGGGCACGGTGTCGTTTCGGGCGCTTACCGTCGGGGTGGTCGAGCGGTTAGAGCTCGTCGTTCGGTTCCTGGCCGTTCTCGAATTGTTCAAGCAAGGTCTGGTGGAGATCGATCAGCCATCCTGCTTTGGTGAGCTGACCGTCGCCTGGATCGCCGAGAGCGAATCCGGCGAGAGCTTGCTGGACGACGCCGATCTGTACGAGGGGTGACGGTGAGCGACGACGATGCTGCTGATGTCACTGACGGTGGTCCGGTCGATGATGACGAGTCATCGGACACGACGGATAATTCAGCCGAGTCGGACGGTTCGCTCGATGAACCGTCCGATGGTGGGCCCGTCGAGGTTCATGATCCCCGAGACGAGACCAGGCGGGCAATTGAGGCCGTGCTTCTCGTCGCCACCGACCCGACTCCCACGCAACTCTTAGCCCAACTTCTTGAGCTGCCGATCGATCAGGTCGACGAACGCTGCCGAGCTCTCGCCGCTGGTTATGAGGCGGAAGGCCGTGGCTTCCAGCTCGTCGAAGTGGCCGGGGGTTGGCGATACCAAACCCACCCCGACCTCCACCCGTACGTCGAACGTTACGCGTTGGAAGGCGTGCCAAATCGGCTGTCTGGAGCGGCGCTGGAGACGATGGCAATCGTCGCATACAAGCAGCCGATCTCCCGGGCCCAGATCAGCGCTATCCGAGGTGTCAGTATCGATGGCGTTCTCCGAACCCTGATCGAACGGGGGTACGTCGAGGAGTACGGCAAAGACGACGGTCCAGGTCAGGCAACCCTGTTCGGTACAACACCATTTTTCCTCGAGCAGGTCGGGCTGATGTCGACTCACGATCTTCCCGCTCTCGGTGACTTCGTTCCGTCGGCGGAGGTCCTTGAGGCGCTTGAGCAGACGCTCCGGATAGAGGGCGAGCCCCCAACCACCAGCGCCGACGGCGACGATGGTGCCGACCAGGTCGACGGGTCCGGTCCGGACGAAGGGGAACGCCAGGCTGAGGATCAAGACGTCCAGTCGATGAGCGATCAAGACGACGACGATTCGTCAGCTCCGGTTGTCGATCTGCGTCAGCCAACTGCGACAGCACCCGACGATGGTGCTACCCCCTCCGATGAAACCGAGGACGATCCGGGGTTCGCAGACCTAGGGGCGGGCGAAGCGGTAGCCAACGGATCGACCGAACACCAACGCGCCGCCAACGGGAACCTTGTCGACCCGGCAACGGATGAGTGACGATGGGCAGGGCCGGGTAGAGGAACCGGACCATGGCGGGGATCAACCGGTAAGTGGTCCGGAACGGGCTCAGAAGGTGTTGGCCAGGATAGGTCTCGGTAGCCGGCGGATCTGTGAACAGCTGATTGCCGACGGCCGGGTCACGGTCGATGGACACGTCATCGTGCTGGGGGACCGGGTCACTCCCGGGGCCGAATTGGCCGTTGACGGGAAGGTGTTGTCCACCATGCCGGACGCGGTGACATACCTCCTCAACAAACCGGCTGGTGTCGTCACAACCGCTTCCGATCCACAAAATCGGCCCACGGTTGTCCAACTCGTCCCCTCCGATCCGAGGGTGTTCCCCGTCGGCCGTCTCGACCTTGACACCGAGGGGCTGTTGCTGCTCACCAACGATGGCGGCTTGGCCCATCGGCTGACCCATCCAAGTTTTGGCGTGGAGAAGGAGTATTTGGCCGAGGTCAAAGGGAACGTGTCGCGCCGAGCCCTTCGCTCTCTTCGAGAAGGGATCGAACTCGACGATGGACTGACCGCACCGGCGAAGGTATCGGCGATCGAAACAAATGTGATCCGGCTCACTATCCATGAGGGGCGAAACCGTCAGGTTCGCCGCATGTGCGATGCCGTGGGCTTTCCGGTCGTCCGGTTGGTGCGAACCAGGATCGGCTCGCTTCGCGATCCGTCGCTGGGTCCGGGCCAGCACCGCACCCTCGAATCGGACGAACTGCTCGGATTGCAACGAGCGGTTCGATCCGGGCGGTAGCCTCCGAGGCCATGGCAGTTCGGGCGCTTCGAGGCGCGACGACGGTCGATCAAGACGATCCGGGCGAGATTCGCCAGCGGACCATCGAGCTATTGACCACTCTGTTCGATCGGAACGGGCTCGTCGCCGACGACGTGGTCAGCATCTTTTTCACGGTGACCGGTGATCTAACCAGTTTGCCACCGGCCGCCGGCGCCCGAGCCTTCGGGCTGTTGGATGTCCCGCTGCTCTGTGGCCAAGAGATGCGGACGGAGGGTGGATTGGGGCAATGCGTGCGGCTGATGCTGCACGCCGACATCGACCGTCCTCGTGACGAACTGCGTCACGTATTCCTCCATCGGGCGGTAACCCTCCGACCCGACCTAGCCGAACCGGGCGATGACGCGCCGGTTGGCGACCGGCCATGACCGATGAAACGAGCCACGGTTCTTCAACGGATGCCAATACACCGTTCCCCGGCCTGAACGGTCGCAACGGGCAGGCCAACGTGATGGGAACTGGTCTCATCGGAGCCTCGATCGGCTACGGCCTCAAAGCGGCCGGCTGGCAGGTTGCAGGCGTTGACCTCGACGCTGCGACCCAGTCCGAAGCCCTGGAACGGGGAGCGATCGATACTGTCGGGCTTGATCCCGACGCCGATCTCACCGTGGTGGCCGCACCGGTTGGCGTTATTCCTGACCTCGCAACCCGTGCCCTTGAGGAGACATCCGGGGTTGTGACAGACGTCGGCTCGACAAAGGCAGAGATCTGCCAGGTGGTCGATGACCCCCGGTTCATCGGTGGTCACCCGATGGCCGGCTCCGAACAAGACGGTATTGTCGGCGCCCGTCCCGACCTGTTTCGAGACACCATGTGGGTACTCACCCCAGGCGAAACGACGTCGGAACGAGCCTTCGCCACGATGCGGGCCGTTGTCCGTTCCTTCGGAGCGGAGACCATCGCCCTTCCGGCCGACGTTCACGACACGCTGGTCGCCCAGGTCAGCCACGTGCCGCATCTCACCTCAGCTGCCCTTATGAACCTCGCTGACGATGGTTCGGTCGAACACCGGGCGTTGCTCCGTCTCGCCGCTGGCGGATTTCGGGACATGACGAGGATCTCGGCGGGCCGACCCTCGATCTGGCCCGATATTTGTGTGGCAAATGCCGATGCGATCGTTTCAGCTCTCGACCGGTTGATCTCGTCGCTGGAGCGAACACGGTCGATTGTGGTTGCCGGTGACCGGGCGGCGTTGCTGGCTGTGCTCGACAACGCCAGGACGGCGCGGCTGAACTTGCCGGTCGGTTACGGTCACGTCGAAAAAGTGGCCGAACTGGCTGTACCGATCCCCGATCGTCCTGGCGAGATCGCCGCCATCGCTACCTTGGCCGCCGAGCTCGATGTCAATATCCTGGACCTCTCAATCAGCCACTCAGGCGAGGGTCGTGAGGGTGTAATGACCTTGATAGTCGACGCCGCGCTTTCCGAGCGGCTGATCGGTGGTCTCATGGCCCGAAAATACCGACCGACGCTACGGGACCTTGAATAGGTGGTCGAGGAATAGGTGGTCGAGAACTAGATGGTCGAGAACTAGATGGTTGAGCCGGTGGTTTCGACCCCAGTGTCAGCCGATGACTGGCTAGAGGAGGTCAGGCGATGAGCGATGAGTTGGTTGTGGTGGCTATCGACGGACCTGCAGGGTCGGGAAAGTCGACCGTAGGCCGACGGCTCGCATCGTCGCTCGGGTTGGATTACCTCGATACCGGCGCCATGTATCGCTCGGTTACCTTCGCCGTGCTGGCTCATGGCATCGACCCAGAAGACGAAGACAAAGTCGCCGAAGTAGCGCGGCGCATGACAATCGAGTTCGGCCCAAGCGGTGCCGTCATCGTCGATGGGGTGGACGCCACCACCGAGATCCGCGGGCCCGAGGTTTCTCGGTCGGTATCGGTCGTTGCATCGAACGCTGCAGTGCGAAGCGAGCTGGTATCTCGGCAACGTGAGTGGGCCACTCGGCGCGGCGGTGGTGTGCTCGAAGGACGAGATATCGGCACCGTAGTGTTTCCCGACGCCGATCTGAAAGTCTACCTGACCGCCGATCCGGCGATCCGGGCCGGCCGACGGGCGAGGGAAGTGACCGATCTAGCGTACGACGAGGTGGCTGCAGACCTGGCCCGGCGAGATGCCATCGACTCCCAGCGTCAACATGATCCACTTCGTAAGGCAGATGGCGCCATCATCGTCGACACCAGCGCGCTCAGCATCGATGATGTGGTTGACCTCCTCATAAAGCAGCTCCGGCCGGACGATGGTGAACACTAGCCAACGGGGGCCAGCTCAGGCCGATGAACTTGCGCCGCCACCCATGGGCACCCCAGCCAAGGTGGCGTATCGGATCATTCGGTTGGCGTTGCAGGTAGCGGCTGCAGGTTGGGTTCGGCTCGACGTGACCGGCAAGGAGCATGTGCCCATCCAGGGCGGGTTCATACTTTGTCCTGGTGGTCATCGTTCGATTCTCGACACGCCGTTGGTGTCCCTTGTCGGACCGCGGGTCCTGCGGTACGTCGGAGCTGAGACGTACTTCGCTACACCGGGGCTCGGCACGTTCTTGCGTTCGATGGGCGGATTTCCTGTCGAGCGGTCGATGACCGATCGCACCGCCCTTCGGCTGTCGGAATCAGTGCTACGAAACGGTGAGCCGCTGGTGGTGTTCCCCGAGGGAACCCGTCAGACCGGACCGATCATCCAACCACTCAAGGAGGGGGCCGCCTTTTTGTCCTGTCGAGTCGGGGTGCCGATCTTGCCGGTCGGAATCGGAGGCACCGAGCGGGCGATGGCAAAGGGTGCCCGGTTCGTCAAACCGCGCAAGGTGTCGATGGTAATCGGTCAGCCGATCTTCCCGCCGCCCCGGAGCGAGAGTGCTCGAGTGAAACGATCGGTGGTCACCAACGTTTCCCACCGGCTTCATGGGGAGCTTCAGATGCTGTTCGACGAAGCCCAAGTCCGGGCGGGAGTCTGACCGGACTCGACGTACCTTTCACAGGGTGACGAGTACGTCGGACGCCCCTATTTGACGATCGTTGAGGGGTGGCCGTTCATTTGGCGAGCCGCCCAGAGCGAGCGACGCGACGACGTCTACCGCTCCGAGCAGCTCCCTCAAGTTCCGGGGTGGTGGGAAATACTCGTCTTCGTCGGTAATGCGCACTTCCTCCACGCCATGAACTGGCGCCAAGAATTCGATTACCGCCTGGACTACGTCTTCGGGAGCCGAAGCGCCGGCCGTTACCCCGACTGTCCCGCCGATATCGGCGGGGATCTCGTCCGGTCCGTTTACCCGAACGACTTGTGCACACCCGGCCTCGGCCGCCAGTTTGGCCAGGGCATTGGTATTTGAACTGTTGGCGGAGCCGATGACAACGAAGGCGTCGCATCGATCGGCGACCGCCATCAATGCTGACTGGCGGTTTGTGGTTGCGAAACAGAGATCTGATCGACCAGGGGTGAAGAGCTCGGGGAATCGGGCTGATGCCGCTTCGGCGACATCGCTCCAGTCGCGGTGGCTGAGCGTCGTCTGGGCCAGGAGTGCCGTCGGCTCGGTGAACTCGGGCAGGTCGGCGACATCTTCGACGGTCTCAACTCGATGAATAGCATCTGGGGCCACCGCCATCGTTCCCACCGCTTCTTCGTGGCCCTCATGGCCGACATATACGATTTGGTATCCCTTGCCGGCTCTGACCTTTACCTCGTGGTGAACTTTTGTCACGAGCGGACAGACCGCGTCGACTACGTAGTTTCCACGGAGTCGAGCTGCCGAAACGACTTCCGGCGCCGACCCATGGGCGGACAGCATGATCGGTTGGCCCTCGGGGACCTCGCTGATGTCGTCGACGAAAACGACGCCGCGGTCGCGGAATCGATCGACGACCAACTTGTTGTGGACGATCTCGTGGTAGCAGTAGACCGGTGGTTCGAACGCTCGCACCATCCACGCCAGCGCCTTGATCGCCATTTCGACACCGGCACAAAATCCTCTTGGAGCGCAAAGGAGGACCCGGTCGACAGTCCCGTTGGTCTCTTCCGGCACAGCGTGATCTCCCATCGGAGTAAGTCTACGTCCGGCGATATCGGGTACGGGGTCCGACGGTTGGGCCGGTGGTAACGCGCGCCCGGTGGGGCCGGTTCAGGTTTTTAGTGCGGGCGCAACGTCAGCCCGTCGGGGCGCCACTCCGGTCCGACCAGTACGATCTGGTTGACGGTGCAATGACGTTCCAAGAATCCGGCTTCGCAGTATGAGAGGTAAAATTCCCACAACCGGGTGAACCGATCGTCGAGGCCGAGGGCATGGACGTCGTCGATTCGGGTATCGAATCGGCTGCGCCAGTGGCGAAGGGTTTCGGCGTAGTGGGCCGACAGGTCCTCGATGTCGAGGACCTGCAGCCGGGTCGATCTTGAAACCGCTCGGGTAATGGCGCCGAGAGATGGCAGGTAGCCGCCGGGGAACACGAAACGGCGGATGTAGTCTTCGGTGTTCTTGGTCCGCCCGTACCGTCGGTCGGGTACACAAATGGCTTGTAGGCCGACCATTCCGCCGGGTTTGAGGCTTTGCTCGATGGTGGAGAAAAACCGGTTGTAGTCTCTCCAGTCGACCGCTTCGATCATCTCGATGGCGAATACTCGGTCGAAGTGGCCGCTCAGGTCGCGCCAGTCTTCCCGTAGGAGTCGAATCCGGTCGGCGGCCGGCGATCGGCCAGCTCTACGAGCTGCCTCTTGGAACTGGCGGGCCGACACGGTCGTCGACGTTACCGAGCAGCCGATTCTTTCTGCCGCACGAAGGGCGAAACCGCCCCAACCGGTGCCGATCTCTAGCACATCGTGGTTTTCGTCGACGCGGACTTTGTCGAGAAGGCGGTCATACTTGTCGAGGCTGGCTTTGGCCAGGTCGCTGGTGTCGTCGTCGGTGAATACCGCCGATGAGTAGGTCATTGTCTCATCGAGGAACAACCGAAAGAAGTCGTTTCCGAGGTCGTAGTGGGCCGAGATGTCTTCTCTGTTGCGCCGGCGATTGGTGCGAGGCGTGGCCCGGCGGGCCAAATCGCCGAACCGGCCACCCATGAGGTGAAGCCGGTTACGAATCTCGTCGAGAGTGCCGAGATTCTTGGTCAATATTCGCAGCACCGCGGTTGGGTCCTCGGTCTTCCACCAACCTTCGATATACCCGCGGCCGAGGCCGATCGACCCTTCTCTCACCACTGCTGACCAGGCACGATCATCTTCGATCGTTACGGTTGCCGACAGCCCTCTTTGGCAAGAGGCAGGACCGAACTTCACCGATGTCCCGTCGGTTTGTACCACGGTCAAGTTGCCGACCGACAAGCGATTGAGCATGGCGAAGATGGTGGCCTGGGATGCCTTCCGGGCCGGTTGGGACCCGCTGAAACGGCCGCCGTGGGCTGATGTACGACGCAGACGGGAAAGTAGTCGGTCGGGGGAGACGGCGTCGCCCATCGTCGATCGGATCGACCGGTTCGATTGAAGGTTTTGGGCGGCTTTGGTCATCGGCGGTGTCTGGCCGGCGCCGGGTCGGTCGGTTTCTGACCCGGTGAGGTCCGCTTCGACGGATGACTCACGAACGGAACCCGCTTTGCCGCCAGGCGGGCCGCTTGGGTGTGGATCCCGAGACTTACTCGATGGGTTGCGAGGGGAGTGTGGAGCGGTGCCCAAGTCAGTACCTTCTTAGATGGAGGGACGAGAGTGACCGAGGTGGCCGTTTCAAGTATCGGCCGAGCGTTCGAAGGAGCGTTGGCGTTCACCACATCGATCGACAGGTTGAGGACTCGTTTAGTCGATTGCTCATCGATGTGAAATCGGAGTCGGTAGCGATGGCGCTCGTCGAGAAACGGCGAGACGTGCAAGATCTTGTCGAACTCGGCAACCATGGCGCCGTCTTGAGTGGGCTCGAACGCTACCGAGTAGTGGTGACGCTCTTTCCACGGGGTGTTCGTCACCTCCAGTACCGCACCGATGGGGTCGCTGTTGGGATCCCGCCAAAGTAGATATGCCGTGATCGGGTTGAACAGCCAACCCCAGGTCCGAGGCTGCGTGAGCATACGGAGCGGGCCGGTCGGTGCCAGGCCAGTTTGTTCGGCGAACTGGTTTCGAACGGCGGGGCCAATGGGGCCGGTCCCACCGTCGAAGTAGTCGGATCTGCGGAACTGGACGGGTCGTAGTCGACCTGTTGACCACAACCGGTGGTGGTCGACGATGTCGGTCGGGTGATCGGGGTCGAGCCAGACCTGGAGTGTCGAGTATCGAAACTCGTGGTGGGTTTCGTTCCTCGATGACTTGGCGGCATCAGGTGATCCGTTTCGTCGATGCCAGACCGTACCGAGGCCGACGGCTGCCGGTCCGGGCCTCACCAGTTCGATCCCAGCCGTCGGCACGCGGCCACCGCGGAGGCGAGACCATCTTCGTGGAAGCCGTAACCTCGCCATGCTCCGCAAAACGACAGACCGTCGATGCCGTCGATTTCGGCCAGACGGTCTTGACCGTTGATGGCTCGCAGATCGAACCGGGGGTGTTCGTAGTCGAACTCGGCGAGCACGCCATCGAGCGGCTCGGCCGGATCTGGATTGAGGGTCACGAGATACCGGTGGCGACCTGGTAGCCGTTGGAGCTCGGTGAGATCGTAGGTCAATCTCGCCGGCTGTCGGCTCAGTCCGTCGGCCGATTGGCCAGTATCGACATGGCAGTTCCATGCCGCCCAGGCCCGTTCATAGGGAGACAGAACCGATGTGTCGGTGTGGAGGACGGCGCGGTTCGGCTGAAATTCGATCGACCGGAGGAGACGATCTTCGGTCGCTGATCTGTCGGCGATCAGCTCGGCTGCTCGTTGGCTGTGACAGGCCAGGACGACATGGTCGAATGTTTCGACGCCGGCCTTGGATCTGACCGACACCCCGCCCTCGTCGGTACGGATCCGCCGAATCTCGGTGACTGGTGTATCCATGAGGATTGTGCCGTCGAAGCGTGCCGTGATGGCGTCGACGTACGTCCGGCTACCGCCGGTGACGGTTCGCCAATTCGGGCGGTTGCCGACGCTGAGCAGTCCGTGGTTTTCTAGGAACCGCAGCAGCGTAGCGGCGGGATAGTCGAGGAAACCGACGGGGCTTGTTGACCAAACCGCCGCGCCCATAGGCACGAGATGGAGGTCGATGAAAGCTTCTGAGTATCGACCTTGGCGGAGAAGCTCACCGATTGTTACGGACGGGTCTGGGGCGGTTAAGAAACGGCGCCCGTGTCGATAGAAGCGGGCGATATCGACGAGCATGCGCCACCATCGTCGATCGAGGGCGTTGGCCGGTCTGGCCAGCAGCGTGATCGGATTTGTGGCTCGATACGTCAGCTCGGTTGCCTTGTCGGTCACCGAAAAGCTCATCTCGGATGCTTGAGTCTCGACGTTGAGTTCCCGAAAGAGCCGGCAGAGGAGCGGATAGTTTCGGTCATTGTGAACTATGAAACCGGTGTCGACCCCTAGTGGTCCGGCCACTGGGTCATCGACGGAGACGGTGTTGGTATGCCCCCCAAGCCGGTTGTCGGCCTCGTATAGGGTGACGTCGTTCACGGGGCCCAGAATGTGGGCAGCGCCGAGACCCGAGATGCCAGATCCGACTACGGCGATGCGTCGTTTCCGTCCAGAGGCAACCTTATCCATCTCCTTGAAAGACTGGCAGGAATGCTTCGACAGAGCGCAACCGGGCGGAAACCATCTGCACCGGTTAGATCGGGCCACGATCAGGTTTTCTTGAATTTTGGCTGTTAGGCAAGCACTACGTGGGAATTTGGGTAGACGTTCTGGTGGGGTGAGGGTTGTAGGGAGGCGACATCTGGCGAAGATTGGCAGGAATGCCATTACAGCGTGCTGCCGGGCGAGGTCGAGCCGGTCGTAGGTCTTAGGCTGGTTTGATGGCTGTTCCTCAGGTGGTGGCTGTTCATCCGAACTCGCCGGCCGCTGAGGCCGGCGTGCTCGTCGGTGACGCCCTGCAGACGATCAATGGCGAGCAGCCTCGGGACGTGATCCGCTACCAACTGTTGGTCGACGAGCCGGATGTTGCGCTGGAGATCGATCGGGGTGGGTTGGCCCGAACGGTGGCCGTTTCGAAGCGGGCCGGGGAACCACTAGGAGTCGAGGTCAACTCGGCTGTCTTTGACCAGGTCAGAACGTGCGATAACCACTGCAGTTTTTGCTTCATCTATCAGCTTCCACCCGGCATGCGACGCAGTCTGTACTTGAAAGACGACGACTATCGGCTTTCGTTCCTGTACGGCAATTTCACAACGTTGACTCGCTTCACCGAGGCCGATCTTGAGCGGGTAGTCACTGAAGGTTTGTCTCCGCTCTACGTCAGCATCCACGCCACCAACCGAGAGAAGCGGTCCGCTATGTTGCGGAATCGTCGTGGCGCCACGAGCCTACGGTGGCTGCGGGCACTGTTGGACCATGATGTCGCAGTGCATGGCCAAATCGTGGTCTGCCCCGGTGTGAACGACGGAGAGACATTGGGAGAAACGTTGCTCGATGTACTCGATCATTATCCAGAGCTGCATTCGGTAGCCGTCGTTCCGCTCGGTGTAAGTGACCATTCTGATGAGCCTGACATGCGACCCCACACAAAGGCTGAGGCGGCGGCGGTGCTCGAGCTGGTCGAGGCATGGCAAGAGACATTCCAAATAGCGTTAGGTCGGCGTCTCGTACACGCTGCCGACGAGTATTACCTTCTTGCCGGACGCAGTTTCCCCGAAGTCGATCAATACGACGGCTTCGATATGCACGAAGACGGCATTGGGATGGCTCGCACGTTCGAGCGTGAGTTCACCGGCAATGCGAGCGAAGCGGTCACTCCGGCTGCAGGGTTCTTTTCGTGGGTCGATGGAGCACCCGCTGAGGGGTACCGCGCCGAACGGGTCGCTCCGCCCGGTCCCGATGGTGGGGCTCGTGGCATGGGTTGCGGTTCTGGGGTTTCGAGTCCAACAGGTGCTGGGACCGAGTCGGTTCAGTTGGTCGAACTGCGTTCGAAACGACGACTGCCAGGAAAAGATCGCCCGATTGGGGTTATCACGGCCAGCTATGGAGCGGATGTGCTCGGTCCGCTATTGATGAATCTCGATCGTGACGACGTCCGCCTCGTCGTGGTCGAAAACCTGTTCTTTGGTGGCAACATCGGCGTTACCGGCCTGTTGGTCGGCGAAGACGTCGCCCGTCACCTTGTAAACGAACCGGAGGGGCATCGGTACTTGTTGCCAGACGTGTGCCTTTCGGGGGGCCGGTTCCTCGATGGCTTGTCGGTCGACGATCTTCCTCGGCCGGTCGAAGTGATCGCTACAGACGGCATCTCGTTGCGGGCAGCCCTCGATCGTCGTACGACGGTGGCGGCATGAGCGCAGCGGAGTTCCGCGGAATGGATGACCGATGACGAGCTTGCCGCGAGTGGTGATTGTCGGGCGCCCCAACGTCGGGAAGTCGACGTTACTCAATCGAATCCTTGGCCGACGGGAGGCGATTGTCGAAGAACGGCCGGGGGTGACCCGCGACCGCAAAGAGGTCGACGCGGAATGGCAGGGGCGAGATTTTCATCTGGTCGACACCGGCGGTTGGCTGGCCAAAGGCACAGCCCTCGACGACAAAGTGTCACGCCAGGCCGACGCCGCACTCGCCACAGCCGATGTGGCGTTGTTCGTGGTCGACGCAGCGATTGGGGTAACCGACGAAGATTCTCAGATGGCACGTCGGCTCCGGTCCGTAGACGCGCCGGTGCTGATCGTGGCAAACAAAATCGACGACACTGCCCACGAGAGCGGAATCTGGGATTTCGTGAAGCTTGGGGTCGGAGAACCGCACCCGGTGAGCGCCATTCATGGTCGTGGGGTAGCGGACCTTCTCGATGTCATCGTCTCGCTGTTCCCGGCTGAGGAGTCGTTACTCGACGACGAGATCGCCGAAGAAGACAGAGTGTTTTCTATCGCCATCGTCGGCCGACCCAACGTCGGTAAGTCGACCCTTTTCAACCGGCTGATCGGCGAAGAACGGTCGGTGGTCCACGACATGCCCGGCACCACCAGAGACACGATCGATACCGTGATCGAGACCGACATTGGTGATGTCCGCTTTCTTGACACCGCAGGCATGCGGCGAAAAAGCCGGATCGACAACGACACCGAATATTATTCGGTGGTCCGATCGTTGAAGGCCGTTGATGGTGCTGACATCGCGATGCTCGTCATCGACGCCCCGGAGGGCGTCACCCACCAGGATCAACGGTTGGCCGAGCGGGTTGATGCCGCCGGATGCCCAATCGTCGTCCTTCTGAACAAGAGTGACTTGTTGACCACGATGCAACGGGAAGCCTTGAACGACCAGCTACCTCGCCGACTCGGCTTCCTTCCCGACGTAGATGTCCATCGGATCTCGGCGCTCAGCGGGAGCGGTGTCCACAAGCTGCTGCCATCGTTGCGATCGGCGCGAGACGCCTATCAGACCAGAGCCCCGACGAGGAAGGTCAACGATGTGATCCGGAGGGCTCAACAATCCCAGCCTGCACCGGGGGGAGCGAGGGTGTTGTATGCGACACAGGGGGCGGTCGATCCCCCCACGTTCACCCTTTTCGCCAATCGGTCGTTGCCCGATCAATACCTCCGATATTTGGAGCGTCAGCTGCGAGAGAGCTTCGATTTCGGGCCCACTCCCATAAAGATGCGCGTTCGTAAGAGAAGCGAGTAGCCCGGTCGTTCTCACCCCGGTCGGTGGATTCACCCGCTGAAATCAGCCGATACAGCCGATGCCGGGTGCTCCGCGATGGTGCGCAGTGGCTTGGCGGTGGGCCATCGAGGGTCGAAGGCGTCGCCTGCTCCAGCGGTGGGAACCTGGGAGAGCTAGCCTAGATGCAATGGAGCGGCTCCTTCCTGCGCTGGCGGCTGTAGTCAGCGCCACTGCTGCAGTGGTGTGGATTCGTGCCACGGTAGAGCGCCAACGAGTGTCGCGCCGTTTGGCCAGTGAGCAGATCGATCCCGACCTGTGGCGGTTAGCGAACAGTGACTACCAGCGGGACCTTCAAACCTCGATTTTCACGGTTCTTGCCGCTATTGCCCTGGTCGTGGTCACCTTCGCCGGGATCGGGTTTTGGCCTGCGTTTATCGTTTCTCTGCTGGCGGTGCCGTCCATCGTCGCGCTGGCTCGCCGCCGGAACTTGTCTGAGATCGCTCGGATCGCTGCCGGGCGAGCTGAAGTGGAGCGTCGAGCCCGAGAGGTGCTGACCCAGGAAGAACTCGCGCCGTTGCAGTGGGCTGCTCGGCTCGCGCCTTCTGACCTACCAGACTTGCCCGGATTCGAGATTGGCCAGGCCTACCAGGCCGGAAGTGGCGCGATGGCCGGCGACTTCTACGATGTGTTCAAGGTCGACGATAGTCGGGTGGCGGCGGTCATCGGTGACGTGACCGGTCACGGTATCGAACCGTCGATTACCGCCTTGCAGGCCAAGTACCTGCTGCGGGCATTCCTGCTTCAATTCCGCGACCCGGGCCAGGCACTGGAGCAGTTGAACACTCAGATGTCGGTGTTGGAACGCGGCGAGGAGTTCATCTCGTTGTGCGTTCTGGTATTCGACATCGAAGCCGAGACACTTCGCTACTCGTCTGCCGGGCACCCGGCCGCCTTCGTCTGGCACGGCCGAGAGGTTCGACCGCTTGGCGCCACCGGCCCTCTCCTCATGCTCGATGCGACCGCACCGTACCACTCGCGTGAACTGGCGTGGGAGGTAGACGACGTCGCTGTGCTCTACACCGACGGTCTGGCCGAGGCCCGAAATGGCGATGCGCTGTTCGGCGAAGACGGCGTCGCCAGTATGATTCGTCGAGACCCTACCGCCTCGCCCGACGTGCTTACCAAAGTCCTCGTCGAAGCAGCCCGAGATTTCGCCGCAGGGCCGATCTCGGATGACGTGGCGGTCCTCGTCCTCCGACGGGTGTAGACGAACGGAGTCGGTTGCGGATGCCTTGGTGCGATAGTTGCGATGTATACCTAGCGCCGAATACCGTTTCGTCAGCGGGGGCGTGTCCGACGTGCGAATCTGAGGTCGACGGCAGTGACCTTAAGAACGAACCGACCGACAACGTCCCATGGCATTTCTGGGTCATGGTGGTGGCATTGGTGGCGTATCTCGGATGGCGCGTCATCGACGGCGTCGGATGGTTGTTCGAGCAGATCTGACAACGCTCCAGATCAATCGAGAAATTCGGCGGAAACGGCTCGGCAGTCGGTCGAAGCCGGGTAGCATCAGACCGCCACGGGCTGTGGCGCAGCTTGGTTAGCGCGCTTGACTGGGGGTCAAGAGGTCGGGAGTTCGAATCTCCCCAGCCCGACTCTCAAACAGCGGGATTGTCGTCCTCGGTCCCATCACTAGGCGTCGATGACGGCCTATCTTCGAACAGTTCATTCACGGCCGACGCCCCTGTCTCAATGATCGGCCGCAGCTGATGTCGGTAGACCGTCTCGGTTATCGCAGTGCTGCTGTGCCCTTCCAATCTCGAAGTCTCTTCGATGGGCACTCGCCGATCCGACAACAACGACACAAACGAGTGACGCAACTCTCTCGGTGTCTACTGTGACGCATCCAGTCCCGGGGTGTCAGCTATCGCATCCCGAAACGCCCGCCGGACGTTCGAAGCGTCCAGCTCAGTGCCGACGGCCGAGGCGAAGACGAGACCGTTTTCTTGCCATCGTGAACCCATGTCGGCTATCTGTCGTTCCTGTTCCATGCGGTGATTGGTCAACACCTCGATGCAGCGTGTCGGTAGTGCAAGACTCCGACGAGACTTGCTGGTCTTGGTGTCGCCCCTCGTGCGAACCGAACGCCAAGCGTCGAGGTAAGGCGGTAGCCGTGGCTCAACTGTGGAATCCCCATCGAGATGGGTGCGCGCCCCGGTGAGAAGCTGCATCTCTTCTGTGCGGCCGCCGGTCAGAAGCGAGACCACGATGAATGCATAGAGCGCACTCCCCTCGGCGGAGGCCAGGACGGACTGTGCTTCAACCACTGTGAGGGACTTGGATGGCCGGCCGCCGACACCCTCGGGCACTTCAACTAGCTTCACCACATTGCGGCTGACGAGGTCTCTCGCCATCGCTCGCTTGAACTCAGGACTGAACGACCGCCTCACTCTCGGCTGCTATTCCATCAACGAGATGACTACCTCCTATTCGAGGTGACCGGCGAGAGGGGGATGCTCACTGACCGAGATTGAACAGGCGAGGTGCCAACTGCAGGGCCGCTGCCGCCGCCTGCCTTTCGTCGATCACCGCTACCGAACGCATTCCGTCCATGCCCATGACCTGCTACGGATGCTATTCACTGTCAAGACGAAACAAGTTGTCGGGAAGGTCGCGCTAACGCTCATCCCTGCGATCGAGCCGCACTTACTCGGGAAAAATGACCCAGCTCTTGAGGAGCGGGTCCACGCCAGCGCAGGGTTCGAGAAGTAGATCGCGGGCCATCCACGTGCCGGCGGGGCGGCTCTCCGCCCCCACACTCATGCACATCGAGTCATCACCTCGTGGGTGAAACTCAAGGGTTCCAGCGTCGTAGTCGAAGCGCTGGGCGCTCCTCGATGCATCACAGTCGACGAGGCCAAAGGCGTTCGTTTCGCCGACGAGGGCTTCCATGCAGAAACCTTCGAAGCCAGCAGAGGCGATTTGCCCTGAGTCAGTGTCAAAGCTGTAGCGCACGTCCTCATCGCTCCCGGGCGGTTTGCACGAGTGGGCATGAAGTCGGTCGCCGAAGCCTCGGCCGATCGTATCGATGCAGAAGCCGAAGTCGCTTTCTTCATCGAGGTTGTCCGCGAGATGAATCACCGGGGCGGAGGTCGTGAACATCGGCGGGTTGAAGACGGCGGCGTCTTCCGGGAGACCGGCGTCCTGCAAAGTCGCCGCGTCCGCTTCTGCGTCGTCCGGCGGTCCAACGTCGAAAGAGCCGGCGTCGCTCGTTGCGGCGTCCGAAGTGACGGGCGCGTCCGCCGAAGCATCTGCGGTGGCGCCTATATCAGCGGAAGCGTCTTCTCCGGTGGAAGCTTCGCTCCCGTCGGCATCGTCACCGCACGCGGCCAAGACAACTAAGAGGGCTAGGAAGCAGCGTCCCATTGTCAACATTCATCTAGAATAGCGTCGCCGTCGAAGGCTCATAACCCGAAAATCACCGTCCGCTTGTTGTGTGTTGTGTGTTGTGTGGTATGCGTCACATGCGCGGGATGATTTGGCTCGTGGGGGGTCGGGTAGTCGTAATTGTCGGCTTCGTCGTAGCGAGGTCGATGTTGTATCTACACTCAAACGAGGAGCGATTGATATGAGGTCGAAGAGGCTCGATCGAGATTCGGAAGACGTCGGTGGTGTGCGGTTCGGTCGGTCGGCGAGGTTTAAGGTTTTCTCTGGGTTTATTGGCGTGTTGATCTTGTCTGTCGTAGGGGTTTCGACGTCAATGGTCAGTGCTGCAGACGAAAAGCCGGAAGAGGTGGAGACGTCGGCAAATGTTCGAACTATTCTCGATGGACCTAACTACTGCTACATCCAATCTGTCGAAAAGGACGGAAAGGATGTGCGGTTAGCGATGGTCGTCGAGGCGGATTTGCTTGCCGGAGACGAAGGTTGTCTAAAGTTCTTCTTTCAGGACAGTAATGGAGAGAGGTACTCCTTTGGCACTTCGTACGGTTGTACGGATGCCGAAACGAGCTGCGACCCTTTCGATGATGTGGTGATCGAAAGCTTCGATGATGACTGCGTCGTCGAGGCCAAAGAACCCAAGGGCGAATATCGAGTGAAGTGGCCGTGCGTGAAATCAGTCCCTCTCTATACCGAAAAGGCTGATCCCAACAGTCCTGTAACGGAATGGTAGACACTCGTCATGATTAGTGTCTGACGGGCCACCGGTGTGAGGCTTGGTGTCGCTGGTTGTCAAGGTGAAGTCGTGCGGTTGTAGCTGATAGGCAACCCGTAGCGGGTGGTCGGTGTGAGAGTTGAGAATTCCGTCGGGGCCGAGATTGTTACGGTTCCGGCGGAATTTTGCCTGGATGCGGGTGCCTCCTATTGGGCCACCAGGCCAGCGACATACCAAAGCTGGAATCGAGTTCGACCAGTCCTGGCTCCGCTGGTCACCGAGACGAGCCAGAAACATCTATCTTCGAGCTTAGGGAAGCCCAAACGGGAGCCAACCACCCTGGACTCCTTCGGACGGTCGGCCACTTCAGGAGACAGTTGCCGTGCCGATTCACGGTGTAGGCGCAGGTCGCATGGGCCTGGGTGAGAGGTCGGGAGTTCGAATCTCCCCAGCCCGACTCTCGAACAGCGGGATTGTCATCCTCGGTCCCATCACCAGGCGTCGATGACGGCCTATCGTCGAACAGTTCCTGCGGTCCAGCACACGGTGAACGGATCCGGCGATGTCGTACGGCAGGCGTGACGCACTTGCGGCACGAAATTCGTCGTGTCGAGCTCAAGCCACATGCCATACTCACTGGCAGTGAGTCGATCGAGCAGCAGCGAGACCGCCGACGAGGTGACGAGTGGGAGCGGTGCTCGTGCGTCGCTCAGTCGACCGAGCGACGACAGGCCATCGGATATCGCAGTCGTCAAGTTCCTCAGTAGTCGCCACGGCGCCGAGCCGGTGGACGTCGAGGTCCTTGGCGGCGGATTTTGGTCGGCGGCCTACGGTTATCGGCTTGGCGACGACGAGTTGGTGTTGCGCATCAACGATGAGCCCGACGGATTCCGAGATGACGAGTTGGCTGCCCGCTACGGTTCCTCCGCTCTACCGGTGCCCGAGGTGCTTGCTATCGGCGAAGGGTTCGGTCGCTGGTTCGCTATCTCCCGCCGACATCGGGGCCGGTTTCTGGAGGAAATCGCCCCCGATGAAGCCGACGCTCTCGGTCCGACTGTCGTCGACCTGCTCGCTGCTCTTCGGGCCGTGCCCGACTTCGGCGCCGACGTTCCATCATGGCATCAATGGCTACTGGCCGGTATCACCGACCAGCCCGATCGGCACACCGCTGGTTGGCGGCCGCGCATCGCGGCCGATGCCGCGGCGGATCGGACGTTCCAAGCCGTCGACCACCGCATCCGCTCACTGCTTGAAGCCTGCCCGGATCGCCGTCAACTCGTCCACTCCGACTTGCTCCACTACAACGTCCTCGTTACGCCACAGGCGGATGCCGTCACCGCGGTCTTTTCGTGGAAGTGTCACACATGGGGCGATGCCATCTACGACCTTGCCTGGTGCACGTTCTGGGGTCGGTGGCATGAGGGCATCGGTGCGCTCGACCTGTGGGATCGGGTCGTGCCTACCCTCTCGGTCTCCGAGACGGTCGACCTTGGCGTTCGTCACCACGTCTATGAGCTTCAGATCGGTGCGAGTCACCTTGGCTGGTTTGCAACCCTTGGAGATGAAGAGAACTTGGCGTGGACGGTTCGCCAGCTCAACGAGCTTCTCGAGCGGGGTGCCCGTAGCTAAGAAGATGCCAAGGTGCCTTCACGGCTGCCTCGGTTGACGGTTTCCCTAGCCGGTTTTTAACCATCTTTCGGTGATTGGGGGTTGACCTAGAAGGTTGTTGCTGGTGTAGTTGCGGTTGGGCGCCTTCTTGCTCGGATCCGAACCCTTGCAAAAAGGCACCCAAACGCCACGACCCCTCATCACCTCGGGTCGCTTCGGCGTTGTGGCCGGCTCTCTCGACATCACTCCGCCATATGTCGAGAGAGCCGCTGCATTCCAACCACGATCGGCCAAAACCACAAGGGTTGCCGGCTCTCGACCGCCATGGCGGGCGCGGGACCTTCCAGTCAGAGTCGATTCCCAGGTGGTGGTTCCACGGGAGTGGTATGGCGGCGTGCGTGCTCGGAGTGTCCTGTCTAGTCTTCGGTGTCGTTGATCGCTCGGGCGAGATCCTGCAACGCTGCATCCAGCTGAGGATTGTTTCGGCTAGGTCGGTGGTATCCGATCACGTCAGTTACCGCGGTACGGAACCCCTCCAAGACTTGAAGTCGGTTGATGACCTGTACTGCGCGCCGGTTTGTTATCGCCGACGCTTTCGCGTCTGGAGGCCCCATGGCTAGCGATCTGCGTAGGTTCTCGAGTTCGTGGCGATCATCCATCGCCCGAGTATCGAACAAATGTTCGAAGTAATCAAGTTTTGAACAGTGTGAAAGATGGCCGATCCCCACACCTCACGCCGGCCAGCATCGGGCACTCGACAGGCGCGTTCGCGACCTTCACCCCCGTGGCGGCGTCATAGTCGATGGGATCGCCGGGCCAATGGCGATCAGGGCCGCCAATGGTGTAGACGCCGACCAGGCCCGTCTCGCCGTTCCGAGATCCACGCCGAAGTCGAGCCTCGTTGATGCTCGATCGAATTCTTCCTGAAACAGTAGACGGGGATGTATGTGCGAGTTCAAGAACAGCGCCACCGACCACGGTCGGCTCCACATCACGGCAGCACGTTTCCCGCCACCCATCAAATGGGTGCTCGTCTGGCATGTCCGCCATCGACGAGACGGCCGGGTCGCCTGCTGGTTGCAGGCCCGCCACGCCCGCAAGGCAGGTGACGCTCTCGGCCTCGGCCGCCGCTAAGGTGCCGATCGGATCGACCGGATACTTGCAGTCGTCAGGGTGGTTGGGAACTTGGTCTTTCGGCGTGGAAGTGCTCGCCAGCGTGACTTACTGTCGTCCAGTGTCGGGGAGCCCTGGCCCTTCCGCGCCGCCGCTGACGGGCCAGGTGCTCCCTCCTTGCACCGCGCCATATCTGTGACTCTCGGGTCTGATCCGAGAGGTTGACAGACGCGGTCCACCGTTGAAGATCCACCCAGTTGAAAGGCGGAGGTATTCGGTGGTGGAAACGTTCGCCACACGACGGTGGCCACTTTATTTACCAGTGAGGGAGCTTGACGTGTCGGCGGAAATGTCGATTGACAAGCCTGGTCGTAGTGCGAATTTATCGCTGCCGAAGTTGAGTAAGACAGAGGGAAAATGCCCACCCAAAAATCTCGCAATGGGATCAAACGGTCATGCTGAACTGGGCTGGTTTGTCGACCTGACGTTAGATCAATTCGCCAACGGTGGTTTGGCCGGTGTGCGTGACTGTTCAGCCGAATCGATCGGACAGCGGAGGAGCGACGCCGGGGATTCCAATCCTCGTGACCAGCAGTATCAATAGCGCCACGACTGCGAGCGCTCCAATGGTGTTCTCGGTGAATCCTCCGGTCCGGAGCAGCCCGAGTCGGAGCTTCATTTTGGGGACGATCAGAATTGGGCGGATGCCTCGGATCGTGAGGGCGTCGGTAAGTAGGTGGGTCAAAAACCCGACGGCTACCGCTTTCGGAAGCCAATCGACCGGGATCGAGTCGATCCAGTACACGGCCGCCCCGACGGCGCCAGCGACAAAAAATTCAGCCAAGGAGGCCACGCTTACCAGGCGCAGGTGGGGGCCGAGTAGCGCCGCAGCGAAACAGATCAGGACCGCAATCATCGTCGATGCCGCGGCACGGTTCGACGCCGCCAGCCACGCTGCAGCGGTGGTGGCCGCCCCGGCTTCGATCGTGTGGGTACGGTTTCGGTGGCCTCCGGCGAGAAACGCCACGAGTCGGGCGATCAGGGGTCCGGCTAGCGGAATGACGTTGCTTACCGATGCTTTCGGATGGTCGAGATCCGGGACGACGGCGGCCCCAGCAGAACACCCGGCAGCGATGGCGATTGTCGACGGGTCCGACGAAATCATCGGCGCCACCGCGAGGGCAGCGACTGCCCCGAATGTGGCATGGTTTCGTCCCAACATCTTGCCGCTCCCTAAATAGATAGTGCCGGGTCACGCTAGTGGGGGATTAGTTCCTCCAACCCTCCTCTTACCCGCTAAGGGGGTCAGAACAGATAGGGAAATTTTGTTCGTTCAGGTCAACCTAATTCGGTCCCCGTGCGTGTTACTTGCATGAGCGATGGGCGATCTATACGAAACAGCCCTGCAGTTCAGCCTGAACTCGACGATCTCGACCGCTCGGACGTTCGAGGAGAGACTGTCGACTTCGATGATTTTTACCGTGCCGACTTTCCAGCAGTTGTGGGGTTGGCTTATGCGTTGACCGGTAGCCGGACCGCAGCCGAAGAGCTAGCTCAGGAAGCGTTCGTGGCTGCGTTCCGTCGATGGAACGACCTGGTCGCTTATGACGAGCCGGGGGCGTGGGTGCGGCGGGTGTTGGTCAATCGGTGTCGCTCGTGGGGCCGACGCCGAGCGGCCGAGATCCGGGCGATTACTCGACTCCGAGGAAGACGCCAGCCCTTGGCTCGGCTGGAACCGGTCGACGACGAGTTTTGGGCCGCCGTGCGGTCGCTTCCAGCACGCCAGGCCCAGGTCGTTGCGCTTCATTACTTAGAAGATATTTCAGTCGCCGAGATTGCTGAGGTTCTCGGAATCACGTCTGGATCGGTGAAGACCCATCTGCACCGGGGGAGGCGTCGAGTCGCGGTCACTCTCGGCCTGGAACCGAACCCCGATCGCCAACCAAACACGCCCGAGCAAAGGATGAGGACGCTATGAACCAGATGGAAGAACGAGCTCATAGCGCCTGCCGGGCGATTGAGACGTCGACGTCGTCTCTTTCGTCGGCTTCGTTCACGCCACCGTCAGAGCGGAAGCCAACGGTAGTGGTGGCTGCGACGTTAGCCGCCGGCGCCTTGACCCTAAGCGTTGGTCTATTGGCCTCGTGGGGCGATGGGCCGGTTGATATCGACACCGTTGACGCCTCCCAGCAGGCGATCTCCACGACGGGCTCGGCGGAAGAACGGTCCGTGACAACCGACGGAGCCAACACCGAGGGACTATCAGGATCTGATGCGATCGTTCCTGAGGATGACTCTGTTGATCCATCGTCCAAGGCGAGCGGTGGATCTCCGACGGTTGGCTCCGACATAGCCTCGACTTCGACTTCGAGTCCAACCTCGACTTCGGCTCCAACTTCGACTTCCACTGCTACCACCGACGGAGGGAACTCGGTCGAGAATACCCCGGCATCGATCAATGACGCCGGTTCTACTCCCATCGACCAGGACGCTGTCTTGGTTCTCGAGGCACCGCTGGTGGCAGCTGAGGCACTCGTCGTGCCGGAGGTAGTTCGCAACGCGAGCTCATCCGACATTTACGGTCGGGCCGGCGTTGAAAATCCATTTGTCGATGGAGATTTGGTTGTCGACCGGTGGTGGAACGACCCCGGGACCATTCCGGTGAGAATATCAGAGGAGTTGACCGTCGCAGGAACGGCCGTGCAATGGGAACCAACGAAGGGCTACCGCCCCGGGGGCCTGTCGTGGCGAGAAGATGACGGCACGAACGTGCGGGTCAGTAGCTACCTTCTCGATAGGGAGGCGATCACCGCGGCCGCGACCTCGTTGCTGCAGGACGGCCAGCTGGATCCCGGTGATCTTGATCTGCTCGCCTCCGGTGTTCGCAGCGAGCTTGCTTGGTCGAACCTGCCGCCGGGTTCCACCCTGTACCGCTACCGCGATATCGTGCCGTCAACGCCGGGCATTCCGGCACCGTCGATCGTCCCCGGAACCAACATTTCTCAAATCACCATCGAGACCGGCGGCGGGGCCGACGAGCGATCGGAGGCGTTGGCGGAGACACGATTAGAGCTTGGGGGAGCCGATCCAGCGATTGTCGATCCTCCCGAACCGGTCCAGCTTCTCTCCCCGGGTGGGATCGAAGTAACGGTCGTCCAAACGTCGAATATCATGTCCAGACTGAGGTATGACAGCGAGTTCGGTCCGGTGACCATGACGTTGTTTGGAAACGGTGCGACGGAACGCCCTGTTCCCGAGGCGGTGTTGGCGTTGGTCGACAGCCTTGGTCGGGCAACAGAGCAAGATGTGGAAGACATGACCGAACGGGGAATGGAAGAGCTAGGCACGACCGGTTGACACTATGTCATGTGTGGATAGAGGGGGCCATCGCACCATGACCCATGATGTTCGGCGTCGCGAATATCCCAGTCCAACTCGGCGAACTGTTCAGCCGGGACGTCGAGCAGCAGCCAAGATGCGAACCGGGCAACGCTCGATGGTGAGGCGATCTGACCTCGGGAGAGGTAGCCGTCATAGGCCGACCGGCCGGGGAAGACGTCCGACGGCAGGGCCATAAAGTTGCGCACCATGGTGGTGTCGACGAGGCCGGGTTTGAAGGCGCCAACGTCCACCGGTTTGTCCACCCACTCCGCCTGGAGGGCCCGCCGCAATGTCTCCGACGCCGACTGTGCGATCGAGTAGGCCGCCGCTCCGCTTCTGGGATTGGCGCCAGCGTCGCTGCCAATAAACAGAATCCGGCCACCGTCGACCAGTTCGGCGCACTGCCGTGACAACTCCCATCGAGCCTCGACGTTGGTCTCAAATGAGCGCCGCCAATCGCTGGCCGAGAGCTGGTCGAGCAACCCTGTCTGAAAATAGCCCGCACCGTGGAAGACGGCCCGGGGACCGGGGAGGTTCGCCAGCGCATCCGCTAGGGCACTCCGGTGGGCTGGGTTGGTAATATCCCCGCTGCACGTCGTGATTCGATCGGACGAACCAGCGACGTCGTCGAGGGCGCTCTGGCGCCGCCCTGAAATAACAACGTTGCGTTTGCGCCCAGCGAGTTCGGTGGCGAGCGCAGCCCCAATCCCGGACCCACCGCCGGTAACCAGCACTGTCTCAATCATCATCGAAGGTCCATTCTCGTGAGGTCATCATACCGAGGAGCCATGGCATCGACGGTCCTGGTAAGAGCACCTTCGTCGGCAGCGCCGGCAGCACAACAGCTCCTTCTTTGTTGCTAGCGGCAATCGAGCTGCAAGCGATAGGTGGAGTTTTGACTATTTTTAAGATCTGTGAACGACCTCTTATGAGATGGTGAGTTGCAGCGGGAAACGAGCTGTGGCGAGGAGAACCGCTGGTTGTCATCGAGGCGATTGTCCCGGGAGACCGCCCGTCTCTCGGGCCGCCGATTGTCGACAAAGAGGTGAACGAGATGATGAATGCCAGCGAGGCATGGAGGCCCGAACTGTCCCAAGAGCGAAAAATGAGTGTCCAACAATGGACGCTTTTCGCTCGGCTGTTCCTTGGAGCCTGGTGGATTGTCGAGGCGACGATAGGGAAGTTCTGGAAGTGGGGCTGGTTTGGTTCCGGCACCAACCCCGACTGGCTTGGAACCACTGCTGGGGCCGAAATTACCGCGACAGCGGTTCGGGCAAAGCAGGAAGGGGTTTGGGCATGGTATGGATTTGTTCTCGACAGCGTGGCGATTCCCAACGCTGAGTTCCTGGCCTGGGTGACCTCAGTTTCTCAGGTGGTCATTGGAGTCGCCATCATGTTCGGATTGTTCACCCGAGCTGCCGCTCTTAGCGGGCTTGTCATGTTGAGCAGCATCCTATTGATGGGATCATTTCGAACAAGCCCGCTGTTAATCGCCCTGACCCTGTTCGTACTCCTTATCGGCGGTGAACGGGTCCGGTCGGTCGACCGGTGGATCGCCGACCGCGGAGTCGGAACGGCCCGCTCGTTTGTAACCCTCGGCGTGGAGCGGGTCACGGTGCGGTGGTGGACCGGGATTGCGATCGGCGCCGCGGTACTGGCCACATACTTTCTGTTGCAGCAGGCCACTCGGCCCGTTCCTCGGTTCATCTACGTTGGTCAGGAAGTCGCGGTGATTCTGTTCGCGGTCGTCGCCGCCATTGTGCTCGTTCAACATCATCGGTTCGATCGGCTCGCCGTCGCCACAGGGCTGCTCCGCATGTACGTCGGATACAAGTTGCTTTGGTGGGTCTGGACCGCGCCCCAAGCCTCGCTCACCAGCCTCCCCGGATTTGTCGACCGGACCGCGATGGGAGAGGTTTGGCGAGAGAGCGCCGCCTCTCAT
>CALIFY010000096.1 GCA_938021675.1 uncultured Acidimicrobiales bacterium
GAGTAACGCCAACCCCGAACCGAGGAGCCATAACCCCGACGCGGTGCCGACGGGCCGGATTGGCAGACGGGGAGGAGCTATCCACACCGGTCGTTTCGGTGGTGGAGGTGGTGGTGGTTGCTGCCCAGAGAAAATGGCGTAACCGATCTGCTCCTCAAATTTGCGACGTGTCTTCGCTCGCGCCTTTTTTCGGGGAACGAACGGGGCGACTAGCATCACGACGATGAGGAGCGCGAAGAACCACGACGGTTGAAACCATTGGATAGCGATCAATGGTGCCGTCGTTGTGAGGTTGGGAAACCGGCTGTTGATCTGATCGCGGCGCCAGAGATGCCATCGCCGCGGAGCGACCTTGAGGCCGTCCGTGTACGAGAGGCGGTCGATATATCGAGGGCGGTCGCGGTGGCGGACTCGCCAGCCGCCGACGACGATATCGATCAACTGTTTGGCCGATGGTCGCTCATCGGGCTCGGCGCCGCCCAGGGAACGGCATACATCGAGGAACTCCTCGCCGTGGACTTCCCGCCAGCGTGGAGGAAAGGCGGTCAGCGCTCGACCGAGCCAGCGATCGCGTCGATAGGGGTCGGTCATGCCAGCCCCAACGCGGCGTCGACGGTTGAGGCCTGCCGGCGGAGGGCCGACGCCCACTGTTCAACCGTGGTACGTCCGTTGCCGGTTATCTGGTAGACCCGGCGGGCTCGTCCGTCGACGATCGTCTCTTCGGTATCTTCGATCAGCCCTTCTGCCAGGAGCCGATCGAGGGTGGCGTAGAGCGTGCCGGCGCCGAGGGTGGTGGCACCGTCGGTGAGGGCGGCTACCCGTTGGGCCAGTGCGTAGCCGTGATTCGGCCCTTCGGCCAGGGCCACCAGCAATAGGTTGCCTTTGTCGCTCAGCTTCCTTTTCATGGCGTCTTCATGGTGTCGCGCTCTCAACAGTCATATCCATGACGTCACTATATATCGACAATCAATATATCGACAACCAATATATCGTCAATCAATATATCAAAACCGGATATATCGGTTGATAGGGAGTCGGTAGCGCTAGTCGTCGGTCAATAGTCGATCGCCGACGGTGATTCGTCCGGGATGGGAGACGGTGGCACCGAGGCCGAGCACACCACCCAGTTCACTAGCGATGGTGCGAAACACGTTGAGGTCGCGCTCAATCGCTGGCTCGGTGTCCAGCGGCGGTTGGGGGCGGGTGGTCATGACGCACCGCTCGACGTGCTGCATCACGTCGAGCCTTACCGAACCGAGCGTGATGCGCCGGCCGATGAGCGCACCGTCTTCGGTGGTCTCCGAGTCGACGCCGGGATCGGAGGTGAGCACGACGTTGAGTCGGAACCGACGGGGATCCCATCTACCGAACGCGTCGAGGCTCACGAGGGAAACGTTGGATCCCGCCGTGTCGTGGAATGAACCGGTGGTCCCGGTCCAGGTCGACCAACGGCCGGTGTCGGATTCATCGGCTTGACTCTCGAAGGTCCCAGCGATGTCGGCCGCGGCCCGCCGCAACTGCACCGGACGACCGATCCAGTCCGAGAGCTGGTCGTCGCACTCGTTTGTGGAGCTGATCACCTCCCGTCCGTTGGGCAAGGAAATAATCACCTCCCTCGACGTGCCGGAACCGGCAAGCTGGGCCGAGGCAAAAAGGAGAACCGGCTCTCGTCGGGCGGTGAGATGGAAGCCGGATTCTCGGTCGAACAAGCACCATGCTCGATCGCCGACGATGCCTTCGACGGCTATCTCAGCGGATGACACTCGTTCTCCCTGAAAGGACTTGACCGGGAAGCGCCAGATTTCCTGAACCTGCATTTGGTCCAATCTAGAGTCGGTCGACGCCAACCGAGATCGAAAGCACTTGGTGTCCTGGCCGATCTCCAGACCGGGTAGCACCTGTGGCTATTCGAGACGCTTCGGTTGGACAGGTCGTTTCAATGCCTGGGTCCGGGTCGGTGGGCACCGACATGAGGTTCGCCGCTCAAGACAGAATCATGCGTGGTCGCGGTGCGGTGAGTCGTGGCTAGCCGTGGCGACGCTTGGCGGAGTGCCACTCGCTAGGCGGGGCGCCCGGTCGGTGGCGGCTCGAACGGTTTCGGATCCCGGAATCGTTCGAGCACGTTGCCGGTCATCCGTGCGATGTCGTTGTCGTATCCATTGCGGGCTAGTGCCCCAAACCATGAGATCGAGCCGACGGAGAACACCGCACCACCGTGCGGTGTCTCGTAAAACACGATGTCGGACCGGACCAGTGGGTCAGGGGATGGGGAGATTACCGTGGCGTCGAACTCTTCTTTCGTTCGGATCATGTCCGGCCCGAAATCGGTCGCTGAAGCCAAGATGACAGCGTGTGGCGGCGACCCGAGGTCGGTGTCATAGCGGTCCACTTCTTGGCCTGCCGCTCCGCCCCCAAGGCCAGAGGTACCGATCCGGCCATCGACTATTTCGACGCCATCCCAGATCCAAGCCGTTCTCCCCGTACGGCTCGTCTCCTCGACGTCGTAGTAAGAGGCGTGTTCGAAACCTTGGGCCGTGAACCCGACCCCCACCAGTTCGTTCGGTGCCCGACCGAGCCTTCGCCAAAGGCCCCCGTATTCCCCGGTGAAGGCGTGGTAGCTCTCGCCGGGTCCGGTCTGCCAGTTTCTCACCCCGTCCTCGGCTCGTCGGAGTTCCATCGCCCCCGGCCATCGGTCGCTGAACGCTACCCGCCAATAGAAACCGTTGCCACCGAGATACATCAGGCGTCCGCCTGCTCGTTGCCACGCGGCGAGAGCGTCGAGCATCTGGGTCGACCAGTATTCGGGATGCGAGCTGGTGACGATAACCCGGTATCCGCTGAGAGCGTCGAGCCCCTCGGTATGGACGTCTTCGTCGGTGAGGACGTCATGGCGAGCGTTGCGGGGTCGAAGGTGATGCTCGAGGAAGGCATTGATGTCGGTATCGGGAGTGAAGTTCCAGCCGTCCGCCCCGGGCCGGAGGTTGAGGACTGGTCGACGGCGAGACGAGAACATCACGCCGCTTCCGTCCGGGTGCTTTTCGTACAATGAGCGGCCGATCTCGGGATGTCGGCGGATGTACTCGTGTTCGGGTCGCAGTCGGCTTCGAGAACGAATGAATTCGGCACCCTCGGCCAGCATCCGATGGTTGGCGTATGCGAGGTAGGTCGCCGATGACATGAGAAGGCCAACGTCGGCTGTGACCGCACCGACGGCCGGCCGGACGAAGAACGGGATCCTGTTCTCGTCGGCTCCGGTGTTCAGTCGGAAGGCGTAGATCCCACTTGGCAAATCGATCGGCAGCCGGACCGTGGTCGTGGCGGCCCAGCCAGCATCGTAGAGGTCATCTTTATGGAAGTGGACGGCATCCCACTGCTCCGGCGAATCGGTCCACCGTTGGTGTGATCCATCCCAGTCGGGCCCGGTTACCGCTCGGGCTGGGAGTTGGTGAAGAATTCCGTGTCGGCCGAATTCGCTGGTCTCCACCATGTCGGGGCCGTCCATCGCTTGGGACAGGTCCCAGCTCAAGGCAACATCGTCGATTCGCAGTGTTGGTCTGGCGATGCGTCCGTCGAGGTCGCCACCGGACGTGTTGCCACCGAGTACCAATGTGTCGAGTGGGGACGGGGTGAGCGAGACGGCGGCCTGAATCCAGGCGCCGCCGGTCTCACCAGCGGTGTGCTCCGGGCGGTCGATGGGCTCTGGGTCGTCGACCTGTTCGAGGAGGTCGCGGCCCGGGGACGACGTGGGGGCGGTCGTACATCGGCCGCGCAGGACGCCTCGTTCAAGATCGCAGATCACAGCGATGTCGTACCAGCGCCGGTTGGCCATCGGTCGGTGACGGAGCAGGAGATCGAGTCCGGACGCCCGGGCTCTCAGCTCACCACCGGCGATCGAGATTTGCATCATAAGGGAGTCGCCTCGAAGCGTCAGAACGGTCTGCGGTTCGGCTGGGCGGGTCAACAGCAGCGAGAACCGAACATCGATAGCTCTGGTAACGCTCAGCCCGTTGAGATCGACGGTGGCCGACGACCCCGGGCGAATGGGTTGGTGATCGAGCGTGACGCGATCGGGGGCGGGGGTTGTCACTTCGAACTCGGTGAACCCTGGACCGCTTCTCGTCGAGTCGCCGCACGAGATTCGTGTGATCGAGAGGTCGGCTTCGGTCGGGGTCAGGGTCGGATTCGGATTCGAGCTTGAGGCAAAGAGCGTGACTTCTTCACCGGCGCGTCGAGACCACGGCTCGCAGTAGCCGGTGACCGATACTGGTTCTGGTGGTTGATCCGATATCACAAGATCCGAACTGTGTTCCGTGGCGGAGAGAATAGTCAAGCGTGGCGTGGGGAGGTGTGTGTTGTCGCTCCCGAGTCTTCGATAGCAGCGACGACGAGCGGAGTGTCGACAACGACATCGACCGCCGCCACGGCGACCACTCTGTCAGAAAAAGACAAGGTCGAGGCCGAAGTCGAACAACTCGTTACCGACTGCTATCTCACCCCCTTCGATACGTCGAAAGGGGAGGAGCGGGCGCGAAATCGAGAACGACGCTGGGGGTCAGTAGCTGTGCCGAAACGGCGGCTTGCTGTTGGGCTTGTGATCGCGTTCCTCACGATTGGCATCGTGCCTGTTTCCGCCACGGTCGATTCAACGACGCAGCCCTCGTATGTCGTCAAGTGTTCGACAGGAACTGGGGAAGTAAGCGGCAGTGAAGCATGGGCGACTGCTCCGAGTAATTTCAATCCTTCGAGCGGTGGTTCTTTTACGATTCCGACGGGTTCTTCGTATCTGGAAGGGCGTACGTTTACGGATATCAACGTCACCTCGGTCCGGCCGGTCACCGTTGTCGAGATCCAAGCGATCGCAACGAACAACGATTCCTAGTAGTCCGTCGCTGATCTGGTTTGGGTGGTCAGGGCTGCCCGGCGAACTTGACTTGGTGATGATCTCGTCGGCTGCCTTACGCCTGATGAACGGGTGGGGTCGTCGTTGCAGGCTTGGGCCCAGAGGTCGATAGCGTCGACCAGTTCGGCGATGCCGGTGGAGGTTCCGTTCCGCGGACGACGGTTGGTGAGCTGAACCAATCTCTCGATCGGGTGAGTCGTTCTGGGGGGAGTATCACCCTCTACCAGGGGTCGGTACTGAGGTATCTGGACGTGACATCTGGCAAGTCCTTGACCGTCATCTGTCACTTTGAGTGCCAAGGTGGCGGAAATACAATTTGAAGTGAGTCTGGTGCTTGTTCGTTAATTGCTG
>CALIFY010000097.1 GCA_938021675.1 uncultured Acidimicrobiales bacterium
GTTAGCGAGATTGGCGACCCAAGCTTTACGTTCACCAGCGAGTTCCTCGTAGAACTCACCGACGACGGGTGGAGGATCCACGAGTGGTACCCGTCGTACAACACCGGCAACCCCATCGAATGCACGATCGAAACCGAGTGACGTTCGACTTGACCAGCGGCGCGAACGCCGCCGTTGGCCAAGGCGTACCTATGATTCACTCAGTGACGGCGGCAAAGCGGATTATCGCAACGATCGCGGCGCTTTCCCTGTTGATCGGGGCGTGCGGCAGCGACCAAGAAGACGAAACCAGCGACACCACAGCCAATACCTCGTCGACCACAACAACAATCGAAGCCACGACAACAACGACGACGGCCACAACTACGACCACCTTGTCCGAACAAGATGCGGCCGAAGCCGAAGTCGAACAACTCGTCATCGACTGGTGGACCGCACCGGCCGATAGCTCCCAAGGCGAGAATCAAGAACATCTGCAATACCTCACCGGTCTTATCCGAAAACGCTCTATCGATAGCAGCACAGCGCGGACAGAAGACGGTCAGATTCTGGTGAGCAACGGAGATCGACCGATCGAGATAACCGATGTTCTCGTCGACCTCGAGACTGGCCGCGGTGAACTCGACGCCTGCATTGCCGACAACGCGTATTTCCTAGACTCCGAAACCGGCGAGAAAGTTGGTGAAGAGGGCGACCCAAGCTTCTCATTCACCAGCGAGTTCCTCGTGGAACTCACAGACGACGGGTGGAAGATCCACGAGTGGTACCCGTCATACAACACCGGCAACCCCATCGAATGCACGATCGAAACCGAGTGACGTTCGACTTGACTAGCCGCGCGAACGCCGCCGCCGTTGGCCATGGCGTACCTCTGATTCTCTCAGTCACGGCGGCAAAGCGGACTATCGCAACGATCGCGGCTCTCTCCCTCTTCATCGGGGCGTGCGCCAGCGACCAGGAAAACGAAACCAGCGACGCCATAGCCAATACCTCGTCGACCACAACAACAATCGAAGCCACGACAACAACGGCGGCCACAACTACGACCACGCTGTCCGAACAAGACGAGGCCGAAGCCGAAGTCGAACAACTCGTCATCGACTGGTGGACCTCGCCGATCGATAGCTCGCTCGGCGAGGACGAACCAGGACTTGAGTACCTCACTGGTCTCATTCGAAAGCGCACGATCGATAACAACGCGGCGCTGACGGATGCCGGTCAAGTCATGGTCGGCAACGGCAATGGACCGATCGAGATCACAGACATTCGGATCAACCCTGAGACCGGCCAAGGTGAACTGGACGCCTGCACTGGCGACGACTCGAGTGTCCTAGACTCTGAGACCGGCGAAGAAGTTGGCGAAGTAAGTGACCCAAGCTTTGCGTTCACCAGCGAATTCCTCGTAGAACTCACAGACGACGGGTGGAAGATCCACGAGTGGTACCCGTCATACAACACCGGCGATCCCATCGAATGCACGATCGAAACCGAGTGATTGCCACTAAGCGGCGAACGTCTTGTCCGTCGCTGCGGCGGCGAGGCGCTCTCTGGACCTAACTAGGTAGTCAAACGCCACCACCATTGGACAAGGCGCGCCTATGATTCACTCAATGACGGCGGCAAAGCGGACTATCGCAACGATCGCGACTCTTTCCCTCTTCATCGGGGCGTGCGGCGGCGACCAAGAAGACCAAACCAGCGGCACCACAGCCAATACCTCGTCGACCACAACAACAATCGAAGCCACGACAACAACGGCGGCCACAACTACGACCACGCTGTCCGAACAAGACGAGGCCGAAGCCGAAGTCGAACAACTCGTCATCGACTGGTGGACCGCACCGGCCGATGGTTCCAAAGGCGAAGAGCAAGAACATCTGCAATACCTCACCGGCCTACTTGAAAAACGATCGAACGACTACGACACGCAACTGGCCAATGAAGGTCAGATCCTGTTCAGTGACGGTGATCGACCGATCGAAGTCACCGAAGTTCAGATCGACCTCGATGCAGGCAGCGGCGAAATCGATGCCTGCACTGGGGACAACGCATCACTTGTTGATGCCGAAACCGGTGAAACAATTGGGACCCCAAGCGACCCAACCAACACATGGACGAGCGAGTTCCAAGTCGAACGTACCGATGACGGATGGAAAATCAGCGAGTGGTATGCATCGTTCAACACCGGTGACCCCATCGAGTGCACAATCGAGCTTCAATGATTTCGCTTCTCAACAGGCGCCTTGCCGCAATGGCAACTACCACCCTGCTCTTGATCGCCACAACTAGCAGCATTGCGGCCGGCACGCCGACCCCGCCACCAAACCCCGGCGATGATTGCACGTCATGCGGGCGATCCGGCACGACGCCGGCAGGGAACGAGCTTTGGGCCACGGCCAACCGGGTGCGGGCGGGATCGAATGGGGGTGGGACCTACGTCATTCCCACCGGCTCGTCCTACCTCGCCGGCTGCACGTTCACGCTGATTCCGGCCGGTGAGGAGGTCTCGTTGCATCCAATCGCCGGGGCCAACAACCAGTCCTGGGACGTCGACTATTGGGTGGTGTTCTGCCCGCCGCAGGTGACCGCCTACACCTTCTACCCCGACGGCGGCGAGCCGCCGGCCCCCGTCGTCGACGACATGATCCAAGATGCATACTCCCGGACCCCGGTGGTGGCGTTCGATCCGATCACCTCGCCAGACGGTGACGATGACATCCCGCTCGTCACTCAGCTCCTCACCTTCCTGTGGGTCGATGACGCCGCCTGGAACACCCCGGTAGAGGCGGTCGCATCGATTCCCGGCTTCTCCGTGACCGCCACCGCGACCCCGAACATCGCCACATGGAGCGGCGGCGAAGATTCGGTCACCTGCACCGGCGACCAGATGGTCGAATACCAGTTCGGCATCGGTGGCGACGACGCCCAGCCATCCGACTGCACCACGGTATTCAAACAGTCCTCAGCCATCGCGAACCACGAACTGGAACTGGCAGCCACCTGGACCGCCGAATACAGCTGCTCCGGCGGTGTGTGTGGCGGTCCGCTCCCCGACATCATCACCACCTCGATTCGACCGGTCACCGTGGCAGAGATACAAGCGGTCGCCACCAACAGCCAAAACCCCTAACGCCGACGCACCGAGTTCGCTCGTATCGGCGACGCGCTACGTGGCGGCGATTCGGTCGGCCAGTTCAAGCATCTGACGGCCGACCGGCTGAAGACCGATCTCGGTCGCCAACAGCCCGGTCGAGACCCGCTCGATCACCCCCCATTCCCAAATCGCATCGGCGTCGAGCCCTGTCCGGTCGGCCAGCCGGCGAGCCCGATCGAACGGTTCACCAAGTTCGAGTTCCAATGGGTCCTCCCGCATCAGGATGCCGAGGTCATACTCCGGTTCGGCTGCGAACCCATCGGGATCGATCAGCTTGAACTCGAGGCCCGCCGCGTCCCCATCGAGATCGGCGTCGTAGGCGACCAACGCATTCCATTGGTGGATATCGCCATGGACCACAACGGCGTGCGCGTTCTTATGGGCGTTGGCCCGCCGGTCAGCGCAGGCGACGGCCTCGGCCACCGTCTGCTCCGCGCATGGATGGTCGAGCCGCTCCCATCGTTCGACGACCGTGGTCGCCAGGTGGCGGGCCTTCGCCTCCCCCGTCGGCAGGTCGAGTCCGGCCGCCGGCTGCCAGAACCGCATCGCCGCGTCGGTTAGCGCAATCAACCGATCTTCGAACGGAACGCCGAGATCGAACATCGATGGCCCCAGTCGTTCCAACAACATGGCGCCCCGCGCTTCATCGGCTCGGTACAACCGGACGCACCCGCGACCGTCGGCCAACCGAAGCGCCACGATCTCACGCTCAGCAAATGCAGCCCCAACGGCGCCGTCGGTACCAGGCCCATCGGGCCCATCCGATTCATCGGGCTCATCGGACCGCCTTGGCACGAGTAGCTTAACCACCGCCTCGGCGCCATCATCGAGCACGGCGGTAGCGACAACGGCCTCGGTCCCGCCGTCGAACACCGGGCCAACGGTGAACGACCACTCCTGTTCCAGTTGAGCCACGAGATCGGGGATGGCGGCAAGCCACGCCTCCGCACCGCAGGAGACCGCCTTGTTCCTCACCACCTCCGGCACCTCGATCACCACCTCAACGTAGACGATGGCGACCACCGTTCGAGGAGAGTTTCTTCGAGGCCAAGCGATCCGGTCTCAGCCGAAGTCTGGCTGGCGTTTCTCTTTCACCGCAGCAACCCCTTCGTTGACGTCGGCCCCGGCGAAACCCAACATCTCCAACGCCAGCGACGCGTCGAAGGCCGGACCAGCCATACGCAACCAGTTGTTGAGCGCTAGCTTCGTCCACTGGATGGCCTGTTGCGACCCGGCGGCCAGGGTTCGAGCCACATCGAAAGCTTTGTCGAGCACCACATCGTCGTCGACCACCATCGACACAAGCCCGATCCGTTCCGCTTCCTCACCGGTCAACTGCTCACAGGTCATCAGGTAGTACTTAGCTTTTGCCATTCCACACAGCAACGGCCAGACGATGGCGGCGTGATCGCCCGCGGCTACCCCCAGCTTGGTGTGACCATCGATGATCTTGGTTCGCCGACCACACACCGACACGTCGGCCAAAAGCGCCGTCGCCAAACCGGCCCCAATCGCCACCCGTTCTATCCCGGACACGATCGGCTTTGAACAGCTGATCATGTTGTAGACAAGATCCCGGGCCTCTCGGAACGTCTCGGCCCGTGTTGCCGGATCGGCGATGATCTCGTCGATCATGGCCATATCCCCACCGGCGGAGAATGCGCCGTCCGCACCATGGACGAGAACCACTTTGGTCTCCGGGTCTCTGTCGATCACCGGCCACACGTCGGCCAGGTTGGCGTGCTTGACCGAATCGACGGCGTTGAGCTTGCCGGGCGTGTTGAGCACCACCCGAAGGATCCCCGATTCCGGGCGGTCGATCTCCAAACCGGGGAAGGCGTCGTATCGGGTCAGATCGTTGCTCATTCAGCCGAAGTTACAGCGGCCTCCGACCCTAGACCAGAACGGTACACCGACACGGTTTGGCATCGGGAACCGCTCAGGAAGGAAGACCCTCGAACAAGCCGTCGAACCACCCAAGCGCTCCAGCCGAACCGATGGCGTTGATCAAGACGTGGGCGATGATCGGTCCCGCCAAACGGTTGGACAGCACGGCACACACGGACAGGATGGCACCGAGGGTGGCGATCGAACCCCACAGCACGACCTGGCCGGAGGTCAGAAAACCGCCATCGGCGATATGGAGGGGCACGAAGAGCAGTACCGACGCCGCAACCCCGGCGACGGACCCCCACCGTTTCTGGAACGACCGCAAGATGAGGCCCCGGAACAGCACCTCCTCGGAGAGCGGGGCACCGACGACGACGACGAACAGCAACCCGTATAACCACGGGGACCCTTCCAACCTGGTGATGACCTGCGTATTTTCGGCCAGTGATTCGTCTTCCAGGCCAACGAGCCCGCCGAGGCCGGCCCCTACGACGGCAGCGGCGAAAATGGCGATGAAGGCCGTCCCGAATCCAATCGCCAGATCGACCGGTTTGAAGGCCCATCCCCAATCACGAACCGGACCGAGCCCCTTCCACCGAGACACGAGAAAGGGCCAACCAAACCACGACGCCTGCTGGATGAGGGTGGGGATTACCAGCATCGAGGCCGGGAGGTCTGCAGGGTCGCTGCCGGTGCCGGCAAAGAGATCGACGCCTTCCACAACCGCCAGAGCGGCCATCACCCCGAAGCTCACCAAGAGGACACCGACCATGATGGGGATCATCAACAGCACATCGCCGATCCCCCACCACGGCCGGCGGTCGAGACCCCGACGATGATGAGGACCGGGGTCGTAGCCGTAGTCATTGGCGGTGAGGGGAACCTCAGCTGCCTCGATTGGGGCGGGTCCCGGGCCAGCGGCAGGCCGATCAAGCCGATCTTCGGATATTGCCGGTCCGTCGACCAGGAGCGGAGGCGGACCGGGAAACGGAGGGGGCGAAGAACTCCCGGACAGTGCTCCCGAAACGCCGGACCCCGAAACGCCGGAGTCGGGAACACCGGAACCAGAAACGCCGGACCCGGGAACACCGGGACGTGAAGGAGCGGCGGAGGAGTCTGGAGGACCGGCCGATTCCAACGGCAAAACCGGAGGGCCCTCGTTTGGTCCAAACGAGGGCGGACCCAGTGGTGGTTGTTCACTCATCGACCGCTCCGTTCGGCGCCGGCGACAATCGCCGCCAAATGTTCGAGCGACCCATAGGAGTGTCCTTCGACGAATCGGTCGACGTGGGGAAGAGCGGCGGCCATGCCGGCCGCCAACGGGGCATAGCCTGGCGTGGCCTTGAGAGGGTTAACCCAAATCAGTTGGTTTGTCACCCGGTGTAGTCGCTCCATTTCCGCTCCGAGGATCTCGGGGTCCCCTCGATCCCATCCGTCGCTCAAGACGATGACGATTCCCCCTCTGGCCATCCCTCGGATGCCCCACTCGTCGTTGAATTGGCGTATGCCGCTCCCTAGCCGCGTGCCGCCTGCCCAGTCCTTTACCTGTGGCATAGCGTGACCGAGAGCGGCGTCCGGATCACGACTGGTGAGATGTTTGGTCAACCTTGTCAGCCTGGTACCAAGTACGAAAACCTCCACCTTACTCCGAGCGGTCAACGCGGCATGAGCGAAGCGGATCAGGGCCCGGGCGTAGCTCTCCATCGATCCGGACACGTCGATGAGCAACACCATCCGCCGGGGCCGAGTAGCTGGGGCGGTGAAGGCCCGACGCACCGGCTCACCCTGATGACCCAACGCGTACCGAACGGTCCGGCGAAGGTCTGGCCGGGGCCCGACGCCGGTGACCGGTACGTGCCGCCGGCTCTTTCGCCGGTGAGTCGTGAAACGCAACCGGACCATCAACTTGGTTAGCTCGGCCAGCTCCTCGGAGGTGCAATCGGCGAAGTCTTTGTCGGTAAGCACTTCGGTCTGGGAAAACCGAACCGGTTTGATGTCGCCTGCGGGTTCGCTCTCACCCTCCTGATCCTCGTCGGCGATATCGAGTGCCAGGGTCACCGGCGGGGGCGTGTCATCGACCCGGAAGTTCTGTCCGGCCCGCTGCTCCCAGAAGGCGGCGAACACCCGGTCATAGAGCGGGAGATCCTCCGGGCGGTGAATCAACGTGGACCGACCAGCCCAATAGACGGCGGCCCGTTCTTCGACCCCGACCAGGTCGATCGCTTCGCCAAAGTTGATGGTCGACGACGCCGGGACCAGAAGACCTGCTCGACGAAGGACCCGACAAAACCCGACGACAATTCGATTGCCGTGGTCGGAAGACAAGATTCGGTCCGTCCCACCTCCCGGTTCATCGGCGGTCGGGGGCACCAGCAGGCGGTCGATCACTCGACCTCCGTCCCCGTTCGCTCCGATCGTGGCGGTAACCGGTTGCGTCTCGACTGTCGCCGCATCACCTGTCGGCACCGAGCACCGCGGTGCGGACCATGTCTGCGATGCCCTTTTCGCTGACGCGTTGTTGATCTTCGCGGTACTTCAACACCGTGCCGAGTGTTGCCGCCACCGAGGCATCATCGATCTG
>CALIFY010000098.1 GCA_938021675.1 uncultured Acidimicrobiales bacterium
GCCCGATCGCAAGAACTGGAGCTTCGCGACTACCTCTTTGGCGGCGCTGAGATCGACGCCGACCTCGCCTCCGGGCTTCGAGCGGCCGCCCGCCGGGCCGAAGACCGATACGGGCTCCGGGTTGAGGTGATAACCGCCCCAGACTTGCCGACTGGTTCCGAACGGGAAATTCACGCCGTTTGTGGCGCGGTCGGCGAAGCGTTGACCAATGCGTCCAAGCACGGCGACGCAACAAAAGTTACCGTGTACGCAGAACCGGAGCTTGGGTCGGACGCCTCGATATTCGTCTCGATCAAAGACGACGGGCGGGGTTTCGACAACGCGACGGTACCCGAAGGGCAGGGACTCCGTCGATCGATTCGGGGGCGCCTGACCGATCTCGGTGGCCGAGTTGAGGTCGACGGCCGGGCCGGCCGGGGCGCCGAAATCCGCCTCTGGTTGTAAATCTGGCCCACCTCTGGTGCTCTGAATCTGGCGCACCTCTGGTGCTCTGAATCTGGCCCACCTCTGGTGCGCGATGGGGCGAAGTTTGCCCGGCTTGGGCGCGACCGCCGGACCGGCGATGGCACGATTTCTTTCGATCGGGTAGACATCGTGGTCTGCTGCTGCGTGTAACGGACATGAATGTGATGAATCGAGACGATTTGGAAGTTGATCTGGCAGGTCCTCCACGAGCGTTCGATGACTTCTACCGCAGCGAGTATCAGTCCGTCGTCGGCCTGGCATATGTGCTGACCGGAAGTCGGACAGCCGCAGAGGAACTCTCCCAGGACGCCTTCACCGCGGCATACCAAAAGTGGGGCCGGGTGAGCACGCTCGACAAGCCGGAGGCTTGGATCCGGCGGGTATTGGTCAATCGGTGTCGAAGTTGGGGTCGTCGGAAGTCGGCGGAGTTTCGGGCTATGACCCGATTTCGAGGCCGACGTCAGCCATTGGCCGAGATGCCAAACTCAGACGAAGAGTTCTGGGCCACCATGCGAACCCTTCCGACCAGACAAGGGCAGGCCATCGCGCTGCACTACCTGGAGGACCGGCCGATCGACGAGATCGCCGAAATTATCGGATGCGCACCGAGCACGGTCACCACCCACCTTCACCGGGGCAGGCAATCCATGGCCGCCTCGCTGAACGCCACTACCACAAACAACGCTGAAGGCACGAACAACGCTGAAGGGACCAAGTGATGAACATGATCGACTTCGAAGAACGGGCCCGCAGCGCCCGTCACGCCGCAGCAACAACAGTTCGCGACGTCGCCGTCGACGAATTCACTCCCCGCCAACCAGGGCGGAACGCCGCCATGCTCACCATGGTCGCCGCCATCTTCGTCGTCGGCGGTTGGGCCATACTCCAACAGGGTCGGGGCGGCACACTCGTCGAGTCCGTCGAGTCGGCCGAACAAGACGAGAACGAATTCGACAGGGCGACCGATGACGGTCAGACCGACGAGAACAGGTCTACCGAAGATGCCACCGATGGCGAAGCAGCGTTTCCGGAGACGGCGCCGGGGTTCGCCATCATCGATCCGGCGCCGACGGGCCGACGGGCGACCCGGACCGAAAATTTCAACCCTTCGGAGCAACCCACCGTCGACATCTACGGACGATCTGGGTCTATCACCCCGTTCGAAGAGAACGGGTTCTTCAACCTCAAAATCACCGACCCCGAAGTAGTAGAAGCCTGGAAGGAGAACTTCGAGGCCAATCGGGGCAGGGACGAAACCATCGGTGATCGCCAGGTACTTATTCTGGAAGCGACGGCCACATGGATTGACGGCGACGTCCTCAACGCACTGTCGCCGGTCGGCAACGATGACATTACTCGGCTGAGGCAAGCGGTTGAAGAACTGATCGCTGCACCTGACACTCCGCCATTGGGCCTCGACCTGCTGACCGACGGTTTCTTGTTGGACGGGCTCGAAGAACATCGTGTTGCCGTCGAAGGCATCGTGTATTCACAGGACGACGACGCTGGTCTGATCACGGCCACCTTGGGCACCGGCCCGAGCGAGGAAGCTGACTTCGTAGCCAACCTCGTCTATTGGGAACGGTTGGGCTGGGGAGCCGAGGAGGCCGTGGTGTTTGGCCAGCGAACAAGCGATCTCATCACGGTAGACGACCGAAAAATCCAGGTAACCCATGGCGGAGTCTTCAGCCGTGTCATCTTTGAGACCGCCGACGGTGACACCGCCAATCTCACCTATACGACGGCTGAGGCGACGGTTCCTTCGCCCGATGAGCGGCTCACCACACTGCTGGAATACGTACCGCTGGTTCGACGAGCCTCCGATACCGAAGTGGAGCAGCTCGTCGAGGACGCACCGGTTGATGAAGCCGACGTTGTGAACGAGGCCACCGAGGATGCACCCAGTGCGATCGTCAGATTCGAAGACGAGTCGTTCATCAGAATCGACACGGAATCGGACCGGCTTCCTCTGTGCGTGTACCTCTACGCCGACGCTATCGGCCGCGAATCAGCTATTGAATGCCTCGGCACACCAGTCAACTTCGGGAGCAACTTCGATTGGTACATCGAGAACGCACCTGCGAACGGGCTGGCGTTCATCGAACTCGACGAAAAATGGAAAGAGACGGCCACCGCCACCGTCACATTGACCGACGGCACGGAGGTCGAGGCGATGAGCTACGAGGGCCTCTGGATCTTCCATCTCATCGACTCGGCGTCGCCGGAAACGCTGGCGCTCAAATCATCGGATGGCACGGTCGAAGAATCCATCCCCTTTCCTCCCGACCTTGTGGACGGTGACTTCGAACGGCTCACCATCGGTCCGTACACCAGCTATCCAGCCTCGGAGTAGCCGGCGACGTACTCCCAATCGGTACGGCACGACCCGATTGCCCCCATCCGGTCCTTCTGGGATTGGGTGGGGGCAATGTCGCGCTGTGCCATCATGGTGTGCACCATGGCCGACCAAGACGAACGACGAGAATGGAAAAGCCACGTCACCGTGGTGCTGGCCGACGACCACCCGATTTGGCGGTCGGGAGTCCGGGCCGATCTTGGTGAGAACTTCACGGTGGTGGGCGAAGCCGGTGACGCCACCGAAGCGGTCGACATCATCAACAAAACCAAGCCAGATCTTGTCGTCTGCGACCTCCACATGCCAAACGGCGGGGGGCTCAAGGTGGCAAAGGAGTGCGGCGAGCTGGCCAACATCGTGATGCTCACCGTGTCGGAAGCCGAACGCGATCTGCTCGATGCGGTGGCGGCCGGCGCCTCGGGGTATCTGGTCAAATCGACACCCCCCGATGAGTTGCGCGATGCCCTCTGGAAGGCAGCAAACGGCGAGCCGGTGTTCTCACCCCAACTGGCGAGCCTGGTGCTCGGCGAGTTCCGGAGGATGAGCAAAGACTCCGGTGGTGTGCAACCCCTATCCGACCGCGAGCGCGAGGTCCTCCAGTACGTTGCTCGCGGCCACACGTACAAAGAGATCGGCGAGGAGCTGTTTATCTCGCCCAAGACCGTGGAGAATCACGTTCGGAACATCCTCGGCAAACTCCACCTCAACCGGAAGCAAGAGCTGATTCGCTATGCCTTGGACCATGGCATTCAATGAGCGGCGTCGGCCATTCGATCAACCGAACTTGATCTGATCTGAGCGAGGCGGGGCCCGGTTCGGTCCAAACCAAACCTGTCGCGATACGACTCGGGGTGTCGGCGATGGCACCAACGGGCTCGGGAGCAAGCGCTTCATGACCACCGGGTGCGCCTCACCCAGCTCCTACGAGATCAACAGCTTCGTCGGGAATTTCAAGAACGCAAGTGGCTGGCCACCGTATGCCTCACGCCAATCTTTACCTTCAGCCACCACTGCCGGTAACTCCAGAAACCACAAACCGAACGTCTACTTCTGCCACACCCGAACGTAATCGACCTTGACCGTCGCTGGTACGTGGACCCCGTGCGACCCGGTGAGACCATGATTCAGCACCACGTAGTGGGGGCTGTTGGTTATAGCTGTGGTGTAGGAACCGACGAGACGGCCATCGTAGTAGTAGTCGATCTGTCCCGGTTTCCACTCCGCTCCAAAGACGTGCCAACCGGTGGGATCACCTTCCTCAACGCAGGTGGTACGCCACTTGTGATCGGCCTGAGAGCCCCAGTGGTAGCTAAAACACGGCTTGTTGGTAGAGAGGCCTTCCATCACGTCGATCTCACCGTTAGATGGCCAAACGGCGCCGTTTGTCCAAAAAGCGGGCCAATTGTGAATTCGGCCGCTATTGCCTGGCAGAAACATCCTCGCTTCGACGTACCCGTAGGTGAACGTAAACGACGATCGAGTATTGACCAGACCAGACACGTACCTAGCGGGCGAACCATCACGCCGGCGACAGTCATCCGCACCGGTAGCGGCCGCTGTCAGTTCGAGGGACCCTGACGCCACCCGAAGTTGGGATGGGTGATAACAGCCGAGTTCATCGGCATTGGCCGGCCTACTAAAATCAGATCCGTTGAACCAGCCGCCTTCCCATCTGGAGCTGTTGAGAGAGCCACCAGAGAACTCATCGGAGAAGACGAGATTCCACTGCCCAGCCGATGGCCCGACCGGTGTGGGGCCATCGGCTGTTGTCGGTGGAGGAGGCGACGTGGTTCTCGTCGTGGACGGCGACGGTTCGGTGGTCGCGCTCGTCGACGGCGGATCTGCAGGCGAAGACCCCGTGGAAGGACCGGTTGGAGCGGGCCCCGGGGCAGAAGACCCCGTGGAAGAAGAACCGGTCGGAGCGGGCCCCGTCGGAGATGAACCCGTGGAAGAAGAACCGGTCGGAGCGGGCCCCGTCGGAGATGAACCCGTGGAAGAAGAACCGGTCGGAGCGGGCCCCGTGGGAGAAGGCACACCAGGGGTTATGGTCGCGCCGGTCGGCGGCGGCACTATCGACGGTGTCGACTCCGGAACGTCACCCGGCGTACTGTCGCCCGAACTGTCACCGAGCGCCCCATCAGCCGAACTGCTGTCGCTCGAAGTGGTCACCCCATCAATCTCAGACGAAGACGTATCCGAGGATGAGTCTGCGGTGACAACTACCGTCTTGTTGTCACGTGGTTCAGAGCTACTCGTTCCGTCGGTTGCGGTAGATCCAGCGCCACCACCGACCTCATCAACCCCCTCATCATCACCGGCCATCGCATCACCATCGCCGGCCTCGGTACGCTCCCCAGTCCCGCCGTCACCAAAGGCCGCTACGCAGGCGATCCCGAAAACCACAGAGACAACCGCAATGAGAGCTAGGCGACGGATTCTCATAGGCGCTTGGACCAAGCCGACACGGCCGTACGGGCCATGACTACGTCCGACAAATATGATACCGACTAAGCCGTCCGCTGCCGATGCGACAACGTTGCGGCTGCCGAGCCATATCGACAGGTACCCCGGATATTGCTTCCTGCAACGCCAGGCAAACGGGAGGCCAGCGCTCAGCCGGTCTCGGTAGTTCGCTTACTGCGTCAGATTCCCTTACCGAATCGATGGGCGATTCGCAAGGCAAGGTTTGGTGGAAACCCCGCAATTAACGCAAGAGCGACGGGCACACGGATCTGAGTCTTGTGACTCTGAAACGCGCGACTCACATCCCGTAACGCTGTTTTACGATCTCCCATCGCTGCGTGTGCTGTGGCCCTGTGTCCGAGCATCCGAGCATAACCCGCCCTATTACTCTCAAACTCGGGATACTTTTCTAACAAGTAGGTCAACGATTCTTCTATCATCTTCCAGCGTTCAAAGAAGAAAGACGATCCGGTCCAATTCACCTGGACTAGCGGTTCGGGTGTCACCGAAATTGAGAACTCCCTGGCCGTCCTCAACATAAGGTCGTAGTCCTCGGCATACCCTCCAGGAATATCCTCGTCGACCAATCCAATTCTGTCCCGGAGGGTGTCAGCGTGAACCATCCACGAAGATGGATGAACCTCTGCCATTCGATCTTCCAGGAAATCGTCGAACGACATCCGCTCCTGATCGGGGATTCTTACCGTTTTCTTACCCTGGGAGGCCACAACGATTCCCGTACATGCCGCCCTTGCTTCCGGCATTTTCTCAATTGAACTAAACTGGCCACTCAGCTTTCCAGGTAGCCACTCATCATCATCATCGCAGAATGCAATCCACTCGTGCGACGCCACGAGGATGCCGGAATTCCTAGCACCGGCAAGACCAGCCGAACGAGAGTTTTCTATTACTCGGATACGAGTTGAACCATCTGATTTCTCAAGAGATTTATCTGGTTCGGATTGATCAAAGACAACGAGAATCTCTATCGGGGCATCGTGCTCTTGCGATACAACGCTATCGATTGCCTGACGAAGCAGCACAGGCCGATTTCGAGTCGCCATTACAACACTAACCGAATGATTAGAGACGCTCACCTTCGGCTCGTTGGCAGTTTCCGCTCCGTGATCAAGCATGTCGTACATGTTACCCCCAAGCGACTGAAGCGCACCGTTTCCGAAGGCACTACTCACTTCAGAAACACAATGCCCGCCCACCACATCAAGCGGCCAGCCACAGATCTTACGTAACGTCCACCGACAACGTAAAGGTCGGGTTAACTATCGAAAGACTCGAATGACCGATGCAACCAACAGTCGTCGCCACCCCTTACCTTCTTGGTAGGTCCTGTGTAGTGTTCGGGGCTGATCGCTCGACACGGTGGGTAGGGCTTTGTGCCCCTGTCACTTGATGGCCTGGGGGGTGTTGCCACCCGTCGTGGTCGAGTGTGGTTGACCTCTGACAGGAACATGCACTCTGGGGCTGGTTCGTAAGGTGGTTGATGGCAGCCGCGCTCTTGGGCGATCTCATCTGAAGAGAATCGATGAGGAGATGGGGTATGGATCTCGATGGCATCGGCGTGTTCGTTGGTGTTGATATGGCCAAGGGCGTGCATTACGCCCAGGCCATCA
>CALIFY010000099.1 GCA_938021675.1 uncultured Acidimicrobiales bacterium
GATGTTTCCGGTCGAGCCGTCTGAGAGGCGAGTTCCTTTGATTCGTTCGACGTCAAACGTTCCACCGGACGCGAACACCCTGAGCGGCCCTTGTCCGTCGAATTGGACAGGATCGAACGTGAGAAACGAAACCCGCTCACGCCCCGACGACACCGCGCCGGACCGCCCCGCCGACCCTGAATGGCCACCGCTGCCACGCGACTGCGAGGACAAGTCTGGCGTCCTTCCAGCGGAAACAGCACCACGACCCGAAGATGGCGTACCTATAACACCGCCTGGCCCGGGTCCAGCACCACGAGCATCAGCACTCCCCGGAGACGAACTGATCCGATCAGCGAGACTGCCGAGGCGCATCCCGGCCACCGGCTCCCCACCATCTTGTCGGCTACCAGCCCTGATGCCGGGTACCGTTGAATCGACAGCCGAATCTGACAGCGTCGAGTCTTGACCAACGCCAGAAAGACGACCGTCACCGGTCGCCAGCGCCGGGTAGTCAAGTCGAGACGCCGATCCGCCGTGCCTCGCCTGAACAACACCGGTCCGATACTCCACGGGTTCAGACCCTGCCCATCCGTTGGGCCGCATCCCGCGTTCGGTCATCGGCATCCATGCACCACGATTCGCTGGTTTGTCGCTACCACTCTCCCAAAAGACCTGCCCTACCGAACCAGGCTGTCCCGGGTCGGGATCGGCGAAGAACAATCTGTTTGTTGGATTGCCGGCGAATTCGCCAGGAACCCGAGCCCCTGAATTCTTGTAGTAGAGATTTCCGTCTTCCCCCATCCGCACATCCGGCCGTGGTGCTGAACGGCTATCACGACGCAGTTGCAGATGCTCACGGATCCGTTCCCGTTGATCGCTGTCAAAACCATCCTCCGAAAGCGGCTCTCGTTTTGCCGCAGTCGATTGGCGCTCGTTGCTTGTGGTTGAGTCGCTTGGTTCTGCCGTTCGATTAGTTGGAGTTGGATCGTTGCCAGTCGCGTTGTTTGGAACGGTTTGGTGGTTGGTGGCAGGGGTTGAGTCGGGGGTTCGGGTGGTGTTGAGCGGCGTGTATGAGGAACCGCGTTCGGGGATTTGGGTTCGGGCGGGGCTGCCGTCGGGCTCTCCGCCATTGTTGTTGCCGCCTTGATCAGGGAATCGGCCAGCGTCGGTTCTCGGTCCGCTTGAGGTGTCAGCGTCTTGATGTAGACCTGACAGGTCACTGTCTCGCGCTGTCGTTGCAGTACCTTCTTGTCGCGAGTTCGTGGTGTTGCCGTTGTCGTCCCGGTTCGCTGGCGTAGCGCTGTGTTGTTCGGGTTTTCGCTCGATGGTTCGACCAGCAGGCTCGTCGTTGCGACTATTCGTTGGTGAGTCGCTGGGGTGCTGTGGTGTATCTGTTGGGGCTCGGTCGCTGCTGGAGTGCAACGTTTGGTCCGAAGCGCCGTTGGGGTATCTGCCGTTGTTGTTGCCACCTTGATCCGGGTCTAACCCAGCTTCGGTTTCTGGCCGGCGTGACGCATGAGCGCTTCGCTGCTGTGGCGTGAGGTCATCGTCTAGCGTTGGTGCTGTGCCGTCCTGGTCATCCCGATTGGCCGGCGTTGCTCCGTCGACATCGGACCGTTGCTGGAACGGGGTTGGCGATGGTGTGTTTGTATTGTCGGCGGTCGTTTCGCTTGGAGCAGCTTCACGGTCGGTCGTAAGTGGTGAGTCGGGGGTGCGGCTGACATCGGATGACGGTTCTCGGAACCCGCGTTCGGGGGTCGGCGATCGGTCCGGACCTCTGCCTGTTGGTTGTCGACTGTCGACCTCGCTCTGGGTGGGGTTTCGCTCGGCTCCGCTCGTTGCAGTACCGTCTTGCCGCCAGTCCGTGGTGTTGCCGTTGTCGTCCCGGTTCGCTGGCGTAGCGCCGTGTTGTTTGGGTTGTCGCCCGACTTGTTTGCTGTCGGGTGCTTCGATTGGAGCGGTTTGACGGCTGGTTGGGAGTTTCGAGCTGGGGGCAAGGTTTGTGCTTGGCGGCGGTTCATGGGTACCGCGTTCGAGGGTCGGAGATCTGTGCGAGCCATTGCCGGTTTCTTGTTTACTGTCGACGGCACCTTGACCAGGGAGACGGCCAGCATCGATTTCTTGTCCCGTTGGCGCGGCGGTTTCTTGTTGTAACCCCGACGTTTCGTGATCTTGCGCCGGTGTCGTGTCACCGCTGTCGTCCGGGTGTGGTGGCGCGGCACCGTCGGCATCGGGTCGTCGTTCGTTGAATGATGATGGCGTGTTTACTGTGTCCGTATTGCTACCGGTCGCTTCGCTTGGAGCAGCTTCACGGTCGGTCGCAAGTGTTGAGCTCGGGGTGCGGCTGATACCGGGTGACGCTTCCAGGTTTGCGGCCCGGCCCGGATTGCCGCTTGTTTCTTGCCCGCTGGCGACGTCGCCCTGATCAGGGAATCGCCCGGCTCCAGTTTCTGTTTCGTTTCGTTCGGGTCCTGATCCGCTGCCGTTGTGCCCCTGCGTTGCATTGGCACCGTTGGTTCCGGATGCTGGCCCTACTTCCCGGCCTTCGGGTTCACCATTGCCGGTCGCTAGCGATAGGTCGTCGGTTTCGGGCTGTTGATGGCCGGTCTTGGATTGGCCGTTTCGTTGGCCGCTGTCGCCTGTTTCGGGGACCGTGGTGACTGTCGAGTCGTCAATCGAACCGCCGTTGTCGGAACTTTCGCCGGATTCTCGTGTCCGAGGACCCGGCGAATGTCCTAAGGCAGCCGACGATCCTGACGTGGTGCCGCTGTCAGCTTGTTGGTTTTGTCGCCGTCCGATTTCGTCGTCTGATGTAACATCTCGTCTGCTGGTTGAGTCCGTCTCGATACTGTCATTGCTGCTACTGGGTTCAGAGCTAGTGGTGATTGCCGAATCAGCTGTCGAATCAGTTTCGTCATGGGGTTTGTCTGATACTGATTCCGACTCGGATGCGTCGTCGTGCTCGGGTTCGGCGGTGACTCGCCTGGTGCCTGCATCAACAGGAGTATCAGCGCTATCGGCCTCAAGAAGGTTTGTTGAACCACCTGCATCGAGTTTGACTCCATCGGCGCCCAACTCGATTTGACCGAGGTTCGGAACGTCCAAACCCTTGAGATATGCCGGACTAAAATCTGGCGCCTCGGATGCGTCGTCGCCGAGTCCACTTTGAATCATTCCACTGACTACCGACCCCCAGTGGATACCGAACTTTTCGCCTAATGCTAGACGGGTAAGGCCATCGGACAGCGCTCCTTCGGCTGCTCCTCGTAGCGCCATTCCAGAGCCCACCACTAGTTGAGGGGATAGGCCCCGGGCACTGGTTTTGATGATCCGTTGTCCGAGTTGGGTTGAAAAACCTTTCGACAGTACGGTACCCATCGCCGTGCCGCCAACGCCACCCAGCACCCCTCCGATGGCTCCGGAGTAGAACCCTGACTTTGTTGCATTCCAATCCCAGTCTTGTCTCAGTCCTGCCGCTTTTTGGCCTAGTTGTATCGCAACATCGATTCCCAGGCTGATGGCCAAACTGAAGATGATGGACACGATTAGGTTTCGGATTAGAGCCTTTAGGATTTGGGCGCAGATTGCCCGAGCTGTTTGAGCCCAGAACGCCGAAGCGCCAAACGTTGGACCTACCATCGCCAGGCACCATGCGATGAAAATAAGAGTTACTGCCATTTGCATGTAGGCAGCAATTTTCATGTACTGGAAGCTGAGTCCAGCAGTTCGGCACGAGTCGGAAAGTTCGCGACAGTGGCGAGACAGCTCAGTCAATGGGTTGGGGTTATCGCTGAGAATCGTGTTTACTACTTTGACGAACTCTTCTCCAGCAGCGCCGCCGATCGCCTCTCGGGCTACTTGTGCCGATGCTCTGAGGTCATTGGCAAAGCCATCGATTTCGGATGCCGTGATAGACCACTGGTCAAAGAGATCATAAATAAGTACGTCTTCATCGACATCCGGCCATTCCATTCCGGTCAGGACGAGGAAGAACGTCCGCATTTCGTCTGGAAGGTGAATGGTCATACCAGGTTCCTACCTGCCGGTGAGGCGTTGAACGCCATCGTTCGAAGCCACTCCGGCGTTGTCTTGAGAACGCGCGGTCCCCCGTGTTCCTTCGGCAAGGCCATCAAGGAACTGTTTGTAGAACTTGAGAGCCTCTTGGATATTCGTGCTACTCGGCAAGTAGCCACTTTCGCCATCACCATTCTTGAAGAGTTCTGCCTCTTTGCCATCGCCTATTCGAGGTTCCAGGTGGCTGAGATTCGACTGGAGAGTTGACAGAGTATTGTCTACTTTCGCTGCCGCTTCATTGAAAAGAGCGGCATGACGTCTCAATTCTTCCGAGTTGGCCGTAATCGTTGAACTGCCGGTGGGGGGTGGTTGGCTGTCGTTGGGATTTTCTGGGCTGGGGGGATGTGGCCGCCCCGGAGCTGAAGGTAAGGAGCTGGGCAACCTCCCTCCATCGGCGCCACCGCTTCCGCCCCTGCCTGGCCTACCCACCGTCTGCTACTCGTTCGCTCGCCATGTCAAAACTCCTAATCTCCCTTGTACTCTCTCTATTGCGTGGTTCTATAGGCATATGAGGGGCCAAAACCCCCCACCTCTCGTTTCTCGAATCGATGTGTTCAGGTGTCGCTACTACCAACAAAGACGTTACGGGTCCCAAAACATCACGAGGGTGGCGTGTGGGGGGGCGTTGGGCCGCAACTCAACCTTTTGCCGACATAGCTAGTCAGCCCATGACCGTCCACTCGGTCAGTCGGCCAGGCGGAGCGGTGGTTGTGAAGCGAAGTCGAATCACGGCGTGTGGCTGGCGCATGGTTGGGCTTAGCGGCGAATCAAAATCGCCGCCGTTCGACTACACTTTGAACCAGTTCGGCCCCGCTGTGTACTGCCTACGGACTTGTTCCAAAGAGATCGTTACTGACGTCTTTGATCATCTTTTCTACGTCGAACATCTTGCTGAGGTCGACGTCGCCGCTCAACACGTCCTCAGTCGAAACTCCATCGAGTGGGGAATCGGGGAGCTGTTCCGCTATCTGATTTTGAAGGTCGCTCTGTGCTTTTTTGATCGTTGTGACCAAGACCTCGCCGAGACTATTGCCTGACATCGAACGGTACTTCTTATTTCGGAATTCTATCTTCGTGACGCCTCCCTTCGGGTCGACGGTGACTTCGACCGTCTTGTCCGTCGAGCGGGTGGTGATGGACATCTCATCCAATTTGGCTTGATAGTCATTCAGTCGGTCTTGTTGTTCGTGTATTGTGTTCATTAACTCGGAGAGTTCATCTTTCCATGGGCTCATCAAAGGCTCCTGTCTCGATAGTTCGGTTGAAACCTTCAGCTGTGGATGGTTCCAATTAGTCGATGACGCCCGTACCGACCTGGTCTGTAGACTGGGGTGAAGTTTCCCAGATTGACTTGTCGGCCATTAGTACTACTTTGCTCTTACTACTGCTGTTGCCGCCTCCACCAGCCAGTGGTATGCCTGATGCTGGAGTCCCGCCACCCCTGTCGCGATTGTTGGTAGGGGTCACTTCGGTCCTGCCTCCGTCCGAAACCAGTGGCGATGCCTCTGGTTTTGAGAGACCATTGCTCGGGAACTTCGATCCGCCGTCTCCGAGAGCCGAGTTGTTCGAAATAGTTGGCAGCTCTTGACCAAAGCCGTCGGGGTCGAATGCATCGAAGGCATACCAGCCTGGATCGCTATCCGACTCGTTGCTGTCGGTAGTCGAGTAGTTGTCTGGTATGGAGGCTGCAGATCGGGTGGTCGGGGACAGGACCGACGTTGAGGGTCGACGTCGCGGATCGAAGTCTTGATCAGAATCGGGCATTGCGGATCCGGGCTCAAGGACTCCGTGACTGTCGACGAACTGTTCAGGAATCGTATTTCCGTTGTGGTCAAGAACTGACCGGCTAGGGCCAACTGCCAATCCGGCGACTGGTGACCCGTCGGGCCGGAACACTGCGCCACCAAGAGTCGCGAGCGTCGGATCTTCTTGGCTGCCGAAGTCGGCTTTGCTGATTGGCTGTGACCCGATGCCGGCTGGGGTTGTGGTGTCGGTGTCTGGGTTCCAGGTGTTGTTTGGTGTGGTGAGTGGAACTGTGTTTTTGTCTCGACCGTTGCTGGTGCCGGTGCCTGCGCTGCCGCCCATGGGGAATGGTGTCCCACCGGCCCCGCCGGTTCCGCCGGCTCCGGTAGATGGTGGCGGTGACACACTCGGACTGCCGGGGCGGGTAACTCCTAAACCGTTCGCTCCTGGAGCCAACCCAGGACTAACGAACCCGTCACTCAGACGAGATCCAGAACTGGAGCCGTCGCCAGCCGCGACTCTACTTCCAGCGAGATCTCCTGGCGGCGCCGAGTCGACACCGGCGGCAGGGGGAGAAGCTACTTGGCCGCCGGTCCGTCTGTTTTGAAGCTCACGCAGTTCGGCTGGGGAAAGTCGACCCCCGTTGGCGCCGGTCAGATTGCCGTTTCGATCAACAGAGATTCCGGGAACCGGCCTTCCGTTGGAATCGACGACTTGGCCGTTTGGACCCCGGTGTAGGCCATCGATCTGCGTTCCATTTGCATCGAACAACCCGCCCCGGCCATCGTGACCCGCACTCGGAACTGGGCCCGTGGCAACGTTAGGGAGGGCCCCTGCAGCTACTCCCCCTCCTCCGGCTCCGGCTCCTGCGCTTCCGACAGACGCTGGTGGCTGGTCGAAGTTGACTCCACTCAGACCAGCATCATTCCGGGTTGAATCAAACTGGGAACCATCGTCAATGCCGTTTACCCCGGCACCGGGAACGCTTCGAATGCTTGGGCTGCCTTGGCCTCCCAGGGTGTCGAGGTCGCTGCCGCCGTTTACGCCGGCGCCCGGAACCTTTGGGGTGTTCGGGTCGCCGCCGCCGTTCATTCCGCTGCCCGAAGAGGGGGGTACCGCCACGCTCGGAACATCCGCACCACTTGAGTTCTTGGCGTTGAAATCACCCGCAGTGACGCCTGGCGGACCGTTGGGGTCTGCCAGCGGAGCTGAATCTATCGATGGAGGGGTTCGATTTTCTCTGTCCGTTACACCCGGGACAGGTTGGTGGTCGACAGCTACTTTCGGAGGTTGTTGCGGGGGAGGTTTTGGCGTTACCGACCGTATGTTAATTTGCTCGGCGTTAAGCACATACTGGTCGGCGAGCTGATTGAGAACATTCCCTAGGTCGTGGGCGAACTTTTCTTTCAGGCCAGGGACGTCGCCAAGGTGTGTTTTGTGTAGGCCGTCGTCGGTAACGGACGTGCGGGCGCCACCCCCGCCTTGTTCGATCGGTGTTTTGGCAAACCCGAAGTAATGGCCTGAGATCGTGTGATGTGCCTGCTTCGCCCAGTCGACCATCTTGGCCATGTGGTGCACTTGGCCCCAAGCGGTGTTTGCACCTCGAGGTGCATCGGCTAGCGACTTGTACTGACTGGCTACCTTGTCGTGAATCTGTTGTATTACGCTGTGCCCAGCTGTTGCTGCGGGCCCGCTCCAATTCTTGAAGAGTTCCTCGGAGCCGACACGGATACCTTCAGCGAGTTCGTAATACGTGGTTTGTATGTCGGCCAACTTTTGTGCAGCTTCGTAGAATTCACGAGAACCTAGTGTGATATCCTTACTTCTATACTCGTCGAGGCTCTCTGCTTTCGACCCACCCTTGAAAATCTTTTGCAGTTCATCAAGGTTGTATTCTGTGTAGTTGTCTTTGCGGGGTAACGGTTTACTGCCGTAAAAATCTTCGCCTTGTTTCAACCAATCTCGTTCTGCCATTTGCAATTCACCTATCTAGATCAAGCCGTTGTGTGGTCGAAAAATCGGCGTGTTGCCTCGTCGTAATAGAACTGAACGTCGGCGGTTCAGCTCAGTTCAGTTCAGTTCAGGTTTGGATGTCTTTGTCGTTGTGGCCCTGTACGTGCCTCGTGTCCTTGAGGTGCTCTCCGACTTCGTTTATAACGCTTTGAAGTTTGTCGATCATTGCCTCAGACTCTTCGTTCGCCGTCTTGTAGTCACGGGCGGTGTCTCGGAATCCGTCAATTAGTGTCTGGATTGCGCTCTTGAATGCGTCGCAGTTTGAGATCGAGACAGTTTCGATGTCGCCCGCGTACTTGTTGGTCGCAACACCTTCTTCGAAGTAGCCGGTCCGCACGTTACCGATTCCTCGTGCCTGATCGATCCCCTTATTGCAGATGGGCAATACGTTCTTTTCAAGGTAATCGGCGTAAGAGCGCAAGGCCTGTGGGCTGTATGTGATCTCTTGGCCTTCGGTGTCGGCTGAGATTCGGTTGACGTCAGCATCTTGGGACTTTGGGGTGGTCTGCTTCTTGCCGTCAAAGGTTTTCCAGCTTTCGGGGTCGAAACCGCTTCCCGGCACGTCGCGGCGTTTCGGTGGCTTGAACGGGTCGCTATGTGTGCCCTTTTTAGCAATGGAGTCGGGACTCCAAACCATGTTTGCTTCCTCCTTAACGAACCCAGTGTGGACGACCGCTCTCTGGTTGCGAAGCCTCGTTTTGGCTCCGCAACCAGGAGTGATGTATGGAATACCTTGTATTATCCGGCTGATCCCCACCTTGCTGCGGAGTTTCTATCGGCTCCGAACATGGCATCATGGGCATCGATCATGACGTTAGAAGAGCCCAACGTCAATCGGCCCATCTCTTGAAAGGCTGCATTCCATTTCGCCTGTACGACGGCATATTGGGCTGGAGCGTTTCCTTTCCAGTCTTCCTGAAGTAGGCGAACAGCCATTCGCTCGACTTCATCTACCTCCGCATCCATTCGCTTACTTAACGTGCCAAGGTCGGCCGCTCCGCCAGTCATTGAGTTCGAGTTGGCGCTATACGTCCCGAGGTCGGTCATGCTTCTCGTTCCTTTCGATTCTCTGGGTTTATTGAGTTAGCGGTTTACGCGCCGACGATCTGTGCTGCAAGCCCAGTCGTTCGATCTTGCGCTGCCTGGTCGGCGGCGGTTGCGCCACTGATGTCCATCGCGATGATCTCGGTCATTGTTCTCAGACTTTCCTGGACGATCCTGTACTGATCGTTCCAGGGGCCTTGAATCATGTTTCCATAACCGTTAGCAGTGACGCCGCCCCAACCGCCACCTCGCACAACGCCATCGACCGATCCGGTTACACCTGTACGCATAGTCTCAAGATTGCTGCTCGCCTGTTCGAAGCGAGCCTTGAGTTGAAGCATCATCTCCTTAGTAATCTTCGTCTCGCCACTCTGCGGCGCATACTGCGGCATGTATTTCCCCTTTCATTAAAATCCGAGGTGGCGGTTTGCCGGCCTCACCTACTGAGACGTGTCAGCCGTCAGATCATCACGTTTGGCGGACTCTGTTCTGTCAGAGGAAACGTCGACAGTGAGTCGGGAGTCCTCGGAGCTAAGTCCAGGGCCGGTGGGGAAGAAGTCGAGTAAAGCATTTGGGGCGACTTCTATTTCAGCTTCCTCGAATCCTAAGGTCGCCAGTTCGGACATTGTTGGAATGGGGTATTTGACGCCAGTTTCCGAGATTAGGAACCAAGCTTCCCCCTCCTCACCTCCCGCCTCTGCTCGCAGTATTGTGCCGCCATTCGGGCGAGCGATGAACTCGTTGGCTGTTCTATCGGATGCCCCATCGTTGGGAACGGTCGTTCGTAACCCGTCCTCAGGTAACGACAACAGCGACAGCGAAGCAGAGGCGGAGGCCTCATCGCTGAGATCGAACACAACGCACGGAAGGAGGTCGCCGTTTTCGAGATCGGCGAGCTTAGGTACCGATTCAGGCCACTCATCTTCATTGATCACCCACTGCGAGGTCGGACGGGCGGCTACATCAGCCATGGACAAGTTGGTGATAGTTGAGGTTTGACCGGACGAAGCAGGCGATACGTTCGCCAATAGCAACGCCGCGGCGAACTCGGTAATAGGAGCTAACCCGTCCTCCAAGGCGACGTAGAGTCGGGTTGCACCATCAACCAGCTCGACCCGGAAAACCTCTCCCTGATTGGCGGCCGGCTCAACTCCGTCTGGCGGGTTTGCAGTGGGAAGATATATGGGGACACCCTCAGCCAAAGCGTTAAGCCAGGAAGCTCCGACGTCTATGGGCTCAACGCCGTCGAACCCTAGCGACGAGATGGCGAGTGGGTTCTCGATGAGATGGAATCGGTTGCCGGTAACGACGTATGTTTCCTCCTGGCCTTGTAAGGAGACGAGCATGGCTTGATCTGCTTCAACCGGCGTGGCACCGAGATCTTCGCCAAAAACGAGGGAGACGAGTGGTTCATTGGCGGCATCATTGGTTGAGCAGACCGCCCACTCGGCATCTTCGACGTCGGCTAGGACCGGAAGAGCATCCGGAGCACCGGGTATGCCAATCGTCGGACCTCGACGGTGACCGGCCAACGACGCTCGCGACACCCGTGCCTTTTGATCGGCGTCCCCACCGGCAAGCAACGCAGACGAATAGTTGAGAACCGGATGCAACGCCTCATCGGTATAGAGAAACCGAGCACCGCTCTCTTTCTCGGTCACGATCGTGCCCTCGGTTGTCCAGCCCGTCTTGCCACCGGGACGGATCAACCCGAACACCGCGAAGCCGCCGAGGAGGAGGACGCAGATAACGACGCTACCTAACGTCCCCCGCTTCGTCCGAACCATCGGCATTCGCATCAGATTGGGATCGCCGGCAACCAACGCCGACCGGAGACGACTTGCCAGGTACAGATGAGCCTTGGCCTTATCTTTGTTGTCCTGCACGGTGGTGCCTCTCCCGGTTGGCCTAGCCCGCCAACCCGCGGGCGGCTGAGAAGGCCCCATTGACCCACATCACCATGGGTAATGACACCACGGCAACGATCGTTTCTCCCACGTCAGCGGCACGACCCCACAACGGAGAGTGCCGGGCCGGAAGGACCAGTCGACACAGCGCGACTGACGCAAGCGAGGTCGATACGACGAGAACCGATCCGACGTTCAGTCGCCATCCGTCATCGAGCGAGTAGACGATTTGAGCGACAAGAGCCATCGCACCAGCAGCTACCGCTGCAGCGACGATGAGCCGCTGCACAACGTTGCGAAGTAGGCGAGTGCGCAGCAGATAGCCAAGGATGGCGAGCACCGCAACGTAACGAGCCAGCGTCGAACCATACGATGCCAATAGCAACCCAGCCCCGGCAACGATCGCCGTCGCGGCGGTGAGTATCGTCAGAAACGAATCAGCCAACCGACCGCGAGCCAGCACCTCGGTCCCGACTAATGGCGTCACAATCTCGCTCTGCATGTCGGCCGGTTCTTGGGCCAAGTCCGGAGGGGCCAAGCGGGCGAGACGATAGGCGACGGTGGGTAGCTGGGGGCCGGTTACCATCAAAATCATGGCCACCGTTACGCCGAGTACCGACCATTCGACGGTCCACACGGTGCTCGGCACCACGGACACGAACCCAACGACCCCGGTCACCGCAGTGATAGCAACGGGAAGCCAAACCTCACCAAGAATCCAGTTGGTCATGAGCCCACCGCCGGCGAGCACACCTAAGGTGAGCAACGCTTGCTCCGGTTCGGGCGGCCATGACAGTATTCCCTGATCAGCGCCGGCTCCAGAGGCCAGGGCACCGACAGTCCACGCCCCAAGAGTGGCGTAACAGCAAGCCATCGTGGTGAAAACCAGAGCAGTCAGCCGGTCGTCGAGTGCCCGTGCCGCGACCAGACCGACCGCCCACAGGATGGAGGCGACGATCATGGCACCGATCGCTGGACTATCGCCGACCGGCTGAAGAACATGGTGAACCAGGCCGACCACCAGGGGAGTGGCGCCCATGAGCAGCAACCACCGGTGTGCGGTCGCGCCGGACCATCGCTCGAAACCGTCGGCAACCGCGCCGCCAACGCCATCGACAAGATCGTCGAACAGCATCGCAGGAACCGGCTCCTCCTTTGGTCTCAGCAACAACGTTTCACCGTCTCGCACCCCCGATCCGCGAACGGTCTGATCGGGCGCTAACGGTTCCTCCCCGAGGCGTTGGAGCACCACAACCTGACCGGCGAGCTCGGAGTCGCCGCTATGTTCGGCGAGCCGTGGGGCAACATCACAGATCCGGGCGTCTTCAGGAACGGCAACGTCGGCCGAGGTAGTCGGCGTGGCAACAGTGAATCGGCACAGGTCACTGGCTGGCATATCTTGCTCCCCTTGGCTCGATGACGGACCACGATGCCCAGATTTCGGCCGCCGGCCCCGTGGCTCCACAAACTAGGACGGGGTGATCAAAAGATCGTCACGTCGCAGGATCGTTGAACCGGTGCTCGCCGTGACGACCTGACCTGGGATGCGTCTACGGAACGATGAGTACTGTTGTCTTCAATCGACCACCCAGAGTTGCCGGGCCAGAACTTCCGGCCAACGAGGTTGAACTTCAAGACCCACCGGAGCTGTCTCCGCCTAAGAAGCCCAACTTCACCTACATGCTGTACATGCTCCCAATGATGCTTGGGATGTCGATGAGTGGACTCTCGGCTGCAAGGCCGGGAGGCAATACCGCATTGACCATGCTCGGCCCCGGAATGATGGGATTGTCGATGCTCGGAATGGGCTTCATGATGATGGGCCGTCAGGGGGGCGACGACTCGATGCCGGCCGATCGTCGCGACTACCTGCGGTATCTGTCGATGACCCGCCAAGAGGTCCGCGAACTTATTGATCAGCAGCGTGACGCAGTCTTCTGGCAACACCCCGACCCTGACCGCCTAACGGCTCTCATCGACGACGACCGACTCTGGGAACGCCGGTTAGATGATGAAGACTTTTGTCGGCTCAGGGTCGGTCTTGGACCTCAACGGCTAGCCGCCAAACTTACCCCGCCAGCCACCCGGCCGGTCGAAGACCTCGAACCACTGTCGGCCATCTCCCTGCGCAGGTTCATCGAAGCCCACCAAACGATTGGCGACTTACCGATAGCGGTCGCCATGACCCGATTCTCGAAAATCCTGCTTCGGGGCGATGGCGATGCCATCGACGCCATGGCGCGGGCCGTGGTCGCCCAGCTAGCAACACTGCAGTCGCCAAAGGAGGTCCGTATCGTGATGTGTGCAACCTCGAACAGGCAACATTCCTGGGAATGGTTGAAATGGCTCCCGCACGTCCACCACCCCTCCGATACCGACGGTGCTGGTGCAACTCGACTCTTCTTCGAAACGATCGAGGAGGTCGAGGCGTTGCTCGGCCTGACCGGCGAAGTCGAACGATCGGGATTCCAGCCGGACATGGTGTTCGACGAGGGCGAAATTGCAACCGTGATCCTCCTCGACGGAGTTCCAATTCCAGGTTCGTCTCAGCTGAGCACCATCGGGCTCGCCGGAACAACGGTCATCGATGTCGGCGGAACTTTCCATCCGAACGACCCAGATGCCGCCCTTTCGCTTGAGGTGACAGCCGGCCGCCTGCGCCGCTATCGGGGAGGTGAGATGATCGACCTGGGATATCCCGATTCGCTCAGCACCGCCGAAGCAGAGCATCTCTGCAAACGAATCGCCGGTTTCCAACCGTCGGTGATTGAAGACGACGACGGAGACGCCCCCCTGCAACAAGACTTGGAGCTCCCATCCCTGCTCGGACTGGGGGACGTTCGACACTTCGATCCCGTCGTCTTCCAACGGCAGTTCGTAACAGGCGAGCACCTTGACATCCCTATAGGGGTTAGGCGGAACGGCACCCCACTCACGCTCAGCATCAGAGAAGGGGCGCAGGGCGGAGCCGGCCCCCACGGCATGCTCGTCGGCGCTACCGGTTCGGGCAAAAGCGAGCTGCTGCGAACGTTGGTCTTGTCGTTGGCCTCGACCCATTCACCAGCCATCCTCAACCTCATCCTCGTCGACTTCAAAGGCGGAGCGACGTTCCTGGGTTGCGAGAAACTGCCACACACCTCCGCCATAATCACCAACCTGGCCGACGAGCTTTCCCTTGTCGACCGGATGCAAGATGCCATTCAAGGAGAACTGGTTCGGCGCCAAGAGGTACTGCGAAGTTCCGGATACGCGTCGCTTCACGACTACGAAAAGGCCCGGGCCGCCGGAACCGCACTCGAACCCATTCCATCGTTGCTGCTAGTAATCGACGAATTTTCCGAATTGCTGAGCGCCAAGCGGGAGTTTGCTGACCTCTTCGTGATGGTTGGCCGCCTGGGACGAAGCCTTGGAGTTCACCTTCTTTTGGCAACGCAGAGACTCGACGAGGGCAGGATCCACGAACTGCTTTCGCATCTGTCGTACCGGATCGGTCTTCGGATGTTCTCCTCATCGGAGAGCCGATCGGTACTCGGGACGACCGCAGCGTACGAGGACGACCTCCCACCGGGGAACGGGTACATCAAAGCGGAAGGAAACCTGGAGCGCTTCAAAGCAGCGTATGTGTCCGCTCAGCTCCCTGACGCCAACACAACATCGACCGTGCTGCCGGGAAGCGACGAAATGGCAGCCGAAGATCTCATCGTCTCCTTCACTCACGACTACTGCCCGCCGCTGTTCGACGCCGACACCCCCGACATTGTCGAGACGGTGGAAGAACCCGAACAAGACATCGATATCTCGACCGCCGACACGATCTACAAGGTGATGCTGGAACGTCTCTCGAACTGCGGCCCACCAGCGAGACAGATCTGGCTCCCGCCACTCGAAGACGCCCCATCGCTCGGATCGCTTCTCCCCGCCCCGAGCAGCTCAACCGAAAACGGCATCAACTGCGGAGTAGACACCTTCGGATTGCTCGGCGTGCCGGTCGGCATCGTGGACAACCCTTTTGAGCAGTGCTACGACATGTTGACTGGGGACCTCAGCGGCGCCGGCGGACACGTCGCCATAGCCGGCGCCCCCCAAAGCGGAAAAAGTACGCTGCTGACTTCGTTGGTGCTCGGCCTCAGCCTCACGCATACCCCTCGGCAAGTTCAGTTCTATTGCCTCGACTTCGGTGGCGGCGTACTCGGAAGCCTCCGAGGACTACCCCACGTTGGAGACATAGCCAATCGCCAGGATCGCGAGAAAGTGACGAAAACCGTTGCTCAGTTCGCCAATTTGTTGGATCACCGGGAAGCGCTGTTCGAGGCCGACGGGCTGGCGTCGATCGATGACTACCGGCACCGACGAAGTCGCGGTGAGTACCAGGACGACCCCTACGGCGATGACATCTTTCTCCTAATCGATGGCTGGGATACCTTTCACTCAGAGTTTTTGGAAGTCGAGGAACGACTTCCCCGGCTCGTGTCATCGGGGTTGGCGTACGGCGTCCACGTCGTAGCGACCGCCAACCGCTGGAACGAATTTCGACCATGGTGGCGAGACAACGCGGGAACCAAATTCGAGCTTCGAATGGGGGACCGCATCGATTCGCTCGTCGACACTCGGGCGGCGGCGGGTGTGCCAAAGACGCCGGGTCGCGGTCTGGCCGACGGGGGCCGACACTACTTGACGGCTGTTCCCCGATTCGACGGCGAATCGGGCGGCGAAGGGCTCGCCGACGCCACCAAGCAGATCGTTGATGCGGTAGCCGCCGGCTGGCCGGGTTCGTCGGCACCGGTGGTCCAACAGCTCCCAACGTCCTTCCCCAGCAGTTCGCTTCCCTCACCTGTTGGCGGGGCAGACAAGCGGTCTGACCTTCGGCTGCCGCTCGGCATCGACGGAGACGATATGGAGCCGGCGTGGTTCGACTTCGGGGCCAACCCCCACTTGCTCATCGTCGGTGACACCGGCGCCGGGAAGAGCAACGCCTTGAAGGTCGTGGCTAACGCCATCGTCTCATCGGTGCCATCCGATGTGGGTCAGATCGTCCTCGCCGACTACCGCCGGAAGTTGTATAGCACCGTCCCCGAGAACAACCGATTGGCCTTCGCCGTCTCGGGACCGGCTCTTCGAACCATGGCCACTGACCTTGCCTCGGCGTTCGAGGAGCGAGTTCCGGACTCGAATGTGACCCCGGAGCAGCTCGCCGAACGCGATTGGTGGGAAGGCAAAAAGGTGTTCGTACTCGTCGACGACTACGACCTGCTCGCTCACGGGAGCGACTCGCCGCTCCAACCGTTCGAGGAACTCTTGGCATCGGGAGCCGAGATCGGATTGCATCTGATTATCGCCCGAGCGGCGAACGGCGTGGGGCGGGCCATGATGGATCCGGTCTGGCGTCGGCTCACCGAGCTCAACACCCCGATGTTGTTGCTTTCATGTCCGAAGGACGAAGGAATGATTAGCGGTCTTCGGGCCGAACATCTTCCCGCTGGTCGTGGGCGCCTGATCCAAGGCCGGCAGTCGCCGTTGATCCAGCTCGGCCTTACCGAGAACGAAGACCAGGCTCGGCAAGGATGAGGGCTGGGCATCGTCAGACAGCGGCTTTTGCCGGTCGTGTGGCGACCGGGTGGCTGCTCGTTGCCGGTCTCTCGCTCACGCTGGCGCCGTCAAACGCGTCGGCGGAGCCAATCGGCGCCGAGATCTGCGAAGAGCCCACAGAGCGGCCAGCGGTAACCGAGACGCCATGGGCGCAACGCTGGCTCGACTATGAACAGGCCTGGCGCTTCTCCACCGGACGTGACGTCGTCGTCGCCGTAATCGACACGGGCGTCGATGCCGAACATCCCCAGCTGCGGGGCCGAGTGTTACCCGGAATCGACGTGGTGGAGACGTCGCCCTTGCAATCGTCGGCCACTACCAGGGAGGGAGATCCGGGTGGAGACGCTGATGACGACCCGGGGGAGGGAGAAACCAACTCCGGTCGTTCCGAGCAAAAAATTCTTGGCAACTTCGACTGTCACGGTCACGGGACGTTCGTGGCTGGCATCATCGCTGCGACAAAAAGTTCAGACAATCCGTTCTTTGGCGTAGCTCCTGACGCGACGATCCTGCCGCTTCGTCAAGATCGAGGAAATGGAAACGGCACGGCCGGCGGGATGGCTCGCGCCATAGTCGACGCCGTCGACGCCGGTGCGAACGTAATCAACATCTCCTCCAGCGTTGGCCAGTACGCCCAAGTGCTCGCCGACGCTGTCGACTACGCAACCGCGAACGACGTGCTGGTGATCGCCTCGGTTTCGAACAATGGAGCGCTGGCGACGCCAACAACGTCGTTCCCAGCGGCACTCCCAGGTGTAGTCAGCGTCGGGTCGATCGATGAGGCTGGGCAACGGAGCGACACATCGGAGACCGGTACGGAACTTGATTTGGTGGCCCCCGGCCAGCAGGTCACGAGCACACTGGCCAACACCGACGGGTTGGGGGTTCAGAACGGCACCAGTTACGCGACGCCGTTCGTGGCCGGAACTGCAGCCCTGGTCCGATCCCGGTTCCCAGAACTCACCGCTTCACAAGTCGCCCATCGGCTTACCGTGACCTCGGACTACTCGGGGCGAAGCCGGCCAAACGAAGAGTATGGCTGGGGCGTCCTCAACCCCGTGCGAGCGCTCACCGCCCAACTACCCGAAGAGTCAGCGGCCGGCGCGACGCCGCAGCCGGTCGACGAACCAGCGCCGCCACCGCCGCCGGACAATGGTGGGCGGACGATCGCCTTGGCCACCGTCGGTGGGATGTGGCTGGCACTGGCCGCGGCATGGATCGTGGCGACCGTTGTTCGATCGGGCCAAGAACGAGGATGGCGACCGCCAACGTCGGGCCGAGACACCGTCGCGGCGTCACCGAAGAGGGGGACCTAACGTATGGGACCGACAACGTCGAAGCCTCCGAGTTTGCCCCAAAAAATACCGGACCCTCGCTTCGAGGTTGCGCCCCAAAATGACGATGCCGTTTCGCCGTTTCGAATCGTGCCAAGATGGAACCGACCGACGTTCCCCGAGGTGCTCGGCCTCCAACTGGTGATAGCGATCTCCGCCGTTTCACTAGGGACCCAGCGCTGGTGGATGGCTCCATCGGCACTGGTCGTAGCGTCTACGGCGCGGTTCCTGTGGCGCCATAGTCGACGACGCTCGATGGGCTCTGACGGCAGAACGTCCGATCGCCGGCGCCTAAGGCGGAACCCGGTAGAGGTTCTGGCGCCAGAACTCGAAACCGGCCAAATCGCAAGCCGAGGTGGTGACACCATCGGGCTTGCCTGCGACGGCCTTCATTGGGTGTCACTGGTTCATATCGCTCCTCTCGAGCTACGGTCGCCGTCTTGGGTTCTCGACGTGGTTCGAGCCGTTGAGCGCAGCGCTGTCGAACCTCGTCGGGCCCAGGTCATCGTCCAAGTGCGGACGCTTCCCGACGGTCTGATCGCCAACCCGATTTCCCAATGGCCCAAGGAGGCCGAAATGTTGGGAGGACAGATTCAAAACAACGCCTGCTTGCTCGCTCTCGTCACGCCGCAGCGGGGCCGGTTCGGGCACCGAACCCTCGAAGGTGCCGTCTGGCTAAGGAACGAGATCCGCCAGACGATGACCCCCCTAGCTGCCGAACTGGCTGAGGTTGGTCTGACCGCCACGATGCTGAACGAACTTCAGGTTCGCAGCGCCATCCACCGACTGTCGATGGGCCCAGACATTGTCTTACCCGCAGGAGGCGATCCGACGACACGTCCTATTCTCGGACAGCACACGGAAAACGGTCGATCGTGGGTCTTTCTCGATCGCCATCACATCACGTTTGAGATTATCGACGGCGAAGAGACGGCCATAGCGGCCTTCGTCGAGGAAACTGCGAGTTACCCGATTCCCGGGTTGACCATCGGGTTCACCCGATTGGCCTCTGATCAGGTGGCAGAACTTGGTCCCCGTGGGCCGATCACGACTGCGGTCGTCGCCGTCACCCACCTGTCTGAGTCGGGGGTCGAACGTGCAGCCGGGTGGGTGACGTCTGTGCTTGAGCAGCTCGGCATCGAATTCAGACGACTGGATCGCGCCCATGGCGCCGGTCTGGCTTCGGTACTACCCGGAGGTCCAGATCTTCCCCCTCGGGTGCGGTTGTTGCCGAAACATGTCGCCGGTAAGCGCAGCTAGTTCAGCCCGGTTAGGACCCGTAGACGAGCAACTCCGAAATCGTCCACCAACTTTCGGCGGATTCTCTGAGAAGCGACACGCGGGCGAAGCGTGCCTCTCGTGGCTCGAACTCGATAATCGTTGTGCCGTCGTTACCCTTGCCGACCAGTACGAGTTCGGCCTGCGATTCGAGGGCGTCCTCGCTGTCGGCCACGTCGACTCGGAACTCTTGAGGAAAGTCTTTTCGGTTTGGCTCATCAAGGATCAAGTCGATCCGGCTAATGGTCTGAACCGAGCCGAGGTCGACCTGGAACCACTGGCCTGGGCGTTGCGGAGTCCCTGTCTGCCAGCGGGTATCGAGCTGACCATCGATTGCGAGCTCTGGCATGCGTTCGTTGCGGGCAAGCGATGCGCTCGTGGTCCATGAGCCTCGATCTAGCGCAGCAGGCGTTGATGGTCCGTCGTAACCTTCCACCGTGTCGGCGGTGGTACTAGCGGCGGTGTCGGCCGAACTGCCCTCTGTCTCGGTTGTTTCAGGAGGGTTTGTCACCGTCGATGAGTCGGCCGCATCCGACACAGCATCTCCTGGTGGGTCTTCTCCTGATGGGCTTTGCGGTGAGGCCGATCCAGCATCATCGGATATGAGCGTGGCAGGGGAGGTTGGCCCAGGTTCATCGGTTGTTCTCCCGATGCTGTCTGAGGTGATCGACTGCCGCTCGTCGGTGGGCGCCAACCAATAGATGAGCCCAGCCACGAGTAAGGCGAGCGCGACAATGCCAACCGGGATGAGGTACCGGCGGTGGGCACGCCAAGACTGGGCCTGTGGTGCTGTTTGAACCTCGAGAGTCTCCACTCCGGAGGTCGCTGCCGGTCTCGGCGGCACAAGCGGTTTTGGAGGTGGGGTGACTGTTGCTTCCTCGGCGATGTGGGTCGGCATCACAACTTTTGCCTGGCAACCGCCGAGCGGTGATCGACTTAGCGTCAAAGAACCGCCGTGCGATTCGATGAGTTCGTCGATGATCGCCATGCCTAAACCGGTGCCTTCAACCGACGCGGTACCACGCTGATCGGAGCGACCGAAACGCCTGAGCACACGCTCATGTTCCTCGACCGGGATTCCACTGCCGTTGTCGTCGACCCGGAGCATCAGTTGGCCACCGTGAGATCGCAGCGTTACTCGCAACAGGCCGTTTCCGTACTTCGCTGCGTTGTCGAGCAGGTTGCGGACTATCCGGTTCATCGACTCGCCAACGACCCGAGCCTGTGCTGCGACGACGGCTCGCTCGATCTCGATACTGGGGTATTGCTTTGCTATACGCGACATTTCGTAGCGGATAACGTCGTCCACATCGATTAGCTCGAGGCGAGACTTGAATGACGGGCTCTTGGCCAACAGAAGTAAATCGTCGAGCAACTGGTTGGCGCGATCAATCTCGGCGATGGACCGGTCGTGCTTTGAGTCGTTGTCGCCCATCGTTTCGATCTCAAGAGCTCCCCGAACGGAGGTAAGAGGCGAACGCATCTCATGGGCGATATCGGCCACCAGCCGTTCGTTGGAAGAAATCAGTTCGTGGAGGCGGTCGAGTGCCCCGTTAGCGCTCTCAGCCAACGGAGTCATCTGGCGTCCGGCCGCAACAATTGACACCCGGCGCTCGACATCGCCATCGGACACGGCGTCGAGGTCGGCTCGCATAGCGGCAATAGGTTTGATCGCTCGTTTGGCCGCCAGAGCTACAAGTAGGCCGATCGCTGCTCCGAGAATGAGCGGCGGCAACACAAAGGTCGCCAACCTCGACGTGGCGAATTCGAGTCGGGACAGGGCGCGTTCACCGGCCGCGACGGTGGCGCACTCGGCGGATGGATCACATGCATGGACCGCGATGTTCCACCGCGTCCCGTCGATGTCCCGTTCGGCGGTAATGAGAGTGATGTCTTCATCGCCCTGAACATCACTGGAAAGCTCGAGGAATACGCCGGTGACCGGCGAAGACGGCGAACCCATACGGTTGAGGACGGCATCGTTCGACAGCGCAACCAGAACTTGATTGGCTTCTATTTCCGTGATGTCAAGGTTCTCGGCATTCGGTGGAGCGACCGCCAGTTCGACAAGATCGATGACGTCTCGCTCGCCACTCGAATCGTCTTGGCGCCATCGATCGTTCAAGACAATCATGCTTGCCGACGCCGTGAGGAATAGGACCAGAGCCCCTGTTCCCAGACCGAGTTTCCACATCATCACAATCGGTCAGACGAAAGTTGACGGTGAGGGTCTTCCGCAGCCGAGCCGATATCCGTGACCGCGCATGGTGTGGATGAGTTTGTTCTGGTTGTTGCCGTCGATTTTTTTCCGCAAGTACCCGATGTACACCCGGACGACATCGGACCCCTCGATCTCATCGTTCCAGACGTGGGTGAGCAGCTCGTCCTTGGCGATGGTTTGGCCGGGACGGCACATTAGGTAGCGCAGCAATGAAAACTCGCGTCGGGTCAGCTCGATCTCGGTATCACCTCGACGGCAGAACCTCGTTCCCGGGTCGAGCAGGAGGTCGTCGACTTGCAGGGTGGAAGGAACCGACGAGGGGCCGCGCCGGATGAGCGCCCGAACCCGGGCCAAGAGGACGATGACCGAGAACGGCTTCGTCATGTAGTCGTCTGCACCTAAATCAAGACCCTCTGCGTGGTCGTACTCGCCATGTTTTCCGGTGAGCATCAAGATGGGTGTGTCGATGCCCGACTGGCGCAGCTCGCGGCAGATCAGGTATCCGTTCTTATCGGGCAACATGATGTCAAGAACGATGACGTCGTAAGCATTTTCTGTGGCCTTCCACATTCCATCGATTCCGTTTTCGGCCAAGTCGAACACGAATCCGTCGTCCTCGAGCGCGCGGCGTAGCACGTCGGCGACACCAGGCTCGTCTTCGATCGCAAGTACACGCACGGTTGCCCCCCGGAACGCAAGTCTTGAGGACTGCCCGTCGCCATGGCTATCCCTGCTCTCACAACCGTACCCTATCTTCAGCTAGCGTCGCGATCGGCGTCGCGTTCTCGTCGAGGGCAACAAGCTCGAAGCAAAAGGCGCTAGGTCAAGGTCGAAGGGGGTCTAGACCGACAGTGTCTTTGCTCACACCATGCTCAGCATCAGTGGAGCGGGTAATAGGTTGTTGATGTTGGAGGGTCCGACCTTGGGTTGGCCGACCATCGGGAAATGATCGACAATGTCCCAAGTCCGACCGAGCCCACCAGGCGGCCTCGACCGGTACAAACGGCAATATGCCGGCGGACCTCTAACACGACCGGGAACGGTTGAAGGAGCAGACTGTGTCACTCACGGACTTCACACTGGAAGATCGATTTAGCCTCGAACGCGGGGATGTGGCGATGTCCGGTGTACAAGCCCTGCTCCGGGCCATGCTGGATCAGCTCAAGGCCGACCGGCGTGATGGTCTCAACAACGCGGCACTGGTAAGCGGCTACCGCGGCTCACCCCTCGGCGGCGTCGATCAGTTGATGCTGTCGAACAAGGAAGAACTCCGAGCCAACAACATTACGTTCCTGCCCGGTCTGAACGAGGATCTCGGCGCCACCGCCGTGTGGGGCGCTCAGCTGGCCAACTACAACTTCGAGGGGCGCTACGACGGCGTGCTCGGCATGTGGTACGGCAAAGCGCCCGGTGTCGACCGCTCGGGCGACGCCATCCGTCATGCCAATGTGTCAGGGGTCGATCCAAAGGGCGGGGTGCTGCTCGTCGCTGGTGACGACCCGGCTTCGAAATCGTCGACCCTGACCGCCGAATCAGAGTTCGTCCTCGTCCACTACGAAACACCGGTCCTCTATCCCGGCAGCGTCCAAGAGGTAGCCGATTTTGGCCGTTGGGGGTACGAGCTGTCTCGATACTCCGGGCTCTGGTCGGCCCTCAAGATCGTGACAAACGTGGCAGACGGGTACTCGACCATCAAGGTCGGACCGGGTCGGGTGGCCCCGAACCGGCCAGACTTCGAATGGGATGGAAAGCCCTGGCAACACAGCCAAGAAGACCAGCTGTTCGGACCGATCGCGGTCGCCATGGAACGCGAGGTCTACGAGGGCCGGATCGAGGCGGCGACCCGTTTCGTGGCCCACAACCAGCTGAACCGTCAAACCGTCGACACCGCCGATGCCCGACTCGGCATCGTGGCCGCCGGAAAGACCTACTATGACCTGCGGGCGGCCCTCGATCGGCTCGGATTCGACGAAGCCGAGCTGCGACGTCGAGGCATCAGGGTGTTCAAACCGGCCGTCGTCTGGCCGTTGGAACCAACTTCGATACGGACATTCGCCACCGGGCTCGACACCATCGTGTTCGTCGAGGAGAAGCGGGCGTTTATCGAACTGTTGGCCCGCGACGCCCTCTATGGAATGCCGAACCCTCCACGACTGCTCGGGAAACGCCACGACGACGGGTCGTTTTGGTTCCCAGGCCATGGTGAACTCGACGTCGACGGCATAGCCGAACGGCTTCGACCGTTTCTGGTCGAGCGCTTCGGTCGGGACGGAATCGCCGCCGCCATACCGGTCAAGACCCTCATCCCGGTATCGGCCGGTTCGGCCCCGTCGACCAGCCGGGCACCGGGATTCTGCTCCGGCTGCCCTCACAACACGTCGACCTGGGTCCCCGAAGGATCAGAAGCTGGCGGTGGCATCGGTTGCCATGGCATGGCGTCGATGACCCCACTCCGGAGCACCAAGGGTACGACCCAAATGGGAGGCGAAGGGATCCAATGGGTCGGCGCCGAACCCTTCGTGACGTTGAATCACCGGTTCCAGAACATTGGAGATGGGACATACCATCACTCCGGCAGCCTCGCTCTCCGGCAAGCGGTGGCCGCCGGCACCAACATCACATACAAAATTCTCTACAACGGCGCGGTGGCCATGACCGGCGGCCAAAACGTCGACGGGCAGATGTCGGTCCCCGAACTGACCCGATCGGTTCACGCTGAGGGCGTGACCAAGACGATGGTGGTGACCGACGAGCCCGACAAGTACGCGTCGGATGCCGATTTTGCTCCCGGGGTTGAGATCTGGCACCGGTCACGTCTCGACGACGCCCAACGGTTGCTGCGTGACACGCCGGGGTGCACTGTCCTCATCTACGATCAAGCCTGTGCCGCCGAGCTCCGGCGTGACCGCAAACGAGGCCTCGCCGTCGATCCGGCGCTCCGAGTCTTTATCAACGAGGCGGTGTGTGAAGGGTGCGGCGACTGCGGCACAAAGTCGAGCTGCCTTTCGGTTCAGCCAATCGAGACCGAGTTCGGTCGAAAAACCCAAATCCACCAGTCGTCGTGCAACAAGGACTACTCGTGCCTCGACGGTGACTGCCCAGCGTTCGTAGAAGTCGTTCCAGACGAGAGCGGTAAGAAAGATCACAGCGGGAAGCAGGCTGGGAGGACGCCGCTGGTCGCCCCGATCGCCGCCGACGAGTTGCCCGAACCGGACCGGATCGATGAGGGCGACATTCTATTGATGGGTATCGGTGGCACCGGGGTGGTGACCATCAATCAACTGCTGGCGACAGCGGCACTACTCGACGGCAAACGAGCCGATGGTCTCGACCAGACGGGATTGTCCCAAAAGGGAGGCTCGGTCATCTCCAACCTCAAGATCCGACGCGGGAGCGACACCGACACCGGTCTGGCAAACAAGGTCAGCGCTGGTGAAGCCGACGCGTACCTGGTCTTCGATGTGTTGACGGGAACGAATCCGGCCAACTTGGCAAAGGCGGACCCGGACCGCACCGTGGCGATCGTGTCGTCCAGCCGAGTCCCGACCGGAGCGATGGTGATCGATACCGCGGCCAAATACCCGGAGTGGGCAGCCCTACAGGAAACCATCGATGCTGCCACCGATGCCGACCGCAACGTGTATTTCGATGCCGGAACCATTGCCGAGCGACTATTCCGGTCGCATATGCCGGCAAACGTGATCGTGCTGGGCGCCGCATACCAGCAAGGCGTCATCCCGATCTCGGCCGACTCCATCGAGCGAGCGATCGAGATCAACGGCGTGGCGGTGGACACAAACCACCAGGCGTTCAGAATCGGACGCAAGATCGCTCTCGAGCCGGCGTGGCTGCAAACCATCGGGGCCGACCATCGCCCCTCGCTGCGGGAACGAGCGGCCGGACTGTCGGAGCAATCACGTTCGAGACGGGTGGCGTCGATGATCGACACCATCGCCGACCCGTCGGAGGAGCTAACACGAATCCTCGGAATTCGCGTCCCCGACCTGATCGACTACCAGGACCGAACCTACGCCGAAACGTACTGCGAGTTCGTGGCCAAGGTCAGAGAAGCGGAACAAACGGCTACCGACGACACCCGACTCTCCGAAGCCGTCGCCCGCTACCTGTACAAGCTGATGGCATACAAGGACGAGTACGAAGTCGCTCGGCTTCATCGTTCGGACTCGTTCAAAGATGCGCTCGCCGACCAGTTCGGTCCGGGGGCCAAGATCACCTACAAACTTCATCCACCGGCGATGAGGCGGCTCGGGGCCAAAGAGAAGATCGGGCTTGGGCGGTCCGGCGATGTGGCCTTCGCCGCCCTCGCCAGAATGAAGCGCCTTCGTGGCACCGCCTTCGATCCGTTCGGTCGAACCGCTCATCGTCGCCTCGAGCGAGCGCTGATCGACGAGTATCGAGGCATGATCGATACCGTTCTGGTCGATCTGTCCGGCGATCTCTACGACAACGCGGTCGACATCGCCTGCCTGCCGGACCTGATCCGTGGCTACGAGGAAATCAAGGAAGGCAACGTTGCCCTATTCCGCGCCGAGGCGCAACGACTGTTAGGTCGGTGTACCCGCTCGTCAACGTAGCTCGCTCTCATGACTAAGATCCCGTAGGTGCCGGCCGATCTGGACCATTGGCGGAGCCCGCCAATGGAGGTCTCGTAGTGAGTAACCCAGTCGCCGCGCTACCCGAATTGTTGTCCCAACCGTTCGGTGTATTCGGAGCGCTTTGCATCATGGCGGCTGTCACCGCGGTCAATAGTCAGTCGATTACCGGTTGGCTTAAACGGCGTCGGATCCCATCCGGTCTGGCGTTCAACTCGTTGTACCTCGTCGGTGGCAGTTCGCTGCTGATCAACGCGGTGGTTCGGGGAGAGCTGGTCTGGTTGACCCTGCAGATCTACATGGTGCTCGTGACGCTGAAAGGCCTGGTCGATGCCAAGCGGAAAGTGACTCGATTCGGGCGATCAGCATCGGGAGAGGAATCGATCGACACGCCGGGCCGAACTGTCCGGCTGACGGCCCTCGGCGCCGACCAACGAAGCGTCTTCCCGACGACTGCCAATCCGGGAGACCGGGGCCAAGTAAATTCAGGGCTGCCGGTCGGGGGAAAGAATAGAATCGAGGCGTGACATCGCCTGATCCCCACCAGCTGACAACCGATGAGTTGATGACCGGTCTCGACCACGTTCTGGCCGCGCCGTGCGACGACGGCACCGTCGAACTGATCGTGGCCAGGCCCGACGTCGACCAGCGAGCCGTGCTCGACACCGCCGAAGTGGTGATCGGCAAAGGGCTCGTCGGCGACAACTACATCGAGCGGGGAAACTCGAAAACCCCCGATGGCGCCGCTCACCCCGAGGCTCAGCTCAACCTCATGTCGGCTCGGGCCATCGATCTTGTGGCTGCCGGCGACAAAGTCAGGTGGCCGTTGGCCGGAGACCAACTGTTCGTCGATCTGCTGCTGTCGGACGACAACACCCCGGTCGGGACGAGGTTGGCCATCGGATCGGCCATTCTTGAGATCCCGGCCAAACCACATACCGGCTGCGCCAAGTTCGCCGAACGGTTCGGCATCGACGCCGCCCGGTGGGTGAATCACCGCTCCGACATCAAACTTCGCGGGGTCAATGCCATCGTGGTGCAGTCCGGTACGTTTCGAACCGGAGACACGATCACCAAGATCGAATCCGACGTAGCGGACGATCCGACGGACTGACCACGAGGACGAGTGTGACCAGGCAGGCCCATATCCTTGGCGAACCGATAGCAAGCTATGTGGCGGCCCACACCACTCCGCCCGACGAGATCGAAGCCCGGCTGATCGCCGAGACGCAACAGCTTTCCGGCGCGGGGATGCAGATCGGTTATCCGCAAGCCCGATTCATGGCCATGCTGGCCGGTGTGCTCCAACCAAAGCTGGTGATCGAGATCGGGACGTTCACCGGCTACTCGACGTTGGTGGTGGCCAAGGCCCTTCGGGGTGATGGTCGACTGATCGCCTGTGACCGTTCGAAAGAATGGACATCCATCGCGTCCCGGTATTGGCAGGAAGCCGGGGTCGCCGATCGCATCGATCTCCGGCTCGGTACCGCGGCCGACACCATCGCCGCGCTGCCCTCGGGAACCGTCGTCGATTTGGCCTTTATCGATGCCGACAAGACCGGGTACATCGGCTATTTCGAACAGCTCGTTCCGCTGCTGGCCCCGAATGGGGTCATCCTGGTCGACAATGTCCTGTGGGAGGGCCGAGTGGTCGACGAGTCGGGGCCCGGTGACGACACCGTCGCACTTCGAGCGTTCAACGATCACGTGGTGGCCGACCCTCGAGTCGATGTCGTCATGCTTCCGTTGGGCGACGGGGTGTCAATGGTCACGCTGTGTTGAGTATGGGGCGGTGAATCACCGATCGGTCTGTTACCGCTCGCCGTTGCCGGGCACGGGTTCGGGGGCCCAGTCGGGGAGCGGAGCGTAGACGACGGGTCGTTGGCCGGCGTACTCGATCTCCCAGTCCCGTGGCCATTGGTTACCGATGCAGCCTTCAAGCCCGGCGGTCTGTTGCTCCATGACTCCCGCTGGTCGCCCAGGGACTGGGCACCGCGGTGTGGGGTGTCGTTGGCCGATGAGATGGCCGACCTCGTGGGTGACCAGGTAGCCGCGGTATGTATCGATGCCCAGCTCCCAATGTTCAACCGCGTCCCGCCATCGTGTGGCGTTGAGGGCCACCACCGGCCCGTTCTGGCAGCTCACGGTGCCAAAGGTCCGCAACGGTAGGCACAATTCGTCTACCGTCGGGCCCTCGGCCAGGACGACTCGATACCGAGCACCAGGATCGACGACGAAGGTGAACCCGGCTCGGCCCCATCCTTGCGGGTCGGTGAGGATGGCCATGGCATCGGCCTCGAACTCTTCGGTTGTGATATCGGCGACCAACGATTCGAATCGCAATGGAACCGTTTCGGCGCTCGCCGATTCTGGTGCGGCTGGAGCGCTCTGCCGGGTGGTGTCGCTCGACGATCGGCTATTCGGTGACGGCCGGGGGAGTCCGGTGGAGTTCGTCGATTCGGCGGCGGTGGCCACGGTGTCGACGGCGGTGGGAACCTGTGACTCAACCGCGCCGCCGGCGCAGCCGACGGCAAGAACGCCGAAAAGAACCAGGTTTGCCTTACCGGGCAGGTGTCGGGAGATTCTCGATGACACGAATCCAGCTTCGATGTCTCCCAGGATATAGCGGCGTGACTACCGGCACGCCGGCGTTTCGGCAGGTCGGACCCCGGCGTCTGGCCAACGGTCTCGGGTTCCGTTACAAAAACGCGGGCAAGATGTCGAAAATTTCTTCCGTTCTGGAGTGATACCTCCGGAGTTGGTTGGTCGTGTTGGTGGACAACGCCGTGACGGCGTGCAGGGCCGAGTGTCAGCCTGGATCAACCATTGCAGAGGTGCACCATGAGCGGTTCGACGGATATGGGGTCAGGACATGGTGGGGGTGCGAACGATCGGCAGGCGGGCCGGTCAGCAACATACAAAATTGTTGCAGGGTTTGTGGGCGTTCTGGCGTTGAGCCTCGTGTGGATGGCAACCTCTTTCGCCGTTGGCGCCAATGCGGACTCGGACATCCCCGAGATCCCAGTCGGCGATCCTCCCGAAGGCGACGCCACCGGCTCCGACACTGATGACGAGACCGACGGCCCGGGCCCTATGTACTGTGAAACGCAGACTGCGAACGATGGTGTCAAAGCGGCTGTACTAGCGGAGAGCACCTTTGACAATTTCCAATGTGACTCCTTTTTCTTCCTTGATTCGAACAATGATGCATTCTTCTTTCAAGAAGATCGCAGGTGTGACGAACACATTGGACTCTGTGAGAATATGGTCGAAGTCTACTGGGACAAGAGTTGCCTAAGAGCAGCCGCTGACGGCGAGCACTACCGGTTGATCTGGCCCTGCGTCAAGGCGGAACAGCAATCACTCATTGAAGGAGTTGCTGACGATGCTTCCTCCCCCTAACTAGGTTCGAATATGTTGTCCGGCTGATTATGTCGGTGACTGGCGCATGAAACGGCCTCTACCGCTGAGCGTTGGTTTGAATTTGGCTGTAACGGAGGAACGTGATGAGTAGTTCGATGGGCCCAGGCTCGCGACATGACGCGGTTGACGAGCCGCTCCGATCGGCAACGTTCAAAATTGTTGCCGGGCTTCTCGGGGTGTTGGCGGTGGGGCTTGTCTGGGTGGCTCCTTCATTCGCCGATGACAATATTTCCCTCCCTGGCGATAGTCCCGCTCCCGCCTTCGATGCGTGGTCGTGTCTGGCCACGGCCGATGATGGGCATTGGGAGGCGGTCATAGGTTTGGGGATGTATGAAAACGAAGAATATGGATGCGAAAGGTTTTTCTACCTCGACGAGGTCACAGGGCAAAAAGTTCTCTTCAAACCCAACCGCGGATTGTCCTGTGGTGAAGGGGCAACGGAATGCGAGGATGGGTTAGAAATCGTTGTTCACGCAAAGTTGTCTGACCAGACTTGCACGAGAATAGATCGCAACCTCAACCACAGGTTGGTCGGCAACTGTCTGGCTGTAACCACTGTAAATAGCACCTCTGAAGAAATATCGGGCGTCAATGAAGGCGTAGGTATTTGGACTCCTTTTTCATTCCGGCGTGACGTTTTCGGTAGTGGTCGGTCATATCGGCGTCAGTTGTAAACGAACGAGTGGTTTGCACAACTTGTTGCTGCCACCGGTGTGCCGAGGAGACTGCTATGGGTGTTGAGTATGGACGTAACGGGAGCGAAGAACAGACGGGTAGATCGGCGACATTCAAAGTCGCCGCCGGGCTTATCGGTGTCTTGGGATTGAGTCTAGCCTGGATGGCCACATCGTTCGCCGTAGGTGCCGATGACTTTGAGCGGGTAGATGACACGCACTATTCGGGTCACGCAGATGATATGCGTCTTTGTCATACACAGGATGGTCCGGCCATGAAAGCTGTTCTGGGGGCCGGGATGTATGAAGAGTTTGGTTGTGACGGCTTCTTCTACATGGCGGAAAATGGAGACTCGCCGGTGTTTTTCCAAGACACGGGCGCAGCTTGCGGGGATGAGGGCATCAATTGTGACGGCCCGAAAGGCATCATTTGGAGCGACAAGCAGGACGGATCCTGCATGAAGCTAGGTCAGAACGGTGAGATCAAGGGTAAGTGGAGACTGAAAAACCATTGCGTAGGTACGTCTACCATTTCGAGACGGCTAGTCGCCTCCTGATTCGGCAGAATTGATACTCGAACATGGGTATCACCACTACTGCTTGATGTGTTAACCGGTGAATCTTCTGCCCCCGGTGCGCGAGTGTAGTACGCGGTTGGTTCTGGACTGAACTTCGCGTATGTGTCCGTTTGGGTTGGTTTTGATGGAGTGAGAACCATCGAAAGATTGGACCGGACGGGCACATACGCAGAAGTGCGGTGAGGTGCCGTCTCGATCGGTAGCCGGCGCGATGTGCTGATCGGAGCCTTTGGGTTCGGCGCTTTTACCTGGAGCGCTCCGATCGCCCGGCTCTGACCAACTGAGCTGCTGAACCCGTGGCGGTTGCCGGAGTCCAGACCCGTTGGGCGCCGTTCGGAAGAAGATGGCCACGGCGTTCGCCAAAGGATGATCTTTCAACATCTCGTTCCCAGGCCGGAAACCAAATGTTCACAAAAGTCTCATATGGTCGGAGTATGGATGACCGAGACCTGTATCTGGTTCGGGTCTGGTTGCCAGATCAGCCGGGGGCGCTCGGCGTTGTGACGTCCAGCCTCGGCGCGCTTCATGGGGATGTCGTCGGGTTGGAGATCGTAGAACGCGGTGGGGGCCTGGCGATCGACGAGCTGGTGGTGAAACTGCCGGCCGGCCTGGACGTCGAGTCGATCGTCAACGAGATCGGCGGTCAGGACGGAGTGACCGTCGAGGATGTCCGCAAACTTGACGGTTCGGCTCACGACCCCCAGCTCGAAGCGTTGGAGGTGGCGGCCATCGTGCTCGGAGCCGAGACCCGAAACGAGTTGGCCGCCGCGCTTTGTGATCACGCCTGCCGAGCCGTCAGATTGTCTTGGGC